>JBAMLY010000016.1:12458-15217 GCA_039794045.1 Candidatus Micrarchaeia archaeon | reverse complement strand
CGTCGTACAAGCCAATGAATTCGACTAGTTTGTCGCTCTTCTTGAACATTTGTATGGTTTTACTGGTTTGGTTTACGCTGGCGTCGTCTTCCACGAAAGAGTCAGTTATTACGGCGTAGTCTGGGGCTTGCGCAACGATCTTGTAGGGCACGAGCGCGTACAAGTCTTTCACGCACGGCTTTGAGGGCGCGGTAGTGCAGTTGTCGACGAAATCCATTCCGCCGCCGTAGCGCGGCACGTACAAGGATAGGTTAGCGGTGACTTCCTTGTTGGTGGTGAAGTCTACTGCCTTGAAAGCGACGGTTACCGAGGGCGTGAGCAGAATGGCTTCAAGCAGGTTCTCGCCCTTCACTACCTTGGTTTTGTTGCTTGCGATGAAGCCGTCGCTCGTGGAAACGTTGACTGAAGCATTCGCGCCTACTGGAACGCCGGCATAGGAGGCGATGCCGTTCGAGTCAGTCGTCTTGCTTCCTTGGAAGTCCCACAAGCGGTCGTTCACGAACAACGCGACCGCGGCTTTAGCGACTGGAGTGCCGTTGTAAGACACTGCCTTGACTTTCACGGTCGCGGAATTGCTTTCGTCTGCGCGCGCAAGGGACGCATTATAGTAGAGGATGGCGCCTGCGTCGAATTGCTCGCTCCAGAACGGCAGGAAGCCTTCCTTGAAAGCCGCTACAGTCAAGCGCGTGCCCACTGTAATGTTCGAGAACAAGGCGATGCCTTTCGCGTTGGTTTTGGCGTTGTAGCGAGGCGCGTTGTCGTTGTCGAGGAGCGTCACCGAAGCCGCGGAGACACTCTTGTTGTTTTGGTCGGCCACGCTGACTTCAAGGAAAGTCTGCAAGACTGCAGTGCCGTTCATCGTGTTAACTATTACTGAGCCGTCTTGCGCGCGGTTCGCGGGATTGCCGTTGTCCGTGCACTCTCCAGTCTTTTCGTTGCATTCAATTTTGTGCCCGCCGCCAGTGCAGATCAGCTTACCGGCCTGCTTGCTGCAATCGCCTTTGATTTGCGGTTGCAGGACGGCGTCGAACTGCGTCCTTCCCCGCGCAACCGTTTTGGGTTGCGACTTGAATTGAGCGAAGCCGTCGGCTTCCACTATCACGTAAACTTTTTTTCCTACTGCGACTGCCAGGAACTCTGCTTGCTTGGCGCTTGACGCTTTAGCAGAGTTTAATAGCGAATTGGTGGCGTCATCGTAAAGCGTTACTTTCGCGTAAGAAACGTTGGAGCCGTCCGACGCACTGACTTTCACGGCCACGCGGCCGTATTCCGTGCTTCCAGTGCCTTTCGAGTTGACTCCGTCGTTGGGCAATGGCACGGCGTTGCCGCGCGAGAGCAGGCGTGCATCAGTGACAGGGCGAGTTTTCTTGAGCGTGACTTGCTTGACGGCATCCTGGGCTGCGACGAACGAGTCTGCCACTGAATCGTAGTCGGGCTTGGAAACAAATAATTTGACGGACGCCCCCGCTGCCGCAGTGAAAGCGTACCTGCCGTTCTCGTCGGTTGCTCCAGAACCGCTTTGGTCGGCGAACTCGTATGACACGAGCGCCGCCGCCACGGGCGTGCTTTGCTCGTCCACCACCTGCACTACGACTTGCGCTTCCTTGGCTGGAGCGCGCACGGCTTGCAGCGTGACTTTCGCGGCCTTCTTGTCCGCGCTCGGCGTCAAGGAAAGCTCGCGCGTTTCGAAGCCTTCTTTCTCGGTGGTGATAGTGCACTTGGTTTGCGGCACGTTACTGAAGGAGGCGACGCCGTTTTCGCTGTAAGCTTGAGCTGTGAAGCCATTGGCGCAGGAAAGCGTTACGAGCGCGTTGTCTATGGGCTTTCCTTCACTGAAAACGCTGACTTCAAACGGCACTTTCTGGGGCGCGCTCGCCGACAACAGGAAGCCAGCGCACGCGACTACAGCGAGAACGAGGAAGACGAACACGGGGAACGAGGGAATGCCTTTGTCTTCCAATGGGTTAACGAAAAACTTGTATACTGGCAGCCTCAACTTTTGCTGCAAAAAATCCATTAAAGAATAGTAGCCGTCTTCGAGTTTCGTGTAAAAAGATTTGTTTTTTCCTGCTTGCGAAACTTTTTTTTCTTCTCCTGCCATGAACGCTGCCACCTCGCGAGAAAACGCGAAATATCTCGCAAAAACAAGGATTAAATCAAATAAAAAGCCTTTGCGTGCCATCTGTAAAACGCGGCATGACGCGCGCGTGCTCGCGCTGGAAAACCAAATAAAAAGAAAGAAAAGAGAATCAGGAAGTCAAGGTGTTGGGGAGAGCTCGCAGCGGTCTTTCAGCACGCACGGCGGGCAAGTCTTGCCCGCGTACTTTTCTGGGTTGGTTTGCTTCTTCTGCGCGCAGTTCAAGTAGCGTTGATTCAAGTGTTCGGCTTGGTTGTAGGCGCGACTGATTTCGTTTATTACTGACGAGGTTATGACGTAGAGTGCCATTAAGTCGGCTGCTTGTTCCGGCGTTTGCGTGTTATTCGCTAAAGCAATGACTTGTTCCAGGAAGTCGCGGTCTTTTTGTATTTTTTCTCTCGTGATCTTCTTTCCTAGGGGGAAAGTATAGTTTTCCAGCAAGTAGTCTGCGCCCATTCTGCTCAGCACCAACAAAAAGCTGACGCCGTTAGTCACGTTTACGTAATTGGTTTCGTTTACTTGCTGTCTAAATGCTTCGCGCAACTCGGTAAAGAAGCGAGTCTGGTTCGGCGATAGAATTTTTGAGAGTCTTTCCATGTATTCGTCGACTGTAGCGCTTAAA
>JBAMLY010000016.1:0-12358 GCA_039794045.1 Candidatus Micrarchaeia archaeon | reverse complement strand
ACTGGTAGTCATTGTTCTTGGGGCAGTAGTACTCGTTGGCTGCTGGCAGGTAATAGCACTCGTCGGACTCGTCGCGGTTGGTTTCGTGGTGCACTGCCAACTTGTAGTCCGCGCCCAAGTAGACTGCAGCGTCAGAGTCTATGGCGTCGTCCAAGTCTTGCACGGAAGGCGCTGAAAGCGTGTGCTTCGCAATCTTGGGTTGGTAGGGCGGCGAGTTCTTGTCACCCAAGTCCGCCATCAAGCGCGCGAGGTCGGGGTGCGCCATCAAAGTTTCCATTACGTATTCCGCGCGGCTGTTGTCATCCAAGCCAGTCCACTCGTCTGGATCCATTTCAGCGAGCTTCTTGCCGTCAGGTCCGTATACGGAGAAGTCGGTTCCCTTTATTCCGCCGCCTTGTATTTTCAGGCAAGCGCCGCGTGGCACGACGCCTTCAAAGCCGACGGGGTTGTCGCGCATGCACACGTAAGACTCGCCTGTGAGGAACGCGACTTTCAGGGTGTACTGTGAGTTGTTGGCGTTGCATTGGTCGTCAACCACGCACTCGTCGTTGCACGGCGCGCTTACTGGGTCGCCGAACACTTTGTGTTGCGCGTCCCACGAGCTCTGAATGCACTTGGTTCCGTCTTCTTGCGTCAAGATGAAGAAGTTGCGTCCCAGCAAAGTTGTTTCAGTAGGGTTAGAGCAAACTAGTTGCAGTGGCCCGCCGTACTGCGAGAGCTTGAGCGGCGTCATTTTAACTTGCGGGAAGGTTGCTTCCTTTAAGTCAGTAATGGTTTGCTGGAAGTCAAACAATCCCTCGCCGTTGCGCGGTGCTCCTGGCACTGGAACGCGCATGGCGGCAGAGTTGTCGGTGAACCAGTGAAGCTCTACAACTGGGTCCGCCGTGAAGGCAGCTAGGGGGAAGAGCTTGTAGTCTAAGTCAGCGCTGGCGCCGCGGTAGTGGTTAACGTATTTTTCAACGTACTTTTTTGCTGCGCCGATGTACGACGGGTCGTAGGGAAGCGCCGAGTAGTTAATGAATGGGTACTCCGAGCCCTCTGGCGGGTTCGGGTAAGTAAAAGCCTGGTTTATCACTGAAGGAATGTCGCCTATGCTTACGTTAATCATTGGCGTGGTGTTGAATGCCGCGAAGACCGCGATTATTCCTGGCTTGCTGGCGCTGTACACTGTTTCCTGCGCTGGGTTGGCGAGTGGGAAGTTGTCTACGAGCACGCGAATGCGGTCTATTGCGCCGTACTGGCGGTTGTTGACTAGCACGTAAATGCCTGGCGCTTGACCGTACAATTCTTGCCGTAGTCTGTCGTTGGCTTGCCGTAGTGTGTAGTTGACGCCCTCTAAGTAGTCGTAGACGGCTTTATCGCTGGAAACGCGCCAGAAAGCTCCCCCAAACATTTCATTTTCATTTGTTAACGGGTTAAAGAATTCTGTTATTTCGTCGCCGTTGCACAAGCCATTTTTTGCGTAGTCAGTGATGTTGGAAATGGTTCTAGCGAACGGCAAGTATTCCGCGCTCTCGTTTATCAAGCCGTACTCGTTTTGGTTGTAGCTTGGCGAGGAGCACTTGCTGCCGCCGTTGTTGAACACGTACGACTTGCCGCTGAGTTTTCCGCTCGAGCCACCAGTTCCAGTAACGTCGGGGTCGAGACTGCATTTCTCGTCTGGGTTGAGGCGGCACCTGAACACGTGGCTCCACTTGCTGCCGTAAGTCATTTGACGGTTCCACTTGTTGGCGGCGCCCACGGGAACGAACGATATTGAACCCTCGGCGGGCGCGTAAGAGTAGCCGAGGTTCTTGCCGCAAGTTATTGGAGCGAACACCGTCCGCGTTACTGTTTTCTCTGAAGAACCAACGCCGGCGCTGGTTAAAGCGGCTTCCTCGCTGAAGCTCGCGCGCGCGGGAATTCTTATTAGGGTGAGGGCTTGCTGAGAGTTGTCTGGAGTGATTGTTACCGGGAATTCTTTGGCGTTCAAGCCACTGCAGAATACCGCCAAGCGAATGGCTTCAGCCGTGGCTGGCGCGCCGTTTACCGTGAAAGTTTTTTGGGTGGGCGTTTTCACGTCGTTGGTTCCCAGCACGTTGTTTGGGTTGGGGTCGTAGTACGGGCACTCTGCGCCGTTGACTACTGCGCTGGACGCATCGAATTTTAGTATGTCGCGCGTGTTGTCGAACGAGAAGCACGCAGGAAGCGGCATGAACTGAATGCGCGCGTCCGCGCACTCGGGCGGAAGCGATTCATAATCGAGTTTCAAGTAGACTGCGTCAGCAGGCATTACTGGCGTGGTGTTAAGTGTTATCGCGTCGCGTTTCTGGAACTCGCCTTCAGCATTCTTGACTCCTACTTGGAGTTCGTTGTTTTCGGCGTCGTAGTGAACGTAGTAAGTGTTTTCCGTGGTGCCGCGGAACTTGGATGACAACAGCAACGCGCTCTCTATTAAGGGCAGCTTGACGCCGTAAGTGGCTTTGATTATCGCGCTTCCTGCTTGGATTGGCCAGGCAGTGATTGACTCGCTTGCTGTGCCGCCGCCAATGTTTTTTTGATTGCCGAACGGCGCGCCTGAATAGTTTGCAGCGTACGGGTTAGGCGTTTGCAGGGCGAGGCGCGAGGCAGGCGCTTCCAAAGTAAATAATGTGCTTGACTCTTCCGGGTCTGGGTCGAAGTCAGTCAGCGAGTAAGTTATCGTGAGCGGCTCGGTTGCCGGCGTGTAGGGCACGTCTACCACGAAGCCGTTGCCGCCGTAATTCACTCCGCTTGACACGTTTTGCGAGTAGCGGAGTTCAAGGCAGGCTTGCGTGCCGCACAGGAAGTGGTGCTTGGGCTTGTCGGCGCCGGGATGCGTTTTTGGGTCGAGCAAGTCGTCCACTTTATAAGACGCGTTGTTCATTGCGGGCGAGCACCAAGCGTTGGCGGGAAGCGCGGCGTCTTTTAGTGCTTCGTCGTAGGGCTCGCGAATGAAAGAGCCGTTGACGTGGTTCCACGCGGCGTAGTAGAGCTTGAATGACGGGCGAGCGTTGCTTGCAACGATTATTGGGACTATTACTTGCGCGTATGAGTCGTTCTGGTTTTTGCGCGTCACTGAAACTATTTTGTACAAGCCGTTTGACGACTCTATTGCGCCGCATCCGGTTTTTGGCTGGCCTCGGGCCGCGAGGATCGTGTTGCCTGCGCTTTCACTCCACACTGAGTCGGGCGTGAGCGTGGCTGGGCTGCGTACTATGGCTGCGTCGTCGGCGAGCAACCCGTTCTTGTCTCCAGCGCGCACTACTAAGCCGTAGGAGTCGCTTCCGGCAGCGATTTTTACGAGGAATTTAGCGTAATAAGTTTGTCCTACTTGGAGGGTGTAGTCTCCTGGTTGTTGTTCGCAGTCCGTGAGTTCAGCGTTTTTGCACAAGCCAGCGAAAACGCTTTGCGAGAGAGTGGAGGGAAGCAAGTCAACTATTATTGTTTCGCCGGTGTTTGGGTCTGGAGAGAGTTTGGGCACTTGCACTGTCCTGCCCAAGTGCGTGGGCGAAGTTACTTTAACGTCGAAGTCCACGCCAGCATAAATTTCTTGCGTGCAGCCTTCTTGAGTGGTTTGCTCGCATGAGGCGAGGGCAGTGTTGCTGTTTCTCACGTAGGTCGTGAAATTGGCTGGAACTGCTTCCTTGCTGTAAGCGTCTACTGCCTTGAAGACTACTTTCTTGGTGTTCGGGTAAAGCGTTATCGTGACATTGTTTTTTCCTGGAACGAGAGTGAAAGCGTCAGCGCGGCCGTTGAAGGCGAGGTTGGCTCCCATCGCGCTTGCTTCAGCAACCCATCCTGCCGGGAATGGCGTTGAATACTCCGCGACGCCCGCAGAAGAAGTAGTCTTTTGCACTGGGAGCAGTATGGGGCGCAAGCCGGGCGCTGTCAACTTTATTTTCGTGAAGGCGTTCGGCGCGGGCTTGCCGTCGAACTCTACGACTTTTATTGAGAGAGTGGCTGAATTGTTTTGGTTTGCGAGTGCGAGGAAGGCAGAGTAGTTAATGTCTTCGCCGAGAGTCAAGTCGCTAGAGTAATTTGCGAGGTACTTGTCAGCCAAGACAATTATTCTCGCCGTTGTTCCTGCTTCGGCTTTGAGTGAAGCGAAGCCGTTGGAGTCAGTTGAAGCGTTTTTTAGTGTCGCGTCGTCTTCGTCTAACAAGAATACTTTGGCGCCGCTTATGCTGCGGTTTTTGTCGTCTTTTACGAAGACTTGAAAGTCGAATTCTCCTGAGTCGCAGGGGAAGGAAGTGCAAACGTCTTTTTGTTGCAGTATCGCGGTTATAGTCAAGTCTTGTTCTGCTTTGACTGACTGCTTGGGCGTCTTTAGTGCCGCGAAGCCGTCGGCAGTGACTACCGCAATCACTTCTTGCCCGACTGGAATGTTGGCGAAGACGACGGGCGAGTTGCTCGTCACTCCTGAAACGCTGGTGCTTAAGTCAGTGTAGTCTTCGGCGCGCTTTAATGTGACTACGGCGTTGGCTACTGGAATGCTTTTGCCGTTCTTGTCCACTCCTTTAACGATTACTATTACGTCGCGCGCGGCAACTGGGTCGGTGGACTTGGCTGGCTTGTCGCTTCCGGCCGGATTAGTTTTAGTGGTTTTCTTGGAGAGTCTGAGCGTCGCGAGGTATCCTTCTTCTGCCGTGAAAGACGAGACTCCTGGGTTGTAGCCGTCCTTGGAAGCAGAAATTGATACAGTGGAACCACTGGGGGCTTGGAATGAGGCAACTCCGTCGCTTCCAGTGTACTCAAGGCCGCTTCCGGGCTCGTAGTTGACTGCCGCGCCGTCTAGTGGGGCGTTGGAAGAAGCGTCTATTACTTTGACGCTCACGCTTACTTGCATGGCGTTCTGGTAGCCGAGCTTGCTGGCGAGTTTTTCCGCGTCTTCGTCGCTCATTGAAGTAACTTGTTCTTTCGAGTAGCCGTTGTTTTGCAGGAAGTTCTTTGCTGGGTTTGAGGGCTGCGCCGCTGCCGCCATTTTAGCTGAGTAGCCTTTCTCGGTTACAGTAATTCTCTTCGTTATAGTTGCAAATCCTTCCTTCTTTATTACGAGCAACAACTTAGCGTCTTTTGGCACGTCGGAAAACTCTGCAACGCCGTTAACTGACGTAGTGGTTTCCTTGTAGCCAGCGCCTGAAAGCGTTACCGTCGCGCCGTCGAGGGGCGTGCCGTCCGCCGCCATTACTGATACAGTGAAAGGAATTTTTTGGGCTGGAAGGGAAACGCCGCCGAAGGCGAAGAACAAGCCTCCCGCGACCAACAAGAGCAAGAGCAAGGCAATTGGCATGGAGGGAATGTTGTGCTTCTCTATTGGCTCGACGAAGTACTTTATTAGTGGAACGTGGAGCTTGTTCTCGAAGAACTCCATGACGCTATAGTAAGCGTCTTCAATCTTGTAGTAAATTCTCGCGAGAAAACTCGGTTGCTTTTGGGCTTGCCCTTGTTCTTCAGCCATCGCAAAACCTCCCTTCACTGCCTTAAACGAATTTGACAAAAGCGTATTATAAAAGGTTTCCTAGACTATTTATTTTACCTTAGCTAGGGAGAGGCGTTTATTTTGTACGCGATTGAGGTTGCCGAAAGGCAAGCGCGGGAACTCGTAGAACAAGCGCTGTCGTTCGCGGACTTCGAGGTAAGTGAGCCCAAGCACGAGGCGTTCGGCGACTTGTCTTCGAACGCGTGCTTTATGCTGGCGAGAAAACTCGGCAAAAGCCCCCAGCAAACCGCGGCAGAGGCAGCACAAAAAATTTCGCGGCGCCTGCCAACGCGTTTCCTGGAAAGTGTTTCAGCTGCCGGCGGTTACTTGAACTTCAAGTTTTCCAACGAGTTTTTCGTGGAGTCGCTCAAGGAAGTACTGGAACTCGGCAGCGGGTACGGCCGCAGCACGGAAAACAAGGGAAAGACGGCAGTAGTAGACTACTCGTGCCCCAACGTTGGAAAGCCGCTTCACGTGGGACACGTGCGCTCCACGATTTACGGTGACGCAGTCAAGCGCCTCCTCGCAGCGTCTGGCTATAAAGCGATTGGCTTCAACTACTTGGGGGACAGCGGCGCTCAAGTCGCCAAGCTCTTGCTCGCACTGAAACGCTACCGCGACTTGCCTCCCATCACTGACGAGAAAAGCATGCTGGAATACTACGTGCGCATCAACAAAGAGGCAAGCGAAAACCCGGCGCTAGACGCGCAAGTCAAGGAAGTAATCAACAAAATAGAGGCTGGAGACGAGGCAACCTTGGAGGAAGTAAAACGCATTCGCTCTCTTTCTTTTGACGCATTCGCTAAAGCCTACAAAGCGCTTGGCGTTGAATTCGATGAAGTCACTGGAGAAAGCAGCTTCATTAACGCGGCACGGCAAGTCGTGAAAGAAATAATTGAAAAAAAGCTTGCCTTCAGAGACGAAGAAGGAGCCACCGTGTTGCGCTTAGAAGAACACGGATTGCCTAACACGGTTATAGCGCGTTCTAACGGCACCACGCTTTACTTGACGCGAGACATTGCGTTAGCTGACTACAAGTACGCCAAATACGGTTTTAACTTGAGTTTTTACGCGACCGACTCTCGCCAGAACACGCACTTCGCTCAACTCTTTAAAGTACTGGAACTCTTGGGACGGCCTTACGCCGGCAAGTGCGCGCACAAGGGATTCGGCTTCCTCACCCTGCAAGGCGGAGTGATAAGCACGCGGGAAGGACGAATGGTTTTCCTGGAAGACGTAGTAAGCGAAGCAGTATCGGAAGCAAGAAAGCAAGTGCTGGCAAGACAAGAAAAAAAAGAGGCGCGGACAGGCGAGAAAACCACTGAAGAAGAAGCAAGCGAGGCCGCGCAACTAATAGGAGTCGGCTCGCTAAAGTTTGCTACGCTGCGCGTGAGCGCAGAAAAAAACATTGAGTTCGATTTGCGGAAAATAGTTTCCTTCGAGGGAGACACGGGAGCTTACGTGCAGTACTCGCTCGTGCGTTGCAAAAACATTTTGCGCAAGGCAGGCACTGACAAGAAAGCACTCCAGCAAGCACTTAAGCCGCAGGAAAAGCTTTCCCTTAACGAGCACGAGCGCAGGCTACTCCGAACTATTTCAAACTACCCTGCCACGATTTCTTGCGCGGCAAAATCTTTTGCTCCCAACATCGTGTGCGATTACTTGCTGCGCTTGTGCGCCGCCTTCAGCTCGTTCTACGAGTTCTCGCCTGTACTAAACGCTGAAACCACCGAGCTTCGCAGCCAGCGCCTCGCAATCGTCGCTGCTACAGCAACCGTGCTACGCAATGGGCTCAGCGTGCTCGGCATTGCCGCACCAGAAAAAATGTAGGAATAACTCATTCCAGGGCGCGGAGGACTTGTTCAACCCACTCGCGGGGCTCGCGCGCTTTCACGAAAGCACTCGCCAACAAGACGCCTTGCGCGCCAAGCTCCACGCACTTGCGAGCGTCGGCTGCATTGCTTACTCCCGCGCCGACGAGAACAACGACGCTAGGGTTCGCTTGCTTGATGCAGGCAACTGCTTCCTCGACTACTTCTGGCTTCGCGGAACTCACGCTCACGCCGCCCCCAATAAGTTCAGGGGGCTCTACTGCCACCCCCCAAGGAGAAAGCCGCGCGAGAGCAACTCCTTCTTCCACGTCTTTAGCGCAAGCGAGCACGCGCAAGCCCAGCAAACTGCAATTGCTTATTGCTTGGCCGGCTTGCTGCAGTGAAACCTTTTTTTCAGCGTGGTTCAAGAGCGTGCCGTGGCAACCAGCGTCCTTCAAAGCGCGCGCTGTAGTGCTTCCAGTGAAAGCGCCTGGCTGGTTTGAGTCGCAGTGCTGAGCAAAAATTTTTATGAGTGGAAGCTCTTGGCTAGCAAGCCAGTGCAAGTCGCTCGCCTGCGGAGCCACGATTACTTCCACGCCGTGAAACGCTGAAGCGGCTTCGCTTGCCGCGCGGCACAACCTCAACCCGTTCGCGCCACTGCTTTCAGCGAAAGCCTTGAAGTTAAGCGCCAAGTAACGCATGCTTTCCTTGTGAGCACTAGGAAATAAAAAGCGTTTGCGCGCCCGCGTTCTTTTAAGCCTTCAAATGAATTCTATTTGGCTCAAGTCGTCTTTTGACGCGCGAGCGGTTTCCTGGCGCGTGGTTTTCCCGAGCACGTAAGGACTCCTTATTCCAGTGAAGATGGCGATCGCCTCTATTTTCCCTTCAAAGTTGGGGTCAACGCGCGCCCCCCAAATTACTGTAGCGTTGGGGTCAACGCTTTCAGTCAAGGCTTCGCCGATTTGGTTGCACTCACCCAAAGTCATGTCAGGCCCGCCAGTAATGTGCAACAACACGCCAGTCGCCCCCGTGAAGTCAACGTCGAGCAAGGCGTGGTTGAGAGTGTTTTTCACGACTTCCTTTGCGCGGTCGGGACCCTTGGCTTCGCCGACTGCAATCATGGAAACTCCGCCGTTAGTCATGACCGCTCGCACGTCCGCAAAGTCAAGGTTGACGAGCGAGGGAGTCATTATTGTTTCAGTAATCCCACGCACGGCGCGCGCAATAATTTCGTCTGCCACGTTGAACGCCTGGTCTATCGGCAGGTTGGGAACTATTTGCACTAAGCGGTTGTTGTCTATCACTATAATGGTGTCACTGTTGGGCTTCAGCGCTTCAAGTCCTTGGTCTGCCTTTTCCAAGCGCGCGCGCTCTAATGCGAACGGGTAAGTAACTATGCTTATCACTATAGCGCCTTGCTTGCGCGCGATTTCCCCGATTACTGGAGCAGCTCCAGTGCCAGTGCCGCCGCCCATGCCTGCCGTGAGAAATACGAGGTCGGCGTTCTCCAAAATTTTTTCGAGTGCGTCGCGGGAAGCGTCAGCGCACTTCATTCCCACTTCAGGATAGCCGCCGGCACCCAACCCGCGAGTAATGCTGGCGCCAATCAATACCTTCTTCACTGACTCGCTTATCGTAGTCAAGTGCAAGCGGTCAGTGTTCACTGCAACGAGTTCCGCGCCCTTTATTCCAGCGCGAGCCAACCGGTTAATGGAATTGCATCCAGCGCCGCCAGCGCCGACAACCATTATTTTTGGCGTCTCAAACATTTCCTCTTTCTCCTTGCGCGAAGCAAGCGACCCACCAAAAGACCCGCTCTTGGGCGTGCTCTTCAACGCTTCAGCGACAAAGCTCTCCATTGCAACCACCTGGTTCCGCTCTTCAGAAGCAGAATTTACTGCTTTCAATTAACGCGATAGAATATTAAAAACTATTTGAAGGCACCTATGAAGGCACTCAGAAAGCCACCTAACACGAACTCGAGCAATTAGAGGCTCCCGCAACGTTTGGAACGCACACGCCCCACGCTCCCCCATCCTGAAAACACTTATTCAACCCGCAAGACAAACCAGAAGCCGAAAGCTGGCTCGCTCCAACCCAAAAATCGTAGTCCGAGCTATTGCACGCCGAAACCGACTGCAAAGAGTTGTTCGCGCCTTGCAAGCTCACGCCGCGCGCGAAAAAAGCCACGACGCAGTTCTTGAGCGTGACGTTGCTTCCCTGCACCACCACGCCGTACTGGTTCGGCGCTCCCCCGGAAAAGTTTATCAAGTGCGAGTCGCAGTCGAACACGACGTTGCTCGCAGCCACAACAATGCAGCTAGCCGACGGACTCAAGTCAGCCACCAGCCTATAACTTCCAGGAACGCTTACCGTGCCGCACCCGTAAACAAAGTTAGTGGAAGAAAAGTTTCCAGCTCCTTCAATTGACTGCCAAGCACTCTGCGAGCCCCGGCCTCCAGCTGCCTTGGAAGGCACGAAAACCTGGGTTTCCACTACGACGAGCACGGCGGCAACGAACACCAACACCGCGCCAGCCAACAACAAGTACTCAACGCCAGTCTGCCCGCGTTCCAACACGAACCCCTCTTACGCCACGCAAGTATAAAAAACGCTGCAAAATCAAGTCACGTTCACCGAGTAATTAGCGGAAGCAAAAACGCAGGCAGGCGAAGGCGAGAAATCGCATACTTCAACGTTCCACTTGAAGGGCCCGCCAGCAGGCAATTCCACGAAAAAACTATTCAAACCAAAAGAAACGTCGGATGAAGACTCGTTCGCAGCCCAAGAACCATTAAAGTCACCGTAAAGCGTAGCGTTAAACAACGAAGTAAAATTAATTGGCGAGAAAACAAACTCGACTACCCCCCGCGAAACAGAGCCACCGTCAGGAGGAGAAACCAAGCGCACCCCAAGAGACGCTGGAGCGCCACCAGAATTGTTTGCCGACGAGTTCAAGAACTCTCTCACGGACGCCGCCGACTGATTGCTTTCATGCTCTGCCTGCGGCCAAATGCTTTGCCGCGCCAAAGCAAGCACTACCACTACAGCCAACACGCCGAACGCGGCAACTAAAACGTATTCAGGCCCCCCTTGTCCCCTGCAGCGCATGAATGAATTGCACGCCAGACTATAATTTAAATAGTTTGCAAGACACTAATTGTTTCGCGGTTTCGGCTAGCCGGGGAGCTAGGGGTTCCCTGTAAACGCAAACCCCCTTCAGGCGTGGCGACGCCACGGCGAGCTCTTGAAGCGCGCCCGCCAGCCCGCGAAACTGCCGTAGACTCCTTGCCCTGCGTTACGTCCTGAACCGCGAAACGAGCCAGGCCGGAAGGAGCAACTCTAAGCAGTTCAAGGCGTGCTCGCAGGAAACAAGGACGAGGAAAGACGCGGCCAACTGGCTGCTCGCTCCACCAGCAAACCAAGGCGCCGAAACCGCACCCCCCAAAAAAAGGTTTGACGATGAAGCAAATAGATTTTCTCGCGCTCGCCTTGTGCGCGGCCGCCGCTGCCGTGATAGGCTACCAAGCCGCGTCACACTTAAGCGAAGCGCCAACCCAACCACAAGCAATTCCGACTCCCTACTACGTAGTCGCGCCAGACCAGCCCACTGTAACACCTTTCCCTTCCACGCCCCCCGCAACCGCCGCCCCCACACGCAAAATTTCTTTGAAGCTCCCCGCCGTAACCTCGACAAACAAAGGAATAATCGCCGAGCTCACGGTAACCGCCAAGCCAGGAACAGGACAAGTATTCATTAGCTTCAGCGACTCCAACCCAATAATAATGAACGACACCCAAGTATCAATACGCACCGCAATAGAAGCAGCAAAGCAAGCCACCGGCATCACTTCACTCAACGAAACCAATCAAGACTACTTCTTCACCATCAACACGCCCTCCGAAGCAGTGAGCGGCAAAAGCGCTGGCGCGGCCACCGCAATAGCGTTGATGGCATTACTTGAAGGCAGCAACCTCCGCAACGACACCCTCATAACCGGCACCATTCAACCCGACGGCAGAATAGGGCCAGTAGGAAAAATATTGTTTAAAGCCCAAGCAGCAAAAGAAGCAGGCTATTCCACTCTCCTCGTCCCCCCCGGCGAGTCAACCACCAAAATCTCTCGCACCATAGAAAACCGTTCCTGCACAAAAGAATTCATTCCCAACGAAAAAAAACCCTACGAGAAATGCGTGGTAAGCACTTACGAAGTCGTAGAAGAAGCCAACATCTCGCAAGCAATCGGAATCAACGTCCTAGAAGTAAGCAACATAACGCAAGCCTATGCCTTGTTCAAGGAGGACTAAAAAATGATCAAGCAACTCGCCTTAACCACAACAATTCTAGCCCTCGCCATCGCCGCCTCGTACGCCGGCTACCTCATCGCCACACCGCCAGCCTCCACCATCGAATTCAACGCGCCAGCCGTAAGCGAAGACGGCAGAGGAGTAATGATTCCCTTCAAGCTCTCAATAAAACCAGGCGAAGGACGCCTCCTCGTAAACATCGCGCAAACCAGTTTCAAGGCAGACGTTGAAAACTCGCTCAGGAAAGCCAAAGCAAACGCAGAAAAATTCATGAGCGTATCACTCCAGCACGCCGACTTAATAGTAGAAGCCCAACCACAACAAAAAATAGTCGGAGGAGAAAGCGCTGGAGCAGCATTCACAATCGCAATAATATCGCTTTACTCGGGCCACGCCCTAAACAACCAAGCCACTGTCAGCGCCACAATAAACGAAAACGGCGACATAGGCGAAGTCGACGGAATAGAAGAAAAAATAATCGCCGCACGCGAAGCAGGCAAAACCACGTTCGTCGTATCCAAACAACAAAAAATAAAAAGCGAGGAAAGCCTGCGCCACCTCGGAATACAAATAATTCGCGCTTCCAACATCACCGAAGCAGCCCAACACCTCCTCTCATAAAAGCTTTTAATGAACGCCCCACAAAAAAATAGTTGCAAGCGGGGGTCGCCTAGTGGCTATGGCACCAGCCTGCTAAGCACCGCGCAAAACACGGAAAGCTGGCGGCGCTTCGCGCCACGGGGGTTCGAAAACAACCTCC
>JBAMLY010000015.1:66572-73048 GCA_039794045.1 Candidatus Micrarchaeia archaeon | reverse complement strand
TGAAACACGAAAAAATTTCTTTTCTTGAAAAAAAGAAGAGGCTGCCGAAAATCCCATCGGGCTCGCTCTCATTTTTTTCTTGGCTGGTTAGTCGTGCAAAAAACATTTAAACGTTCAACGCGTTAATGATTGAAGTAAATCGCTAGCGCTTACGCTTTCAACGAGTTGATTCGCATGACCGCCAAAGACAGTGAATTAAGCAAAGTAATTGAAGTGCTCAGTCAATTGATTGAAGACACCAGCGTGCCCCGCAACGTGCGCGCGTCAATTGCGTCCGCCAAACAAAAACTTGAAAGCATGGATGACCCCGCAACTTCAATTAGCAGCGCGATTTACGCTTTAGACGAGGTAAGCAACGACATTAACTTGCCGATGCACGCGCGCACGCTCGTGTGGAACTTGTTGAGCGAACTAGAAGTAATAAAGGAAAAGCACTTGCGTTGAAAAACGGGTTTTCCCGCCACTAAATTAAAAAGCTTTTTCTGCGTTCTAACTCTGGTTGCCGTGGCCTCTTTGGCCGCGTCGTGCGGGGGAAAACTATTTGTGCAAGTTAGCGCGCAAGGCACGCATAACACAAGATTTAACGTTTCTAGTGCTTAGCACGCGTGGCTTGGCCGGCTTCCGGAGCCGCGTGCATGCCTGAACAACAAGAAAGCACTGCAGCAGACGCGAAAGCCGAGCGCCGCAAGCAAATCACTGCAGAGGCCTGCAAACGCGAGTTCGTCGTGTCAAAGGAAGCGCTCGAACACTTGCAGGAGAGAGACGACTGGAAAACCATTCTAGAAAAAGCGTTCGCGGCCGCGCCAAGCGTCCTTATTTCCCACGCTTTAGTGGACGAAATAATTGATAGCGAGAACGCCGCCCACAAAGCAAAGCAATTGACGGTCGTGCAAAGAACTGACTTCAAGCCGCAAGCAAGGGAAGTTGAAAGCAGGGCAGTCGTGCGCACCGACTTAGACGTGACTGGCAAGTCTAAGTGCACTGGCAGAGTAGAAGACTTCGTGGAATACTTTCGCGACAGGCTGCGCCGCACGAAAAACATTTTGCGTGGGAGGGTAAGCGAGAACGGCGTCACCAGCATTTCTTCGGCGCGCAACTTCGCGCAAGGAAGAGCCTGCCGAATTATTGGAATGGTTTTAGAAAAAAGGGAGACGAAGAACGGCCACCTCATAATAGACTTGGAAGACGAGGAAGATGCGGTTCCAGTTTTCGTGGGCAAGGACTCGCCAATCAAAGCCAAAGCAGAAGAAGTAATTTTAGACGAAGTCATTGCAGTGGACGGCCGCATGTCGCACTCGCTCTTCATCGCAAGCGACATCGTCTGGCCCGAAATGCCTTTGCGCAAGAGAAAACTAGTCGAAGAAGAAGTGTCGCTCGCAATGATTTCCGACACGCACGTTGGAAGCAAGCTGTTCATGCAGGAAAGCTTTCAGCGCTTCCTTGAATTCTTGAACGGCAACTGCTCGCGCGAAGAACAAGAAATCGCTGGAAAAATAAAGTACGTCACGATTGCGGGCGACTGCGTTGACGGGATAGGGGTTTACCCGTCCCAAGAAAAAGAACTCGCCACCAAAGACATTTACACGCAGTACGAGATTTTCTGCGAGTTCCTGAAAAGAATTCCTGAATACGTGGAAGTAATAGTAACGCCCGGCAACCACGACGCCGTGCGATTGGCTGAACCCCAGCCCAGGCTTCTCCCAGAATTCGTTGACTCGCTCAAGGGCTACAAAAACATTCACTTCGCAAGCAATCCAGCGTGGGCGGAACTGCACGGGTTGAAAGTGTTGTTGTACCACGGCGCCAGCCAATACTCTTTCATTAACTCGATTCCGCGGCTGCGCAATGGCTTCGAAAACCCCGAGCACGTGGGAGCAGAAATGCTGAAGCGACGCCTCCTCAACCCAGTGTACGGCGAAGTAGCGATAGCGCCGGAGCCGCGCGACTACCTCGTCGTAGAAGAAGTCCCAGACATCTTCCACTTCGGAGACGTCCACAAAAATGGTTACACTGACTACAACGGAACCCTCGTCGTGAACAGTGGTTGCTGGCAGTCGCGCACTGACTACCAAGTAAAGCTCGGCCACCACCCAACCCCTTGCCAGCTTCCAGTCTACAACATGAAAACCGCTGAACTGCAAGTGCTCAACTTTTTGGGAGGAGAAACAAAGTGAGCCAGCCCACGAAAGCCATTGCTTGTTCTCCGCGCCTGCAAGACTACTTCAACGCCTTAAGCAAGGAATTCAGTGAAGCTTTCTCGCTCGCAGAAAAAGCGCGCAAGAAAGGCTTGGACCCAGAGCTGTTCGTGGAAATCCCGCCAGCGGCAGACGTGGCAGCGCGCGTCGAGGGACTCGTGGGACCAAAAAACGTCGCGCAACGCATTCGCGAAGTAATGGCTTCCGGCAAAACGCGTGAAGAAACCGTTTACGAGATAGTGAAAGAAATAGTTGAAGGAAGGTTTGAAGTGCCGTCGAACAACGACGCGCGCGAGGCAAGGCTAGAGCAAGCAGTGCGCACTGGTTTGGCGTTGTTCACGGAGGGAGTGGTGAGCGCACCAATAGAGGGAATCTCGAAGGTGCGCATAAAAAAGAACGCAGACGGAAGCGAGTGCTGCGCAGTTTACTTTGCTGGACCCATTCGCGGCGCTGGCGGCACGGGGCAAGCGTTCACGCTCGTAATCGCGGACTACGCGCGCAGGCTCGCGGGAGTAAGCGAGTACCGCGCAACCGACGAAGAAGTAGAGCGCTACGTCGAAGAAAGCAATCTTTACGCCATGCGCACTCGCGCGGGGCAGTACGTGCCCACCGACGAGGAAGTCAGGCACATCGCGCGCTTTTGCCCAGTGCGGGTGGACGGCGAGCCCACTGAAGACTACGAAGTCAGCGTGCACAAGAATGCTTTCGGCGTGGAAACAAACCGCGTGCGCGGCGGAATGTGTCTCGTGATAAGCGAGGGGCTTTGCTTGAAGGCGCCCAAAATACTTAAAATCACTAAGAAAGCCGGCTTGGACTGGACTTGGATTGAAAAACTCGTTAAAGTAGCCAAGCAAGAGCAAAGCAAGGTGGAAATCAAGCCAGTAACCAAGTACATTGACGAAATAGTTGCAGGCCGCCCAGTGTTCAGTTACCCTTTGCGCGCCGGCGGCTTTCGCTTGCGTTACGGCAGGACTCCTTTCACTGGAATAGCCAGCAAAGCAATTCACCCTGCAACGATGGCGGTACTCCAAGACTTTGCCGCGATAGGCACTCAAGTAAAACTCGAGCGCCCCGGCAAGGGATGTATAGTGACTCCCTGCGAAGACATTGACGGCCCAATAGTACGCTTGAAGAACGGCGAAGTAAAACAATTCAGTGACGCTGCGCAAGCGCGCGAGGAAGCAAGCGAAGTAGAAGAAATTCTTTTCCTTGGAGACTTGCTCGTCAACTACGGGGACTTCGCGAAAGCCAATCACCCCCTCGTGCCGAACGCGTGGTGCGACGAGTGGTACGCAAAAGAACTTGAAGCTGTCGGCGTGAAAAAAACCAGGCAAGAAATAATTAGAATGAGTTGGGACGAGTCCCTCAAGCTCGCCAGAGAAAAAAAGGTTCCAATCGCGCCAAAATTCACGTTGTACTGGCACGACTTGAGTGCAGCGCAGTTGAAGGAGTTGGCGGAATGGCTTGCCGCTGACGCTAAACCAGTTTTCGAGTGGCTGGGCTTCAAGGAACTCCGCATCGCGAACACGAAACTCAAGAACTTGCTGGAAGCGCTTGGCTTGCCGCACAAAATAATTGAATCGCCTGAAGGCAAGGCAATCGTCGTAGAAAAGGAAAACGCGTTGTCGTTGCTGGCGCCTCTCGGCTTGATGAAAGACAAGCAACTGTCCCTCGAAAAATTCAATTCTGTTTGGAGCCCGCAAAAAGAATCGCTGGCGGTAACAAGCGAAATCTTGGGCGCGACCATGAAGAGGAAAGCAGGGGCATACGTTGGCGCGAGCATGGGGCGCCCCGAGAAAGCCAAAGAACGCAAGATGCAGCCGCCAGTGCACGCATTGTTTCCCGTGGGATTAGAGGGAGGGAAAAGCCGTGACGTCGTCAAGGCAGTGAAAACGCTGAAAAGCAAGGGAGAACGCACCATAAACGCGGACGTCGCCATAAGAAAGTGCGTGAAGTGCGGGGGCAAGACTTACTTGCCTTCCTGTCCGTCGTGCGGCGGCAAGACGAGGCAAGCGCGCCAGTGCGTAAAGTGCGGCAAGTTCTCTGAATCCGAGAAATGCTCTTGCGGTTCTGAAACGCGTTCGCACGAGGAAATGCCTGTAGACATAGTAGCAGAACTAGAGAAAGCAGAAAAAAACGCTGAGTGGACGCCAGAAGAACTCAAGGCAGTGCAAGGACTCATTTCAGCTGACAAGGTGATGGAGCCTCTCGAGAAGGGAGTGCTGCGAGCCAAGCACGGCGTCTTCGTGTTCCGCGACGGAACCTGTCGATTTGACGCAACGGAAGTGCCTGCCACGCACTTCAAGCCAAGGGAAGCCAGCGTGTCCGTAGAACAACTAAAAAAACTGGGATACGAGAAAGACTGCTTCGGCAACCCACTAGAAAGAGAAGACCAAACAATTGAGTTGCTTCCGCAAGACGTCATTATTAACGAATACAACGCGGAATACTTTCTGCGAGTTGCCGCGTTCGTGGACGACTTGCTCGTCTACTTCTACAAGCTCCCCCCTTACTATAATGCCAGAAAAAGAGAGGACTTGCTCGGCCACCTCGTCATAGCCATAGCGCCCCACATCAGCGCAGGCATTCTCGGCAGAATAATTGGTTTCACGCGCGCACGCGGCATAGTAATGCATCCTTTCATGCACTGCGCCACGCGCAGGAACTGCGACGGCGACGAAGACTGCGCCATGCTCTTGATGGACGGCCTCCTTAACTTCAGCAAGCGCTATCTTCCATCCACGCGCGGCGGCAAAATGGACGCGCCCCTCGTGCTCACGACGCTGCTCGACCCCCGCGAAGTAGACGACGAAGTTCACGCAATGGAAGCGTGCAGTGAATACCCGTTGGAGTTCTACCGCGCCGCAGAAAGGTTCGCCAGCCCCTCTGAAGTAAAACTGGACACGATAGCATCGCGGCTGGGAACCGAAAAACAATTCGAGGGAATAGGCTTCACGCACCAAGCCACGCTGGAAGGACCAGTTCAAACGCGTTATGTTCTCTTCAAGAACATGACTCAAAAAGTAGAGGAAGAACTCGCGTTGATGACGAAAATTCGAGCGGTGGACGCGTCGAACGCGGCCGAGCGCGTGATTTTAAGCCATTTCTTTCCAGACTTGTACGGCAACCTGCACAGCTTCAGCAAGCAAAGCTTCAGGTGCGTGGACTGCAGCGCGAAATACAGGCGCGTGCCATTGCGCGGCAAGTGCAGGAAGTGCGGCGGCAAAATAATTCTCACCATTCACAAAGGCGGAATCGAGAAATACCTCGAGCTTTCCAAGCAAATGGTTGACCGCTATCGTTTGCCGCTTTACATGAAGCAACGCTTGATGCTGCTCGAGAAAGAGATCGCGAGCATCTTCGAAGACGACCAAAGCAAGCAATACAACCTTGCAGACTACCTGTAAGCAATTGCTTTCAAGGAAAAATGCTTTTTTTAGTTTCAAGCACTCAATCTATTTCGCATCCCTGCTCCCAGAAACGCTTGTAGCCAAAGTTTATTTTCGCTATTCTCTTGCTTGCATCCGCTTTCCCGTCAAGAGAAGCATTAAGTCCAACGTCGATGAGCGTAATCTGACCTTGCAGGATTGGAATGTAGGGCTGCTCAAGCGCAGTACTGCCTTGCAAGGGCGTGCCGTTCAAGAACACGCTAGAGCCGTCCTGCGAAATCGAGCGCAACACGTAGCGGTAGTTCTTTGACTCGAAGCAGTTTATGGGGTAGGTCGAGGTGTAGGAGGCGAAGTCGGAAAGCTTCTTGCAGTCCGAGTAGTTCTTTGTCGAGGTCGGGTCGTACAACGCAATTGAAAGCGTCTTCGAGGAACTGCACTCTCTCTCCCTCCTTGGTCGTATGACGATCGCGCTTTGGTTGCACTCGGTACTGATTGCACTGGACGCGTCCAAGTACATGTCGGTCTTGTCGCCCCAAACAATGCAGAACTTTACGTTGAACAAGCCAGTGTTTCCGCCAGCGAACAACGGGTCTGCACCGCACGCGCCAAACAATTTCATGGACGGGTCGCAGCTCTTCGTGCCAATTAAGCCGTTCTTGTCAGTGCAGATCACGTTCTTCTGCGTTGCCGGGTCGCACTTGCAGTCGTCGTCGTTGAGCTCACTGCAGCCAGCCGGGCAACAATGCAATAAGTTGTTGAAGTCTGGACCGCACTTGGCCGCGTCACTGCAAACTATGTCCGCGCCGCACTTTTCAGCTCCAGCGCAACGGTCCTTCAAGTAAGGCTCGCCCCACTTGCCATTTGAACACTTTTGTTCTGCATCGTAAAGGTT
>JBAMLY010000015.1:62900-66472 GCA_039794045.1 Candidatus Micrarchaeia archaeon | reverse complement strand
GGGCGCCAGGCGAGTGCTTCCAGTAACGCACTTGCCCACGGAAATAGTTAGTTGCGCTGAAACGCTTGGGTTGTCCTTCAGCGAAGCAGTAATCGTTACTTCCCCGTATTCGAGGGGAGTGAATAAGCCGTCCGCGCTCACGGAGGCAACAGAAAAGTTAGAGGAAGACCACTGCACTTCAGCTGGAACTATTACGCCGTCCGCGTCGAAAGCCAAAGCGTAAAACTTTATTGGCGCGCGGCCCGCAGTAATCATGGGAGGCAAGTCAGCTTCAGAGGGCAGAATAGAGAGCGAAACAGGGTCTCCGCCACCACTAATCGCTTCCACGTCAGTTGAAGTAGTTTTTATTGGCACTTCCTTCTTCGTCAACGGGTCAGCGAAAGCATAGGAAACCTGCACCTTGCCTGTTCCCTCGGAAGCCGGCGTAATCACTGTCGTAGTACCCCCAGAGTTGGAGTCTTGCTTGTAATTGAATGACGCGTTCACCGCCCACAACAGCTTTGAGACCGCGTAGTCTTTTCCTTCCACGTCTACTGCGCGCGCCACGAACGGAACCGCCGTGCCAGTCTTGACTTTAATGCTGCCACTCGGGGAAAGCCTTAACTCCTTCAAAGTAATCACGACGACTTGCGCCGTGCCCTCCATCAAGTTCGTTCCCTCGGGGCCGTAAATAGCTCGCACGAACGCTGAACCGCCTGCCTTGTTGCTGGCGGTCAGCAAGCCGTCAGAAGAAATCGTTGCCACTGACTCGTTGGTGGTCTCCCACCTGACTTTCACGCCGCCTAACGCTTCGCCGTGGTCGTCTAACGCAGTGAAAGAAAACTGTTGAGAGTCACCCACTGAAACCGCGGCGAAAGGCGGGTCAACGTTGATCTGCATTATCTTGGGCGGCGCAACGTAACCGCATTCACTGCTTTTCTCCGTGGACTTGGCGTACTCGCACTCGCCAGTTAAAGAATTGCAGCTGCCACCCGAAAGCCGCGTAGTGCCGTCGCACTTGTCTGCGCAGCTTACGCCCGCGCACAAGTCTTTCTCTTTTTGTGCGGGCAAGTCACAGCACTGCGGAAAAACTTGCGTGGAGTACTTGCAAGCGGTTTCCTTGACTTTCTTCATTCCTGCAGGGCAGCGCAGCGTCGCGGGATCACCGCAAACCGTGTTGTTAGAGTAAGTGCACGCTCCCTTGCCTCCGAGGAGAAGCGAAGAAATTATTGGGATGCAGAAGGGCTGCTCGCCGGTCGCTTTACAGTCTTCAGGCAATGCTGGCGAGCCAAACGAAAACAAGTCGCACGGCACTTCCACGATGCGCTCGCACGACAAACTCTTGCCATCCAATTGAATTGTTTGAGGAGAGGAAGCCTTGTCCTCGTAACAAGAAACGCCGCTCAAAGAGCAAGCGCGCGGGCACTCAGTGCTCCCGGTCGGCGGACAACACTTGCCTCCCGCGCTCGCGTCGCACTCGTAACCAGCCTTGACCACCTGCGCGGCAGCAAAAAAAACTACTGCGAACGCAACGAAAACAATTGCGTAAAAAACCTTGTTGTTCATGCTTAAACTCCTCTCCAACGCCATTAAATCACGTCTCAAACTTCACCACGTACTTGTGCCTCTTGCAGGGCGTGCTTTCCTTGAAGGAAAAGCTGTCGTCCGCGCAGTCGCTCACCCACAAGTGCGCGTAGTAAGTCGCCGCCGGAAACAAGTAAAGCAGTGGATTGCTTGCGCTGCCGCCAGCACCCAACGAAATCATTACGCTGCCGTCCACTATTCCTCCAGCGAACTTGGCGGTCCACGGCGTCGCCGAAGAATCCAAGTAATCCAAGTAAACCGGCGTGCCAGCCGCGTCCTTAATGGATTCAACCATGATGCTGCCCACCTTCAAATTATTGCCTTGCAAGTCCTTGACGACGCCAAACAAAGTCACTGGAGTTTTAGTCAAGCAAAACTCTTGCCGGTAAGCCGTTGGAGCGCGAGCATAGTAATTCGTGTTGTTGTCGTCGAAAGTCTGCGTAAGGCCGCAGCCGAGGCGGAAGAAGAACGCGGCCGGGTTGCACGGGTTAGTGTAAACGTAGGGCTTGCACCTGCCTGCATTGCGGGGGTTGAACGACTTGCATGCGTCGTTCGAATAAAAAGAGTTACAGCCCTCCGCGTTGTTCGCTTGCAGCGTCATGTCCCTGCCGAAAATGAATATATTGCCGCCAGTTGTGGGGTTCTGCTGGGGGCTGGTGTTGTAGTCCGCGCGCACGTCAGCGCCTGGCCCAAGCACCAAGTTCTTGGAAGCAATTATAATGTCGCCGGAACCTGTTTCGCGCGTGCGCTCGAGCAACTGCGTTTCATTCAAATCAATTTCCGCGTTAGAATGAACAACTTGAAAGCCGACTTGCCCGCGCTCAATGCAGTTACTCTCATTGTGTTTGATGAGTGGCTTGACGTCGTAAACGCCGTTTGAACTCAAGTAAACGCTGAAATTGCATCCGTCCGCGACAGTGCGCAAGTAGTACGGGTTTATTGAAGGCGCGATATAACCACTAGAGTTGTCGAGTGGCGCCACGTAAGCAGTAGCGAGCATTTTCACATTCTTCATGTCACACAAGTAGCGTTCGCCGTACTCCGCATAGTTATTTATATTCACTATCCCGTCTTTTGGTTTGGCGAAATAGTTTTTGTTTATTTGGTTGCAGTACCACAAAGTGACGTTGTACCCAACAACGTCTTCACTCGAATACGCCAAGCCATTCCAGCCATTTCCATTCAAACCGAAAACAAAAGTAGTGTGGTGGTTGCCGCCTGAAGCTGTGACGAAGTAATAGCCTCCCTTGCCGCCGTTGACGGACTCGTTGTAACGCAGTATTTGGGCGACGAAGTTGCCTCCGGAGTCGTTTCCGAATGGCTGT
The DNA here is from genome assembly GCA_039794045.1 of Candidatus Micrarchaeia archaeon. Lineage (GTDB taxonomy): Archaea > Micrarchaeota > Micrarchaeia > Norongarragalinales > UBA8480 > JBAMLY01. The sequence continues at coordinate 63,584 of JBAMLY010000015.1, read as the reverse complement.
AATTCTATTTTGGAGCGGAAGTCGAAGTCGCCGAAGCCAGAGTTGTTCAAGAGAATGACGCCGTCCGGGGTTGGGTTCGCGCCGGCAATAAACGAGTGCGGAACCGTTTCAACGCAGTCTTTGCTGTCTTCGCCGTAACATAACTTGAATGAAATCGAGTAAGTTTGCCCCAGCAAAGCATTGAACGAGTCGCCTCGCCAGCCTTTAGTGCCATTAAGCCAAGCCACCATTCCATAGCATTCCTTCGTGGTCGCGTTGTATTTCGTGTCCAGCACTACTGGCGAGTGTTCTTCGCCGTTTACTGAATAGTTCAGTGAACCACCTATTCCTTTAGAGAGGTTTATGATTACCTCACCGCAAAAATCTTTGTCGACGCCGGTCCACGACGCGTTTTGAACTGTTACGAGGGCAATAAAGCCGAGTGGGTCGGAGTACATTCCCACTGGCACAGCAGGTGAAAAGCGAGAATTGTAAGCTATACTTTCCCTCCCCCAATTATACAGAGCATTGTTCCTCTCCATAAAAGAAATGTTATAGCCATCTCCTTGCTTGAAGTAGCGCGGCACGTCCCTTAAACGTTTAACAGCGGGCTGAATGTTAATATCGGGCTCGAACTGCACGGAGTTGAAGGAGAGCTTGCCGTTGTCAAGGTGCCACGCAGGCGACTCGTTGTAGTAGTCGACT
>JBAMLY010000015.1:60199-62800 GCA_039794045.1 Candidatus Micrarchaeia archaeon | reverse complement strand
GGAGAGCTTGCCGTTGTCAAGGTGCCACGCAGGCGACTCGTTGTAGTAGTCGACTTGTACGGGTATTTTGTTAAGGATATAACCTGATGGACACGAACCTACCTCGTCACACTCCTCCGCGAAATAAGTATATTCGGTAGTACATTTTTTTGAAATACAAGAAGTACACTTCTTCACGCAGCCGAGTTCTTGGTGTTTGAGTGGAATGACGGCTTTCCACTTGCTGAAATTGTTTTTGGCGGCTTCCAAGTCGGCGCTGGGTTGATTGAAGTAAAGTTCTTTTTCGATGCGGCCGCGACTCGTGTTAACCGAGTTGTTTATCGTCAGGCCGCCGTTGAAGAAGTTCAACAGGACTGCCGAGTTAAACAGTATTGGGTTTTTCTTGTTGTTCAAGCCCAGCTGGTCTCCAGGGCAAGAGAGGTCGGGGCGCTGGTTGAACGCCGAAATCGCGCCGAGGATTTCGCTGTCGCCCGTGGTTTTAGACGTGATGCTTACAACGTGCTTCAAAGAAGAAAGAGACGCGTTCGCGCCCAACCTGAACCTGCCAGTCAAGTTGAATGCTTGCGTGTAAGCGCTTGAAATGTTTTCGTCGGACTCGAAGTCACCCGCGAAAACGAAGAGGCGGCCGTTGGAAACGTTTAACTGGCGAGCCACTTTATTGCCGAACGAATTATCATCAAAAAAAGATTTTGCCGGCGACTCGGACGCGGGAACAAGCGAAATCGTTTGGCCGCGCAAGCGGGCGTCGCACTGCAGTGCTGCGGCGAAGCCGCCAAGAAATATTTTTTGGTCAGGCAAGTCTATTGCTAGGCCGCTGTGGTTGGCGTCGCAGTCTTCGTCGAGCAAGCAACACCAAGAAGAATCCCCGTCTAGGCCGCCCGCCATGAAGCCGTCGAAGTGCGACTCGCTGCCGCCCTTGCCAGTCACTTGAATGCCTTTGCCTGCACGCAACACGGAGTTGGTAGTGGCGTTCACTGTTCCGGGATTCTGTATTTTGAGGAAGTCGCTCGCGACAACCACGCCGTCGACGTAGATCGTGGGCGCTTCGAGGATGACGTCGCCGCACAAGTTAGTGACGCCGGAAAACCCTTTACCGGCTGGGCTCTCGATGTCAGCCTTATTTTTTAGCGCGCCGCCTTCTATTGCGATGAAGTCCTTCGCTTTCAAGTAAAGGCGGCCTTTTTCTTTTCCGCAAGACGAAGAATTAGAGTACAGCGTGGCGTTAGCTGTCACATTAATGGAGTTGAAGTAAAGCGTCAAGTTCGCGTGGCCGTAGTCCAGCGCAGTATCATTTAATATCAAGTTGTAATACGCAGCAGGCGTTGATTTATTTGAAACAAAGCAAATAGAGTTAGCCTCGTAAGTGTTGTTGACGATGACGTTTTCCCAGTGGTAGATACGGGCCGCCGTCGCAGATTTATCTTGCACGGTAGCCGTAATCCAACACTGCGAGCCGTCTACGGCGTCGCAGAAAAGGCAGTTGTTTTGCACTAGAAACTCTGTAGACTCTGCGTGCGCAAGAGAAGCAACGAAAAATACTGCGACGGCAAACGAGCACAAAAACACTTTATTCAATGCAAACGCCTCCCTGCTTTAAACTTGCTTTCAGGAACTAAAAAACTAATTTCAAGGCATATTTATACCATGCGGTTGGCTTCGTGCAGCGAACTAGTTCACTGGAGGGGCGAGCGCTTCCCGCCTCGCTTTTTCTTCTTCGCTTAACTCTATTACTGCGTTGAAGGCGCGCACGCCTGCAGGAATCTTGTTAGAGTACGCTGCGTAACCCTCTTTCTCTATTTTTATTGAGAGAACTTGCAGGGGAACTCCCGCGAACTTCGCCGAACCCAAGACCGTGGCAGTTGAAGCTAGTTCCTTGCCTCCAAAGAAAAGTGTTACTCGCGCGCCTGAAACGCGTTCGCCTTGCAAGCCCGTAACAATGACTTCGAGGTCGCGCGCTTGCGGCGCTACAGGCAAGGCCAGGCTTAAAACCACGAAAGCCACTGCAGCAACTATTAAGGCGAACACCGGAAAAGAGGGCACGCCACGTGCCTCGATGGGATTAACGAAAAACTTGTAGGCTGGAACGCCTGCTTTCTGCAGTGCATCCATTACCTTGTAGTAACCTCCTTCAACGCGAAAGTAAGCCTTCAACAAGAAAGCAAGCAAGCCCACAACAAACCACAAAAAAGCTAGGCGCAACGAAATTTTAAGGTTTGCTTGGTTCAGCCGTGCGTTAACGCGTAGCCGGAAGTCGTTGAAGTAGTGCCGCTCACGGTTAATGTGGACGGCTTGACTGTATTGACTGTAAGCGAGCCCAAGTCACCTACGTTAAAAATAGAAGGCACGGTCAACGAAGACAGGCCGACAGCGCTTCTAAAGCGCGCGTCAGTGAAATCGTTTGAAAACCAGTACTTATTTGGCACTAGCTCGTCTTTCCACATTGCCCACACGCCGCCATCGCGAGAGCCCACAGTGCACTTTCCAGAAACACTAGCAACAGAATCACTAGCAGCAAGTGTAGAACTATCATTAGTTAAGAGGGTACCAGTGCAAAGTTGGGACGAGCAAAGCTTGCTTCCTTCGCCAACATGCAGTAGTCTG
>JBAMLY010000015.1:6403-60099 GCA_039794045.1 Candidatus Micrarchaeia archaeon | reverse complement strand
AGTGCAAAGTTGGGACGAGCAAAGCTTGCTTCCTTCGCCAACATGCAGTAGTCTGTGAAGTAGCCGGGGCGTTTCTTGAACTCGGCGTGGTAAGCGCGGGAAGCGCTTGACTGAGAATGAAAATTGTTTTGGGGGAGCGAGAACGCGGCTAGAATAGAGGCCACGGCGAGCACGAGGATTATTGCTGCGATTTTCTTGTACACAAATAAAGAAGCTCCTTAGTTGAATAAAAAACTATCGGAAGCAAGGCAAGGGGGCTTGCTTACACGTCTTGCGCCATCACGGTTTGCCGCTTGTTTGCTTTGGCGCGCTTTACTGCCGCTTCAAGCAGTGCCTCTACTGCTTTGTCGAGTGAGTCGTAGAAACTCGTTGAAGTTCGCAAGCCGTTTTTCTTCATGAAAGCGGCTGCCGCGGACTTGACTATCAATCCACTCACTGCAATGCACCTCTTTCAAACAATTGCTTTCACTAGTTTATAGTCCAAGCTTCCTCCAAACTACGGCGCGCAAGTCGCTTGCCTTGACGCGTTCTTGCGCGCCCGAGTCGCGGTCGCGGACGGTGACCGTGTCGTCTTCGAGGGTCTGGTAGTCTATGGTGACGCAGAGCGGCGTGCCGACCTCGTCCTGGCGCGCGTAGCGCCTGCCAATGCTTCCGCTCTCGTCGAACTCGCACGAGTAACACGAGCGCAAGTCTTCGAAGACGCTTCGCGCTTTGGCTGGGAGCTCGTCTTTGCTGACGAGAGGAAAGACAGCAACTTGAACTGGCGCGACGCGAGGCGACAGCGAGAGCACGACGCGGGGCTCGCCTCCTTGCTTTGCCGGAGGTTTTTCCGTGAAAGCGTCGATTAACAGAGTGAACAACAAGCGGTCAACGCCCCACGAGGGCTCTATCACGCGCGGCACTACTTTCTCGTTGGCGGCTTGGTCGAAGAACGACAAGTCTTTTCCGCTGTGCTTGGCGTGCTGGGACAAGTCGAAGTCGCCGCGGTTCGCAATGCCGTGCAGTTCCTTCCAGCCCCACGGGTACTCGTACTCCAAGTCCCACGTCTCGCTCGAGTAGTGCGATAACTCGTCTTTCAAGTGCTGGCGCGCGCGAAGCTTTTCTTTCTTCAGCCCAAGCAAGCGCAGGAACGTGAAGCATTCGGCGAGCCAGTAAGCGTGCCACCGTGAACCAATTATTCCGGCGTCGAGCGCGGCGCGCACTGTTTCTTGGCTGGCAGCAGTTTTCTCTTCTTGGTTTTTCTGCGTGTAAAGCGGCAGCCTTGCGTCAAGGAGTTCTGGCGAGAGGAGGGGGCAGTCATTCATTTTTTGTGGGTGCACGAAGTATTCTATCTCCATTTGCGTGAACTCGCGGCACCGAAAAACGAAGTTGCGTGGCGCTATCTCGTTGCGGAATGCTTTCCCGATTTGCGCGATTCCGAATGGGAGTTGCTTGCGCGAAACGAACTGCACTTGCTTGAAGTCAACGAAGATGAGTTGCGCTGTTTCTGGGCGAAGGTAGGCCGTGCTTTTCTCGTCGCCGGCGGCGCCCACGCTCGTCTTGAACATCAACGAAAAAGATCGGACAGGCGAAAGCGGGCCGCCGCACTTTGGGCACTTTATCTTGTGCTCGTCAATCAATTCCTGCAAGTGCTCTAGCGACAAGCCGTCCACGCTTATCTTCAATTCGTCTTCTACGAGGTGGTCGGCGCGAGCGCGCAACCCGCATTTGGCGCAGTCAACGAGTGGGTCGTTGAAGGAGTCAACGTGGCCGCTCGCCTGCCACACGGCGGGACTAGTTATTATGGCGCCATCCATTCCAACCACGTCCTCTCGCAAGCGCACGAAGTAGTCCCACCAATAGTTTTCAAGGTTGCGTTTCAATTGAGCGCCGTACGGCCCGTAATCGAAAAAACCGGCTGGGGCGCCGTAGATTTCGCTCGTCGGAAAAATTATTCCGCGGCGCTGGCACAAGTTGACGACTTTCGCGACTACGTCGTCCTTCTGCTCTTCCTCTGGCTTTCCCTTCTTTGGATTGGCGGCCATGAAAAAAGAAAGAAAAAAAGGTATTTAATCCCGCGTCTTGCCGCTCACGAGTAAACTCTTATTCTGGGCAGCTTGTAGGCGTTGATTGCTTTAATGCCTGCAATCCAGTTTGTTGCCTTGAATTTTTTGAGTCATTATGGTTTTGCATGAGAGCACTTGAGGGGCTGTACTTGTTTTTAATAGTGTTGCGTTGAAATAATTTGGGTAGTGGTTGGTTTGGCTTTGAAGTCTAGGAGCGAGTTGCTGGCGCAAGCTAGGGCGGGCGTGCAAAAGGCTTTCTCGGAGAAGGACTTGCTTCTCATTCAGGCGACGCGCGCGCTGGACGACTTAGACGAGGCGAAGTCTCTTCTTTTTCAGCGCTTGCAGGAGTGGGCGCGCTTGAACTTTCCTGAACTTGTTTTAGACAACGAGGAAGCTACTGCCGCGTTGATTGCCGAGTTCGGAGACAAGGAGGACTTGGAGTTCAATCGCTTGAGCGAAATAGTTGGCGCAGACAAGGCAGTCGAGTTGATGGAGCGCGCTGGACAGAGTTTTGGGGCGCGCTTTGACTTGAACGACAGGAAGGCGGTAATGAGTCTAGCAAAGCGAGTGAAAGAACTTTGCGAGGCAAGAAGGGAAGTGGAAGCCTACATCGAGCGCTTGGCTGGAGAGAAGCTGAAGAACTTGTCTTTCTTGACTGATGCGTTGTTTGCGGCGCGCCTCGTCACAACCGCGGGGGGGTTGGAGCGGCTCGCGAAAATGCCTGCCAGCACGATTCAAGTAATTGGCGCCGAGAAAGCGTTGTTCAAGCACTTGCGGTTGAAGGCGCGCCCTCCAAAGCACGGAGTCATATTCAATTGCGGCATCGTGCGCAGTGCTCCAGCGGCAGAGAGGGGGAGGGTGGCGCGAGCGCTGGCGGGAAAGCTGGCGATAGCCGCGAAAGCCGATTTTTACTCTCACTCTTTCATTGCCCCCAAGCTCAAGCAAGAACTTGAAGAGCGGTTGAAGAAGATAAGGGCTGGCTGAAATGCGTTTCAAAGAACGTTTTCCAGGAATTTTTTCGTTGAACGGCAAGCTCGCCACTCGCGCGCTGGCGCGCGGTTCTTTGTTTGGCGAGGCAGTAAAGAAAGAGGGTGGCGTGGAATACCGTTTGTGGGACCCGAAGCGCAGCAAGCTCGCTGCCGCCATCGTCAAAGGCTTGCGCAACTGCCCCATAGCGCCGGGCGCTAGAGTGCTTTACTTGGGTGCAGCGAATGGCTACACTGCGAGCTTCGCGAGCGATGTTGTTGGTGTGGGCGGCGCCTTGTACTGTGTTGAAAAAAGCGCTCGCGCTATGCGTGACTTGATTTTCGTTTGCGAGAAGCGCGAGAACATGTACCCTATTTTGGCTGACGCGCGATTGCCTGAAGAGTACGTTGACGCAGTGCCGAGGGGAGTGGACGTGTTGTACGAAGACGTTGCAGCGCCAGACCAGACTCAAATTCTTTTGCGTAACGCTGCAGTGTTCAAGCCAAAGTGGGTAATGTACGCTGTTAAGGCGCGCTCGATTAATTCGTTGAAGCCTCCCAAACAGGTTTACGCAGAGCAACGCGAGGCACTCAAGCAATGGGTTGAAGTGACGGACTTCGTGGTGCTGGATCCTTTCGAGGCAGACCATTGCTTCATTGCAGGCAAGTACCAAGGCTAAACTTTTTTTCTTAGGACGAAGCACAAGTTTGCGGCGCCGCTTCTCTTTAGAGTGGCTTCTCCGCCGCGCTCGAAAAAGACTTTGATTGTTTGCAGGCCTGCTTTGGCTGCGGTTTTCTTGAACTCGGCTGGAGAAAAAAAGTAGTACTTGCGTGGTGCTTGCTTTCCTGCAAAGCTCGCAATCACTGTAGTGGAGCCGCGCGTTTTCGCGAAGCGTGGTTGTTGTTTGTTCCAAACACTCACGAAAGCGAGGCCGCCTGGTTTGAGCACTCTACTGATTTCTTTGAATGCTTTGAAGCGCTTGGAGGCCGGGAAAATTAGGTGCAGTACTGCAAGGGAAAAGACGGCGTCAAAAGAATTGCTCTCGAAAGGCAAGTCGGCGGCGTCCGCGTGTTTTACGGCAACGTTTAGGGCGCGAGCGTGCTTGACTCGCTCTCGCGCTTTTTCAAGCATTTGGGGGGAAGAGTCGCAGGCGACGACTTTGCAGTAGTGCCTCGCTATTTCCACGGCGTTTCGCGCGTTGCCGCATCCCTCGTCTAAGGCGGTGAAGCGGTTTGGGGCGGGTAGGGAGAGGAAGAGAGAAAGGCACGGTGACGGCGTGCGGCGGTTCTTATCCCATTCAACGGCTATTTCGTTGAAGGCGTTTCGCTGTATTGCGTGCGCTGGCATGAAAACTATTTAATTGGCTGAAAATTAAAGGTATGCGATGAATGATAAAATTGGGTGGGCTGCCGCGGCGGTGTTCTTGTTGGTCGTCGGCTGGCTTGGTTGGACTGACTTTGTTAGTGCAGTGGATTCAGCGAAGCCGTGGGTTATTCCAGTAGTTGTTCCAGGCGAAGTGGAAGCGATAAAGTGGTTGGGCGCGAACACGCCGGCGCGCGCCACCATAATGTACGACATTTTCGGCGGCGAAACGTTGATGGCGCTCGTGTTGCGCGCGCCGCCCGTGGGAGGAGACTGGACTACCTCGCCTGACGCCGTGCAGAGAATGAGTGACGTCACGCGTTTTTATGTTTCTTCTTCTGCTGCAGAGGCTCATGAGATAGCAGTCAAGTACGGCGCGTCGTACGCGGTTGTTCCCTCGCGCCAAGTGCACTGCGGCTTCGGCTGGGAAAGCGTGCAAGCGCAGAAGTTCAGCGACGCGAACTACTTCGAGAAAGTCTTCGGCAACGAGGGTGCAGTGGTTTACAAGGTAAAGTGATTTTGGGTGGAGCGCTGGAAAATATTTTCGTTAGTCGTGCTCGCAGTCGCGGTGGCGTTAAGTTGTTGGAGCCACTCGCTGGTGCTGCAAGAGTTTTACATGCCCACGTTCGGCAACACGGGAATGCATGCCGCGCCCGCGCGCGAGTTCGCTGAAACCGGCTTCTATCCTCGCGTTGACTATTATTCTTACGGGGGAGGAATTCCGTTCTTGTACGTGCCGTTGTACCGAGTTCTCGTGGGCGCGTCAGTGATTCTGGCTGGGGTGTCGGTTGAGGCAGCGAGCAGGCTCGGCGTGATGGTGGTGGGCGCGTTGTCGCCTCTTGCTTTCTTCGCGCTTGCGAGAAAAATGTTTGGCGAGCGCGCTGGCTTGTTCGCGGCTTTTCTTTCGTTGTTGCCGGCAGAGCTCTTGATTTACACTGTGCGTCCGTTGCCGCAGGCGGTGGGAATGCTTCTTGTTCCCCTTGCTTTGCTTGCCGTGCTCGAAAGAAAGTGGGTGGCTTCGTTGTTGTTGGCTGCCGTAGTAGCTTTAACTCACCAAGAGACTGCGTTGTTCTTGGCTGGCGGGCTTTTCTTGTACGGGGTTTTCGCGCTTGCTTCCTCTCTTGGGTTGAAGGGCGAGCTGGGAGAGAAGCGCGAGGCAAAGAGGAGCGCTCGCGAGGGCGGGCTGCTTGCGTTGTGTTGCTGGGGCGTGCTAGTGCTAAGCTATTTTGCTTGGCAGTTTGCTGTGGTTGGGCACTTAAACGTTTTCGCGACTAACCAGTTCGCGCAACATGAGGGCGTGCCGGTTGGCTTCGGAGAAGTCGCTTCCCAGTCTGGCGTCGTGTTGCTTGCCTTGTTCTTTTGCGGCGTTGCCTTTTTAGCTGGAAGGGTTTTAATGCGTTGGAAGCGCGGCGAAAAGCAATTGTTTGGCGAGTCGGAACTTCTGGCGCTCGCGCTCGTCTTAGCTGGAGTGGCACTCGTTAAAAACGATTGGCTTGGCTTGCGGGTTTTGATGCAGCGCTTCATTGTTTACTTGGATGAGGCAATGGTTTTGGTCGCTGCGTTCGGCGCCGAACGAGTTTTTTCTTTTCTGGCCGGTGGCGGTTGGAGGAAAAGCGTTGCAGGAATCGCGTGACTTCAACTGCAAGCACTCCTTTCCTGAGCAACTCTGGTTTTGGAGACGCGAGGTTCAAAACCGTGGAAGGCGGTCTTTCCGCGAGCTTGCCGGCGTCCACCACCAAGTCAACCTCGTCTCCAAAGCGGGAAACTATTTCTTGCGGCGAGTAAGCTGGCGGCTCGCCGGAGATGTTGGCGCTCGTGGCAACAACTGGTTTTCCGAGGCGGCTGGCGAGAGCCCGCGCGAACTCGTGAGAGGAAACGCGGAATGAAATGGTTCCAGTGCTTGAAAGCGAGCGCGCCAGCCCCTTCTTGCGTGGAACCACGAGCGAGAGGGGTCCAGGCATGAATTTCTTTGCGAGGGCAAGCGCGCGGTCGTCCAACCACAAGTATTTTGCCGCCATTGAAGTGCTCGCAACTATTATTGGTAGGCTTTTCTCGGCGTTCCTCGCCTTTGCTTTGAAGACTCTGCGCACCGCTTCCTCGTTGGTGGCGTCGCAGCCGAGCCCGTAACTCGTTTCAGTTGGGTAGGCGACCAAGCCCCCGCGCCGCATTACTTGAACTGCTCTAGCGAGCGCCTTGCCGCCTTTCCTGCCCGTCTTTATTACTTCAACCACTTTCACTCACCTAAACGGAAAACTTGAATGCCGCCAGCGTCGTAAACTTTTTTGAAGCGCGAGTCAAAAGCGAAGTTGAAGGCGCAGCCAGCGAAGTTCAAGCGCTCGTCTTTCCCCAAGAAAGCAAATGAAGCGCCGTACTTCTTCATTACCTTAACTGCTTCGTCTGCTGAACTACAATAAAATTTTTTGATGTCGTCGAACCTCTCCTTGTAGGGAAGAGAGTAACTGAACACAATCCATTCCGCGGTCGAGAGCCGCAGCCGGCCGGCCGCGTCGATTGGCGAGTTCTGCGTTTGAAAGCTCACGACTACTGCTCGCTCTGGAAGGTTTGCCGCCATCCAATCTGCAACTTCTTTTTCTTGCGGTGACAAGGCAACCCAACTAGATTGAGCGAACCAAGCAATGAAAAGCAGGGGACTCAACACTGAAGCGGCGACCAGTAAAGCGCGCAACCACTTTGCTGCGCGCGCCAGTAACGCGGCCGCGAGAATGCTTGCAGGCAGCCACATGCAAGCAAAAAACTTTCCCATGTCCCACTCGAACGCGCTGAATGACGCGGTGTTCGGCACCGCAAACAACGCCGCAAGCAAGGCAACCAAAAACTTTTTTTCGCGTAGCTCGCGCTCGCCCACCAGGAAAGCCGCGGCCACAGCGAGCAGAAATGGAACGCCCAAGTTCAAGGCGTAAAAGGCTGTGAAGGAAAACGGGTCGCTAGCACCTGACACCCAGCCAAGGGAAAGCTTGGGGCGCGCCGAAGGCGCGGCAGAAAAGAAAAATGGTAGGACGAACAGCAAGGGAGCAAACAAGGCAGGCAGGGAAGCGCGTTCCCTGAATGCGTTGCGCGGCGCTGCCTTGAAAGCCGCCAGCAACACTGCGGCAACAGCGCCTGCCGCGAACGCCGCGTACTGGAATGGCGCGAGCGCGCCCAACAACAGGCCAGCGAGAAACACCTTGCGTTTGCTGTTCTCGCCGAAGCCCTGCAACGCCAGCAACAAGAACACCGCCAGCGCCGGCAAGGCGATTATTTGCGGGCGTTGCACGAGCAAGTACTCCATCACTGAAATAACTTGAAATTGCTGTGAGTGCGCGTCATAGTTTTTTTGCGCGATTAATTGGTTGAGCGGAGCAGAACCCACGTCGCCGGCGAGTTGAATGAATCCCATGCCGCCCCCGAAAACCATTAGCACTGCCGCGAGCAACGCAACCGAGTTTTTCTGCTTCGAGTCTGCGGCGAGAAAGCGCGCCAAACAAAAAGTCGAGAGGAAAAGCAAAGCCGAATAAAAAGCGTTCTCGAAGCGGGCCACGAAGGCAAAAAACACTGACGACAGCTTTGAAAGTATTGCGGTGTGAAAGTCAACGAACCAGTGGTAGGCTAGGGGCGCGCCAGCAAAAAAAGGAGTTTGGGGCGGGAAGTTGCCTGCGTTCACGCTCTGCCCGATTGAGAGGTGGACGAAGAAGTCAGCCCAGTTATAGCCTCCAACTACCACGCCGTTTGCGGTCTCGACCCAGAGAGTCTGCGAGAGGACGGCGAACACGACCGCGAAAGTAGCGGCAGCGCCAGCAATCGCGTGCTTGTGCTCGCCGAGAACGCGTTTTACTTCGCTTGAGGGATAGAGTTTCTTGAAGTCAACGCAGAAGGCTAGAAGAGACCACGAAAAAAAAGATAGGGCAAGAGTACCGCGAGAGTAGCCGAAGGCGAGAGACAGCCAGTAAGCAAGCTGTGTTGAAAGCAAGACGCTCGCAACCACGGAAACAACTGCGAGTTCCACGCCGTTTAGTTGCAGGCGCAGCGCGCGCGCCACGAAGTAGCCTGGCACGAGAAACAAGAAGAGAGCGCCGCACGCCAGCCCCGCCGCGTCCGAGAAAACCGAGGCTGCCGCAAGAAACGAAAGGCAAGAGAAAACAATTAATTGCTGGCGCGCCGGGAAAGCCAACCTAATTCCCTTTCTTTAGTTCTGGCTTTGACGGGTGGACGGCGTTGCGCATTACTGCTACCTTGACGCCTGCTTTTAAAAGCTGGGCGGCAGTCATCGCGACGCAGCCGCCGAGAGGCATTGACTTTAATTGCTTGGATGAAGAAAGCATTGACTTAAAGACTTCTTTTCTCTCGTCGAACTCGTCTCTGACGTCTGACTGCGTTTTCGGGATGAGTGACTCGTCAACGTCAACCAACAACTGTCCTCCAACAATTGCTTGCTTTAAACCAGCTTCCTTCAAGTAAGAGAGCGCGGGCGCCCACCCCTCTAACGGAATTGGATGGCCGCGAAAAGTTTTCACGAAAAAAACTTTTTTGGGCAGCATTTCCTGCGCTTGCTTGAAGTGGTGGTGTTCCTCGAAAACTATTACTGGAACCCTTGACTTGGATATGACTTTGTTAACGGTTTGCAAGAACTTTCTTCCCTGCGGCGTCCGCTCAGGAAAAACTTCTTGTGGGTAACTGGTTTTATTGAATTCGTGGAACAAGGGGTGCACTAGTATTACGGCGCGCCCGCCAGACTTTCGCAGGGCTTCCTCGAGTTTCTTTCTTATCTCGACCACGAAAAAATTATGGCGTTAAACGGTTTTAAAACCAAGCGAAAAAAAAAGAGCGGACCCTGGGGGACTTTCCACAGCTTTTTCTCAAAAAGAGAAAAAAAGAGGCTGTCTTCGAACCCCCGGTCTTCGGGTGTCTCCCACTCGACTCTCGCTCTTCCGCCAGCGCTTTTCGCGGCGAGCACGCCAAGCGCGAGCGCGGAGCAAAAAGAGCGCAGGTATTCGGAACCCGCTGCTCTATCCAGACTGAGCTAAGGGTCCGCAAAGGAAATTGGTTTTTCGAGTAATTAAATGCGCGCGTTTCTTGCTTGCGGTCTGGCTTTTTTTAGGACGGGGGCGTTTGGATAGACCACGCGAGTCATTAAGCCCACGCGTATTTTTTTGCGCATCAAGTTGTAAGCAGCTTGCGAGACGCACCCGTCGTAAGCGAATTCTTTGGCGCGATTCCAGCCAGGCAAGTTTTTCGCGAGAAACATTGTTTCCTCGAACTTCCAAGTCCACCTATACCACTTGCGGATGAGTTCTTGTTGGTTTCCTGAAACCATTTTTTGTCCGCCAAGCAAGGCAGTCTTCAAGCCTTTTCGCTTCAAGTAATCAATTACTTTCCATCCCTTTGTTGGCTGGGGGCTTGCGGGCTTGGTTGGAACGACGAACGCCTTGGAAAACTTTTTCTTGGTTTCGGCCGCGTTTGCTTCCTCTTCAAAGATTATGACTGGCAAACGAGTTTTTTCGTAGACGAGGGCTTGTTTTTCGAGGTAGTCTCGCCCCTTTTCTGTCAGAACGGGGTTGGCGAGCTTTCCTTTCTTCAAGTAGTAAGTCGCGTGGTATTCATGGAACAATGGGTGCACTAGTATTACGGCGCGCCCGCCAGACTTCTTGAGCGCTTTCTCTAGTTCTCGCGCGCGTTCAATCACGAACAACATTAGGGCGCCAACAAATTAAAAAGCGGGTCTTGGGGGACTTTCCACAGCTTTTTCTCAAAAAGAGAAAAAAAGAGGCTGTCTTCGAACCCCCGGCCTTCGGGTTTCTTCCGCTCGCGTTTCTCGTTGAATTGCGCGCGTCCGAAGCCCGCTGCTCTATTTACCCAACCCTTTTTCCGTTAACGCTCTCGCGAGGAGGCGAGGCCTCCCAACGCGCAAGGAGCGCCGCAGCAAAAGAGTTGCCAGGCTGAGCTAAAGACCCGAAATAATAAAATGGTTACTGCAATAAAACGGTTTTCTTTCCAGCGAGCGTTAGAGGAAGGCGTGCGGTGAACGTCAGGGTTGTAGTTTGTAGAGCGCCCACGCGAAGAAGGACGCGATGACGCGCACGAAGAAGTTCAAGAAGGATACCACAGCTATTACCGCGAGCGTGACAATGAAGGAGAAAAATATGTAGGCGAGCTTGCCTTGCTCTGTTTGCAGTAGTTGTTGTTTCACTAGCGAGGCTGACAAGGCAGTGGAAGTCTGGTTGGTGTTCGCGCTTAGTTGGGCTGCGAGTTGCTGTTTTAGTTGCTGGGAGCTTGCAGTAATTTGTTTTGCGAGCGAGTCATAGTATTGTTGGAGTATTTCGTCTTGCTTGCTTGCCGGCAGAGCAGAAAAAACTGGGAGGCTCGAGTTTAACGTGTCTTCTGCTATGAAGCCTTTAAGCAAGCCAATAGTGGTGTTGCGAGATAAATCGTATTGTTCTGCAACGATTGGCTTTAGTTGTTCTTTCGTGAATATTTTTTTGACTGTTTCTTCGTCTAAGTTCACGGCTTGAAGGAACGTGCTTGAAAGCGTTGAACTCAACTCTTGCGTGGCTTGCGGCACTAGAGCTATGGCGCCGTCCACGAATTGGTTGAAGCGCTCTTCTTTTTGGGCGCTGACGATCGAGAAAGTAAAGAGCGCTGCGGCTATTAGGAAGACGAAGAGGGCGCGGCTTACTGCGGCAGAAGCGTAAGTGTAGGTGGGCTCGCGAGCGAAGGAACCAAAGAAAGAGGCTGCCGCTGTCGCGAGAGCCATTGCAGTGAAAGCGGGCCAGAATGGTGGGAAGAGCAGCGAAAAAACTCCTGCAACGAGGAGGGAAACTGGAAGCATTAAGAGTGACTGCCACTTTTTTATTCCGAAGCCATAGTAAGCCGCGCAAGCGAGCGACAACGCAAACAACAAGACGTAAAGCATTACTGAAATGCTAGCTATTTTTTCTAGGGAGTACTGAACTCGGCTGAAGTCAAACAAGTCGTTGAAGCTGAAGCCGGTGCGCGCGAACATGAGTGCCGAGAGGGCGAGGAGGACGAGGGCGACGACGAGGAAGAGCAAGCGGCTCTTGAAGAGTTCGTCTAGTTCCAAGTCGACGCTGAAGTCCAACCGCACTTTCTTGCCGCCGCCTATTGGGCGGGGCTGGGACTGCAAGTAATTAGGCAAGGCATTCTTGTTTTGCATGCGTTGTTTTAGTGGGGCTCTGCTTTTAAAAGTTTCAGCTTAAGAGGTAGCGCCGCAAGTCTTGCTGGCTGTCTAGTGGTTCTCGTTCTTCTCCTGCTTTCGCGTAAACCCTGCTGCGCACGAAAACGAATACTGCGGCGAGGAAGATTGCGAGCAAGGCGAGCCAAACGAGTGAAGCTGGATTGGAGGCAGCGAGGGTGAAGAAGCCGCTTGCGGTGGAGGCTGCAGCGGACGCGGCGCTGGTGGCTTGCGGTTGGTGTTTTTCTCCGCCTGTCGTGATTAACGCGGTTGAAGAGTTAGAGTAGGGTTTGGCTCCGTAGTTGCCTGCGGGGAAAGACTGCGAAAAAGTTTGTTGTCGAGCGATTACGTTGAATTGCTGGGAAGCGTTCTTTGAAGCGTAAGGCAATGAGAAAGTGACGCGCACTCTTCCTGGCGCGATTGCTTCAAGTAACCCGTTGGAGTCAATTCTTGCTTGTCCGCCCTCGCTTGACACTTGCCAGGAGGGGTTGAGCAACCTGTTTTGCGGTATTTCGTTGCCGTAAGCGTCTTCGACGTAAACGAGTAATTGAAGGGTTTCTCCTTCGCGTAGCTTGTACAAGCCGTTATCGGAGCGGATTTCAATTAATTGGGGGAGTCCAGGCACTACGGTTACTTGGGCTTCGCCTGAAAGGTTGGCGTTCGTCTTGTCTTGAACCACGATTTTAACGGTTCCGGCTTGGTAGCCGATGAAGTAGTCGTTTATTGTCTCGCCCGTGCCAGTAATGTTTTGCACAAAGTAATTGTATTGAGTGTTGGGCAAAGAAATTTCGTTGTCGTAAGCGTCAACGACTTTAACTCTTATTTTGTAGTAGACTCCGGCGGACGCTTCAAGCGAGTCGATAGAGGGAATCAAGTGGTGGGCTGGCCCGACGCCAACGCGAATGGTTATGAGCGAGTAAGTATTGCCTACGGCGGCGCGCACTTGGCAGTCGCCTGGCACGGTGGAAACAAAGTAGCCAGTCGAGTTTATTGAGCCGCTTCCGCTGTAAACGCTCCACTCGACGCTGTTCTCTGCGGGAACTGAGTTGCCGTAAGCGTCTTTCACTGACGCGTTTATTTGGATTCCTTCTCCGGTCGTCACGACTGTTTTGGGCGCGCTTAACTCGATGGCTGCAGCGGCGCCGTGCCCCACGACGTTGGCGGTCGCCTGCGCTGAAAGTCCTTCTGCTTCAACGACGATCTTCACTAAGCCGTTTTTTTGTCCGTAGAAGTTGAGGGAGTCGTCGATGCGTCCGCTTCCGCCCGCGCTCTGCGTTGAGATGACCGCGTTTTCGGACAACTCGGTTCCCCAGAAGTCGTCGAACGGGGTTTGCTTGTTGCCGTAAACGTCTTGTGCTTCAACGACAAGTTGTTTGGGTGAGTCCACTGAAGCGTTGAAGTAAGACTCTCCCTCGGAGTCGGTAACCGTTATTGTTTTGAGTTGGCCGAGCACGATTTTGATTGACTTGCTTCCAGTAAATCCCTTGTACTCTCCCTTCAAGGAATAGTTTTTGGTGGCTTGCGCGGAAAAGTTTCCGTCGCTTGAAATGTTAGCGTTTGGAGTGGAACTCCAGTTTACGATGCTGCCTGGCAAGATCAATGCGGGATTGCCGCAGGCGTCGCGCAGGAAGGCACTCAACTTGACTTGAGTTCCTGCTCTTGCTTCTTGGGGGGCGACTACTTCGAGGGCAGCATAGTCTCCGGGCACTACTTTTACTTGCGCTTCAGCAAAAGCACCAGAAGCTGGGTTGGCGGCGCGCACCGTTGCAGAGCCGGCGAGCTTGCCGCGCACAGTCGCCGCCGAATCGTTTGAAGAAATTATTTCAGCGATCGAGGAGTTTGAGGTGCTCCAATTTATTGGCGCTGGTATTAGGGCGCCGTGCGAGTTGAATGCAGAAGCGTTAAGTTGGGTGTTAGTGCAGCCTTTCACTGAAAGGGTTGCCGGCGAGACTTCAACGCGAGAGACGTTGCCGTAGGAAACCGAGAGGTTTGCTTCGAGTGACACATTCAAAGAGTCGTTGAAAGCGCGCACTATTGCTTGGCCAGGGGTTTTTGCTTGCACTTTGGCTGGCGCTTGCAGTGCGGCTGCGCCGGAAGGTGCGGAAACGCTCCAATAGAATTGGTCAGTGATTTCTTCGTCGTTCAAGAAAACCTTGTACTCTACTGTTTCCCCAACTTCAGCAGAGTAGTTGCTTGGGGAAATTGAGTAGTAGAGCTTTATTGAAGTCAAGCCTTTGCCGCTTAAAGCGTTAGAAAAAGAAGCCGCAGAGGCACTTAAAGCTAAGAAGAGGAAAAGCGCTGTTGCGAGCACTACGAATGAAGATTTTTTGAAGCTACTCAATTCCATCCACCTTGCGCCGTTGCGCCACTCAATAATTAAGAAAAAACCACTATTTAAAAGTATGCACTAGTGAGTAGTTACAAAGATAAGGGTGGGGTGAGTGGCTTGCAGTCGTTTTCTTGGACTATCACTGTGGTTTCTGCTTGAGAGACGAGGCCGCCGCTTGCCTCGCGGAGGCCGTGGTAGGGGTGGAACACTTTCTGGCGCGTTAAGTCGGCGAGGGCGAGCTTGAAGGAGGGGCTTTGCACATCAAATTCTTTGGCGAACCACCTCGTAGCAAAGGGAAGCAATTCGTATTTGCTTGCTGCTTCGAGTAGCGCGCGGCTGGCAGGCAAGCGAACTTTCTTTGGTTCTTCTATTGAATATATTTCGAGGAACTCAGTGTCGATAACGCGGCCTTTGCCTGTGGTGGCAAAGGGTTCTATGGCGAAAACGTCGCCTTCGCGGAGGACGTAGTCTCCTTGTTCCACGTTCGGAATTTCTTCTCCAGCGTGCAAAACATATTGTTCTAGCGAGTGCCCGGCAAGGTTTTGTATTGGCTCGAATCCGCGGCGGCGTATTTCAAGCGCTATTTCTCTTCCTATTTCGCGAACGCTTGCTCCAGCGTGTACTCTTTCAATGGCGGCGTTCAAGGCGGCTTGCGTGGCTTCCACTAAGTCCGCGTTTTCGCCGCTGAAGTCGACAGTGAAGGCAGCGTCAACGATGTAGCCGTCCACGTGAACGCCCACGTCTATTTTGAGGACGTCTTTTTCTCCTGCGAAGGAAACGTCTCCCACGAAGGGAGTGTAGTGCGCGGCTTCAGCGTTCCTGGACAAGTTGACTGGAAACGCGGGTTGCCCTCCTAACTCTACTATCTTGGCCTCTATTTTTTCGGCGAGTTGAAGGAATGAAGCGCCTGGCTTTGCTTGGGAGCGCGCGAACTCCAGCACCTGCTTCATTATTTTTGCCGATTTCAAGTAATTGTCTAACACTTCTTTTTCCATTTCATCACTACCACTCGCCCAAGCTTTTTTGTTTTCCGCCGGTGGCGAGCTCGTCAGCGTCAATGTTGAGCGCGCCAAGTATTTTTAATACGGCTGGAAGGACTTGGTTGTTCACGTAGTAGTCCGCGTCGTAGTCTTTGGCGAGTTCTACTGGCTGGGCTTTGTCTGAAATGCTTTTTCCGTTCTTGGTGATAATGAAGGGAATGACTGAGTACTCGTCGTAGTGCAGTCCAGCGCGCTTTGCTTTCAGGAACGCCGCGATTTCGGGGCTCATTACCTCGTATGCCTTGACTTTCTTGCGCAATTGCGCGAGCATTACGCAGTCCTCTAAAGGCGTTTTTCCTTCCCGGAGTTCCTGGATTGCCTTTCTAACCACTTGCTTGGCTTTCGCGACGTCTCCTTCGCGTAACAGTATTTCCAGGACTTGTCTTTGCGTGTGTCTGGCAATCCTGCTCCAGTCTCTGCGCACGAGTTCGAAGCCTCTTATTTTGATGCGTCCCTCGCGGCTTATGAGCGCGTACTTTTTCTTCGCGCCTTTTTCTCCTTGCTTTTTTGCAACGAATATTCCTCGCGGGTAGTAGTCTTCAAGTTCTAGTTCCATGTGCTCGGGCAAGAGAGAGTTCACGTGCCGCCTGAATTCCTCGACGCGTTCTTCTCTTCCTTTTTCGTATTGCAGGAAGCAGCTGTCGGTGTCCGCGTAAATGACTTTGAATCCATTTTTTTCTGCTTCGCTTATCGTCTCGTGAATGTAGTGGCGCGCCCACGCAGTAGTGCTTTCCGCGCACTCGCGTGAGTACCATCGAGAGCGGGCGTAGCCAAGGTAGCCGTAAGTCGCGTTCGCCAATATTTTGAGGGCGGTCTGGCGCGCGTTCAAAGCCTTGTATTCCGGGGAGTCTGGCGAGTGATTCTTCATTTCTTTTTTGACGCGAGCGCGGGCGTCCAATAGCGTGACGAGCATGGACGGAATTAAGCCGCGTTTTTTCGCGCAAAACTTGTGTCCTTGCGGGGAAACTCTTTGTTCGCTTGGAGCGCAGCAGTCGCAGTCTAGCGTGGAAGGATCTATGTTGTGGGAAATGATTATTGAGGGATACAATGACTTGTAGTCAAGCACGGCGATGTTCTCGTAGATTCCCGGCTCCGGGGTTTTCACGAAAGCTCCTTCCACTGGATTTGAAGCTCTTGCAGTGGCCTCTGTTTCTGTTGGCTTGTTGGGAATTATTTCGCCGCGCTGGAAGGCTTGCCGCATCAACAGGCTTTCCACGAGCTGGCTGGCGCTGCTGCGCGAGGCGTCAAACAAGGTTTCGCCGCTCAAACGAGACAACTGTATTTCGAGGGGCAAAACGTATTCGGCGAGTTCGAGGCACGCGATGGCGTCGCCGAGGCTGTACTCTGCAAGGTATTCCAGTTCCTCGCCGCCAGCGTCCCATGCTTTGTGGATCTCGAATTTTTTCACTGAAGGCTTTTTCTTGCCGAGTATTTCAGCGTAAGCGGTTTCGAGGTTCAAGCGCGGTAGTTTTACTGCGCCGACGGCGTCAAGGAAGCTTACGGCTGAGAAGACGTCGAAGTGAATGCGGCCGTCCACGCTCGTCGCGGCGCGGAGGCCGTGCTGGCGCGTGCGCGGGGGGTTGCGCGTGCGGCCAGGCCAAAACCTTGCCTTGAGTTTCTTGGCGCGTTCCGCCAAGTAAGGCAAGTCGAAGACGTCGCTGTTGTAGCCGCAAAGCAAGTCAACGCGTTTCCTGCGCAAGAGCGAGCAAAAGTTTTCGATGACGCTTTTCTCGTTGTCCAAGCAGACTATGAAGGGCTTGCTTATTGGCTTGAACGTCAGCACTCTCGCTTGCAGTTCGTGGTCTCGCGTGGCCCACGAAAGCATTATCATTGGGTCTTTGGCGGGGTTGGGTACGCCGGACGGGTTGTATGTTTCGATGTCGAAGGCGAGGGCATTCAATTGTGGTTGCTCGTCGCTTGTGAGGGGCTTTATAGAGTGCAGTTGTTCGCCTTCGTGAACGCATTCTACTAAGCCGCAGGGGGAAAGGCTTTTGTCTATGAGGTAGCGTTTGACCCAAGCGATTCTGTGCTCGAAGTCAGTGCCGAGCTTCTTGGTAAGCTGGTGGAGAGCAGGAACTTGCGTTGGGTGCTCTGCAAAGATTTTGAGGAGCTTGATTTGCTTGCCTTGGACGATCTTAGTCGTGGTTTCAACGCGCTTGGCTTTGAAGGCAGTGCGGCGGTCTGAGGCAGTGAGCCGAGAAATTTTTTCGGCTGCTTCGTCGAGGGAGAGGGGCTCGCGCGGCAAGTGATAGTAGTAGGGCTCAAAGTTAAAGTCATACAAGCGGAGTGCCTCGTTTGTTTCCGCGTTTTTTAAGTACAAGCGTATTGCCGACTTTCCCGAGCGCGAGTGGTAGTCCACGCCTAATAGGAAGGCGCGCGTGGTCTGCATGAAGAGTATTTTGGGGAAAGGGTTATTAAATCTGGAACCGTGATTCGAAGAGGATTTGCATGGTAGAGCCGGTGAAGAGTTTGCCGCAACTGCAGGCAGACGTTAGAACTATTGACTCCAAGATTGGCTTGATAGCTCAAAAGATTGGCACGATGGAGCGAAACCAGGAAGTAATTGGCCGCACGCTCGTGGCTTTGAATGACAAGCTTCGCAAGCTGGAAGAAAAGGTTGGGGGCTTGAGTGGGGGGGCACCTTCGGCGGCTGGAGCGGCTGCGGCGGGTGAAGTAGCTTCTTTGAAGGAAGAGTTGAAGGCACTCGAAGACAAGGTGGCGGCGTGCGCTACCCGCGAGGAACTAATGGAGGTAAGGTACGTCGTTGACACTATTAATCCTTTGGAGTACGCTACGCTGGACCAAGTAAAAGAAGTAGTTGAAGAAAAAATTGCTTCCCTTAAAAGCGGTTCAGCTAAGCAGGCTTGAAACCCACTCTATTATTTTCGTTGTGGCGTCGCTTAAGGCGCTCGTTGCTTGTTTTACTGGAGTCCAGAAGGGAACGGGGGCAATGACTGAAAGGGTTTTCGGCGTGGCCGTCGAGGCAGTGTAGTTCTGGCTTTCTGGGAGGAAGCACTCGTAGTAGTAAGAGCCGGCTGGTAGGACGGCGGTGTCGGGGTTTTGTACTTGCGTGCTGTTGCGCGTGAACACCGCGCCTGGAACGCCGTAAGAGTTGCAGGATGCTGTGGTCTCGGTTCCTTGAGTGACTGAGTCGGAGGGGGACAAGAAGATTCTTAGGACGGCAGGAATTTTTTTGACGGTGAGGAAGTGCGTGGCAGTGCCTGGCTCTACTGAGTCGTTTCCTTCCACGAAGGCAGTGAAGTTGTAGTAGCCTGCGGCAAGCACTGCAGTAAAGGGGTTGCTTACTTCTGTGCCGTTTATGAATAGCTTGGGCGAGCCGTATTTTGCAGTGGCTTGCACGCTAACCGAGTTCTTGTAGTTTATCGTCAAGTCTGAGTCCACGCCGTTGAGGGTGAGCGTCACTGGATTTAATTCCGAGTAAACTAGTAGTTCTTGCGAGGCGCTGGCTGGAGCATAGTTCTGGTTTGCTTCCACGACGCACGAGTAGTAGTGGGTTCCGCGGGGAAGCGTTTGCGTGTCTGGGTTGCTTGCTGGGGTGTTGTCGCGGTACAGTATTTTGGGGGTGCTGCTTGGGTTTGACAAGCACTTGGCGGTCGTCTGCGTGCCGGCCTGGACTTGAGTGGACGGGTAAATGTTTATGGCGAGCACTGGTTGGACTGGTGTTACGGTGAAGTTGGTGGTGGAAGAGTTCTTGAAGGCTTGAGCGTAAGCGATTGCTTTCAGGGAGTGCTTTCCAGCGTCTTGGATTGGAAGCGCTGTAGTGCACTCATCGTTTTTCTTGCAGGAGAAAGTGGAAACAGTTTTGTCGTCTACTTGAATTTCTAAGTCGTACAAGTCAAACGAGCCGCTTGGTTTTACTGTGACTTGAATTGGTTGCTGGGAGAGGTAGTCGAAGGACTGCTCGCTTGCAGGCGCGATTATTTGTGGGGGGTTCACGTAGGCGGGGTTCTGCGTTGGGTTTATCGTGAAGTGAACGGTGGTATTGGCCGAGTAAGGGTAGTGCCTTGAAATGAGCGTGACAGAGTGTTGTCCTGGCGGCAAGAGCTTCAAGCCGTTGTTGAAGACCGTGTCGTTGGCGTAAAACCCTCCTTCCGAGACGGGCAAGTCGTCCACGGCGTAAAAGTAGTGGTAGTAAGAGTAAGTGCCGGAAAGCTTTACTTGAAAGCTTATTGGTTGTTCTTCGTAAGCGAAGGACTTGCCGTCAATGTTGTAAGCGACGGGAGGAAGAATTTTGGGGGTGAACGGAAAGAAGGAAACGAATTCAGTGAAGTAATCGCAGAAGCCCAACGAGTTGCAGGCAGTCAGCGAAACGTTGTACACGTCTGGCTGGGGCACTTTAACGCCTCCTTTTTGCTGGTAGGCGAGCGAGTCCGAAGAGTCTTCTTTAAAGAAAGGCTTTGGGTCAACGTCTGGGTTGTAGACTGAAAGAGAGTAGTTTGCTTTCGTGGTGGTGTTCCACGAGCCCCAAACGTAACTTGTTTGCGGGTAAGCGGAAAAGCTGGCGCCGAACACTCGTGGTTGCAAGTCGCACCAGTACCTCTTTCCAGGGGAAGTGGTTTTCACTGCGCGCACGAGGGGAACCCAGATGACCGCGCACTCGCTTGAGTCGTTAAAGCAATTTTTGAGGGGTACTTTATTGCTTGAAGTGACGAGTTGGAAGAAGGTGGTGTTGCAGTCCTCGCTTTGGAGTGACGCGCCCACTGCAGCGCACTCGGCTGGCGGGGTTGGGTTTGCAGAGCAAACGCTGCACTTTACTGTGGGTAGAGCGCACTTTTGGTTGTCTTCAAGAAATGGAGGGGAAGGTTGGGTTGAAGCGGTTGCCGGCAAAGCCGCGAATAACGTGACGGCAATAAAAACTGCGAGCATTGCACGGGAAAACATTTTTTGCACTAGCAATAATTGGGAAGCAACCAAAATTTAATTGCTTGCTTTGCTTTGCTGGTTGGCTGGAGCGAGGGGGTAGGGTTGTTCACCGCTTAACGCAAGACGGCGCGCCCAATTTCTTTCAATTATTTCTTGTATTTCAGAGACTTCTTGGGGGGTTAAGTACTTGAAGCGCTTTTGTAGGGACAAGTACTCTGAGACGGGCACGAACTCTTTTGGCTTGAAGTTCAACTTCATTTTGCCGTCCTCTATTTCCATTAAGTGCCAGGAACGAGTTTGTACTGCCAGCCGCGCTACTTTGATGGTGAGCGCCCCGTCAAAGCCTGCGCCGAGCACGCAGGGCGCGTTTACTACGAGGACGCTTGGGCCGCGGACTGCCTTGCACTTCTCTATTTTCTTGCGCAAGTCAGGCAGGAAAGCGATTGAAGCGTTAGCCGCGTAAGCGATTCCGTGCGCGGCAGCGATTTCGGCGAGCTCTTTTTTGGGGGTGAGCTTGCCGCGTTCCACGCTGCCCACGGGCGTGGTGGTTGTGGCTGCCTTGAAAGGCGTTGCAGAACTTTTTTGCACTCCAGTGTTCGCGTACTGCTCGTTGTCGTAACAAATGAATATCACGTCTTCGCGGCGGTCCAGCATTCCGCTGAGCGCGCCAAAGCCTATGTCGTAAGCGCTTCCGTCGCCACCGATTACTGCGACGCGTGAGTGATTGTTTCCCTTGGCTTTCAACGCATTCGAAATCCCGGAAGCCACTGCCGCGGCGTTCTCGAACAATGAGTGAATGTAGGGCACTCTCCACGCGCTCAATGGATACTGCGAAGAAGTTATTTCCATGCAGCCCGTGGGGTTGACTATTATAGTGTCTTTTCCGAGCGCGTCAACCAAGTTGATCAAGGCAATGCTTGGGCCGCAGCCTGGACAGCCAGCGTGGCCGGGCGCGTACAAATGCATTTCAGCGTTCTCGCTCATAGTAAACAACTCATTCCACCCAATGGCGTGAAGGTGTTTGCGAAGCTATTTTTTCAAACATTTTCTTGAAGTGCGCCACGCGCACGTCCCTGCCACCCAGCCCGCCAGTGAAGGAGTGAACTTCGTTGGAGCCCAGCGCGGCAGCAACTTCAGCGAACAAAGGAGGCATTCCGCCGGGGCTAATGCACTTCTCAAACACGCCAGCTTTTTTTCCGTGCAGCGCTTCCGCGACTTGCTTTGCGGGAAAGGGGCGGTACAAGCGAATGCGGAGCACGCCTGCTTTTACTCCTTTCGCCCTCATTTCGTCTGCAGCAATTTTAGCGTTGGCCATCACGCTGCCCATTCCCACGATTACTGCTTCAGCGTCCTCGGCTTTATAGGACTCGACGAGCTCGTAGTTCCTGCCGAACAACTCACTGAATTGTTTTTGTGTTGACGCGACTTCGGCTGCTGCCGCGTTCAAGTCTTTTTCCAAGTCTTGCCTGAAGGACTGATAATGGGGCGGCGTGGCGTAGACGCCGAGCGACAACGGGTTTTGAGTGTCTAGCTTTACTGGGGGGTTGTAGTCTGGCAGGAACTCGGAAATTCTTTCTTTTTCTGGCACGTTTATTTGTTCTACCGCGTGCGTTAAATTGAAGCCGTCAACGTTTACCATGGCTGGAAGCATTGTTTTTTCCGCGGCCTTGAACGCTATTGGAATCGAGTCAGTGGCTTCTTGGTTGGACTCGCAGTAGAATTGAATCCACCCAGAGTCGCGCTGGGAAATCGAGTCTTGTTCGTCGTTCCAAATGTTGAGTGGCGCGCTCACGGCGCGGTTTGCGTTGGCTACAACGATGGGCAAGCGCATGCCGCTTGCGTTGAAGAGCACTTCGTGCATGAGCAAGAGTCCCTGCGAGGAAGTCGCCGTAAAGGAACGCGCTCCAGCAGCGCTCGCGCCAACGAGAGCAGACAAGGCCGAGAACTCGCTTTCCACTGAAATAAAGCAAGGAATTTCGCCGTTTGCGTGCGCTCGCGCGAGTTCTTCTGCCACGTGAGTGGAAGGAGTTATGGGGTAGCAGGCAGCCACTTCCACTCGCGAGTTGATTGCCGCGCGCGCTACTGCAATGCTTCCCTGAATTGTTTGCGTTACCAAAAACACCGCCTGCTTTTTACTTTTCGTCTTTAACCATTGAAATGCATTTTACTGGGCACTCGGCGGCGCACAAGCCGCAGCCCTTGCAGTAGTCCAAGTCAGGGGAAGGAAAGGTTCCTGGCTTGCCCATTATTCCTTCCGGGCAGAAGTTCTGGCAGATTCCACAGCGAATGCACTTGGAAGAGTCGATTACGGGGTGCTGCGACCGCCACTCTCCAGTCTTGACTGCCACAGTAGTTCCTGGTTTGGACAAAGGAATCTTCATTTGACCGCCTTCACTTGCTCGAAACACTCCTTGATGGCTTTCGCGTTGGCTTCGCCGAGGCTTCCTGGAAAGCGTTCTCGCGCGGCTTTCTCGAGTGACTCGACTTTCACTGCGTTGGTTGCCGCCGCGAAAGCGCCGAGCATGACCGTGTTCACGACCGGCTTGCCAAAGTTTTTTACCGCGATTTGGGTTGCGTCCACGCAAACCACTGTCTTGCAAGGAAGCTTGACTGGAGTGGAAGAGTTGACTATCGCTATTGCTTTCTTGGAGTCCATTCCACTGCAAACGTTCACGGACGGCATTACTGTCTTGTCGCATACGACGGTGACGTCAGGCTCGTAGATTTGCTCGTGAACGGTTATTGGCGCGTCGCTTATGCGGCAAAAGCTTTGTACTGGCGGCCCCCTTTTTTCGCTGCCGAAAACTGGAAACGCTTGCGAGTGCTTGCCCTCGCTTCCAGCCGCTACTGCGAGAAGTTCTGCGGCAGTAACTATGCCTTGTCCTGCGCGCCCGTGAAACACTACCTGCAAAAGCATGCAACAAATTAAAGAACAAAACAAATTTAAACGAATCGGATTTCGACGAGCGCCGAACATTGTTGGTGGGTTAGGAGCGCATTCGCCACCGCCCGCGCAGGGCCTCTTGGGGGGCAGGCTTTTCTGGTGCGGGCTGCTGTTGGCTTGTTTTGGCTTCAACTTCAGGTTTCGCGAACGGCAGGTGAAGCACTTCGAGTGGCGCCTTGCGTGCTTCCACGACTTCAACTGGTTTTTCTTTTGGCGCTGGCGGCGCGTTCTCAGTGCAAAGCGAGTAAGTTGGCCGCACTGAAAACCTGGCTTGCTTTTCGCCTTTTTCTTTCGCGACGGCTTCGTCGTTGATTACTTCAATGACTGCCTCCATGTCGCCTAATTGCTTGAAGTCAAGCTCGTGCTCGACGTTGACGGCGATCCCCACTCCTTGCTTCTTGAACTTGTCTAACGCGAAAGCGATTTCTTCGGCTAACGCGCTAGCGTCTGGCTCGAATGCGAGCAGCAACTGCAGGGACGCAGTCGGGGGAATGACTATTCCTTGTAGTAAAGTGTTTATTGCTAGTTTTTGAACTTCGATGGGGTAACGCGACAAGTCGACGTGGCAAGCGCGTCCTGTCGCGTCGTGCCACGGCTGCGTCAAGTCCTGCGAAATGACTTTGTTGAAGAGTGACGGGTAAACCTTCTGGATTACTTGAATGCAGCGAGACGCGCGCTTTATGTTGAATAACAGCATGTCTTTGGACTCCTTCAAGTTGTTTAACGCGGAAGCCAAGTCGCCGAGAGAGGACGCGCTGCCCTTGATTTGAGAGTGAACGGCCTTGATTATTGAAGCGAACTCCGTCTTCTCCAACCCAAAAGTTTTCAGGAACAAGTTCGAGTCAGTGTTCCCTAAGTCGATGAACAAGTTCTCTCCTAAAACGAAGCCCTTGAAGGGAAAACCGGCAGGACTGCCAGCCAACTTGAATTGCGCGTACTTGGAGGAGTCATTGTTCGGCAAAGCAAGTCCCTTGAAAGCGCCGCTGGAGTCGAACACCATTACCGGAACTCCGTTGTAGAGCGCTGCCTCGCATAATACGTGGACTACGTGCAAGCGATTGCTTCTCGCCCCGCCCACCACGCAAACTGCGAACAAGGAATCCATTTTCAACTCGTATTCCTCGCCTTCCTTGTTTACGCCGAGCTGAAAACGCGGAATCTTTAAAGCCGCTTCTCCTGCAGCGCCTGGCGCGCCGCCGGCCACCGAGTAAGAAAACAACGATAGCGGGTCCCCCAAAAACAATTGCGCTTCTTCCTCGCTGGCCTTGCTGAGGTCGCGTATTTTAAAGCCGTAGCCCGCCGCCATTTCCAGAGTTATTTTTGCGAGCCCCTCTAACTCCAAGTAATGCTTTTTCACGTTTTCAATTAGCTCGTCTTGAGTGTAGCGCGCGTACACTGGAGTGGAAGAAATCACTAAGTACCTGCCAGAGTAGTCCTTGGAAAACTTTTCCACGAGCGTGACCTCGCGCTTTTGCGCTTGCATGAATTTTCCAAGCTCGCCGTCCACCACGAAAACGCGTTTAAGCATCATCACCATGCCGGTAACTTGGTCGCCTTTCTTCTCGAACAAAACAAGCATCAACAACTTGTCCGGGTTTTGAAACAATGCCACGGGATACTTTCCCCACTGCCCGTAAACCAAGCGAACCCACGGCCCGTAAGGCAAGTCAAGCTCCATGCAAAAACCGAAAATAGTAATGGAGGCTTTTATAAATACTTTTGGAGTTAATGAGTTCATGGACTTGAAGCTGATCGTGCAACAAATGCGCGCGAAAGGAATGAGTGAACAAGAAATACGAAGCAACCTTGAAGCCCTCGGCGTCGCAAACCCGGACGAAGTCCTCTCGCAGGTTTCTGCCCTGCAAGAAGTAACAACACCAAAAGAAGCCCCCGAGCCAGTAGAAGAAGCACCTAAATTCGAGTTCACCACCCTCTCCGGCGAAGAAGAAAAAACCATTGAAGTCGGCAAAGGAAAACCAGTTCAGAGCGCGGCAGCAGCTGGCGAGCAACTCGTGTCACGCATTACCTCGACCACGACAGGAGACATCGAAGCAGTAGAACGCAAGCTGGAAGAAATAACTGCAATGCTTAAAGCCCTCCAAGAAGTAAACCGTAAAATCCTTGAAACTAACAGGGAACTCTTGCTCCGCACTAAAATGGCGAAGTAAGCGAAACGCTCGAGCACGAAAAACAGCAGGAAACGCTTTGAACTCACTTTTTTTGTTCTCTGCCAAACGAGTTCCAGAAAGCGTTAAACAACGCGCCAAAAAAGTTGAAGAAGTAACCGAAGCGCTTCCCAATTTCTTCTTCGCCGCCGAAAGCCTTGGGAGCGGTTTGACCCAGCATTCCAGGCGGTTGCGGAGCAGGAGAAGGCTTGCGTGAAGAACTAAACTCGAAAAGCAAGCCTGCCGCGAAAAGCAAGACGAAAACAAAGGCGAAAAAAACCTCGCCGCTTACCACGAAGAAAATCGCGGCAGTTAACAAAACCAGGGCAATGAACGGACTCATTTTTTCACCTTCAATAGCTTGGACCGTAGCCTTGAGCGCCGCCTTCGCCTGCCTTGGCTAGAATCGCGAGTATGGCGAACAAGCCACCTATTATAACGAGTGGCGAGAGGCTGCCACCAGTAAAGTAAAGCCCTGCCACGAGCGCGCCCCCCAGCCCTGCCGCGGCCAGCAACCACTTGTTTTTCGCAGAAAACAAGAGCAAGACGAACAACGCCGCAGCAATCCACCACAACCCGCTCTGCACGGCTATAACCATTAGTATCACGATGAACAAGAAAGAAAAGTCCACTGCGCCGCGCAGAATCACTTAAACCATTCTCCTGGCTTTGCCGTGACGAAAAAGCCGTACAACACGAGCACCACGAAGAGAAGGTACTTAAACCACTCGAAGGGAATCACGAGCGTGAAAACTATTATTGCGGTTACGAGCAGCGCGAGCAAAGGGTGGCGAATGAAGTTGTTGCTTAAAATGTTGTAGAGCACGAAGAACACAAGTATTAGGACGACGAGGCCGAAGCTCTCCCAGAAATCAGCTTGCATTAAAGGCAGAAAGCCGAAAACAACTGCGTCCATGAAAAAATAATGGGGGTCACCGCATTTAAAGACTGCTGCCAGCCAATCACTTCCTGCGCCGCCTCGAAATAATTTCGGCTTCCTTCTCGAACAACCGCGCGGCGCGGCGCAACGAGAAAAAGAATTCTCCTTCAACAAGCAACGCGAACAACAACGCGCCAGCCATGAGCCCGCCCACGAACCAACTGAAAATGCGTTCGCCCATCGAAACGCCTGGCTTGAGGTTGACGGCGAGCTCGCCGGCGTAAAAAGAGTATTCCGTCGTCAAGTGCTGCCACGCCAGCCAACACAAGGCAAGGGCAAGCAAGATAACGAAAAAGCGCCACTTTGGATTGTGCCACTTCATTCTCTGAAGAGAAGCAAAGTTGTACAACTCAAAGAAATCGTGTTCGCCTTTTTTTCCAGTCAATTGCATGCACCTCTAAACGCTACTTTGGTTTCCTGAAGAACCTGAACAAGAACGGAGCGAAAACCGAGCCCATGTAAAGAATTCCGGAAAACAAGAATATTGAAACAAGCCAGAAAGCCAGTCCAGCCAACGGATAGACTATGACGAGAAAGTAAATGAGTATCGCTGCCACTACGATGGTCAGCAAGGGAGAAAAAGCCAAGTGCTCTTGAGCCCAGTTATAGTAATAGTACGCCATCAAGAACAAGACGATCCACCAAACCCACTGCAGTTCTTCAAGGAAAAACATCAAGCAATCCCTTCAATGCATTCTGAGCCCGCGCGCCCTCGCCGCGTTTTGTTGGTAGTTCTCGAGGTTTTGCTGCATTGCCTCGTTGTGTTGCATGTGGCTCTGAAACCACTCTTCTTCTTCTGCGCTCAACGCCTCGCCCTTCGCTATCTTGTCCTGCAAGCGCGCCAACTCGTTTGCCTCCAGTTGCGCGGCGTGGCTGCCTATGCCGAACAAGCCAAGAATGGGTTCCAAGCCAAACATTACGAGCATCTGCAACTGGCTTCCGAACACGACGAACAAGAAGAACACGGCCACCAAGACAACTGTGGAAACCCCGTGAACGAAAATAAAGTACGCTGCCACCAGCGAGGCAAGCCCAAAAATTAATTGCGTGTCGCGAAACATCAAGTAAAGCTGGAACAACAAGTAAGAGAAAACAATGACTTTTACTACGAACCACAAGTCGAAAACGAATTCACCGAACAAGACTGGCGCGCCAAGCATCCAAATGCACTCAAACCCTTAGCTTTTCTCCACTAAAAAAGGTTTGCAAGAAAAACGAGGACCAGCCTGCTAGCGCTTCCTCTTCTTTTTAAACATTGCCTTGAGTTCTTCTATCGGCACGCCGGGGCCGCGGTAAGGCTCGGGAGTCGCTTTCTTGGACAACGCCCTCAAAACGCTTTTAGTGCTCACGCCTACAGCTTGGCTCTTGTAGACCGCGTTTATGACCCTATCACTGCCAACGCGCTTCAACGCATTCAAGGCGAGGGGGCCGTGCTCGTAAATAAGTTTGCTTAACTCGCGATCGTACAAATTCGGCTTCTTGAGTTCATCGAGTGCCTCCTTTCCGTGCTTTGCTATCGCTTTCGCGGCCCACGCGCCGCTCGAACGTATCACGTTGGCCGCGTCAATTCCGTGCTTGAGAATCACTTTCGCTCCCTCTTTCAACACGCCCTTAAATTCAGGGTCTGCGTCGACGCGCTCCAGTAAATCAAGCGCCCCAAAAGCGTTTGCGCCGTGCTTCAGCAAAGCCATTGCAGCGTCGTCCCCTCCTTTTTTGAGGATGGGCACTACGCGCGCGCCGTACGCGTTGATGGCGTTCAAGGCAGTCCTGCCGTAGTTGTTCACTACTTGAAAGGCGTCATCGCCTCCTACCTCGAAAGCATCCACTACAGAGTCCTTGTACAACTTGATTAAGTTAAGTGCTTCTACGCCGTGAGCGTTAATCATTTCCAGCGCAGGCTTGCCGTGCTTCTTCAAAGCCTCGACTGCTTCCTCGCCGTAGTACTCTATCACTTCCCGTGCCTTGCTGCCGTGCTGCAACGCGAGAACAGCAGCGTCGGCCCCAAACTTTTTCTTGAATTCCCCGTATTCCTTGATGTCGTTAAAACCAGCTTGCAGCAATTCTTTCTTCGTAGCCACTGCGTTCACCTTTTCCAAAGTTTTGCTTCAACAAAATTATTTATCTTGCGTTGCCACCTTCACAAGTGAAAGACTTGAACGTGAGGCACGCCCGCAATCATTTTCGCTTTAAAGCCTTTAACGCCTGCCGCGGCGAGGGCGTTGACGGACTTGCGTCCAACTACGTTCAAGGAAGCGTTCTCGTCCGCCACCGCTTTTCTTACGAGGCGCACTGCCTCTGCCGCTGAAACTTTTCTTCCCTTGTAGAACGCCGCGTTAGCCTTCAAGTCGAGCACGAAGTCTCTCTCCTGTAAGCTCTCGCCAAGCAAGTCGGCGTCGCACAACGCAAGCACGCAGTAAGCGCGCCCGTCAGCGCCTTCCCTTGAATGCATTCTAGCATACATTTCTTCAGCACTCGAACGACTTCATTATTTGCTGCCAGTACAACGCATCAAACTCTAACTCGAAGGGAATAACAGCGATCAACGCGGCAGTGTAAGCCCTTTCCTCTCTCGTCTTGCAGTCGTAGAACGCGGCACGCAACAACAACTGCTCTCCCGTGACGTCGCTTGCCACTGTGCCTTTCACGAAGAAAAACGGTTTGCCGTTCGCCGAAACCATTTTCTCGTACTGCGTTCCGGCCTCGCCAGCGATTTTTTGCGCTGCTTCTTGCGCGGAAACGTGTTCAAGGGCGTCCTGCGAGTCAAAGACCCTTAAGTCAACCACTTCAGCTGAACGCGGTTCTTGGAGGGTGCTGGCAGGGTTTTGCGTGGTGAAGCGCAACCGCGTTGCCGCGTCAGGGTTTTCTTCTGCCTTGTAGGTTTTCGGGTAAAAAATTTTGAAGCCGTACTCTTCGTCAGTGAAAGAAAAAGTGAGGGACTTCACCTGCGTTGGCGAGAGCGAGAGCTCGCGTCCCTGCGCAGCCAGAGTCGCTGGAGCTTGTTGCTGGAAAGCAATTTGCTTTGCTTGTTCTTGCGAGTAATAATAAAGCGCGGCGACAGAAAACGCGACCACTACTATGACAAGCAAAAGGTTTCGGCTTCCCTTGCGGGCGAGTTCTTCCACGTTCTTTTTTTGTGCTGGCATTCTTCATCACTTTCCGGCGAACGCCTTGCCGCTTCCCTTCTCGTTCCTCGTTTGCGCGAGTTCAGCGATTTTCTGCGGCGAAAGCGTTCCTCCGCCAATGTTTGCCGTCAACGGCTTGGCGTCAGGCAAGAACACAGACTCAAGCAATGCCTTGGCGTCGATTCTCTCGTCGTTCACCGCAACAACCAAGTTGTAGGCTGGCGCGGAAGGCGAGGAAGTGTAGACCGGCGTTTCGTACAAGCAAGCCGAGTAATCCGAGTTGCACAAGTCAGCTAAGTAAAACGATTGCCCTTTAACGCAGCCGTCCTCGTCCGGCTCTACTCCAACGCGTTTTTCAGTGACGCAGAGCTTGAAGGCAGTTGGAACGAAGGAATCGCCTTTCCTCGTCAAGTGGTAGGCAACGAAATGAGTTGGCAGGGCGGGGTCAAGCTTGGCCATGACGGGGCGCGCGTCAACCTGGAACAATAGCGTAGCGCCTATTTGCGCGCCTGCCTTGAAAGCGTTCGAGCTCTTCACTAAAGCGTTTCTCGCCTTGCTCGTCTTCTCTGCCGCGGCCTTGAAAACTGTTTTCTCGGCGTCAGTCAGTCCAAGGAACGCCTGCGAAGGCGTTTGTTGGGCGAACGACTTGGGGTCAAGCAACTGCGTTAGCTTGGCTTGCTGTTGCGGCAAGATACCAGCGCCAGCGGCGAACGCTGGTTCAGCGAACTGAATTTTTCCGTTGAAGAGCTTCACGTTCTCCATTTGCTGCAGCACGGAGGCAGGCCTGGTTTCCTCTAATACGATGGCAGTGGCAAGGCTTTTCTGGACGGCGGCGTCGGAAGCAGCGAGTGCTGGGTCTATGCTGTGCGCGTAAGCAATTTCTCCAAGCGCGGAAGGCTTCATTCTCGCGAGTTCCTGCGCCTTTTCTGCCACGAGTTTTTCTCTCGCTGACGCGACTGCGTCCTCCCAACTTGTTCCCTGAGCAATGAGGGATTCAACTTCTCTTCCGAACGGCGAGCCAGGCAATAGCGCGCCTTGTTGTTCGAGTTTGGCGACCGGCGAAGCCGCGCGAGCTTGCGCTCGCGAGAAAGAAACAGTAGTGGCTGCCGCGTAGCCCGTTGCAACTAATGGAATCGTGGCGTCAGTGGTTTCGGGGCCGTCTGGCGCAAGCAAGTTGACGGCGCTCACCACGCCCGCAGTCGAGGCAGTGAGCGCCGCAGTAGTCTTCAACGCTGCAGAAGCAGTCTTGAATGCCGCGAGCTCGCCAGCCGTGGGAATGGCTGCAGTTGCTGCGCCGAAAATCGCGCTGCGAATGCAGTCGTTGTAGCGAGCGCACGTTCCTTTCTCTCCGTAAGCGGCCGCGCTTCCCACGCAGAGTGCTGCCGTGGTTGCCGTGCCTGCCGCGAGCTTCAAGCCGAGTGGGACGAGGAACGCCGAAACTACTTGGGACGCGCCTGCCGGCAGGAAGGCGAGTAGCGTGCCTGCGGCGGCGAGAGAAGAACCGCCTACCGCAATCCACTTGAGTTGCTGTGGCGCGTTTGCGCTGCAGAATGTTGCGTCGTCGTAGTAAGTTGACTTTGCGGCTGACTTTGCTTGCTGTCCGTAAATCATTTGGTAAAGCGTTTGCGCGGTCTTCACGTCTGCTTCGTCGGCTTGGTCTGCGTAGGGGCCAAGGGCGAGGACGCCTACGTCGAACAAGTAAAGCCACGTTGAAGGCTGGCTTGCCTTGACTTTGTCCCAGTTTTCTTTTGTCTTGTCAACTACTGAGAGCAGGCGCTTGCCGCTTACTTCGTCTGGCCATACTGCCACGCGGTTTCCCACTGTTACTCCGAGAGAGTCTGGAGAGCTTGCCTTCAAGAACAGCAAGGCGTTGGCGAGCGTGGGCTTGCATTCGTCGCTCTCGCTCATTCTTTCTATGCGCACGCGTAGTCCCACGCGCTTCTTCCAGTCCTGGCTGGCGTGCGAACCCATTTCCTTGCAGGCATCGAGCGCGACGCTGACTTTGTACCAGCCGCAGCCAGCAATGCTTTCGCTTGGAATTCCTTGGAAGAAGTTCTCGCCTGAAGCGTAGTCGGGCAGGATTTCCCTCGCTGTTTTGAGGAATTGCTCGTTGAACTCTGCGATGGACTGAGTTGCAGCCGTTTTTTGTATTACTATTGTTTTTTCTACTACTTTCAACGCGTTTTCCTCGCTGCTGCCCACAGTAGACTGGCAGAAGCGCTGGTGCGTTGCCGCGTCCGCGGTCACGGAGTCAAGGAAGGACTTCATTGCCGCGAGGAAGGAAGAATAAGCGGTGCTCGCTTGGGCGGCGTTGCAGAAGTACTTCTCGCAGACGACGTAATAAGCTTGTGGGGGGCTCTGCGCGGCCGTCTGGTTCGTTTGCTGCGTGGTTTGGGGGGCGAGCTCGCCGAGCGGCGTTGAATCGTAGACGCTGTCTTGCGCGTTGAAAACGTTGACTTTCACGAGGAAGTCGAGGCTGGCAGCGCGCGCTGGCTTTGCAGTAATTTTCAACTGAAAGTTTTCGGCGGGCTTCAACGAAATGCATTTTGCTAGCTTGGCTTCGCCTGGCGCTAGTTGTTGCGGGAAATCGCATTTTATTGGCGACGACGAGTCGAGGTTGGAGGAAATAGTGGCTGGTTCCAGTAAGTTGTTTGCGAGGATGACGAACCGGTAGTGGCCGGGGGCTTTGAATGAAAGCACTGAGTCAGCGTAGTTGACGAAGAAGGAGTGCAGCGAGTTCGCTTTGTCTAAGGCTGCAGGCGAGTTGCAGTTTTTTGCTTGCCTTACTATTTTGATGGTGACTGGAACGCTGACTGACCCCTGCCACTTAGTGGATTTTGCGTGGAACTTGATGGAGCCGGTTATCGTTCCTTCTTTTTTGACGCAGCCGTAAGCGTCAGTCCAGTCGCCTGAAGAAGGGAGGCTGGCTTCCACTACGAGCTTGTTGCACGCCTTGTTCTCGAACGAGAGAGGGAGGTTTGCGGGTTTTCCAACTTGGCCGGCAAAGTAAATTCCTTCTTTTTTGACGGCGGACTTGAATGCCTCGTCGTCCGTGGGCGAGGAAATGAGTTCAACGTATGATTCTGGGTTGAATGGCTGGAGGAGTTCGCTGCCAGTGTTGTACAAGCACAACTCGGCTTGGGCGGACTGCCTTGAATCCGAGAGAGTAAAATTGATTGTCTTCGGCGAGAAGTCTAAGTAGTCGCCGTAAGCGGTTACTGAAACGGTTCCCGACGCGTCGCAGGGAAGCACGCATAACTGGCTTCCTTCGGGCACGCTTACTTGGTAGAGTTGTTGTCCTCCCGAAGAAAGTTGTTGTCCTTTAGCGGTGGGCTCGAAGTAAATTTTTCTCACCGCAGAAACTTGGGAGCCGCGAGCGCCTTTCACGTCCATTGGAACGCAGGAGTCGAATGCTATCGTGAAGCGCGAGGGCGGGCCGCGGTAGCCTGGCGGGAGCACGAGCGTCATTGGTTGCCTGCGAGAGCTGCAGAAAAGCTTTTGTTGTTCTTCTGTCACGTCCAAGCAAGTGGAAACTTTTATTCTCGCCTGAGCTGGCACGATGACGCGGTTCTTGTTGGCTCCAAAGAGAGTGCCGCCTTCCACGAAAACCGTTTTCGCGGCTGGCGTTGAGTCAGTCATTTTGTCGTCCAAGCTCTTTACTTTCACTTGCGCGCACTCCGAGAGAGTGGCTTGCACTCCGCTCGGGAGTTGTTGGACTACTGCGTCGCGTGGAAAGTCAATGTAAGTGTCTTCGTCGTAAGACAATTCCATGCTGCCGTAATTCGAGCCAGTGCGGCCGAACAATAGTGGAGTGCCTGGCGGGACTTGCACGATGTTGCCGTAAGATGGCGCGCGCATGGTCGGCAAGCCTGCCGGTAGGACGACGTAGGCGTTGCGTAGGTTGTAGCGCACTCCAGCCGCGTCTGGAACGGGCCGCGCGTCCACTGGGAGTTCGAGGAAGGCGACTACTGGGAAGGTTACTGCCACGGCGTTGCTTGCTAGCGTTACGGGGTCTATGGCGAGCTGGCGCGCGAACTTTGACGACATGACGAAGCCCACGCCCGCGGGTACTACTGCTTGTTGGAGGGTGACGCTCGTCGTCTGCGTCTGGGTTTGCGTCGAGCCGCCGAAGTAAGCTTGCGGGTTCTGGTAGTAGGGCGCAGCAGCGCTTGCTGGATAGAAGGGAATGCTTCCGTACGGGCTTTGAGCGAACTGGAGGGGCGTCAATCCAGTTTGAGTCTGCAAGTAAACCATGCTGCCGTACTCTCCGTACTGGGGGTAAGAGTCGAAAGAATAACTTGAATCGTAGTAAGGTTGGCTTCGCTCTACTGCGTACGGCCCATAAATAGATGTTCCTTCAAAGAAAACCATTTTGTTTCCGTCAGGCAAAAGCACTGGAATGGAGCCGTCGTCGGCGGGTGCTCCGCGCACTTTCGTTCCAGCCGGGAACTTGAAGACCACGGGCACGGGCAAGTTGTACACTAGGCCGTCGGCGAGGTAGCAGCGCGTGCTCGCCGTCAAAGCAATTTTTGCTTTGACTACTTTGGTGGCGCTAATGCCTTGGAAGGAAGCATAGAATTCAATGTCGCTTTCCGTAGTTGAATCGTCTACTATGCATTTGTCGTTCGCGGACTCGGGCGGCAAGCCAGCGGTCACAGTGAACTCTGCTTTTCCGTTCGCTGGAATGGTGAGCGAGAGTGGCGTGACTCGCACGTTTGGCGCCAGAGACTGTTGGTTGACGAGCACGGGGTAAGGCGCGTTGTTGGTAATCGTTATTTTCTTTGACTGCTTTGAGGCACGAGGGGGGTTCAAGGAAAAGTCTAGGGCGTCGTCAGAGTATTCGAGGAGGCTTGAAAGAGCGGAGCGCTGCAAGGCGTTCGTGCACGAAAACCTCGCGTCCTCGTCCTGCGCTGCTTCAGCTACTCTGGCGGTGACGTGAACGCGTCCGCTTGTTTTTTCGGTTAGAGTCGAGTCTTTCTCGGCTACCGTCAGCACTCCTGGCTTGGGGCGAGCGGTCAACTGAAATTGTTTTTCTTCGCGTGGCTTGAGCTTGGCTGTGGCTGGAGTTACCACGAATTCAGTGTATTGAGGGTTCTCGTCGGCTGCGACGCTCGCGGAAACGGTTACCTCGTTTTCCAGCAAGTTAGAGACTGTGAACGACGCGGGCTGGCCGTCGGCGTTTAGCGAGAGAGAGCGCGTGCTCAACTCAATTATTTTGCGGGCTATCGCGTCTACCTCCCCGCTTTTCGCTTTGTAGCCTTCTGCTTCAACTTTCCACTGCACGCTGCCGTGCGCTCTCGGCGAAACGTGGCTCGCGACGTAAGTTCCTGGCTCGGCGTTCTTGCCTGTTGCAGGCCCTGCTTCGACGGTGGAGCCGAGCGCGTCTTCCTGCGAGCCTATCACAACGCGCGCGTTTGTTACTGGATTGTTTAAAGTGTCTGTCACCTTGAAAACTATTGTATTCTCTTGCAGTGCTATCAAGCGCTCTGGCTTCAAAGAAACTTTAAGCGAGTTCTTTGGGCTGACTACGCGAACCGAGAAAATTTTCTCGTACTTTGCGTCGCCGCTTTCCGCGTTCAAGACGAGGCGGGCGTCTTTCGCGAACGCTTTTGCTTTTACGTTGAACGCGCCATCGCCTCCTGATTTTATTGATAGTTCCTGGGTTTCTCCTGCAGGGCTTTTCGCGGCGACTTTAGTGGCGCCGGCTGACGCGTCAACCAACTGCAAGGCATTGCTTTCAGTTGAAAGAGTGAGAGTGGCTTGCCCTGAAGCTGACGCGACGCTAAAGCGCACTTTGAACTGCTCGGGAATGAGGGCTTCAAGCGAGTCAGCCGACCTTCCCTGTTGTCCTTCCAGGAAGGCTTGCACGCACAACCCGTTCTGGCACTCTCCCGCGAAAAATACTTCGTAGGTTGCGGAGGGCTTCAAGTTGGCGAGGAGAGGCGACTTTGAAGTGCCGGCAGCCGCGTCTTCTGGGTCGCGTAACACTCCCCGTGCCGTGGCAAACGCGGAGCGGTGGCTTAAAGACAGCGCGCCACTCGCTACTGGCTTGGTGCGGATTTTCACGCGGAGTTCTTTTGTGCCATTGAACTGCGGGAAAACAAATTTAACCCACTTCCAGCCTTCCGCGTTGGAGGCGAGCGAGGTTCCTTTTGTGGATGGCAGCACTGCAACGCCGCCCGACGAGTTCGACTGTGAATAGTTTTGAGGCGTTGCAGTAGCAGTCGCTTCCACGCTGAAGTCAGCGGCAGACGAGAAATCAGCGCCCGCCGTGATTGACGCGCCGTCTGCAGAGTACTCGATTATTTCCGCGTCTTCGGATTCGAGGGAGCTGCTCGCGCTGCCAAGCAAAACGAATGCTTCGGCAGAGTAGAACGGGATTCCCGGGTTTTTGAGTAGGTAGCGCGCAGTATAAACAGTTGCCGGCGACAACTTGTTTACTTGCCTTCCCTTGGAGTCGAAAACTCCGAGGAACGCGAGTTTGACGTCGGCTGAAACTCTTGAGTTCACGAGAACAACCGAGTAGTTGGTGGTAGTGCCTCCCCTTAATTCCAGCGTGCCGGAATAGTCTTCGTAGCCCTGCGCAGCGACTGAGACGACTGCAGGGCCTTCTTGAGCTTCAAGCGAACAGCCTTGCAGCGAAGTAAGACAGGAAGCAGTCGCGCCGGACGCGTCTTTCAAGGTTACTTTCGCGCCAGCAATTGAAGCATTAGAATAATAGTCTTGAACTGTTACTGCCGCCACCGCTTTGAGGGGCGCCAGCTTGACTTGCACTGAGTTGTTGGCGTTAAACGAAACTCTTGTTTTCGCACTTCCCTCGCTGTTGCCCGAAGAAGCTCTCACCACGTAATCGCCTTCAGGCAAGTAGTAAGAAGTTGTTCCGCTGAGTCCAGTAGTCTTTTCTGGGATTCCAAGTGGTTCGCCCGAGTAATTGAATACTGTAGTGGAAGCCATGGGAACTGGATTGCCTGCAGAGTCCACCACGCTCACTTCCAGCGACGCAGAGTTAAGGTAAGTCGCTTCCTTGAGCACGAGAGTCGCTTCGCCTTTCGCGGTCACTTGCTTTGAGGCAGGCAGAAAGCCTTCCTTGAAAGCGGTAACCAAACACTTTTCTCCTAGCGCGGCGTCAAACGAAGTCGTCCCGC
Source organism: Candidatus Micrarchaeia archaeon (assembly GCA_039794045.1). GTDB lineage: Archaea > Micrarchaeota > Micrarchaeia > Norongarragalinales > UBA8480 > JBAMLY01. Next base: position 23,971 of record JBAMLY010000015.1, on the reverse strand, counting down.
TTGCAGGAGTTTTCTCGTCTCTCTTGCGGCCGCCGCAGTACAAGCGCACAGTGGGCGAGGAAACGTATTCGCCGCTGGCGGTAGTCACGCTCACCGCGATCGCTTTAGAGTTTTCCTCGGTTTTCCTGGCCAGCCGCACTCTCTTGTAAACGCTTCCCTCTGGCACTTGGAAAGCCTCTGTTTCAGTGGACAAGTAGCCTGGCGCGCTCGCGTAAACTGTTACCAGCGAACCAACTGGAGCTTCCACAGCGTCTATCGCGCCTTCTTCGTCCGTGACGCCGGTCGCAATCACTGCCTCGGAGTTGTTGGCGCGCACTTGAACTGAGGCATTGGCTATCGGCGCTCCCGTGAGTCCTTTGTCGTCGTAAACTAGTACGTGCAACGAAGCAGTACGTGGCTCGCTCGTCTTGAACAAGCGCACGTAAATTGGCGCGGCATTAGTTGTTCCCACTGGCACCAGCCTCTCCTCTGGAGTGTACTGTGGGGCTTCAACGCGCACCAAGTAATTCTTGCTGGGCTCTAACTCGAAGGAAGCAGTCGCGCCAGAAGCAGAGTCAATTAAAACCGTTTTGTTTTCATCCCAAACGCTGAAGTTCGCGGACTGGGGGCCTTGAACTTCGAAGGAAACTACTACTTTAAAGCTTGAAACGCGCACTAAAACGAGTTTCTGGGCTGAAGCTTCGCCGCCTTTAGTTGTCACGCTCACATAGTCTTGCTTGAAGTCAGCCGCCGAAGCCACGGCAGTAAGCTCGCCGGCTGGCACGTCAGAGAAAGTAACGATTCCCCTGCTGTCAGTGTTCTTGGCGGCAATTATTTTGCCGTTCGCCTTCAATTGAACCAACGCGTTAGGAACTCCTATTCCTTCCTCGGACAACACGGTGAGCTTTACGGTGGCAGTAGGCTGTACGGTAACCCCAGGAATTTGTGGAAAGCCGGCCACGAGAAAGAACGCCACAAAAAAGACGACTGCAACGGCGAGCGCGAACACCGGCATTGCGGGAATGCCGCGGGCCTCCAGGGCGTCATTCCATTCGCGGAACGGCAAGCCATTCTCGTCGCTCCACTCAAGGAACTCCTCCCACTTTTCCTGCAAACCCACAAAAAAATCTTGTAAAGACATTGCCCACCACTTCCAATTACTGGCAAGAATACTTGACGCGCGTCGTTTCGCTGGCGTCGCGCTTGCAGGTTAGTCCTTGGACGCACTCGGACTCGCTTCCATTCACGAGAATGCATTCCTCTCCTTTCTCTGCGACGCCCAACTCAACGCAGTATTTCATGCCATCCCTGACTGGCATTATCTCGTCCGGGTAGAGAAATGAAGTGAAGTCTTGGTTTGCGCCCGCAACGCGACAATACGAGCCTGGCACGCAGTCAGAGTCTTGCGCGCAGGTTTCGCCGCGCAGCTTCTTTGCTTGAGTTGCGGGTGATATGGTTGGAGTCGCAGCCGCCTGGGTTGCCGCAGGAGTTGGCTTGGGCGCTGAAGGCTGAGCGCTTGGCGTGCTTGGCTTCCACAATTCTTCTCTTGGAATCTGGGGGAGCGCCGCAATGCGACAGTTTTGCCACAAGTCACGGTTCCAGTCCTCGGACAGTTGGCCGTTGTGTTTCTTCAGCATTGGCACAAAGCCGTCCCTGCAAACGAATAACTCGAAGAAAACGCCGTCGGCTGCCGGAATGCCTTTGCCTTGCTTTGGTGGAACGCCTTCCAACTCGTTGAATGGCGGGAACTCGTAAACAATAGTTGTCTTAGTGCCTTTGTGTGCGAAGCTCGCTGCAGCGTTGTTCCACCACCACTTGTAGTTGCCGGCGTAAACGTTGGCGTTGGGGACTTGCACGAGCGTTGCAGTCCAGCCGCAGTCCACGCTGCACGCGCCCAACTCAATAGATATCTTGCCGCCTGACGAGGGGTCGCCGGCCTTGTTGAATTTGACTACTGCAGTAGAGGGAACCGGCAAGCCTTTGAGGTTAGGGTTGTCTTGCTGGTCAGTGTTTACTGCAACGAAGCCAAGCGTGCCTTCTCTAGCAATCCCTCTCGCTTGTTGTTCTGGCGCTGCAGCCGCCGGCGTCGCTGGAGTAACGCACACGGTTACCTTGCCTGAATTTATTTGCTTGCCTTCGCTCGTCTTGTGAAATGCTTGAACCGTGAAATAGTTCTTTCCTTGAACTGGGTTTTTCTGGGTTACGAGCACGCGGAACCTGCCGTTTGGCTCGCTTGAAGCCGGCCCGAAAGAAATTCCTGGGAATGCGAGGTTTGGTTGCAAGAGCTTGAAATTATCTACTACTTCAACGAAGGTTCCGGGCCCAGTGCTCTTGCCGAAAGACAAGGAGACTGGCTGATTAGTCGCCTGCTGGGAGCCAAGCGCGACGCTGAAGTAAACGAACTTGTACAATCCATCACTCAAGTCAACAGTGTAATCGCAGTTGCCTTGCTTGCTTGCCTTGACTGGCACGCCTTTTTCGTCTACGACGGAGAGAGTGATTGACTGCGGTTGAAGCACTGCAACCTTGCCTGGGCAGAAGCCAACTATTTCCGAGGCGCTCACCACGGTGGCGTTGCAAGGCCATTTTTCTTTTCCTGCAGGCAGCTTGAGTTCGTACGCCTCGTCGGCGAAGTACTTTACTATCTCCTGCACTTCTTCAGCCACTGAAGCCGTCTTGCCGTCTAACGGAGCAGCCGGCTCTCTCACCACTACTTTTAGTTCGGGCACGCTAGTCCACGAGTCGCTTCCAGTCACGCGAACCACGAAGTAGCCGTCAACGCCTAGTATTTCGTCGGGCTTCTTGCCAAGCGCTTCAGCGACTTCAGGGGCCGCGCTCGCCAGCCTTCCACTGGAGTCCAAGCACGACTTGTCGGTGATGACGTTCGAGTCAAAACAACTTGAAACGTAGACTGCGGTTGCCGCAGCCGAAGTCGAGGGAGCAGTTCGGCGTTGCTTGTTGAAGGCTTCCGCGATTTTAAGTGGGTCGTGGTCCAAGAGTTGCGGCGAACCACTTGCCTCGAGCGGCTCCAGGAAGGGAAGCACGACGAACTTGTTGAGCGTCGCGAGAGTCGGGTACTCGCTGAAGCCAATAGTGTAAGCGCTCGCTTTCTCGTCGTAGACTACGTACGGAAATCCGCGGTTCTTGCCGCTCGTTGCAACTGCGTCGCGTGCCCAGTCGTACAAGCCTCCAATAATTGATTTGGCGGCGCGGTAGGGAATGCTTCCAATCCTCTGAATTTCGGTGGGCTTGCCTGGCACGAAGCCCGTTTCCTCGTAAACAGTTTCCCAGCCGGTTTGCTGGCTCGCGGCCGCAAGCAAGTCATCAATGCTTTTCACTTTCAAGTGGAACAACTTCAAGCCAGTGCCTTCCACTCCACCGCCGAGCGGGTCGGCCTTCTTGAGCATGAAGTAGAACTCGGGCAAGCTGATTTTTTCAAGCAACTGCGTCGGCGCAGGGGTCGTGAACGTTCCTGAACCCAGCGCGCGGCCGAACGCTTGGCGTATGAGGTTGCGCGCCTGCGCGTTGCCGAAAATGCTTTCTATTCCTTGCACTTGCTGGCCCATTTGAGTGCCTTGACAGATTACTTGCTTTATTGCTCCTCCTGCGGCAGCAGATACCGACGAATAACTTACTCCCTCTGCTTCTCCTTCCTCTATCTCTTCTTCTTCCGCGTCGAACTCGTCTTTGTTGCACAAGTTGAAGAAGTTCTTGCAAACCGCTTCGCTCGCGCGGTCCGCAATCAGCTCGCGGGCTAGCGCGTCCAAACAGTTTTGGAAGCCGAGGTCTTGCGCGTCAAGGAAGCTGCGCTTTAAAACGAAGGGCATGGTAGAGTAAGACTGCTTGACTGCGCTTTGAATTGCTTCAGTGATTGCCTTCACTGCCTTCTCTGTTTCTTCTTGAGTGCAGAACTTGGTGCCACTACACTTGAGGGCTGGAGCAAGGCCGTCTTCCGCGCCCACGCTTCCAACGACGTCCAAGAGCGTTACGTTCTGCACCGCCGTTCCCTTTAAGGCGTCCATTGCTTTGACGGCGAAAGACGCGGGCGAGTCAGATGCAACAAAATTGTTTTTGTCGTCGAACCTTATTTCTGGAGCGCTTCCTATCTTGAGCTTCGTGACAACCGTTTTTTGCTTGTCAACAATTTTTGGCGCGAACAAGACAATGCTTTGCTCGGTCGCCTTTGTGGGCGCGCCAGCAGTTTCAGCCACGGTGTTGCCGTTCTGGTCAACGTAATAAAACGTAACCGAGCGGTCAGGAATGTTGTTGACGAACAAGTAAGGCTCGACTGAATAGTCCTTGTCTGCGTAAGAGCGAGCCACAACCTTTCCACCCGCGGGCACTGCAGTGAGGTAGTACGGCGCCATCGCGTCGTTTTCGAGGGGCAACACTTTAAGGACGATGCGGAGTTCCCTGCCAATGCCAGTGCTTATCTTCATTTCTTGCTCGCTGGCGCCCGCTGGTTCAACAACAAGTTTTCCGTCTTTGTAGACGTAGTTAATGCAGCTATCTTTGTCGTCGGGGTTAAAGACGACCGCGAAAGAACGCGCGAGCGGGTAAGCGCCAAAGCCAGTGACTTGGAAAAAGCCTTTGCCGAGCGCCTCGCCTATCTTTGTGCCGTAGTAGTTGTCCAAGTCCCACAACTGGAAGCAGTCGTTGCTGCCGCTCCCCGCAATTTTCTTTGAAACGCGCAGGAAAGGCATTTGGTCTAGTATAACGTTGTCTAACACGAACGGCACGCCGCCAGACCGCATCATTGGACTGATGCGCACCGTGCAAGTCATCTTGTTTCCTACTGTCTTGCAGTCCGCGCCAGTCGTCGTGGAAGGAGGCGCGTAATTAATGTTCTCGTAAAAGCCCGTGCCATAACACTGCGTTGAAAGTGGGCTCAAAGGCATTCCCTGCGGCATGGTTACTGGCTGGCCGTTTGGAGAAAAGTAATTGTTTTGCTGGTTGTAAGCATAGTTTGGAGGCAAGTTCGCGTAAGGATAGCCTTGAATGCCGCACACCGGCAAGCCGTACTGGGCCACTGTCGCCGTAGACAAGTAAGGGTTGGGATAGTTAGGCACACCAGTCTGCGTTCCAGTCACGAGGTCGTAGTGAATTGGAATGCTTGCCGCGACTTCCCACGCGCTTGCACCGAAGTTGACGATGTCGCCGAGGGCGGTGCCCTTCAACAAGTTTTCCTTGAAGAGGCAGGCGGCCATGAAGCCTGCGTAGTAGTTGACGCCGTGGTGGGGGCACGCGCTCTTGACCTTGATTTTCGCGAGGTCTCCGTTGTCCAAGTAACAATAATACATTCCCGGCCTCGTGAACGTGTAGTTCACTACGCTGCTCGCCGGAAACTGTTGAGCGGAAACGCTGAGCACCCTGACTTTCGCTCGGTTCTGGCAGTAGAAAGAGTGCGCGGAAGCATCCAAGTTAGTGAACCACACAGTCGCAGAAACATTGTCTCCACTGCGCGTGTCATTCGGAGCAGGAATCAGGAGGCGCGCGGGCCCGCTCTTGCCGTCTGGGCCTACCCACAAGTTGCCTTGAACGCGCAACACATAGCCTGTTACGTTGAGAACTTGGGACACGCTGGAAGTATTAAAGGCGTTGCACAAGTTCGAAACCTCGTACTCAGAGTAGTAGTTAGAGCCACTGCGGGCGTCACTTGAAGAGAAAGCGATGGTGCAATCGCCATTAGAGGTCGGCGTGAGCTTAAGCGTCTTCGTCGCGCCAGGCTTGACGTTCTCCACGTGATAAACTGCTTCCACGAAAGAACCAGCAGAAGAACCGCTTGGAATGTATTGGTGTCCTTTATTAGAGCCGGCCGCCGCGCCAGGAGAACGCTCTAGCTTTTTCACCACTCCCGGCCCAGTAACGTTCACGCAAGGAAGGGCGTCCACGCCAGGCCCAACCACTATGTCAAGGGGCGCGTTGGCGTCAAGCAAATTCTTTACTTTAAGCGTTCCTCCCCTGCAGTCCAACTCTATTCCATCTTCTGGGTCGAACGAAAAGAAGTCAGTTGTCTTTACTTGCACTTCCGCCGTCGCTTCCTTGAAGCCCTCCCGCGAAACGACTACCAAGAACTTTCCTGGAGCGACTGGCTTGAGCTTGGAAAAGCGGTAGAAGCCGTCTCTTCCGTTGTCCTCGCTCGCGTCACCGAGCAACGGAGAAGGCGGCGAGCCAGCGAAAGGCGAGCCTGCCTCTGCTTCATCCATTTCCTGCAACGCGACTTTAGCGTCTTCGATTGACACCCCCAAATCAGATACGACGCGCAACGACAAGTCCTTGCGCTTGCCTGCAGTCAAGGACGCTGGAGACAAGCCAGTTATGAATAGCTTGCCCTTGCCTTGCACTATTACGGTGTTAGCGTCACTCAACAAAATTCTTCCCCTGCCATCGCCGAACTCGAAGGCGAGCCTGGCGTTCTGGTTGGGCAGAATCGGGGTTACGGCAAACGAACCAGAATAGTTTTGCTTGGCACTTGAAAGAATAACGCGTTCCTCGAAGTCTGAAATTTTTTGACTCGTGCCATCGCCTGAAAAGTCTTTGAGCTTCAAAGTCTCGTCAGGGTTCCACAAGCGCGCGTAAGCAGTTGACGCCTCGAACGCGCCGAAAACGCGTAAATCGTATTTCACGGTAAAGTCCCTGCCGAGAACCGCTTGAAACGGCGAAGGAGAAGGAACAGTGTTTTCAGGAGAAGAAAACGACAACGCAGCGCACGCCGTTCCAGCGTCATTGCACACTAGAACGCCGTCCACGACGTCATAAGAAGCCAGCCTTGATTCAGCGTAGAGCGAGTCGCGGTCCGCCGCCTTACGCGAATTCCCCAACACGGCGTCTGCGGGCTCGTAAGAAAACACTTCCCCAGAACGCGACCAAGCGCGGTAGTATAACTTAACCTTGTCTATTCCAGGCCGCGCCGTTGGCTTCACGAAAATTCGTGCCTTCAATTCCGCGCTTCCAGCAAGACCAGAAAACCGCACTCCAACGAACTTCGCGCCACCAGAAACGTCGCTGTTCATCAAGTCAGAAGAAGAGTCGCCGGAAGGAGAATAAGAAGCCCCCGCAAACCCAACGGGAGCAGCAACGCCGACTGGAGCGTAGTCAAACGAAACAATGTAAGCCGGTTCTTCTGCTGGCGTTGGCTTGTCTCCCACGCGAAGCATTATTCCCTGCTCTTCCACTCCTTTAGGAAAGTTGGCGACGACGCGCACCCAATAATAGCCCGCCTTGGAAAGCACGCCAGCTCCAGTAACATCCACTCCTTGCTCGTCCCTCACCTCAGCCAAGAACACTTGCGTTTGATTCGAGAGCGAGGAAGGCAACAACTTCAACTTCTTTTCCATTATCTCGTTGGCGGGAACCGCAAAAGGCGAGGAAGTAAATTCAACGTAGCCCGGCCCGCTAACGACCAGGATTACTTCCTTTCCAGCCACGACGTCCTGAATAATGCAAGAGCCGTTGTCGTCAGTAACACAACTTCCTTCAAGCGTTCCGTCCCGCGCTAGCTTGGCAGTAGCCTTCAACGCTGCGACAGGCTTTCCCGAAGCCAGGTCTTCCGCGAAAACTCTTATCGAGCCACGCGCTGGAGCAAGGAAAACATCCACTGTCCTCTCCTCTTCTCCCAACGACAACGAGAAAACATCGCTTTCACCAAAGCGGGGTGCGCTCGCAGCACGAGCACGCAACTCAACTCCCACTGGAACGCCGTGAAAGTCAGCGATTCCAGCCGAGTCAGTCGTTCCCGCAGGCATGCCCAGAATTTTTCCCTCGCCATCCAAAAGCACTACAGTAGCACCAGAAACCAGCACGCCGTCGTCGTCTTTAACGCGCACCGCCAAGTCAGCGTTGTTGCCAGTCACCGCAGCTTGAAGCACAAAGGAAGAGTCTTTGCCAGAGAGCTCGCGGCTCAAAGGCAGGAATCCCTCAGCGTAAGCGGTCACGTAAACACTCGTCAAAGGAATCGCTGAAGAAACCTCGAACGAAGCCAAGCCATTCTCGTCAGTAGAAGAAGAGCCAAGCAACTTGTTTGATTCAAGCAAGTACAAGTTCACGCTCGCGCTCGAAACAGGTTTTCCTTCCTCGTCCTTGAACGAAACCCTTATTTCTTGAGTGGAAGGCGGGGTAGCGCGCTCTAAAGTAATTTTAAACTCTAAGAGCCTCCCTTCTTGCGCTATGCCGGAGTCCGACGTTTTCGAGAGGAAAGAAGAATCTTTAGGAGTTACTTCAACGTAAACGCTTTCACCTGGTTGAGCGGCTTTCTTGAAAGAACAAATTCCCACATCACTGGCTGCAGAGTCCAAAGGCGTGGAAGTTTGCTCGTCGTAGAGAACGCATTTTACTGCCACGCCATTGCCCGCGTCATCGCGGATGGTGGCGAGCACGTCAACGCCTTCAAAGGAAGCTTGCCCTCCCTCGCTCGCGCCACCAGAGTTGTCGCCATTAGAGTCAAAGAAGGCATTGCCAGAAGAAGTCAACTCTATTTTTACTCCGCCGTCTTTAGCGCGCGCGGCCTTGCGCTCGTCCAAGTAACCGTCAGCGTGCGCGTCAATCAACAATATTTGTTCTTGAGTGGAAAGCTTCAACACCGCCTCGCCCTGCGCATTGGTAGTTGAGCTCCCACTGTCTCCGCCAGGCGAAGGACTCGAAAAGTCGACCACTGCATTCGTTACCGGCTTGCCTGCCGTGTCGGTTACGACGACGACAAAGTTGTACTCGCGCCCCGAAGGCGTTGGAGTAGCGATCACGGCGCCGCCCTCTGACTGAAGAGAAGCAGTAAATGAGACCGGCTCGCTTGAAAGCGTCACTGGCTTCTCAAATTTCGCGTAACCAGGCGCGCTCACGCGAACCGAGTAGCCCCCGCGAACCGGCACGTTTTCAAAAGAAGCAACACCATCAGAAGAAACCGCTGAAGCGAACGGCTCGCCGTTGTACAAAAGAGTAACCTGGGCTCCATCCAAAGGCGCGCCGTTGGCCATTACTTGAACATCCAAAATAGTGGTTTGAAGGCCAGCAGTAGAAAGGAAAGGAAAAGCGATAAAAGCGATTACGCCAGCGAAAAGCAATACGGCAAGCAAGAAAACAGGCATGGAAGGAATTCCACGGCTTTCAATCGGGTCAACGAAATACCTGACGACAGGAATGTGGAGCTTGCCTTCAATCCACTCCATCAAAGAATAATACTTGTCCTCCAAAGCATAGTAAAGCCCCTTTTCTTCTGCCATTAACTCCAAGCCCCCGCAAGCGCGAACGCGCTCAAACCAAAGAAATAGAGGAATTCAAGCCTATAAAAACATTCGTAAACGCGCAGAAAAAGTCCTCGAAATGTTTTTTAATTCAAACAATAATTCATTTAATAGAACAATTATGAAGGCTTTGGAATCGTCTGTCGCCTGGCGGATTCTGCGCTTTTTCTTGGAGGAAGGCAGGGAGGCGCACGTGCAAGGACTCGCGCGGCAACTCAAGATAAGCCCTGCTTCTGCGAGCGTAATATGCAGGAAAATGCTTGCCGAAAGCGTGCTGAAAAAAGAAATGAAGGGAAATGGAGCGTACTATTCCTTGAACGAGGAAAACCCATTCGCTCGCTGCATGCGCACCGCCTTATTCGCAGGCAAAGCATTTCAAGCGCTCCCTTCAGACGCGCGCCTGGAAGCAATAGCTATTTACGCGACAGACTCGCTTTCACGCAGGCAAGCAAACTTTCTCGTAGTAACCAACATGAGGGCAGAGTACTGCCAGCGTCTACTGAAGCGCTTAGAGCAAAGCATGAGACTGCGCTGTGACTTCAAAATAGTCTCTCCACAACGGTTGCGGGAACTCGCAGCAGAAAAAAACCATTTCATTGACGAAGTGCTAGAAAACCACGTTGATTTGAAAGGCAGACTACGTGACTTCCTATGAATTCTTTCGCGCACATCGTCTTCGCTTTCTCTTGCGCTTTCGCCGCCAACCTCGCGCTCTCCTTCACGGGACTTTCAAGCGCTTGGACTCCACAACTTTTAGCCGTTGTAGTACTCGGCGCGCTCTTGCCGGACGTCGACCACCGCAAGACGAAAACATTTAAGGCCGCACTCTTAGTCGTCTTCATCGCCGTAGTTTTCCTGTTAAACAACTATTTCGGGTTAGCACACGGAATCGCGGGCGGAGCAATTGCTGCGCTGGCATTCTATTTGCTGAAGCCACAACACAGAGGCATCACGCACAAGTGGCCTGCCGCGCTAGCGTTCTTCGCGCTTGTATTCGCTGCAACGCTGGACAAAAGCATGGCGTTCTGCGGGCTCGCCGCTTACGCCAGCCACTTGATTGCCGACAAGCTTTAAGCGCGCAAAAGAGAACCGCGCTTCAAGGACACTTGTCAATGAAGTCGCTTGCCTGGAAAGGCAGGTTAGTGTTCGCCTTCTTCACGGCAACACAAATTGAGCCATCGCCGTATTCCTTCAAAGGCATTATTTGCACGCCAGTCGTTGAGCCCACCCCGCAGTGCTGTCCTTGCTTGAGCTCCGCGTCTTCTGCCACGTTGTCGAACAAGCCGTTTATGGCAGCGCCAGCCGCAACCCACTCAGTGCCACCAGTTGCCAAAGCCAAAGCAAACGGAACTGTCCCCATTTCGCTTACCGTGCCACCGGCAGTGACTAGAACGCCAGCAATCGGAGCGCCTGCGAGCCCGGCAGTCGCTCCAGTAACGAAAACCAAGCCGCCCACCACTAACGCGCCGCCCGCAATGCTGGCTATGCTAGTGTCACAGTCTTCAATTACTCCTTTCGAGTCGCGCACTATAAAATAGTACGTCGAGCCCTTCCTCCCAGCATAAGAAACAAAGTAACCGCCAGGCCAAACCCTCACCAAGTCTCCTTGGCTCATCTTGTACACAGCGTCAGAGCGCGTTGAAAGAAAAGAAGCCTGCCTTCCCCCCGCCGAAGGAGCTTGGTACTTGTACTGGCTCGAAAGCCAAGCCTCGTCGTCTGAAAAGAACGTGGTAATCGTCAAATTTATTTGCGTGACTCCCTCTGCTTGGTCTATCACTTTAGAGTTGCCGGGGCCGTCGTACTGCAGCATCACGAATGGAGTGTACTCGTTAAACGAACTCCACCCTCCCCAGAAGCACTCTTGAACGTCTTTCTTGTTCAACCTCAAGTCGCCTCTCTTCCACTTCAAGCCACCGCCCAAAAGCGACCACGCATCATCGCAGTCCAGCCTCTCGCCATTCTTTTCCACGACGAAGTAAGCCTTTCCGTACTGGCCAGTCCCCCAATTATAGGGGTCCTTGTACCAAGGCGAGTTGCTCACCTCGTAAACCCTCACCTTGAAACCACCAGGCAATTCAACCTCATTGCCTTCCACGTCGTGGCCGTCAGCGCTCGCCTTGAAACTGCACTTAACCTTAGTATAACCATACTTGGCTGCGTCAACGGGCGCGCAGTTCGCCTCAAAAGAAGTCTTTGACGCTGGCCTTCCTTCTTGAGCGCTCGAACCCACTAACTTATAGTAACTCGCTTTTCCCTCGTATTTCTCGAAGGCCACTGACTTGGGCGCGCCGTTAGCCCAGTAAACGAAGTTCTTGCCGTTGTAAGTTACCTCCATTTTTAGTTTGCCTACCTTATTCAAAGCGTTAGAGAAAGGAACAGTGTTCGCCACCACGCCACTGAAAGTCGCGAGCACGACAGAAGAACCACTTGAATCAACGAGCGAAACCCGCGCACTAGCGTCTTTCTCGAACCGCACTTGAAGCAACCTCAACTCGAATGGATTAGACGCAGTTCCAGGCTCTTCACCCGCAAAAAAAACTTCGGCTGCCCCCTCCTGGGAAACCACCGTAAAGCCCGGCTCGCTCGAGTCGCTTGGCTTAGACTTCGCCCCAGAAGCCGCCGAAGTTTTCGAGGGCGGAACTCCCACTAAAAACTTTACTCTGTCGCTTGCAGTGTTTCCCTGCGATTGGTTCTGGCAAGCAAAGCCAACGTCAACGCCGCGCGAGGAAGCATAAACCACCGAGTCAAGCAGCGTTCCAGCGCCCAACCCATAAAATTCAGTTGTCGTTCTAGCGCGCTTGTCAAGCGGCCAAGCATTGCAGTAAAAGCGGCGCGCGTACTGGCCCACGTTCTTCGGTGAACCATCAGGGAACGACTTGACGAGCTCGCTCGCGTCCACGACTGCAACGAAAGTGCCTGGCTGCAATGCCCCGAAATCGCTTGCAGGAGCAATTTCGCTAACGCAGAAAGCGTATTTCTTGCCGTCCAACGAGAGAGACGTGCAATTAAATTTCACGCTGGAATACTTGGCCGTTGAGTCGCCGAGCTTGCCTGCAACATCGTCGCTTTCAGGCGCGAACACAACTTTAGGCTTGCCTGCCTCGGGCGAGTCCGTGCGAATGCATACTGCAACGCTGGCTGGAGTGCTTGGAGTCGAAAAATGCGTTTGAGGCTGGCTCTGGCGCACAACCTTGTGCCCCTGCGCTTCGTTGAAGACCACTATGTTGCGTATTGGGTGCATGCTCGGCGTGTCGCAAAACTTTTCAGCGCCGCCGGGAACCTCGAAGTCGGACGGCATTTCAGCTGCTTCCCCTGGCGGCGTCTTGAACTTGCAGTCAACCGTTTTCTCTGCGCCGTCAAGCTTGTAATACATTCTCCACGCATAAGTCCTACCCGGCTTGAATTTTTCTGGCGTGACTTGAAATATTCCGCTCTCGGGAGCGCTTCCGTAAACCAGGTTGCCTGCCTCGTCGAACAAGAAAAGCTTCTTGTCAGTGCTTCCCGACGGGAAGTGATAAGAAATTTCGGCGGCAGAACCAATTTCTATTAACGGCGTCTTGTCGTGCTCTTGTTTTTCTTCGCCGTTAACGATGTCGCACACCGCCACTTCGTCGGAGAGCTTCTTGACTTTCAAGCGCTGGTCCTTGTCTGCGTCGTGCTTTTTCACGAAAACGAATTTTACAGTGCCGCTGAGAGTAGCGCCAGGCGCTTTAGCGCTGGACAAGTCAAACGCGAGTTCCACTTCATTCTTGCCCTCAGAAAGCCTGGCAAGAGCAGAGCGCGGGAAAACGCAGTTTAATGAAAGCCTTCCAGTATTGCCTGCCACTCTCCCCGAAATCCTGCAAGCGTCAGCGAAAACAGTAGAGCCAAGCGCCGGACTAAACTTAGTCAAGTCAAACGAGTACGGACACGAGTACTGTATTTCCTTGGAGAAAACAAAGTCCTCGCTCTCGCTGACCTCGAAGGGACCGAACTCGTAGCTAGAATCAATGTTGCACGCGTAATTGTTTTGATAGTAAGACGGCACGCTCGCGGGAACAGGCATTCCAGTAAAGAACGGCCCCAAACCAGTAACCGCCACTGAAGCAGCCGACACGGTGACCGGAATCGTGCGCTTCTGGCCGCCGCCAAGCGACACCACCAACGAGCCAACCCCAGGCAAAGGCTGCCTCCCACGGTAGTCCGCAGTCACAGTAATCGCGTCCTTCGTGCACTCTTCAACCACTACCGCGTCCTCGTAAGCCGCCGTGTCCAACTGCGAAAGCGAGGTAGGATAATTATAGTTGTAGGGATAGCCCCACGCGGGATTGGACGCGAAAGACTGCGCGAAAGGCGTTCCATAAAAACCGCCAACTCCAACCGCGCCCCCTTGACTCAAAGGCATTGAAAAGTACCCGCTCGCGCCCCACTGAACCAAGGGAGACGAACCGTAATACCACGCACTCGCGGCAAGCCCTCCAGCGTACGAATTACATCCAGTGCAGTAAAACGAGCCAGCAGGATAAGCAGCTGAACTGCATTGAGCGCACAACATAGGCATTTGCGCGTTCAACGCACAGTTAAAGCAGTTGAAGGCGCCCACGCCGGCACCCAAGCCGCACGCTTGACAGCCCCACAATCCATTCAACCCACTTCCAACAAAGGCAGCGGACTGCGCGTTGTACTGAGAATAAGGATCCACGCGGAAGCCAGTCACCTGGCAACTCACTGGGTCCTTTTCCAAGCTCACCGCGAAAGTCTTCGAATCGCGGCGGTAGTACGGGTCCACCACAAGCGATATCGCGGAAGGCAGGGAAGAAGGACCAACTACTTTCCCTTCCGCCACCACAGGACAAGAAGGACAACTCACGCGCACGTCTACAGGCACTTCCACTTCAGCGACTACTTCCGGGTTCACTCTCCCAACAAAGCGCACCACGCACTGAGCGTTAGAGGAAGCGTTTTCAATCACTTGAACTGTCACCGTAGAGTCAACGCCTTCCCTTAAAGTGAAAGTCTTCGGGAAAACCTTTACTGGCTTGGCTTCCCCAAAACAGTCCACTGCAGCGCTCACGCGCACGCTCGCAGGCAAAGAAGAAGACAAGGAAACCACTTGCTTTTCCGCCTTAGACGAATCACCTTCAAACGACAAAGACTCAGGAGAAGCAACCAAAAAGTTTTGCGCGGTGACCGGCACGAGGCACTCCTCGAAAGTCTTGCTGTCGTCCCGGCTCACGCGCACGCCCACCACGCCAACGCCAACCGGGCTCGCCCTGAAAACGTATTTGCCGTCCTCGCCAGCACCCGAAGAACCATCTCCGACTACCGCGGAAGGCTCGTTTCCACCAAACGGCTCGCCCTCGCACTCAAACAAAGACACGACCGCGTCAGAAGCAGGCTGTCCAAGCTTGTCCAACACGCTCACAGTCACCTTGCGCTTCTCTCCAACACGAAGCGACTGCGGCGAAACGCTTACGCGGAAGTAGTTAGAACCAACCACTGAGAAAGACAGCCTAACCTCGGGCAAGACAACGCTCGACGGGCTAGAGAAAGAAATCAAGAGCACGCCAGACTGCGTCGCCCGCAACGGCTTCAAAGTAATACTGCCCACGCTCTTCACTCCAGGCCTTGAGTTGACAGCAACCTTCTGCGGCTGCGCGGCAACGACTGGCGCTTCGTCGTCAGCGAACCTCGCCGCCTGAGAAGAATAACCTGCAACCCTCAAATAATCACTTGAAAGAGACAACGAGTCAATCACGTAGTCAGACAACAACTCGTAACGCAAAACAAATTCCTTGCCGAGCGTGGCTTGAAAACCACTCGAACTCGCCACGCCATCTGACTCAAAGAAAAACTTGTAGCACAACTCGCCACCCTCGCTGCAAACAAGGGGCTGGGAAGTCAGCGGCACACTCGCGTTCGCCGTGCCTGCCCTGCAAAAGTCTTGCGTTGAAAGAGAAGCATTAGACTGCGACTTCGCGAGAAGCTCTTGCGCTGCCACTGCATCACTCGGGAAAAGGAAAACCGTGTTGTTGCGCACCGAGAAGGCACGGAAAGCAAAGTTAATTGAATCGTTTGCCCCGGCTTGCTTTCGCACGACCACCGTAAAAGAAACTTCCTTGGTTCCCACGAACCCCTTGGGAAGCACCAATAAAACCCATTTGAGTTCGTCGCCGCTTCCAGCCGTCTCGCTTGGACACTGCGCTGAAGAGTCAAAGGAAGAGCCAGCGTAAACCACGCTCGCCGCGCTCTTGTCGTAATCAGAAATAAAAGCTATCTCGTCTGCCGCCGAAGCCTTGTCACCCAACCGCACGTACAAGCCAGCCTGCTCCGAGCCACTGGGAACGCTTACCACGAACTTCGCGGAATAAGTCTCGCCATTGGCTGCCTCCCTCACCAAGCCGCGCGCGTTAAACAACCCAAGAAACTGAGCGCGCAACCCGCTCGCCAGAGGATAAAGAGAAGCAGTCTCGTTGCGACTGGAAGCGCTCTCGAGAGATAACTCGCTTGAAGCGAACGGCAAGTAACCTGACGCCTTGACCGCGTAAGAAAACGGAATATTTGCAGCGACAGAAAAAACGCATACTCCCTCTTGCGTGGTAGTACACGAATCAACAGGGTTTCCTTGCACGAGCAACTGCGTGCTCGCCCCAGGCACTGGCTTGCCGGTAGCCAAGTCAACGACTTTCAAGTTCAGCGCGGCAGGCGGAGAACGCAGCACCAAACTCAAGTTAGCTTCACTAGTCTGAGGACTCAATTCAAGCAAATCACTTTGCCCCCTCGCAGTCCCGGAAACCGCTTTCGCGTAAACCTTGTAAGGCGCTGAATTGAATTGGTTGGGCACGACAACGCTCGCAAAACCGCTCGCGTCAGCGTAAAACACTGGAACGCCCAAGAAAAACCCGCCTTCACGGTAAAGCGCCACTTCAGCGTTCGCCGCAGGCAAGCCGTCAGCCAACACTTTCACTGAAAGCGTTGCAACGCTGCCAGCCACTTCCTCTCTCAAAACCATTTTCTTAGAGTCCCCTGCCTTGACTGCCTCAAGAAAACCAGGCAGGAAGCCCTGCTTGTAAACAGTAACGTAAAACTGGACTCCCTTTACTGCCTCGAACGCAACTCGCCCGTCCTCCCCGGAAACCTCTTTACGCGCAAGCTTGTTTGAGTCCTTGAAGAAAAAGCTTGCCTCCGCGCCAGCCACTGCGTTGCCTTGCTCGTCTTCAACCACCAAGGAAACCATTGAAGTCGAGCCACTCATCTTGCGCTCCAAGAAAACTTGCTCGGACTGCCCGTCAAAAGAAAAAGTAACGTAGTCCTGCGACTGCTTGTCCAGGAAACCATCTGCTGAAACGCTTACGACGAACTGCTTCCCGAAAACAACTCCCGGAAAAGCGGCTACTCCATCGTCGCCAGTAATTCCCGCGCCGAACTCGTTCGCAGCCAAGTCAACCAGCTTCACTCTCGCGCCCTTTACTGGAACTCCCGCGCTGAAGACCACGACTTTAAACGTTCCCTTCTTGACTGCCTCCGGAGAAGAAGTAGCTTGCGCTACCGGTTCTGCCGCGAATTCAGCGACGCCAGAAGACAAGTCAGCTGCCCCCACGCTCTTCTCCAACGAAACAAACCCTGGAGCCTCTACTTTCACGGTGGCGTGCGAGTAATTCTTGTCCAAAGAAAATTGCGCGTAGCCGCTCGCGTCAGTGAAAACGCCAGTAGAAGAACCGTCATCGAAAGAAAGCGTAACGTAAGCAAACTCGACTGGAGCACCCTCGCTGCTCTTAACTTTAACCCTAAACTCTCTCTCCTTCTTTTCAGGAGAGACTACTGCGAGGTTGACCACAGTTTCTCCCTCGGGCGACAGCGCAACGCTCTTGCTTTGAAAGCCTGAAGCGCTCGCCCGCACTTCCACCGAGCCATCCAACGGCACGCCAGAAAACGACGCCCTCCCGTCCCCTCCAGCCACTGCCTGAGCAAAAGAAGAACCGTTCGCCGAGTAAACGAGTTCCACGAACGCGTTAGCAAGCGGAGAACCAGCTTGGTCTCTCACGCTCACCACCACAGAACCAGTCTTCGCCGACGAAATCGCTTGCTGGACGAACGGATTAACCAAGAAAACGACTGCCACCACTAAAACAATTAACGCGAGGGGCACGAGAAGCTGGGGACGCGGAACCCCTTTTTCTTCCAAAGACTCAACGAATTCAGCGTACTTCTCCTTCAAGTCATCGAACATCAAAAACCCCTCCCCACGAAAAAATAGTGCTTAAAGCAACTTAAAAACGCTTCTTTCCAAACCCGTCCCGCGCTAGGGAACATTTACTCCAGTAGCCCTCAAGTACATTCCCCAGTTGTACGCGTTCGGCGAAGACATGCTCAC
>JBAMLY010000015.1:0-6303 GCA_039794045.1 Candidatus Micrarchaeia archaeon | reverse complement strand
GTCAAGTCGCAGGGCGTGTTCTTCGCGCACGAAACCGCGGGCGACGCGTCAGTAAAGTTGAACACTAGCTCGGGATAGCGGCTCCAAACGCTTTCAAGGCCCTCTCTTAAAAGGTCTTCAATGGATTGGTTGGCCTTCTCAATTGTCTCGTGGCTGTCAGGGGCATTAAAAGTAGTCTTTGCGACAACCCAACTAGGAATTTCGACTTCCGTGCAATTCGGGCCCGCGCATATACCGGAAACTATTCCGTAAGAGTCAGAATTCACCGTACCCCACGACACTTCATCTTCGCCTGCGGGATAAGCTGTGCCGCGCTTGCCGTAAGCCATGCGGTCGTACAACCGAAACGACGCATCCATGTACTTGTAAATGGGGTACTTTATGGGCAACTTGAAGTCATGGTCTGAAATAGCGCCAGAACGAATCTGGTTTCCTCCCTGGTCTGAAGCCTGCAAGCGCGGCAAGTGCGGGAAAACCAGTGGGTCTTCTACCCTGATTTGCACGAAGAAAACGCCGTCCTCGCACCCGGGAACGACTTCAGCGCAGTCGAATTCACTAAAGTTAGAGCTGGCTGTGGGCCACGACGGCGACCCGCGCTCCACCTCTTGTCCGTCTTTCAACCTATTGTATTTAGCGCAGCAACGCAGTGGCGCGGAATTGTTTTTCGCGAAGTTCACGCAGTCAAACAAGCTGCCGGGCACGAGCTTGCGGCAGTTCCTCGTGTACTTGCTCGCGTCAATAGTGCCATTGGCGTTGGGGTTGATGAAGTCCTCGAAGTTTCGTTCGTTCGCGGGCCCGAAGGAAATTCCCTCGAAAACGCCTTCGCGCTGCAAGTTCGAAAGCCACTTCTGCAACCCATAAGACTGCGTCTTACTCCAGTCAACCACGCAACCGGAAGAGTTGTCCCACTTACAAGGACTCGCACTTACGCACTCATTTTCATTTTCGTGCGTGTTGCAAGCAGTGTTTGCCTCCGTCTTCGCGCAAATGATTGCGTCAATGACTTCAGAAACTTGCGTGCAAGACTCGAAGCGGTTCTGCTGTGTGCGCTGCGGCTCAGGCAACTCAGGGTGGCCGCCAGTAGAAAAGGGAACGTCGAACAACGACCAGCCCGGGTTGGCGAGCGCGCTCTCAATCAAGCGGCTCATGCTCTCGCGGAAAAGCGAGCTCAAGTCCACGCGATACAATTCCAGCACTGAAACGATTCTGTTGTGGTAAGCATCCGCCGAAATCTCTTGAACGCGTGCTGTCTCCGCCTTGTTAATGTTAACCACGAAAACAATGGCAGTCAAAAAAACTAGGGTGCCGATGAGCGGCGCTGCAATGAAGGCCTTGCGCATGAAGAAAGCAAGCGCGCCGCCCCTTATAAAATTATTTCAGTGCAGGCTACCGCCCAGCGCTCCGCAAGAACTCGCGCCTCAAGTCAGAAACCGCTTTCAAGAAGCGAAGCTCTTTAGCGCCCAAAATAATTTTGCCGTCGCGAGTCAACAAAAACTTTAACCCCCGCGGAACGCGTAACTCGCGCGCCTTCCTCTCAGCCAAAGCAAACTTTTCCGCGCGGTTCACCGCCTTCAACTTCTCAAGAAACTCTCTGCGAGTCAAAAACTCTCTCGCTTCCCTCGTGTCACGAAAAGCCTGCAACAAAGCCTCGCCTTTCTCTTTCTCGCGCGCGTTAAACAAAATCCTGGCGTCACCGAACTCGGCAGCCGCGCGAGCCAACTCGTCTTCCTCCAAAAGCTCTTCAAAAAGGCTGTCCCGCTCTCCCCGCCAGCCAAGAATCTCGCGCGCCAACTCTTCCTCGCGCGAAGCCGGACCCGCTCCCCCGCCCTCCCTCAAACGCCTTCTCTTCAGCCACGCAATCTTTTCATTCCACGAAAACGCCACAACCACGCACCCCCAAAAAACCGCGTACGCGAAAGCCACGAATACCAAGCCCAATAAAAAACCACCACCACTAAAACCAGTGACGCGCGAAACAAGAAGTCGTGCACCAAGCCAAGCCACGCGCTCCCACTAGCAAGCAAGGAAGCAACCACGCGAAAAACATTGAAACAAAAAACTACTACCACGCCACACAAGAAGCCAAGCACCCTCGCAGCCCAACTCCTGTCACGACTCGCCACCAAAACCCCCAACAAAACCGCTAACTCGAGTTTGCCTGAACACAGCCCACTAAACTCTGCGTCCACCACCCCAGCACTCAAAACCCCGCCCTCGAAATGCAAGTGCGGAACCCCGCCGCCGTCCACGTAATACTGCGACGGCTTGCCCAACCCACTCAACACGAACCCAGACGCGCCAGCAACCACGCCATTAACAACCAAGACCGGCTCCAGCAACGCGAACGCAGCCAAAGCCACCACGCCAAAAACCACTAAAAACCTGGCGGCCTCCAACAAAACACTCAACCAAGCAAGCCCCAAAAAAACAGCCTCCCCACAAACTAACGCGGCACGCCAAAACAACCGCAAAACAATTGCGCCAAAACAATTTATATTACGCGCGCTTAATGAATGCGAAGCCAAAATGCCTGAAGACTACGTAGTAAAACAAGAAGGCGAAAAACGCCGCCTCGTAATCAACTACAAAGGCCGGCCCTACGGCCCAGACATCGCGCAATACCCGCAAGCATTCCAAGACGTCATAGAAAAACTACAAGCAGTAGAAGCAGACGAAGTAGTCTTAAGCGAGTACTACGAACGCATTTACAACGAAGAACAAACCCGCCTCCTCCGAGGCATAGCAGACACGATAACCAAGTTCGAAACCGAAAACATTTGGAGTCCCTCCCACCTCGGCAAAACCACGGACCAAAAAAAAATAGCTGAACGACACGACAAAGTCCTCCACATACTCAACCGCTGCCGCGGCGACCCATTCGGCGCCTACATGGACTTGCTCACAGAAATAAAGACCGCAATAGCCTACGCCAACACAGTCTCAGCCGACCCAGCAGCCCTCGAAGACGCGAAAACCTACCTTGGAACACTCGCCTTCATGCGCAACCTCCTCGAAGGAACCGAGCTCATCAAGCGAGCCCGCGACTACCTCGCCCAACTCGGCAGAATGCCTGAAGGCCGCGGCATATACATGTCCATCTTCGAAGTCTCAATCAAGCCCTCCTTCATCGGCTCGCGCATCTTCTTCGCCGGCACTGAAACCCTTCAACTCGTAGACCAATACGAAGTCCTCAACAGCAAAGTATACATTTACAAGCACCCAGACAAAGTCGAGTACTTGTACTACATCAACCCCCCAGAGTACTCACTCCCACCAGAAAAATACTTCTTGCTCGAAAAAACAAAGGAAGTCGTCGCAGCCCACCGCCCCAGCGCAGTAGGATTCATGGACATGGAACAAGCACGCAAGTACTTCCGCAAAATCTACGTCGCAACCATCGCCGACCTCGCAGCAAAAAACAACATCAACTTAAGCGTGGAAGAAAAAGAAGACCTCGCCACCATAGTAGCCCGCTACACGATCGGCTACGGCATCCTCGAACTAATTCTCAGCGACAGGAAACTCACCGACGTCTACATTGACTCTCCCCTCGGCGTAAAACCAGTCTACGTCGTCCACTCCAAGTACGGCCAATGCCAAACCAACATCATCTTCAGCGACGAGGAAGCACGCGCCGTAGTCTCGCGCTTCCGCGCCCTCTCAGGCAGGCCCTTCGACGAAGCCCACCCAATCCTCGACTTCGACTTGCCGGACTTGCAGACGCGCATCTGCACCATAGGCAAGCCCCTCGCAGTAGACGGCACCGCGTTCGCGCTGAGGCTGCACAAAGACACTCCCTGGACGCTCTGCCAATTCATTGACAATAAAATGTTTCCCGCCCTCGCCGGCGGAATGTTCTCTTTCTTCGTAGACGCGCAAGCCTCAATGCTCATCGTAGGCAGCCGCGGCGCAGGAAAAACCTCGTTCCTGCAAGCAATGATGCAAGAAATTCCCCAGAACCTCCGCATCATCGTACAAGAAGACAGCGTAACCGCAGACGCGCGAATGCTTGTTGAACGCAAGGGAAGAATCGAGGGCACCACTGCAGGCAAACTAATTGACAGCTTGATGCACGAGTACGGCTACGAAGAAATCCACGGAAAACACGTTCTGCGCGCCAACCCCGAAGGCGTACGCGTATTCTCGTACAACCCCTCAACAAGTAAAATCGAGAGCTCGCTAGTAACCCAGTTCACGCGCCACAAAGTAACAAAACCAATCTACGAAGTCGAAACGCGTTCCGGCAAGAAAATAAAAGTGACCGCCGACCACTCCCTCTTCACTCTCGGCCCCCACGGCGTGCTTTGGCCAATCCAAACAAACCTCCTCAAGAAAGGAAGCAAAATAGCGGTGGCAAACGTTTCCCAAATAAAGCAAGAAATCATTGCGACAACAACTCAAACACTTACTAAAACAGTTCTCGAAGCGCGCGCAGAATGGGACGAAGTAAAAAACGTAAAACGCCTCCAGAACAGCAACTGCTTCGTTTACGACTTCAGCGTTCCAGGCAACGAAAACTTCGTGGCAGAAGACATCATCGCCCACAACACGCAAGAACTACCCGTCCCCGCCCTCAAAAAACTCGGCTTCAACATCCAGCGCTTGAAGACGAGGCCACCACTCGGAGGAGTAAGCGAAGCCGAAGTAAGCGCGGAAGACGCGTTGCGCACGGCGCTGCGTCTCGGCGACTCAGTGCTCATCGTGGGAGAAGTGCGCTCCGGCGAAGCAAAAGCGTTGTACGAGGCAATGCGCGTGGGCGCAGTAGGCAACGTCGTAATGGGCACGATTCACGGCGAAAGCGCTTACTCTATTTGGGACCGCGTAGTAAACGACTTAGGCGTGCCCACTACTTCATTCAAAGCGACAGACATGTGCTTGATCGCAGCCCCCATTCGCTTCAAGGGCTCGCTCAAGCGCGAGCGCCGCGTCATAGAAGTAACGGAAGTCGGCAAAGAGTGGAGCGAAGAACCACAAAAAGAAGGCGGCTTCCTTAACTGGATGCGCTTCGACGCCAACAAAGACGAACTCGAACTATTAAAGGACAACCTCGCTCAAAGCGAGTGGATAAAGCGCGTGCAAAGAAACAGGGGCCTCTCATTCGAAGAAATATGGGCTGAAATGGTGGGGCGCGGCGCCTACAAGCAGTACCTCGTCGACCAAAAACGCAAGTACGACATTCCACGCCTACTAGAAGCAGAGAACACCGTGCGCGCGCACAACAAGTACTTGCTCATGCAAGAAAAACAAAGAGAGGAAATCGGGAAAGTAGACCACGCCGCGCTCTTGAAGGACTGGAGCGCGTGGGTAGACAACGAGTTAGTGCGCCCCCTCGTCGCACTAAAAAAGTAAAGCGCCAGCCTTGACGCTATCAAAGCCCTCACTTTACTACCAACACGTCCACGCCAGAAGCGTCCACTGCAGCCTTGGAAACACTGCCAAGCACCAAGTGCTTGAACGCGCTGGCGTGCCCACTCCAGTGCCCCAAAACTATTAAGCCACACTTTTTCTCGCGCGCGAAGCCAACGAGTGCTTCCTCGGCAGCGCCGTCCAACACCACTCCTTCAGCGCGCAATCCAGCCTTCCTCGCTCTCGCGAGAGCCGCCTTGACTGCTTTAGCAAACAAAGCACGCTCGGCCACGAAAGCAGGGTGAACGTCCGCGTCGTCTGCAAACAAGACCACGCCAGCAAAGAAAACGCGGGACTTGAATTTCTTGGCGATCGCGAGGCCAGCATTCAAAGCGCGCTGCGACGCCTTAGAGCCATCCAACGCCACGAGTATTCTCTCAAACATTTTTTCACTCCCACTTCCCCTTTACGAAGCCGCTGTCGTTGTGCGCAACGTTCGTGGAAGAGTCAACGAAGCCAATCACCAAGTTTAATTGATCGCTTTGCGCACCGACCACGCCACGGTAAGCGTCGCTCACGTAAAACTGGCAGACTACTTGCTGGGTAGCGTCCGCGTTGTTGGAGCCAGTAACGTTCACCTGCGAGCTCGCCGACAAGTTGTTAGTGCAAGGCATTGGCGTGGTATTGCGAATCGCGTCGTTAGCCGGATTGATGCCGCCGCCCACCACCACGCCAGCCTCCGAAGTAACTGCAACCAGCGTAACATTCGAAACCGCTCTCCCCTGTTTGTTGCCTAGCACTATGACGCTGAAGCCGGTGCCGGAAGCATTGGACGCGCTCGCACTCAACTTGAACTCGTTGCAACTAAAAGAAGAAAACCCACCGCACTGCTTCTCGGCAGCCCACTTGCTTGGATTAAACACGCCGAAGTACCAAAGCACGGCAGCGATTATGACT
>JBAMLY010000014.1:2508-20403 GCA_039794045.1 Candidatus Micrarchaeia archaeon | reverse complement strand
ACAAAAAAATGTTTGTAAGCGGGGAGGTGGGCCAACCTGGCTATGCTTTCAGCTTTGGGAGCTGAAGATCCGAGTTCGAATCTCGGCCTCCCCACTTGGTTTCACGGAGGGGGTTCTGGTTGCAGGTTTTGAGGCGCGTAAGCGAAATAATTGAACGGCATTCTCTTGCGGGAAAATACGACGTGCAAGTCAAGGCCGCGGAAAAAGGAGCGCGGGGCTTGGTGGTAACGCACTTTTTCGCAGTCGAAACGCCCGGGAAAGCGTTAAAGGAATTGAATGCTTTAGCGGAGAGCGCAAGCCAATCCGAGTTCAAGCGAAGCACTCACCCTGAAAGCGGGCAAGAAGTTTATTTGCTTTCCCACTTCGTTGAAGGCGCTTTAAACAAGCACGAACAAAAAATAATTTCTGACGCGCGCCAGTTCAACGGCTTGACTCGCTTGCGCAACTTGATTCTTTACTTGGAACGCCGCCAGAAAACCGAAAACCAGTAAAGAATAAAAAAGGCTTCAAAACGCTTTTTTAATTTGCTTGCGCAAATAATTCTTTGTTTCCCGCCATAGCTCAATGGTAGAGCATCTGGCTGTAGCTTGATATCGCCGTCTTTCGCGGCGACTTCCGAAAGGAAACCAGAGGGTTGCCTGTTCAAATCAGGCTGGCGGGACTCTAACAACGCTTTTTTTGCTTTGCGCTCGTTGGCGTCTCGCGCTGCGCAAAAAGCGTTGACGGAAACGATAAAAACGATAGCGACGAAAAAAATTGTGGGAATGCCTCGGTCGTCTAGTGGTCTAGGATACGGGCTTGTCGTAAAACCCTTTTGCTGTGGCGCTTCGCGTAAGCGTTGACGGAAAAACAAGAGGAGTTGTTGCAAAAAGCCTGTGACTCGGGTTCGAATCAACGTGCGGCGATGTCTTTTCGCTTGCCGCGCGCCAGCGAAAATCCCGGCCGGGGCGCTCCTTTTTTTATTGCGTGCTTAAAACTAGTCCCGCCAAGAGCAGCGCGCAAGAAATTATGCCGAGCACTGGAAAGAGGGGAAAGAACGGCGTGCGAAAGCGCGGCTTCCAGTTTTCGCGTCCGCGCGCGGCAATAGCTATCGAGTTAATTGCTGCGTAGTAAACGAGGAACAGGAAGCTTGCGATGGTGGCTATGCCCTGCATTTCCACGAATGAAACGATTGCGGTTGTGGCGGCGCCTGCGAGTAGGACTGCTTTCCACGGCGTTTTAAACCAGGAGTGCAACTCGCTCAACGAAGCGGCTTTCTTGTGCCTTCGCCCGAACGCGAATATTATGCGCGAGATTCCAGCGTTGTTTGTTAATAGCACGCTGAAAGTGGCGGCGAGGGCTCCGGCTGTTACTACAAGCGCTGGTCCTGGCGCGCCGAGTTGAGCGAGCGCGGAAGCAAGCGGCGAGTTCGTTGAAGAAGCGGAAGCCCAGCCTACGGCGCCGACGAGAGCTACTGCAGTCATGATGTAAAGCAGGGTGCATAGCGCGAGCGCGGCAATTATTGATTTTGGGAGCGTGCGTTCGGCGTCTCTTACTTCTTCGCTTAAGCGCGTTATCTTGCCGAAGCCCGAGAACGCGAAGAAGAACAACGCCGCAGCAGAAGTTATTCCAGCAACTCCTTTTGGGGCGAGGGGCGAGAAATTGCTTGGGTTGAAGTGCGCGAGCGCGAAAACGATGAAGAACGCGAGGACTGCAATTTTTACTGTGGAGATCACGTTGTTGGCGCGCGCGCTCAGCTTTACTCCGAGGAGGTTGAGCGTGGTTACGAGTGCTACGGCGCCGCACGCTGCAATCTTGGTGGGAACTTGTGGGAAGACTGCGGTGAAGTAGCTGGCGAAGCCGATGCTTACGACGGCGCTGGAAGTAATGTCTGCGGCGAGCCAGCCGAGGCCGACTGCGTTGCCTGCCGCTGGTGATACAAGGCGATATGCGTACTCGTATTCTCCGCCTTCGGCTGGAATGGCGGAACTGATTTCCGCGTAGCTGAGGGCGGTGACGAACGAGACGAAGCCAGCGAGCGCTACTGCGAGCACTATGGCGGGGCCACTCATTCCAGTCGCTAGGCCTATTAGCACGAACACTCCCGCGCCAATTATGCCTCCGACTTCGAAGAAAGTGGCGTCTGTGAGAGTTAGCTTGCGTTCTAGTGTTTGTTGCATGCAAGAAGGAGTGCCGCGCTTAATTTATTAATTGTAGTTTCTGGCTGGCGTGGCGGGGGCGAAGACGGCAAACTGCTTGTTTTTTAAGTTGTTTAGTGTTTTATGCCCCTGTAGTAGAACAAGTGCGCGTAGTCGCTTGCGAACAGCAACGGAATTTTTTTTGCATGGCGGTTGAAGGCGTGTTCCATCTCGGCTTTTATTTGAGTGCCTTCAGCTTTTCTTCGCGTCATGGCTGCGTCAAAGTAGTCTGCTAGTGCTACCGTGATTGCTGCCTGCATTATGGTTGGCTTGCTGTGAAGCGAGAAAGGCAGTTTTGCTTCGTGGGGTTGCAAGCCGTAGCCGCCGCGCGCGATTCGGTGGTGGCTTCCCGCGATCATTGCGCAGACGGGGTGTTTTTCTGCCAGCATTTTGTAGCCGTATTCCGCGTGTTTCTTTATTTCTTTGTATGCGTGGTTGTTGATTTGGGGGGCGTTCAAGAGGGAGGCGGGAAGCATTAGTTTTCCGCAGTCGTGGAGGGAGCCTCCGTAGAAGGCGGGTTTGGCGTCCTGCATTCCTTCTCTTGTGGCGAGCTCGTCGGCGAGGAGGGCGACGCGCAGGGAGTGCTGGTAGGCTTCGAGGCAGTGGTTTTTAAGTAAGCCAAGCAAGTGCTCCGTGTTTTCCGAGAGCTTGCTTTCTGTAGGTAACTCTTTTTTTCTTTGCTTCCAGATTTCTTCTAGTGAGCTTTCGCTGTCTTGCATTGGTTGTTTCACTGCCTTCCTTTGGGAGTATTATTTTGTTTGCGCTTATTTTTAATACTACTTTCTCGCCTATGTTTGGGGGGTGTTTTTCGTGGTTTTGGTTGCTGTTAACCAGATTCTGAAAGAAAAACTGGTAGTGCCAGACAAGCGCGCGCAGGAAATTACTGGCAAGCCAATTCACCAGACTGCTTTTCCGACTATTAAGACGTTGTTGCCTGTTGTGCGGCCGGAGGAACTCAAGTCGGCTTCCTTGGCTGGCTTTGTTGAGAGCAAAGAGAAAGTGGCGCGTTTGATTGCATTGCTTGAAGAGCGGGGTCTTCATAAGAGGAGGCAGGGCGCAATAGTTTGGATGGGTCACAAGACGGACCATGGTTTCCCAGTAAAGATTGAGTTCGTGGGGCGCGTGGAGCCTGAAAAGCTTTTGCGTCAATGGTATTCAGAGGAAGTCGCGCGCAAGTGGTTCAAGTAAGGCCGGGTTTTACACTCCGAATTCGTTCAAGGGCTTGGGCGCGCCTACTCCTTCTTGGAAGGCGTACTTGCTTTTTGCGTCGCTGTAGAACGTGGCAGGCGTTTCGAGGCGGAAGAAGACGCAGCGGCAGAACTTCATTCCTGGGCGCAAGATTATCGTGTTGGGGCCCTGGTTTTTTATTTCGAGGGTTATCGCTCGCGGCTTGAACCAGCCGTGCCCTGAGTCGACGAGCATGGCAGTCATTACGGCGGTGACGCCCAAGCGTCCCAACGCGCTCACGCCTTCAATCATTAAGCCGAGTTTGTTGGAGAGTCGAATTTTTTCCATGGTTTCGCCGAGCACGAACTCTCCTGGTTTCAAGCGTAGTGGCTTTGCGTCTGTTATGGAGAATGGCTTGTAGTATTTTTCGGTGGGCCCGTGTACTGCGTCGATTGTCTTACCGCGCGCTGGACGCAAAAAGTTTTTGCCGAGGTGCATGACGTACGCTGAAGGGAGGAGGGCGTAGTCGTAGTAGGGAATGATTTCGAGCTCGCGTTTCTTGACGGCTTTCTTGATTCCGTCGTCGGATAACATCATTAAGTGGGTTACGCGCTCGCTTTTAATTAATGTTTTTGGTTTGGTTTTCGGCCTTGCTTTGCGGGAAAAAGGTTTTTAATTGAGTTGTTTTTGTGTTTAAAAGGTGGTTTTTAATGGATTGGATTGAATTGTGGAAGAGCGCTTTGTTGAAGCCAGAAGAAGCCTTTGCTGCCGCGAAAGGGAAGGCGGACTTAGTGGAAGGCGTTAAGATGGTGGGCGTTGCTTCACTCGTTTACGGGGTGCTGGCTGGGTTTGCGGCGTTCTTTTTCTTGAGTCGTGGAGCGTTTGGTGGAGCGCTTGTGGCTGGAAGTGCTTTGAGTGCGTTGGGTTTCGTGGCTTCAGCGGTAGTGGTTTCGGTAGTGACTTCAATTGTTGGGTTCGTCGTTGCTTGCTTCGTGGTCGACAAGACAGCGGTTTTTTTGAAAGGCAAGGGGGGAAGCTTTGACGTTGTTGCTTACGTGTTCGCCTTGTTTTGCGCGCCGATCATGGTAGTCGGTGGCGTGTTTTCGCTGGTGCCAGTCGTTGGTAATTTGCTTGTTTTTTTGCTTTGCCTTTACGGCTTTTACTTGGCCTTGCTTGCCTTGAAAGAAGTTTATGGTTTTAACTGGGTCAATGCAGTGATAGCGCTCGTGGTTTCCGGCATTGCCTCGTTGGTGGTAGTCGCTGTGTTGGATTTGGTTTTCGCGTTGTTCGGCATTCGATTTGGTGTCTTGCCCGGCTTGGGCGGATTTTCGGGCGCTGGCGGGCCGGGCAATGCTTTCTGGCGTGCGTGAAGACAGGAAAGCGCTTCTCACAGTTTTCTTTTTTTTTGCTTTAAAGCGATAGGTTTAAAAATAGTTTGAGGGATAAGTATTAACTGCGAGCCGGTAATTTGTCGGATTCTGTGATTTAGGATGCCTGAGAGCCACGAATCTTACCCTACTGTCCACGTTTTAGTTCCACGCATGCAGGTTGCTTCTGGAGAGGAAGTCAAGAAGCTTTTGAGCGACTATGGTTTGACGTTGGACAAGCTGCCGAAAATTCGTGTTACTGACCCGTCTTTGATTCCTCTCGGCCCTAAAGTTGGCGACGTAATAAAAATTACTAGGGTTAGTCCTGCCACTGGCAAGGACGCCCTTTATTACCGTCTCGTGGTAGATTAACGCGTGGCTTACTGTGGCGAGCGCGCGTGTTGAGAAGGTGCAAGCATGGCTTTCCCGGAACTTACACGTCAATATCTCTTGCAGAATTCTTTGGTGAAGCAATACCTTGATTCTTACAATAAGTTCGTTGCCACGGGGCTCCAGGAAGTGGTTGACTCGCAGCGCGTGATAGAACCACAGATAGAGGGCCTCGTGATAAAGCTTGGCAAGATTCGCGTCGAGAGGCCAATGATTACCGAGGCTGACGGCTCGCGGCGCCCGCTTTACCCAATGGAGGCGCGCTTGCGCGACATTTCTTATACGGCTCCTCTCTTCCTGGAAATGACTATAGTCTTGAACGGCGTTGAAAAGAAGACGGAAGACATTTACGTTGGCGAGCTTCCCGTCATGACTAAAAGTAATTTGTGTTACTTGCACGGCAAGACTCCTCAAGAGCTCGTGGAATTGGGGGAGGACCCGCAAGACGTTGGTGGTTATTTCATAATCAATGGCACTGAAAAGACTTTGATGACGATGGAGGACTTAGCTCCCAACCGCATTCTCGTGAGCCGCGACAAAGACAAGGGGGTTACTAGCGCCAAAATTTTTTCTACTCGCCTTGGCTTCCGTGGGCGTTGCACTGTTGACCGCACGGTGGAAGGCAGGCTTTCGGCTTCAATGCCTTCTTATAGCAAGTCCTTGGAACTAGTTTTGTTGTTGCGCGCTCTCGGCTTGGAAAAGAACGAAAAGATTTTGGAGGCTTTTTCTCCCGACGTAGAAGTTCAAAACGATGTTTTGTTGAATTTGGAGGCTGACGAGACCAAGAACAAGCGCGAAGCCCTTGAAACGATTGGCAAGCGCGCTGCGCCGGGCCAGCCAGTAGAATACCAAGTCAAGCGCGCTGAGTTGTTGTTGGACCACTACTTGTTCCCTCACATTGGCGTGGAAGAGGAAGCGCGCCTCGCCAAAGCGTACTTTTTGTGTAGAATGGCTGAGCGCTGCATTCTCGTTGCTTACAAGAAGCGGAGAGTGGAGGACAAGGACCACTACGCCAACAAGCGCCTCAAGATTGCGGGCAAGCTCATGAGCGAGTTGTTCAGGTATGCTTTCCAGTTTCTAGTCAAAGACATTAGTTACCAGATAGAGCGCGCTAACGTGCGCGGGCGCAAGATGAGCATGACAGTGGTAGTGCGTCCTGACGCTTTAAGCGAGCGCATTAAGTACTCTTTGGCTACCGGCAACTGGGTTGGCGGCTACACTGGCGTGTGCCAGCCGCTTGACCGCTACAACTTTATTTCCAGTCTTTCGTTCTTGCGCCGCGTTACTTCGCCGCTCGCCAAAAAACATCCTCACCACAAGGCGCGCGACTTGAATGGCACGCACTTTGGTAGGCTGGATCCCAACGAGACTCCGGAGGGACCGAACTGCGGCCTCGTCAAGAACCTGGCGCTGTTCTGCGAGATAACTTCTGGTGTTGAAGAAAAGGCTTTGGAGCCAGTGCTGAAAAAACTTGGTGTGAGCATGAAGGCGTGATTGGAATGGAGAAAGCAAGCGTTTACTTGAATGGAAGGTTTGTTGGCTTCGCTGAAGACGGCGATAAGCTCGCCAAAGAAATTCGCGAGAAACGGCGCGCCGGCGAAATAGACGGGCAAACGAATGTTGCTTTCTATGCGCGCACAAACGAAGTCTTCATTAACACTGACGACGGGCGCCCTCGCAGGCCGTTGATCGTGGTGAAGAACAACAAGCCGCTCTTGACTGAAAAGCACTTGGAAGCGCTAAAGAAAGGAGAACTTTCTTGGAATGACTTAGTCAAGCAAGGAGTAATAGAGTACTTGGACGCTGAAGAAGAAGAGAACGCCTTCGTTGCCTTGAACCCCGAAGACTTAGAGAAAGCCAGCGGCAAGAACGAGGAAAAATACACTCACCTTGAAATAGACCCTGTTTCAATGCTCGGCGTTGCTTCTTCCCAGAATCCCTTTCCTGAATACAATTCTTCGGCCAGGGTTTTAATGGCCGCCCAGCACACGAAGCAGTCGCTGGGCTTGTACGCGGCAAACTTTAATTACAGGAGCGAGACGCGCGGCTACATCTTGTTTTACCCCCACCGTCCACTCGTCACTACCTCGATTTACGAGACTCTCGGCAACTTCAAGCGCCCAAGCGGGCAAAACATGGTTGTGGCAGTACTGTCTTATAATGGCTTCAACTTGAACGACGCCATCATATTAAACAAAGCATCAGTTGAGAGGGGTTTGGCGCGCAGCGTATTCATTCGCACTTACGCTGACGAGGAAGGCCGCTATCCAGGCGGCCAGAAGGACAAGTACCAAGTGCCGGAAGAGTTCGTGCAAGGTTACTTGGGTCCCGAGGCTTACAGCCAGTTGGACGAGAACGGCTTTATTTCGCCTGAAACTCTTGTGGGACCAAACTCGGTGCTCGTCGGAAAAACTTCGCCGCCCCGCTTCCTCAAAGAAATAAGTGCTTTCGAGATCGAGAGCGAAAAACGCCGCGAGGCAAGCGTTACCGTGCGAGGCAACGAGAGCGGAGTGGTTGACGCAGTCATGTTGAGCGAGACTCTCGCTGGAAACCGATTCATTAAAGTCCGCGTTCGCACGCTCAACATTCCAGAGATTGGAGACAAGTTTGCTTCCCGCTTCGGCCAAAAAGGAGTTGTGGCCTTGCTTGCCGAACAAGAAGACTTGCCTTTCACTCGCGACGGAATCGTTCCAGACTTGATAATAAACACGCACGCGATTCCGGGGCGCATGACTGCGGGGCACTTGCTTGAAATGCTTGCTGGCAAGGCTGCCGCGCTCGACGGAAGAATAAAGGATGGCACGGCGTTCCGCGGCGAGACGCAGGAAGACTTCGAGAAAGTGTTGCACGAGAACGGCTTCCGCTTGACTGGAACTGAAACGCTTTACGACGCGGTAACTGGCATTCCCTTGAAGGCAAAAATTTACATTGGCGTGATTTACTACCAGAGACTGCATCACTTGGTTTCGCTTAAAATGCACGCGCGCTCGCGTGGCCCGGTTCAAATGCTTACGCACCAGCCGACAGAGGGGCGCGCGAGGGAAGGCGGTTTGAGGCTTGGAGAAATGGAGCGCGACTGCTTTATTGGCTATGGCGCGGCTTCATTGTTGAAGGAACGCATGCTGGACTCGGCGGACAAGACTATAGAGTTAGTCTGCAACTCTTGTGGTTCGCTGGCAGTGCACGACAAAGTCAAGAACCGCCGTTATTGTCCGTTGTGTGGCAGTTCCAGCGTCTCGGAAGTTGAAATGAGTTACGCGTTCAAGTTATTGTTGGATGAAATGAAGAGCATAGGAATATTTCCTAAGCTTTCGCTGCGCGCGCAGGGTTGAGGCGGTAAGAAATGGAAGTAGTGAAAAGTATTTTTTTCTCTTTGTTTTCACCGGAACAAATTCGCAGTATGAGCGCCGTCAAAATAACGGTTCCCGACACTTATGACGAGGACGGCTATCCTATAAGCGGGGGGTTGGCGGACCAACACCTTGGAGTCATAGATCCTGGATTGAAGTGTAAGACGTGCGGCGGCCGCATCAAGACTTGCAGTGGGCACTTCGGGCACATCGAGTTAGTGCGTCCAGTGATACACATTGGTTTCGCTAAAACGATTTACTTGCTTTTGCGGGCGACTTGCCGCAAGTGCGGCAGGCTTTTGAGCGAGACGAGCACTCTTGAGAAGGCAAGGCACGTGGGAGAGTGTCCGCACTGCGGCGAGAAACAGAAGACGATAAAGTTCGTCAAGCCAGCGACTTACTACGAGGAAGACCGCAAGCTTTTGCCGAACGAGACGCGTGAGAGGCTGGAACGCATTCCAGACGATGACTTGAAGAAGCTTGGCGTGAGCGTGCGCCCAGAAAACATGGTTTTGACGGTGCTTTTAGTTCCGCCGGTTACCGTGCGTCCCTCGATTACGCTGGAAACAGGCGAGCGCAGCGAAGACGATTTGACACACAAGCTGGTAGACATTCTGCGCATAAACCAGCGTTTGGGGGAAAACATTGACGCTGGCGCTCCACAACTCATCATAGAGGACTTGTGGGAGCTTTTGCAGTACCACGTGATAACTTATTTTGACAATGAGACGGCTGGAATTCCGCCGGCCCGCCACCGTTCTGGTAGGCAGTTGAAGACGTTGTTTCAGCGCTTGAAAGGAAAAGAGGGGCGCTTCAGGTACAATTTGAGTGGCAAGCGCGTTAACTTCAGTGCGCGCACCGTGGTTTCTCCTGATGCCGTGATAGGCATAAACGAGATAGGAATTCCTGAAGCTATTGCTTCCGAGCTCACGATTCCGGAAGGAGTTACTTCGTGGAACATTGAATCCTTGAAGCAAGTGATTCGCGAGAACCCCCAAAAAATAAATTACATTGTGCGGCCTGACGGGAGACGCAAGAAGATTACTCCAGCTAATGTGGAAGAAGTTCTTTCCGAGCTCGCGCCAGGCTTTGTGGTCGAGCGGCAGTTGATGGATGGGGACACAGTGATATTCAACCGCCAGCCCTCGCTTCACCGCGTCAGCATGATGGCGCACTCGGCTAAGATAATGCCGGGCAAGACTTTCAGGTTGAACGTTGCTGCGTGCAAGCCATACAACGCGGACTTTGACGGAGACGAAATGAATATTCACGTTCCTCAAAACGAGGAAGCCCGCGCTGAAGCCGAGCTTTTAATGAAGGTAGAGCAAAACATTTTGTCGCCGAGGAACGGCGAGCCGTTAGTCGTGCCGACGCTGGACCACTTGAGCGGCATCTACCTTTTGACTGACGACGTGTTTCTCTCGCGCGTGGAAGCGTGCGACGTGCTTTACCACGCTGGAGTCACTGCGGACTTCAAAGACGAAGTAGTTGACGGCAGGGAAGTCTTCAGCGCCATTCTCCCTAAAGATTTTTCGATGGAAGCGAAAAACAGGGGAGGACACCAAGTAAAGATAGTGAATGGCGTCCTCAAAGAAGGCTACGTTGACGACAGAGTGATAGACAAGATAGCTCGTGAGATATTCGCTGAGTTAGGCGCCGCGGAAGCCAGGAAATTCATTGATGCAGCAACTCGTCTTTCTTCGCGCTTCGTGACTCTCGCTGGCCTGTCTCTTTCCCTCGCAGACTACGAGTTGAGCGAAGAAGGACGCAGCCAGATCCGTGAGCTTTACCGCCACGGCAGAAATAAGGTGCGCGAGCTCGTTGAAAAATTCAGGAACGGCAAGCTAGAACGCAAGCCTGGCAAGAGCTTGCGCGAAACGCTTGAAGAACTGGTTATGAATGTAGTGGAAGGCGTGCGCAACGACTGCAACGAAGTGGTTTTGAAGCACGTGAGGAAAACCGTCATTGACTTCAACGGGAAAACGCGTCACTTGAACCCTGCAGTAGTAATGGCTCGCTCTAAGGCGCGTGGCTCGCTCATAAACATAGTGCAAATGTGTGGCTTGGTGGGACAACAGGCAATTCGCGGTCGCAGGATGAGGGCGGGTTACGAGCGCCGCATTCTGCCCCACCAAAAAAAGGGCGACTTGAGTGACAGCGCGCGCGGCTTCGTTTCCTCTGCTTTTACTCACGGGCTTTCGCCTTTCGAGTACTTCTTTCACGCGGCAGGCGGGCGCGATGCAGTAGTAGACAAGGGCGTCAACCCAGCCAAGACTGGCTACATGCAGCGCCGCTTGATCAACGCCTTGCAAGACGTTACCGTGGCAGAAGACTTGAGCGTGCGCGACGCCGAGGGAAATGTTATTCAATTCAAGTACGGCGACGACGGCGTTGACCCCTCTAACAACAAGTCAATAGCTTACGGCGAGCCAGTGGGAGTGGTTGCCGCGCAAAGCATTGGAGAGCCAGGCACGCAAATGACTTTGAGGACTTTCCACTACGCGGGCGTGCTTTCGCTTGCGCAGCTTGGCTTCACTCGCCTCGTGGAAATAGTTGACGCGCGCAAGACTCCAAAGAATCCAGTCATGGAAGTTTACTTAAAGAAAGAGTATGCAAAGGACTACGCGAAAGTCCGCAGGATAGCGGCTTCTATCGAGGAAGTTCGCTTGGAGAAAGTCGCGGAAGTAAAGGAAGACTTCGACAAGCGCGTGATACGCATTGACTTCGACGAGGAAGCGCTTAAGGAGTACGGGTTGTCTGCCGACGAAATCCTCAAGAAAATAAAGGGCGTTGCTTCCTGCGAGAAGACAGCGCGTGGCGTGGCAATAAAGCCGCAAGTGGACACGCTCAAAAACATTCGCAAGATAACAAACAAGCTCAAAGAATTGAGCTTGCGCGGAATCAAAGGCATTTCGCGCGCCATCATCATCGAGCGCGATGGCGAGTACGTGATCGCGACCGAGGGCTCTAACTTGGAGGAAGTGTTTAAGGTTCCTGAAGTAGAGCCTTACCGTACTACTACTAACGACATAGCCGAGATAAACAAGGTGCTGGGAATAGAGGCGGCGCGCAACGCAATAATATCCGAGATAGTGAAAGTTCTTGAAGCGCAAGACATTGACGTGGACGTGCGCCACGTGATGCTCATTGCTGACGCCATGACTTTCAAGGGCTCGCTCAAGAGCATGGGGCGCCATGGGTTGGCTGGCGAGAAAGCTTCAGTACTCGCGCGTGCTGCTTTTGAGGAAACCGCGAAGCACTTGATAAATGCTTGCGTGAAAGGCGAGGAAGACCCCTTGAAGGGCGTCGCAGAAAACATTATAATCGGTCAAACCATTCCGTGCGGCACTGGCCAAGTAGAATTGGAAATGGAGATAGAGTAACCGCTTACGCTGCTTTTCTTATTCTGTGAATGGGAGAATACAGTGCAGGCTGTTTGCGTTGCCGCAGTTTTTGGGCGCTACTTTAAAGTTTTTAAATAATGAATGCCTTCTTGTTTTTTGGGGGGCGAGGAGGTTTGGCTTTGAAGGGTTTTCTTTTTGCGTTGTTAATTGTTTTTTCATTGTTTTTGTTTGGTTGCTTGGAGGGTTCTAAGTCGGTTAGTGAGTTGAAGCAAAACCCTGACGCTTTCGCTGGCAAGGAAGTTGTATTGCGCGGCTCTGTTGAAAGAGTATTGCGCGTGGGCGACTTGAGTGGGTTTTCTTTGCGGGATGAAGCCAACGACTCTATTCCAGTGGCTTGGAAGGGAACTCTTTACGCTGAAGGAACGCCGGTGGTCGTGCGGGGAACGGTTCAAAAACTCTTGGGAGTCGTTGGCGGCCCTGTTTTCATTCAAGCCAGCAGCGTTGAAAAAACATAATAAGCAGTGAAGCCAAAAAGTTTTCATGGCCTTCAAGAACTTTGTTGCGTTCGCCGCTATTTGTTTTGTTGTAGTGCTTTTGTTCTCGGTTTTCGCGCGCTCGGCTTCATCGCAGGAAAAGAGGTTGGAGTTGGCTCGCGGCGAGTCGGTTGAAGTGGGAGGACTCGTTTTCTTTCTCGCCGACGTTTCAGCTGACTTTTCAAGGATTGCTTTAAAGGTTTATAATGGCTCAGAGCAATTAAGTGGTTTTTCTGTCGTGGAGAAGGGAGTGGCTTCCAACTTGTTTGGAGTGACTGTTTTATTCGTTTCCGGCCGCGAAGAGAAAGGAACTCTTTTTGCAAGCGTTTATTTTTCTTTTCCTTCCGCTCAAGCTTTTCCTTCCTCGGCTGCAGGGGTTTCCGCGAGTGAAGCGCGCGCTGCTTTCGCGAATTTGTTTGCTGGTTACCCTGCTGCTTCTTTGAAGGTAGTGGACGCGGGGGCTTACTGGGCGGTTTCCGGCTTCAAGCGTTATTCTACTCCTGCAGGCACGGCTTCAGTGGAAGGAAAAAATTTTTCTGTTCCTTCTTATTCTTTCTTGGACGGCGCAGTGGTTTTAGTGGACAAGAAGACTGGCGCTGTAGCGCGGGCTTGGAAGACGAATTAAGTGAGTCGGCTTGAACTTTCAATTCAATTCAAGGAAAACAGTTTTCGTGGCCTTGATTGTTTTAGCTGCGTTGCTCGCGTTCGTTGCTCTTTCTTTTTTTGGGCAGCAGCAGGCGGCGCGGTTGAGCGTCAGCGTTTCCACTGTATCCGGCGCTCCAATAGAGGGCGCGCTAGTGAAAATAGTTTTTGGTGGGAAGGTGCTTGCTTCCTCGGTTACGTTGGGCAATGGCACCACGGTTTTTGATGGCTTGCCTGCAAGCAAGCGCGTTACAGTGAGAGTGGAAAAAGAAGGTTTTGAAGGCGCTTCTTTGCGGATCACGCTTTCCGGCGATGCCAAGGCAAGCG
Organism: Candidatus Micrarchaeia archaeon; assembly: GCA_039794045.1. Taxonomy (GTDB): domain Archaea; phylum Micrarchaeota; class Micrarchaeia; order Norongarragalinales; family UBA8480; genus JBAMLY01. The sequence continues at coordinate 7,106 of JBAMLY010000014.1, read as the reverse complement.
TTGAACTCACTGAATCCCCGCAAGCCACGCTTCCCTTGCAGGAGGAAAAGAGAGTTGAACTGGTTATTGCGAGCAGGCGCGACCGCCTTAACGCCAAGTACGGTCGAGAAATCGCGTTGCAAGTTGAGGACGCGATGAACCGCCTCGCGAAAGCCGCTTCAACTGACGGAGTGAACGCTGAAACTGTTTTTTTTGACGAGGAAGGCGCGCCATTCACTGCAGAGGGCGATGTTGCCGCCGCGCTAACTGTTTTGAACGAGAGCGGCGCTCGCTACTTGTTGTTGGTTGGTGGACCAAAAATTGTTTCCATGCCTCGCGCGCCTAACCCGTTGTCTTCCGCGTCTTACAGTCCGGTGTTCGAGTTCTTGCTTGAAAGCGATTCAATGGTTTGGACTGACTTGCCTTACTCGGCTGGCGGCGCGGTAGTGGGTCGCTTGCCTGACGGCTTCGAGGAAGAATCGCGTGATTCAGTGCTTGTTGACTTGTTGGAGGAAGCGATTCAAGCGCACTCCAAGCGCGCTTCGTTTGAAGGCGTCTCTAAAGTCGTTTCGCAAGATGTTTTCTTTGATTTCTTGAACCGCTTTTCTTTCGAGAAGGCTGGCGAGGCGGCGTTGGTGGCTCCGCCTTTTTCCGTGATTCGCTTGCTTGACTTTGCTTATGTTCCGCCTGCTCTTGACTCCTTGCGCGAAGGGCTTTCAAGCAACGTCGTCTTCGTGGCATTGCACGGCAACGAGCCCCTGCAAGAGCAGGCTTTCATTGGGCGGGCGAGAAGCGATTCAAGTGACTACTTGGTCTTGAATCCCTCGATAGCGCGGGAAATTGATTTTGCTGGAAAAATTTTGGTGGCTGATTCTTGTTATGGTGCTAACCCCCAGCGAACTGTTAACGAGAGCCTCGCGATAAAGTTTTTGCGTGGAGGCGCGAAGGCTTTCGTGGGAAGCACGATGAGCGCGTTGTCGGACAACAAGCTCTCAAGCTCTGCCGCAGTGGACGAAGCGGCGGTGGAGAGAGCAGGAGTTGCTAACGCTTTAACTTACTTTACTTTGAAGGGACTAGCGTCAGGCGAGCGCATTGGCGATGCGTTTGTTGCCGCCAAGAAAAAGCTTGGAACTCGCGAGGTGGACGAGTTGACTGCCCTTGAATTCATTTTGTACGGCGATCCCACGCTACGCGTTTGAGTTAACGCAATAATTTTAAGCGCGCGAGTCCCAAAAAGTGTAAGAAAGGAGATTGCAGTGGCGTTGTCTCACGGGGAAGCCGTTCACGCGCGCGCTTTAGAGAAGGCGTTATACAAAGTCATTCCACGCTACGAGCCGCTGGCTGGCTTGATTGAAATTGAAAAAAATGAAGTGGAACACGAAGTCAAGCCAGGCTTTTTTGGTTTGTTGAAGTCTCGTCCTGTTAAAGTTGTTGAAGTCAAGTCGATTTCCTTGCGGGGCGGGGGCGGGCGCACGCTGGGTTCTTTGTTCAAGCACAACGTCTTCAAGTTCGACGAAGCGCTTTCGGCTGCCAGGAAGTCTTTGGGTGAAGAGCACTTCATTGTTAAGACTTACGCGGCAAACCGCCAGAAAATACAGGAATTTATTGACTCTTTTGCGCCCTAGACTGCCGCGCATTCCTCTCTTCCTTTTAGAGCTTCTTGCTTAAAACAATTATTTCTTCCCCAAAAATTTTTTGCGGGATTGCTTCCTTGAACTGGAACCCGAATTTTTCGTATAACGCTTGTGCGTCGGGATACATTTTGCGCGACGTCCAAAGGAAGGCCTCGCTTTTGCCGGCTTTTCTTGCTTCTTCTAGCGCTTTCTTCAACAGCTTTTTTCCTATTCCGTTGCCGCGAAACTCTGGTAGAACGGCGAGCCCGAGAATCTTGGCTTTTCTTCCAACGAATTGAAAGTCAACGAAGCCGACGGTGTGCCCCGCGTACGAGGCAGCATAATATTTCACTTGCCTTTTTTTCATTCTGTCCCTAATTGCTTGCATCGTGAAATTAGTGTAAGGAAAGTACTTGCGCGTGAGAACCGTTATCGCGTAAAGCTGTTTTGAAGTCGCGCGAGCAATTTTTACGCTGCGGGCGTTTATTTGCAAGAAAGCTCTCCTTTTACTTTCTCTTCTTGTTTTGCTTGCCGAGCTTGAAGAACAACAAGAACGCTAGAAGCCCTGCCGCGACTGCGGCGAGTGGGTGCGCGTCAGGCAAGCGAGCAATAAATTCAGTGGGGTTAAATGTCACGTCACAGTGAATGCTTTTCGGCGAGTAATCCGTGGCGTTAGAGAACGCGACGAAGTGATAGGTTCCAGCACCTTCTAGTTCTACTGCGAACAAGTGGTCGCCGTTAGCGCACGAAGACGCGTTGTAAGTAGCTGTTTTCCCGCTGGGCGCGAGCATGCTGAGAAAAGTGTGGTTTTCGTCGCACAACCGCTGTCCGGCGACCACCAAGCGCACGGTGACGTTGAATGGCTGCGTAGTCATTTCCAGGCAGCCCGCCGTTCCGTCCGGCTTTATGAATGCCAAGTAAGTCGTGACGTTTACTGGACAAGGCGGGCAGGGACCGCCGCAGTCAACGCCAGTTTCTCCGTAGTCTTGCACGCCGTCGTTGCAGTACATCAAGTTAACTGGCGTGCGAATGCCGTTAATGTTTACTACAGTGCTTTCCCTGCAATCTATTCCGCCGCTGAACAATGACAAGTTGATTGGCTGGTTTGGCGAAGTAATGTTGACGTCGCAGACTTGTTGAGCCGCGTTTTCAGTGCCCACTACCAGCAACGGCGCAGAGTACTCTGCTTGCGTGTTTTCCGCGTAAGCGCCGGCAACATTTATTGAAAGTATGTCTCCTGGAAGCGATTGGTTAGTGAAAACATATGTTCCCTTCAACATCGTGGCTGTCGTGAGGGGAATGAAGGTGTCGCCGTCGTCGGCAAAGGCGTCGGAGGAGAATACGACTTCCGGAATTGCGGGATAGACTGCCCGAAAGAAAGACAAGTCGACGTCTACTAGCGCGCAGTGGGTGGAGTCACTCCAATTAGTTATTGGGAAGAGGCTTCCCATTGACTGCCCCCCGTAACTGCTTACTAGTATCCACCTCATTTTCGCTGGATTGGTTCCCACCTTGTAAGCGATTCCAGTATAGTTGCCAGTCAAGTTTTGGGCATCGCATATTTTGACGAACGCGTTTTGGTTGCAGTAAGCCAAGTCACTGTAACTCGACGAGTTGCAGTACTGGAAGAGCGTTCCTTGAAACGAACTCCCTTGAGAAGCGTCAATGTCGAGCGTCAAGTTAAGCGGCGCTCCACTCGAGTCAGTTATTTCGGCTGTCAACGCGTTTGCTGTCGCTGCCGCCAATGCTAGAAGAACAGGCAATGCAGCGAAAAACTTTTTCATGGCCATTCATTCTCTCAAGGCACGTTAGTGATTTGCAGCCAGTTGCGTACCGTCTTCATTACTCCGAGTGCTGCGTCGTAAACGAATTCTATGAGCGTCTTGAAAGGCGGGTTGAGTGAGTGAATGTTTGCGCCGGTGGGGTCTGTCGGCGTAAGGCTAGTCAAAGGCAGTTCGACTCTCGCTTTTCGTACGCCATCCACGTACAACTCTGCGTACAACGAGTAATTGCTTTGAAGGTAGTTATACAAGTTCGTGTAAGAACCAAAGTTCCACTTGTCGTAGTATTGGTTGCCGGTTGGAATGAGCGTCATGTTCGCCCAACCGCTCGCGTTCGTCGTCACTTCTGCTATAGCGTAAGGACGCATTCCTTGCTGTACTGGAGCGAACAACTCGATGCCGTTTTCTTGAACGATGCGAGTCAAGTTGCCTGCCACGGGATTGCCTAAACTGTCGTTAGCGTAAACCAACAAGCTTATGGGGCGCCCCGTGTACTCCAGCGAGGTAATAGGCGAGCCGCTCTCGTTGTAAAAGTAAATGCTGTAGGCGAGTTTAGCGTCCGCACTCGTTTGAGCTCCGTTGTTTGACTCACTGCACTCGCCTATCTCGCTAGCCGAGTCAACAACCATGAAGTAATAGTTCCTGGTGTTGTAAGCCAGCGCAGAAAAAGAACCACTCTTGTACTGTCCCGGCGTCAAGTTCTCGTTCACCGTCAACTCGTAAATCTTGTTGTTTGGATCAACTGAAGACTTGTAGAAAGTCACGTTGAATGGTTTGCTTGTGTTCACGTTGCCAACGTTTCGCAACTGCCACGACACAGTAAAGTTCTCAGTTCCAACTAACGGCTGTCCCAACTCGGTAATGGCCTTGCTTACCGCGGCTGCGCTGGCGTTGACCGAGTAAATCCTGCCGCTGGACGGAAAAGACGCACCCAAAGACGACGCAATCAAGTCAGGGCCAATGCAGAGCGAGTAATTCAAGCCGTTAATCACTATTTGTTTTTGGATTGGTTGGTTCAAAGCCATTTGCTGGGCGCCAGTAACCCCCGTGAACAACGAGTTGCTCGCGTTAGGCAAGTCCACCGTGCTCGAGTTGCAGTTAAAGCCGTATTCGTCGTCGCATATTCCTTTAGTTACGTTTCGGTTCTGGTTCGGATTTCGGACGCCAGGGTTTATTGTTGTTACTTTTATTGTTGCGTTTCCACTGTTTTGGTCGTAGACGCCGT
>JBAMLY010000014.1:0-2408 GCA_039794045.1 Candidatus Micrarchaeia archaeon | reverse complement strand
ACGGGAAACTCGCGCCTCCAGTAGGAATTATTGTGACGTTCGCCCACCCGCTAGCGTCAGTCAACGCCCTGCCCGCTACCCTGTTGAACACTAAGTGCTGTTGGTCAGAGTACTGCGGCACGGCCCAGTGCGCGTAACTGTTTCTTTCCACGAACCAAACTAGCGCGTTCTGGATTGGTTGCAGCGTGTCCGCATCTAATACTCTCACCTTCATTGCTATCACACCGTCTGCATTGGGAGTCACCGCCTCGACGCCGTGCTCAGTTCCGTTAGAGTAAATAATTATTATGGACTCGTTTCCTCCATCGGTTTCTTTCACGTGCGAGTAAATATTGATGAGGTGGTCGTTTGCGGCGCGAATGTTCTCAGTGTTTGGAACCGACACGCTATGATTTGGGGGGTTAATGTAGTGGTTGGCGTCGGTTGCGACAGTCAAGTTCTTGCACGCTATTAAATCGTCTCTCGCGTCATGCAGTTCAACTGTAACCAAGTAATTAAATCCATTCGGGTAGAGGTTGTTGTTACTGCCAGTCGGAATTACCGTCATGCTGGCTAGTTTGTCGCTTTTAAGGAAAGCTTCTGCGACGGCTGTTGAAACCAAAGCACTCCCGCTAGACCTACCCGATTGAGAGAAAGCAAAGGGAAAGTTTCCGCCGCGTTCGCAAACTACTAACCTGCTTCCCAAGCTGCTCGTGTTCACAGTCAAGTTGAATGGCTCCCACGCAGACTCCATGACAGTTGTTTCCACGCCATTTATTCTTATCGTCAAGTTCCCCGTACCAAATTCTTCGCCGTTGCAAGCGCAGTCTTCCACGCGTGCTACATAGTACGGCGGCCCGCTCGCGACCCTGCAAAGCGGTCCAAGGCAAGCGCGCGCTGCCCCCGCCGAGTCATAACTCCATCCCACTGGCTGCTCTACTGCCACGAGAGTCAAATTATAGGAAGCGCTAGCGGCTTGGTGAAGCGTTGAAGCTCCTTGTCCTGCCTGCACGGCGTCAAGCTCGCCTACGACGAAGCTGGTGCTGCTCGCCGTAAAGGCTGTCGCAGTAACTGCTAGCACTGCGAACACAGCCAAGAACACTGCAAGTGAAGCGCTTTTCATTACTGTATGGTCACCATTTGCAGCGGCACTTCCTTCAAGATTTTGCCGTTGTTGTCGAAGATTATAATGGCTCCTATTTGTTTTGTTTTGCTCGCCAGACGCACTTCAAAAACTGGGAAGGCAGTCACGGACAAGTTCGCGTAAACGGCGGGCTGTTGTTGGGCGAGTGCAGTCAAGTTTGCCGCGTCTAAAGCGCGGTAACTGCCCTCGTAGTCGGGGCTTGCTTGCACGAATTCAGCGAAGAGCTTGCTCTTGCAGTAGTACTGGAACAACGGCGAAGAGTCTTTCACTGCCGTGCAAGCGTTGAACTCTGGAGGCTGGGAAGGAGAAGGCGTGGGGCAAACGCATGGCGGGCAAAAAGACTTCTGTGAAGACAACTCGGCAGACAAAGTCATTACAGCCAAGTTCGCTTGAACGAGTTTTTGTTGTGCTTCCGCGGCTTGAAAGGCTAGAAAGCCGCACGCGACAGCCAACGCAATCATTACCGCTGCGTAGAAAACCTCTTTCCTGAAAACGCTTTTAGAGCCAGCCATGCAGAAAACCTCCCACGAAGACTAAAACATTCACTCAAAAGCGTTTATTAAACGTTTTTGCGTTCTTACTAGTGTTTCCAAAGCAAATTATTTAAAGCGCGCAAGCGCTTAATCCTCTCAAAAAGTTGGAAGGGTGTTTAACTCCATGAACAAGCTATTCTTCCTCGCAATCGCTTTGACTTCGTGCTTCGCGGCAGCAGCTTGGCCGCCTGGAGTCCACCCCCAAACTTCTTCAGAGTTAGGCGAGGACTTCAAGTCATTCGCGCCCCAAATGATTTCAGTGCAGGGACTATTGCTTAACGCGTCCACGGGCGCGCCAGTAGAAAACGGCGCTTACTCAATGAACTTCTCGGTGTGGAACGCCGCGACGGGCGGCAACATGCTGTGGAACGAAACCCAGTCCGTGCAAGTAAGCAACGGCTACTTCGACGTCTTGCTTGGCGCGACGGGCTTCGCCGGCGGCTTCAACTGTTTTTCAAACCAGTTCAACGCAGACTTGTTCACCGCAATAGCTTGCGCTCAAGCTTCCGCGCCAGACAACGTCACCCGCCTCGAAATACGAATAGGCTCTGAAACGCTTTCCCCCCGCTACAACATCACGGTAGCACCATTCGCTTACGCGGCAGACTACGCGACGGTAACGCTCGAGCAAGTCACCGCCCTCGGCAACTGGACAACGCACGGCTTGAACGCGTCAACAACCAAAACCAGCATTTACGCTTCCTCGACAGACCCCTACTCTGCAGCAATTTACGCCGTAGGCAACGAAAGCA
>JBAMLY010000013.1:0-23571 GCA_039794045.1 Candidatus Micrarchaeia archaeon | reverse complement strand
GCCAAACACTGGCGAGTGGTGTCCCCCGTCGCGGGCTAGAGAAGAAAGAAAAGGAATTTGGTTATGCGCGCTTGTTTTTCTTTGGCGCGTGCCTTGGTTTCTTTTGCTTTGGTTCTTCGTAGTGGGGTTGTTCGGCGTCGGCGTCTTGTTCTGTGCTTGACTCTATTTTTTGTTTGGCTTCTTTGGTTATGACGAGGATTACTGCGATTACGACTATGAAGAACACTATGGCGAGGCCGAGTAATGGGAGGCTGGCTGCCGTGAATAAGGCGGTTTGCGTGGATGGCTGTTGTTGTTCTACTGGGATTTCGGTTACTTTTAATGTTTGAGCGTTTTCTTCGAGGAGTTGGAGTAGTGGCGGGTTTGCGTACAAGCGGAGGAGGTCGGCTTGGAGTTTCTTTGGCACTCCGTAGTAGATGCTGAATTTCTTGCTTGCGCCGAGCGAGTTCACTATCCACTCGGCTTGGTAGTTAGCGTAATTGGTTGGCTTTACGCTGTAAGTGAGGTTGGGGTCGTCTGCCATGAGGGACGGGATTAGTTCGGAGAGCTTGAAGTTTTTGATGGAGTAGTTGGACGGGTTTTCCACTGTTAAAGTGATTATTGAGGTGTAGCCAGTGGGGCTTGAGGGGTCAGCGCTGACTGTGTACTCGCGTGAGAGGAACAATGTTATTGATTGGTTGCCTTGCATTATGTTGAGAGCCCATTTTTTTATGGAGTAGGAAAGCGTTTTCTTGGTTGGCTGTTCTTGTTGGGTGGGCGTGGTGGTAGGCGTTGGAGTGGCTTGTTGTGGGGCTGGCGTGGAGGTCGGGGTTGGTGTTGGGTAGAGGCGGGTTCCGCTAGAACCGCTTGCGCCTTGGTTTGGTGTTATGGTGGGAGTGGGGTTTGCAGTGCAGGAAAAGTTTTGGTGTGACTGCGTGCCCGCGAAGACTTGCACTGAAACGCTTGCTGGAGTGCAAGAGTACGAGCTTCCGCCTGCACTCAAAATATAGGTTCCTTGGCCTAGGCCGGTGACTTCGTATTCGCCGTTGGCGTTCGTGGCCACTGAAGCTCCGCCGTAGTTGACTTGGACTCCTGCGAGGAGCGCGCCGGTTGCGGCGTCAGTAATGAAGCCTTGAATGCTTCCAGTCGCCACGACTGGGTTGAACGTGAAGTCTTTGCGTACTTGTGCTCCCGCGCTGATTGCTATTGTGGCGGGGTTGGCGCTGTAGCCTGGAGTAGTGGTAGTCGCGGCGGCAACGTAAGTGCCTGGCGCGACTCGGCTTATTTGGTAGGAAGCGTTGTTCGTGGAAGTGAAGTATTGAGAGCCGTTGAGCGTTATAGTCATTACGCCGGTTGGGTTGTTTATGCTTCCGTATAGTTTGCCGTAAGCGGGCGTCAACACAATGTTTTTAGTGTTTGCGCCTGGAGAGACGACGTAATTAGTTTGCGTGAAGGCGTAGTGGTCTGGCGCGGTCACGTTAAGCAAGTAAATGCCGGGTTTTACGCCGCTTGCTGTGTAGTGGCCGGCGGCATCGGTTGTCGCTGAGTACGAGCCAATTGACACGACTGCGTTTGCCACTGGTTCTCCGAAAGTGTTAGCTACGTTGCCGCTCACCGTGGCGAGCGGAGTTAAAACGATGTTGCGTGTGGTTGTGGCGTTGGTGTTCACGAAGACGGGCGACCAAGTTGCGTTAATGTAGTTTGACGCGTAAAACTTTAGCGAGTAAGTTCCTGCTGGCAAGTTCAGGGAGTAAGCGCCTGCCGCGCTTGTGGTGGCTTCTGCTTTGACTAAGTTGTTTTGAATGGCTTGAACTAGTACTCCTCCTATTGGGAGAGAGGTTGCAGCGTCGGTGGCTATTCCAACTATTCTGCCGGGGAGTGCTTGAGGCAAAGCGAAATTCAATTCAGTTGACAAGCCGGGGTTGGAGGCGAATGGCACGTTCTTCATTGAATCGTCGGCGTAGTAGTTTGGCGCGGTGACGTTGATGTTGGCGTCTTGGTCAGGGAAAGTTAGTGTGTAGTAGCCGGAGGCGTTAGTCGTGTTTTGGCCTATGAGCGCCAGCGAGGTGTTGTCGTAGACTGACACAATGGCTCCCGCTATTGGGGCGCCAGTGTTCTGGTCGGAAACGACGCCGTATATTGTGCTCGCTGCTGCCGCGAAAGGCGTGATTGCGAGCGCGACCGCCATCAAAAATATTTTGGTGTTCAAACTTGTTGCTGCCTCCATTTTAATACACCTTGAAATTTATCGTCGTGACTTGTCCCAACAAGACTAAAGCGAGCTTGGTTTGCTGTCCGAAGCCAGCGCCTGAAACGGTGACGTTGTAGTAGCCTTGCTCGAGGCTTCCAATAGTGTAAGAACCGTCGCCGAGCGTGGTAGCCCATCCTTTGAGTAGGCCGTCTTGCGTGACTTGAATCAAGGCTCCGCCTACTGGCGCGCCTCCGAACAAGCGCGTTACCGAGCCGTTGACGCCGCCGTAAGCGTAGAGAGTGAAGTTTGCAGTGTTGGCTCCTTCTGCGAGGTAATGTTGCTGCGTTGCTGGAATGAAGCCGCTTGCTTGAACGCTTACCTCATAAGAGGCTGGGGTGACGGCGCTTAAGGCGTAGTAGCCGTTTGCGTCGGTTAGCGCGCTCTCGCCGTTAGAGAGGGTGACGTTGGCTGCCGCGATTGGCATGCCCGTTGAATCGAGGACATAACCGGAAAGGGTTGCGCCGCGGTAGAGCGTGAAGTCAAGTGAATTGTATTGTCCTGCTACTACTACTGCGTGCTGCGTTGAAGCAAGGAAGCCGTCGGCTTGCGCGGTTGCCTCGTACTCGCCGGGCTGAATTGCCGTGAACTCGTAGTTGCCTTGCGCGTCTGTTGAAACTGTTTGTCCAAGCGATTCTATTGAGACGTTGGCGCCTGGGATTGGATTGCCTTGCGAGTCGCGCACGCTTCCGCTGAGGACTGCAAGCTTGCTTTGAAGCACGAAGTCGACTTGAGTGGAGTTACCCGTTATTACTACTACGTCGTAAACCGTTTGGTCGTAGGACGAGGCGTGCTTTGCAGTCAAGTTGTATACTCCTGGAGCGAGTTCTAGCGAGTAGGCTCCGAGGACTGTGGAGGTGTTGCCGTTTCCTTCGACTTCAACGACTGCGTCGTTTAAGAGGTTGTCGAACGAGTCGCGCACTAGCCCCTCTACTCTGCCGTATTGTAGGAGAGTGAAGTTGACGCGCGTGACTCCGTTGTCGGTTACTGTTATGTTTTTTGAGTCTGAGAGGTACCCTGCGTGCTGGGCGGAGGCGTTGTAGGTTCCGCTGCGCAGCGAGAAGGCGTAGTAGCCGTCCGCGAGCGTTGAAGCGTTTTGCGAGTCCACTGAAACAGTGGCGTTGGCTACTGGGTTGCCGTAAAAGTCTTTAACGAATCCTTCGAGTACTCCCACGCCAGGCGCTGCTTCTACTGAAACGCTTGCAGTGAGTGGAGTGCCTTCAACTGCTACTTGCACTGAATAGTTTCCTTCTATTGTTGCGTGCAGTTGCGCTGAAGCAGTTCCTGCCGCGCTGGTTTGAGCGAGTTGTGGCTCGATTGAAGCGTTCGCGTCTTGTGGTTGGGAGGCTATCGTGAAAGACACGCTTGCTTGCGGGACTGGATTGAAGTATTGATCGCTTACTACTACGGCGATGGTAGAGGTTCCGTTGAGGGGAACGAGAGAGGGCACCGCGAATGCCGCGAGGTTGGCTGCAGGTCCTGCAGTGAATTCGACCGTGGTTTGCGTGAACACGTTAGTGTCCGCCACGCTGACTACCGCGGTGCCTGCGGTGTTACCTGAAGAAAGCACTGCTTCGGCGCGTCCGTTTGATAGGTTCGCCTCGGAAGGCGTTATATTGCCGAGAGTGGAAGTGAAGTGAATGATTACTGGCTCCTCCACCAAGTTTCCTGCCGCGTCAAAGCCTTGCACTGAAATCGTGGAGTTGAAGCCGCCTACTTGTATTGAGGAAGGCGATGCATTTACTGAAAGTGATACGAGAGCGCCAGGCAATACTATGACTTGAGATGAGTTTGTTGCAGCGCCAGTTGAAACGGTTACCACGTCGTTTCCTGCGCGTACTGCAGTGTAGTTGCCGTCGGCGGAAATGTTGCCTAGCGAGGCACTCCACTGCATTTGTGTTGGCGCTGGGTTGTCGTAGGCGTCGAAGGCTTGAGCGCTGAATTGCAGGCTTTCGCCGCTGCGCAACACCGCGTTTTGCGGCGTTAATTCGATGCGTACTGGCTGGCCTGGCTGGAATGACACGTTGATTTCGGCTTGCGCGCTTCCAGCAAAAGCAGTTATCGTGTAAGTGCCTGCCACTGTTGAATTGAATGTGGTGGAGGCGATGCCGTTGCTTGTTTGCGCGGTTGCCGAGCTGAACGCTATTTCGGATGGCGCTGTGAAGGAAACAGTCGTGCCTTGCGCTGCCGGGTAGCCGTTGGGGTCGGTTACGTTGGCGGTGATTGTTACTGTCTCGCCTGCGCTTGGCGCGGGCTTGTCTAGTGATAGTTGTATTGTTGCGGGTTGGCCCACGAAGAGCACTTGCGTGCTTGCAGTAATGTTGCTGTAGTTAGCGGTTACTGTTACGTAGCCGCTCTCTGTTGAAGAGAGATTGACTGAAGCGACGCCGTTGACCGTGAGCGCGCTTTGCGGGTTGAGGGACGCGTTGCCGGTTGTGACCGCGAAGTCTATTTGGTAATCGCCGTAGACTGGTAGTCCGAGGGCGTTCGTTACCGTCGCGGTTACCTCGTCTTGGCTGTTGATTTCAACTGGCGAGGTTGTGGTGAGCACGATTGCGGTTGGAGGCAGCGGCAGGATTTTTACTACTGCTGAAGCGTTGAGAGCGCCAGAGGCGGCGTTGATGGTGGCGTTGCCTACTTCTATTGAAGTGAAGCGAGTGCTTGCCACGCCCTCGAGTGCCTGGACTGTAGTGTTTTCGATGCTGCCGATGTCGGAAGCGAATGAAACGCTGCCTTCCGCGAGGTTGCCGTATTGGTCGCGGAGGGTTGCAGTGAGTTGAGCGTACTCGCCTTGCATTATCGTTGTAGGCTGGACTTCAAATGAAAGCGAGGCCGCCTGCGCTGGAACGAAGGTAATAATTGCAGTTGCGGTGATGTTGTTTGAAGACAAGTTAATAGTGGCTTCTCCTGCGCACTCAGAGTATGCTGTGAAGCGTGCGCTGCCATTGACTGTGAGCGCGTTCTGGGGCGCTACAGCGAATGCGCTTGCGTTGCACGAGCTGTTCTCTTGAGCGTTGAAGTCGTAAGAGTCAACGTTGACTGCTTGCCCGTCAGCTACTGGCAGTCCAAGAGAGTTTTGGACGGCAACATCTATTACTGCGCTTGTACCTGCGACTACCGGTGACTGCGCTGTAACGCTAAGTTGCGAGGCAGGCAAGGCAGTTACTTCAATGAGTGCTTGCGCGGTTGCCGCGCCACTGGTTGCGGTTACAGTGTAGTTTCCTACTTCTGTTGAAGAGAAGTTTGCTTGAGCTGTTCCGTTGACCGTGAAAGCATTCTGCGGCATGACTGCAGCATTACCGTTCACAGTAAAGTCTACTGGCGTCCCGTCTGCGACTGGGTTGCCGTGCGAGTCGAGGACGAGAGCCGTGAGTTGAGAGTGCTCACCTTGCGCGATCGTCGTTGGCTGGGCGTTGAGTTGAATTGTTGCCGGCGCTCCGGCTTGGAATACTATTGTTGCTTGGGTTGCGGCAGAGCCGCTGGAAGCTTCTATTGTTACTGTGCCGGTTGCGTTGCAGGAAACTTCCGCGTAAGCGAAGCCGTTAATGGTTTGCGCGGTGTTGCTTGAAAGCTTTGGCGCTTCCGAAGTTGAATATCCTATTATCTTGAAGTTTATGGTTGTGTTGTCCCACACGGGTAGGCCGAGCGAGTTGACTGCGTAGGCAGTAATTTGCGAGGAGTTACCGGCTTCCACTGGCGATTGCGCGGAAAGCGAGATGTTGTATGCTGGAAGGGCTTGAACCGTCAAGAGCTTGCTTGCGCTGGCCGAGCCTGAAGTCACGATTATGTTTACGTTCTCTGCCGGAATCCAGTAGTATTGGTCGCCTGCCTTTCCTTGCGCGGTCGCGTAAGAATATTGTTGTTCTTGGTTAGTAGTTTGTCCTTTAAGGTGGACTTGAACTTGCGTTCCGTCTTCTACAGGGTTGCCGTACTCGTCTGAAACTGTTACGTTTAAGGTGAAGTTTTCTCCTTGCATGACGTGGCTTGGCGCGAACAACTTGATTTCGTGCGGCGCGCGTGGAACGAATGAAACGTTTACGTTTGCCTGCAGGCCGTTAGTTGAAGCGGTTACGGTGGCGGTCTCTGCTTTCTCGGAAGAAAACAAGAGGGTTTTGGCGACGCCGTTGGCGGTGCGCTTGGTTATTTTGTAGAAGTAGAGCTTGCACCCTTTTTGGAGGTCGGGGCGAGCGCAACCGAAGTTGCCTGCGTTTGTCTCGAAAGTCACGAAAGTGCCGTCTGCGACTGGGTTGCCGAGCGCGTCGAGTACTTCAACAGTTATTTCAGAGGTTTTTCCTCCGACTTGTATTGTGTCTGGGTTAGCACTCAAATCAATTGAGGCAGCCACTCCTGGAATGAAGTGTAGGATAAGCGAAGCCGAGGCTCCGAGTCCTGGCGCTGGCTTGACTGCGTTTGCCGCGTTTGCCGCCGTTGCTTCAATGGTGTTGACTGCGCCTGCAATTGCGTTGGCTTGCACGACTTGCTGCACTGGTTTTTGTTGTGCTGCCGCGCCACTTATTTTAATGCTCGCAGTTTTCAGGGCAGGCGCTTGCAAGACGGTGTACTGCGAGTTCTGCGCTTGCTGGGCAATCGTTTTTTGTGAGAGCGAGGGTGTTGAAGCGAACTCTTTTTCTTGAACGAGCAACAGCTTTGCTTTCTCGTAGTAAGCGATGGCGGTTACCATCGCAGTTCCAGTTAGGTTGGACGCCAGCGTTGCCTGCGCTTTGCCGTTGAAAGTCGGAATGGTCACTTCGTCTCCGTCAAAGCCGTTGTACTTAGAGTTCTTGAAATAACCAAAGTCTGTCTTGAAGGTCACTGGAGTGCCGTCCGCAACTATGTTGCCGTTGTCGTCGAATACTAAGGCGGTGAGCACGAATTCCTTGCCCGCCGTTTGATTGTCTTGCGGTTGCGAGGAAAGCTTTAGTTCTGCTGGGCGCGTGGGAGTGACTACCACGATGGCTTTCCCGCGCGTGCTTCCTTCGCGGTCGCTCGCATAAACGCGTACTTTCCCTATCTTGTCTGCAGTAAACAGTCCAGTCTGGGTTATTGAACCGCTTCCCTCATAGTTTTCAACGCTCCAGTAGGGAACGAAGTCTTTTACTGCGAAGCCGTTCTTGTCTAACGCGATTGCACTGAATTGCTGGGAGTGCCCGGATTCAACGCTAGTTGCCGGGGGAAGCACAATAACGAATTTTGCTTTGCCTGGCAAAACGTTTGCAGTGATTGAGCCCCTGGCTTTTCCTGATTTCGCGATTACGCGTACTACCCCCACGTATTCCGCGGTGAACAAAGCACTCTCTGAGTGCGGCCAGCTGCCTGAAACTTCGCCGTAGCGGTCGTTTGAAACACTCCACTGCACTGTTTCAGCGGGCTCTACGCCGACTTCTACTGGGTAGCCGTCCGCAGCAAAAGCTTTAACGTAAAGCCACTTGCTTTCGCCAGTCATTATATCAAAAGAACCAGTTTCCCCGTTCGTGGTAAATACTTTAAGGGTGGCCGGAACGCGTTTCTCGAAAGAATAAGAACCCATTGCTCCACTCAAGCCAGTGTTGCCGTCGTGGCCTTGGTCGCCGTCTGCTTTGCAGTACCAGTCAGTGTCGTGCGAGCCTCCCTTTCCGCCAAAGCCGCCGTCAACGATTACTTTGCCGTAGAAATTGTTTGAAGAGTATTTCAGTGCAGCAAGTCCTCCTTGGCCGCCGCTGCCGCCGTCGTGGCCGTAGCCGTCGCAGCCGTCTCCTGAACCGCCGCGCCCGCCGTTTCCTCCGCTCACGTCAATGGTTCCGCCGCCAACTATTTGGTTGTAAGCAATGAGTTGCACTGTTCCGCCGAGGCCGCCAGCGCCGCCGTTTCCACCGTGCGCTCCGCCCCAACTGTTCACGTCTTCGCCGTCGCCTCCGCGGCCACCCCAAGCTTCTAGGGAGCCGGAAAGCAAAATGTTTTTAGCGTAAACCTTTATGTTGCCGCCGCGCCCGCCTGGCGCGCCGTTGTTGCCCCACTCGCCGTCGCCGCGGTTAACTTTTATTGCCGCGTCTTTACCTGCTGGACCGTTGGCAGCGATTATGCCTTCTATGTTGGCGTCGCCTTCCACTTCAAAAGAAACAGAGCCGCCAGAGTCGCCGCTGGGTTCTACGACAATTATTGCTCCCTTTAGCACGTGAAGCGACTTCACCTTAAAGTTAGAGCCAGAAGGCAAGCGCATTATTCCGCCGAGCACGCAGTCTCCGTTCTGCGGGCAAGAGTAAGTAGCATATTCTGCAGTGGCAGGCAATGCGTTTGCAGCTCCACTTAACGCGTTCGCTGCTGCACTGGGTTGGCGCGCGACAGACGATACACTATTGAGGCTGGCTGCCGCTAGGGGGGGAGAAAACAAGGACAAAACCACGAAACAGAAAATGAATGCAAAACTAGCGTCCCTCAAAATAGACTTTGCGTCGTCCAAAAAGTTTTTCCCACGATTCATAAGGCAACCCATACCCCTAAACGATTTAGTCGCTTGCAAACAAGCTTTTCCCCCAGCAAGCGACCTATTTTTACTGCAAAAACACATATTTAAATATTGTCATCACTGAAAAGTAGTTTCTTTTGAAGGGAGCGGGCTTCCTAGAAACCTAGAAAGCGAGTTAGAAGAAAAAAAGAAAACTGAAAAAGTAGAAAAAAGAAAAGTTCATTGTTTTTCAAGTTCTTCTGGGAATAATGGAGCGTTATTCTCTAAGCGCGTCTTCAAGTGAATTTCGTAGAACTTTCTTATCACCTTATCACGTATTTCTCGTCTTTGCGAGGAATCGCCGCTGCTCACTACCTTCACGGCGAGCGCCGGGTCCTCTATCTTTATAGTGTACTGCCCACCACTTAACTCTTCACTGATGTTTAGGCCGAGGCGCTCTCTTATTATTTTCTCCATGGTCGCAATGCTTACTACTCGCTTGACGTGCGGCGGCATCCACTTCGGCTTTTCTTCTTTCCTTTCAGCAATTTTCACTTCAGGCTTCTTCGCCTCTTTCTTTGGCGGCATGACAACCTTTTCTCTCTGCATTTTCTCCAGCAAATCCTCGTATTCTTTCTGTGAAATTTGTTGCGGTTGCGCCGACTCCATTCTTTTCCCTTGCGGCGCCTTCTTCTCCTCCTCTCGCGTTTCGGGAGCCGCGGCAGGCTCTCGTTCTAGTTTTTGTTTTTGTTCCTTCTTTTGAATCGCTTGAAGTTCTTTCTTAATCGAATCAATCTTATTCTGCAAGTCTTTTTTCTCTCTTTTTTCCGCGAAGGCAAGCTTGCCAGTCGCTTCACTCAACTGTTTTTCCAGTGCCTCGCGCTTCGTTAAAGGCAGGCTTGCTTCGCTCAACCCAGGCACTTGCGGCTGGCGCAATACAAGCCCCGGCTTCAAGCCAAGCTCGTAGCCAAGCAGTTCAGGAAACTTCAAGGCTTCCCGCACTGCTTCTTGCGCTGGCGTGGCGGTCGGGGCAATTGGTTGAACGATAGGAGGCCGCGCAACAGGCGCTTGCTTGAAAGGCTCGACTGGTTTTTGCACTGGTTTTTGCTCTTGCCTTGGCTTCTTCAAGTCAAGAGGTAGGGTCACACCCGCACCAACGTAAGTGCCAGCGCCGTGGGAGCCAGTCCCGCCCATAAAGTCTATTCCGCCGTGAACATAGAACCAATCATCGAAGATTGCGCGCAACTGCGCAGTGCCGCGCGGGTACTTTTCCTCCCAGTCGCGCGCAACGCCTGCCTCCAACCTAGTCTTCAACGCCTCAATAAGTTGAGAGAATTGCAGGGCTGCGTTGCGGTTGCTGAAAACAGTTGAAAGCCTCTGCTTCGGCCCCAAACGCCAGTCAATAGTTCCCTGCATTCCTTGAGTGCTGAGCAAGGCGCTCAAGTCAAGCTTTCCCGCAGACAAAACGATGTTGCCGCGAACCTCGCCGCCAGCCTTGGAACCATATTGCCCAGTAGCTTGCAATCCGTACCTCAGCCAAGGCACGCCTGCCTTGCCGCTCACACCCGCAGAAACCTGTCCAGCAGTTATTTTCTGCAACGCCATGTCCTTGCCAGCGCCAGTAACCAAGTAAAAGCTTTTCCCAAGCCATACCACAGGATGGTATTCTCCTCCGCCAGTCTTCAATATCAACAAGCCATTCAAGCCCAGAGACTTCGGCCCAGCCAAGGCCTCCGCCTCAAGCTTTTGTTTTTCCGCCGTTATTTCAGATGGCTCGCGCAACCTCAACCCCGCCTCTCGAGGCGAAAGACGAATTTGGTGCTCTTGCGGAACAATTTCTTGCGCTTTAACGTGCGGCGCAAAAGCAGCCCCAATAATAGTAGTAGCAGTCAAAGCAGTTATTGCCTTTAAAGCCTTCTTCGCAATCCCCTTCCTTTCCAATGAAACCACCACGAAAAAAGAGTATGCATCAACTACAATTTAAAATAAACACTTGCCGCACAAAAACTTTAAAAACGAAAACCAAACTTATTGAAAGTGAGAGAATGGAGAAGCAATTGCACGCGATAGAAAAAAACCCGAACATCGTGGAAGTCCAACACGAAGGCAAGACCTACTTAGTTAGAGTGCCCTCACGCATCTTCGAAGAAAAAGAATTGATTGGAGAAAAAGTCAGCCCCCCAAAACACTCTTCCGAGTACGCGCGCGCAATACTAGAAAAACTGCACTTCTTTCACCCAGTAACCGACCCACTCCTCAAAAAAATAATACTGAGCAAGCCAGCCTACAGGCGCGACCAACTAAGCGAACTAGACTCTCTCAAAAGACGCTAGCACTCTCTTGCCAGCCACTCCTGCTTCCACCCTGTTCGCGCCAAGCTCGCCCTCAGCGCCCACGAAAACAATTTCGCGCGCGCCCACTTCCCGCGCAAACTCGCTGCTCACTCCCTTCAAGAAGCCAAGCACGCTGCCGCCAGCAAAAACCTTTAAAGCAATAAAATCGCGCACGCTCAAGCCCGCCTTCTTGCGCGCGTCCTGCACAGCGCGCGACAATTCGCGCAAAAGCGCGGCGTTCAACAACTCCTCGTCCAACTCTCGCGCTATTCCCACCGCGAAACCCCGCCCCTGTCTCGCAACCAAGCCGGCAGGCAACTCGCGCACGGCGCGCACGCTCAAAGCATTGTTTAAAACACGCAGCACGCCATTCAACCTCTCTACTGCCACGCGAACGCGGTTGTCGCCGGCAACAACCACTTCCCGAACCGGCCAACGCAACTTGATTCCCGCCTCTTGCCGCGCGCTATTAACTGCTTCAGTCACTTGCATTGCCAAAAACATTTGCTCTTCCAGCGCGAGGTCCTGCTCTAACTCGTTCAAAGAAGGATACTTCTCGTAGTGCACGCTTTCCGCATCGCCCTCGCTCTTCAAGCGCTGGAAAACGTATTCTGCTAGGAAAGGAGTAATCGGAGCAAAAAGCTTCGCCGAATCAATCAAAGCACGGCGAAGGACCGCCAACGCAACCGCTCTCTCCCCTTCAGGAACGCCTACCGCCACCCTATCCCTAACAAGCTTTACGTACCAACGCGACAAGTCATCCACTACGAAGTCCAAGAGCGCCCTGCCAGCCAAGTGAAACTCAAACTCTTCCAAGTGCGCTGCAACTCTTGCCGCCACCGTGTTAAGGCGCGAAATCAACCACTTGTCTTCCACGCGCAAAGCAGCCTTGCCTAACTCGACTCGCGGCAAGCCAGCATCGAAATACATTTCGTAGAATGAAAGAACGTTGTACAAGATTGACAAGTCACGCCACAACTCCTTGGCAGTCTTCAACGAAAAATTCTGGACTTCCCAAGGCGCTATGCCACTACAGTAATACAAGCGCACAACGTCCGCGCCAAGCTCGGCTACCGCGTCCTTGCCGTAAATAAAGTTGCCGAGACTCTTGCTCATTTTTTCTCCCTTGTCGTCCAACACCCAGCCCATCAAAGCAACGCTTTTGTAAGCCGGCTTTTCAAAGACGCCCATCGAGCACAACATCAAGGAGTCAAACCAGCCCCGCACTTGGTCCTGCGACTCGCACACGAGAGAAACCGGAAACATTTCCTCGAACAACTCCTTGTTAGAATACGGGTAACCCAGCGAAGCCCACGGCGTCACTCCACTATCAAACCACACAGTGAAAATGTCTTTCACGCGACGCATAACGGAACCACAAACGCCACACTTCAATTCCACTCCGTCCACCACGTGCCTGTGCAAGTCATTCATTCTCGAAACATCAATTTCCCGTAATGCGTTCTCGGCGAGCTCCTTCCGGCTTCCAACCACGCGCTTTGCGCCGCACTTGCTGCACACCCAAATAGGCATAGGAATACCCCAGTAACGCTGCTGGGACAAGCACCAGTCCTCGCGGTCGGCAATCCAGTTCTGGAACTTCACGCGACCAAACTCGGGCAACCACGCAATAGACTCGTTAGCCGACAAAATCGCTTCCTTTAACGGGTCAACCTTCAAGTACCACTGGTGGCTCAACCTAAAAATCAACGGCGTCTTACAACGCCAGCAAACCGCTGCGCGGTGCGTGAACTTCGCCGCATGCAAAAGCTTTCCCTCGCCCTCCAAGCGCCTCAAAATCGCTTCGTTTGCTTCCTCTACCATCCAGCCAGCAAACTCTCCAGCCTTCTCCGTAAACCTGCCGTGCTCGTCCACCGGCGAAACACAGGGAAGCCCGTAGTGCTTGCCCAAAAAATAATCTGTTTGCCCGTGGCCTGGCGCGACGTGAACAAGGCCGCTTCCAGCATCCATGGCAACAAATTCCTCGAATTCCTCTGCCTCTACCAAATCCTGCTTTTCGCCGCTCGCTCCCCCCGGCCGCGCAGTTTCCGCCCTCATGACGTGCTTCTTGTACTTCTTGTTAGTCATGATGGGAATGCTTAGCACTACGCGCCGAGCACCAGCACCCAACTCGCGTTGCTGGGGCACGTCAAGCAATGGCTCGTACTCCAAGCCCTCCAACTCGCTTCCCTTCAACCGCCCCACTACCTTGTAGCCAACCCCAACTTCTTCCCCTAACGCGGCGGCAACGCGTTTTTCAGCGACAACCAAAACATCGCTTCCCACCATAGCGCGCACATAGTACTCGTCAGGGTGAACCGCGACAGCCACGTTTGCCGGCAGAGTCCACGGCGTAGTAGTCCAAACAAGCAAGAACTCGTTTTCCGCGCCCTTGACTTTAAACTTCAAGTAAACCGACGGCGCACTCAAATCCTTGTAAGAATCACTGACTTCATAACCTGAAAGCGCGGTCTCGCAGTGAGGACACCAGTGCACCGGCTTCTCGCCTTCCACCAGCAACCCACGCTCGTGCAACTGCTTTGCAGTCCACCACGCGCTCTCAATAAAGTAGTCCTTGTAAGTAAAGTAGCCGTCGAACCAGCCGCGCCACGCGCCAACCGCGCGATACAACTCGAAAAACTTTTTCTCGTTGTTCAACACTTTCTCGAGGCACGCCGCATCAAACTTCTCGACGCCCATCCTCTCAATGTCGCTCTTGCTCGTGATGCCGAGCTCCTTCTCGACGATGACTTCGACGGGCAACCCATGGCAGTCGAACCCCGGCTGCAGGAAAACATCGTAGCCCTGCATGTACTTGAACTTCGACCACACATCCTTGCACACAGTAGTCTTCAAATTTCCGACGTGCATCTCGTTGTTGACGTAGGGCGGGCCGTCAAGCAAATAAAACTTTTTCGCGCCCTTGCGCATTTCAGGCAGCCGCTCGGGCACCCTCTTTTCCTTCCAGTACTCGGCAACCACTGCCTCAATTTCCTTCTGCGAATACTTCACGACTTTCTTCAAGACTATCGCCGCTAGAAATCAAAACTGCATCAACAATTAACGCGAATAAAGATTAAAACAGTTCGCAGAACATTTGATTGAACTGAAACGCCGCAAAACAAGCAACCAAACCTATTTATATAACAAACTATATTTCACTATAGGTGGTTATAGTGGGCGAAACTACGACCGTGCAGCTGGAACGCTCGTTGGTAGAGTCCTTGAAAAAGGCGAAGGAATACCCTCGTCAAACTTACAACGAACTGATTGCACGCATGCTGGAGGTTTTTAAGAGCGTAAAGCAAGCGAACCAGTACGATGAGTTTCTTCACAAGGTCCAGCAACACAAAATGAAGGAACTGTGGAACAACAAGGAAGACGAGGCGTGGGAAAATGCTTAGACCCGGCGACGTGGTGCTTGCCAAAGTACAGTTCACCGACACCTTCGAAGTTAAAACAAGGCCCGCCGTCGTGCTATTCGAGGAATTCGACAACGTAGTCGTGGCCGGAGTAACCAGCAACCTTGAAATGAAGGGAATTCCACTGACGCGCAAAGAAGGAGCAGTCAAAGACAGCGTAATCAAACTTAACTATATCTTTACTGTTTCGAAGGCGATGATTTCAAAAACCCTCTTTCACCTCTCACCAGAAAAAAAGAAGAAAGTCTACTCCGAACTCGTCAACCGCCTGAAAAACCTCGAATCTTGAAACGCGCTTAAGCACGCCCAAATTCCAACGTCCGCATTATCGCGCTCGAATCCGCAACAGCGGCAGCAAACTGTTCCGGCATGTACTTTAACGCGAGCTCGTGGCCTTCGTATGCGCCGAGACAGTCGCTGACCGCGACAAGGTTGTAGCCGCGATAGTAAGCGTCGGCGGCGGTGAGAAGCGGGCAAATGTTTGTAACCACGCCAGCGAGCAAGCATTTCCTGCAGCGCAGCCCAATTCGCTTTAACCGCCCGCATCGTTTCCTGCGAGAAAAAACCGCTTCCTTCCCCCACGCAACAGCATTTATACTTTCTATGTTCAAAAGCTATTTCCATCTATCTCTATCATTTTTCCCACTCGTTCCTCGAAATTCTTTTCCAGTTATCGTACTTTGCCTTTGTCCAAGCAAAGCTTTTCGCGCAGAATCAGGGGCAGGACAATGCGCGCCTTAGAGTCGAGGCGGCAGGCGCACGTGCGAGGCTGCGCTGGCGAACGCGAAAACTTTTCCGTGAAGCAACTCACCCATTCAAGCGCACCTCCTTATACTATTGTGTCTTTCCCACTATTTATTATCGCGTAGCGACCTCGTCCACCGCTTCTTCGATTGAAAGCATTTTTTCCTCGCCGCTCGCCATGTCGCGTAGCTTCACCTTGCCTTGCTTGGCTTCCTGGGGGCCGATGATTGCAACAAACGGAATGCCTTGCTTGGAAGCATACTCCAAGTTCTTGCTGATGCCGCGCTCCATCAAGTCCAGTGAAGCCGGAATTCCAGCGCCGCGAAACGCTTGCGCTACGAGAATAGCTTCGTTTAACGCTTTTATGGGCGCAACGAAAACGCGTACAACGGTTTTCCTTGAAGGAATGTTTTTCACTAGGCCGAGCTTCACTGCCTCCAACAACACCTCTAAGCCAAGAGACACGCCCACGGCAGGCAAAGGCTTGCCCCCCAAAGCCCCAACGAGCTCGTCGTACCTTCCTCCACCGCAAACACTACTAGAAATCGGCGAGTTCTTGAGGAAACCCTCGAAAACCGTGCCCGTGTAATAAGAAAGGCCGCGAGCGAGCGAGCCATCAAAAACTGTTTTGCCGCGCACGCCAAAAGCATCAAGGAAATCCATTACCTCCATTAACTCAGAGAGCCCATCGCTCCCGCGAGGAAAAGCTTTAAGCATTCTCGCCAGCTCTTCCAAGAACTCGTCTTCTCCAGTGTTTTCCGCGAGCGACAAATACTCAATTATTTTCTTGGTGGAAGAAATTCCGACGCCGCGTTCTTCAAGCAACTCTTTCTCGACGCCCTCACGCCCTATCTTGGCAAGCTTGTCAATTGCAAGAATCGCGCCACCCTGTTTTTCCGGCGGCACTCCAGCCCACTCCAGCACGCCGCCCAACAACTTGCGGTTGTTCAACTTAATTACGAAGTCCAACCCAAGTTCTTGAAGGGCAGCGCAAGCAACAGCCACGACTTCAGCATCCGCAACGCCGCTCTTCGCGCCGACAATGTCCACGTCGCACTGAAACAACTCGCGGTAGCGGCCGAGCTTCACTGGCCCGTCACGCCACGCTGCCGCGATCTGGTAGCGCTTGAAAGGCATGGCAAGCGAAGGATTAGCTGCAACCACACGACACAAAGGCACTGTCAAGTCGTAGCGCAAGCCGAGCTTGCGTCCTCCCTGGTCCTCGAAAGAATACGTCTCTTTCAAGATTTCGGAGCCGCCAGCATACTTGCTCGCAAGCACTTCAAAGCGCTCAATTGCAGGGGTTTCCAAGGGATTGAAGCCGTACGCCTGAAACACTCGCTCTAGCCTTTCGCGAATCGCGTCCCGCAACAGCTTCTCTTCCGGCAGGAAGTCGCGGGTGCCGCGGGGCGGACTCAACATTTCTTCGCTTGCTTCACTCGCCATCTGAAACTACCTCGCGGAACGCGTTCTCTCTTTTCCGTTCAACCGCTTTTCTTTCTTCCAAAGAAAGAAAAGGGGTTGGAGGGCGCAGAGCGAGATTTGAACTCGCGTCAGGGGCTCCACAGGCCCCGATCCTGGACCAGGCTAGACGATCTGCGCCACTAAACAAATTAAATTGAGTATAAAGAGGAAAGAAATAAAACTTAGAGCTTCCGCTGGACGCGGTATCGCACGCGAATGCATTCGTGAAGTAAACCGCTCTCCATCTCAGCTCACTGCAAAATAATTTGTTTTTCCTACTATTTAAATAATTCGAGCGCTCCTTTTTTTCTTGTTGCAAGGAAGTGAAGCAAGTGCCCGTCATACGCGAGTTCAAGAAAGAGTTCTTGTCAAGCGAGGGGCTGAGGCAGAAAGTAGTAGTCTTGCCGTCTCACTTGGCGAAGAAAAAAGGAGAGATAGTGGTTTCATTGCGCGGCAAGAAAGAAAGAGTAGTCCTTGAACAAATTCTTGGACTGCCTGGCCTGCGCAAAGGGTTGAGGCTTTCCCCGAAAGCGAGGATTCAGTTGGTGGGCGCGGCATTCAGCAAAGAAGAAAAAGAAGCGTACGTTCACAAGTACGGGCAAAGCGTGCGCCAGTGGGTTAACTATTTCGCCGCGAAAGGACAAGCTGAAAGCGCCAAGGCAGTGCGCAAGGCTTTACAAGAGTCCAGCAAGCCAGGCGCGCGCCGCGTTCTAGGCTACTTCATAGCACGCAAGGAAAGCGGGGAAGTGATTGGAACAGCGATGGCAAGTGTGTTACCGCAGAAAGGCACTGCCTTGCTTGAATACTTTATCGTGAGCCCCAAATTCAAGGGAAGCGGCATAGCCAATGCATTGTTGAAGCTCTCCGAAGACTTCGCGCGCGGTTATGGCGCAAAACACTTGCTTGGCGAAGTAGAGCCCTACAGCGAAGAAGAAGAAAGAGAGTACGCGCGCTTGAGCGCCGGGCAGGCGAGCTTGAACGCCGCAGAAAAAAAGAAGTTAGAGGACTTGAACGACAAGCGCAGGCGCTTGAAGTACTACGACAAAACCGGCTTCAAAGTAGACTTTTCTTGGGTGCACGCGCAAGTCCCACAGTCACCCGGCAAGCCATTCATTCCAATGTGGTTGATGGTGAAGCCCCTCCAAGAAAAAGAGATTACCGCGCAAGAACTTCACGAGCACCAAAAAAACATTTACGAAGAAATATACGGCGCGCCGCAAACGGCAAGCGCAGTGCACGAATTCAACGCCGCAATAAAAGAATTGAACCTCCAACCGGCAGGAAAAGCGCTCGGTGAAGCGCGAAGAAAAGCCAGCGAAAAACAAGAGCGTTGACTATAGGCACGCCCTTGTACTGGCATCGCCGCATTGTTTGAAACCATAACAGTAAAGCAAAAGGAAATCGCCGAGCTCACCATAATCCTGTTAGTTTCGCTTCTCCTCTACTAATAATAATTGGTTCAGCGGCTTCGAAGCGGTTGCCCCCAACAACGAAAAAAAAGTCAGACGCTATCAACCTCATCACTTGAAGGAACCACGGCGCAATTGCAGGAAGCCGCGGCCCACTCAGCGGTTGTTCTTCGTCATCATTCAAAAAAATTGTGAAGAAACAACAACTTAAACCTTAGCGCGCGCCCAAGCCAGCCTCTATCTTCTCGAGTTCCTCCATTATGAGGGCACAAGCTTCAGCGATGGAAGCGTTTTGTTTCTTTAGTTCGCGCACTTGCGCCAGCACCTCCGCTACCTCTTTCTCGGTTTCAGGCGAAGCAGCAGCCGAAACAGGCGCCGCCAATGCGGCAGCGCTTGGAGCGCTTGAAGCAAGCTTTTCAATCGTGAGCACAAGCTTCCTGAAGTTAATGGCTTCCAGTGGCTCCACGCTCTTCTTCAACTCCAGCAAGTGCTTTGCAATCAAGTCAAGCGACTTTATTACTGTAGCGTCTCCCTCCCGCGCCTGCGCTGGCAGCTGGCAAGCCGAAATTTTTTCCGCGACTTCAGAGAGCTTCGACTTTATTTCCTGCAAGTCACTCGACTGCGGCGCGGCACCCGGCTGCGGCGCGAGCGGAGCGCCTGCGGCGAGCTTGTCCACGCTTTCAGCTAAAACGTCTATCTTCTGAGTTTGCTCGACGTAATGCTTTTCCAGCGTTTCAGCCAAAAAATAAATAGCGTTCTTTATTTCCTGAAGCTTCAAGTCAATTTCTTCAGCCAAGCAAGACACCACCAAACCAACTTAACGCACGACAATATAAAAGTCTTTCAAGCACTCCTGCCCTGCAACAAATTGCAAGCCAGCTCCACTCCAGCGACAACAGAGAAAGCAATGGGAACAACCCAAACGAAAACTCGCTCGGAATAAACAGAAAAGAGAAGCAAGAAAGACACCATACCCCCAGCCAAAACCAGCGAGCCAGCCAACAAAGACACGACTCGTTTTTCAGCCGCCGAAAACCTCGCGCCACCAGCGCTTTCAAGCAAGTGCTTCGCGGAAAACACGGCAAGCCCAACCAACTCACGCACCAAGTTACGCAACGGCCACAACACAAACAACAAAACCACTGCACTTAACGGCACCTGCAACCCCCCGCTCGGCAAGCCCGCCTCCAACCCAATCGCGTTACTAACGTAAACCACTGCCAGCACTGCAAGAAAATTTACTGCCAGCTTCAACAACGCGCGGCCAACGAAAGTCTTTGACTCTACAGCAGAAAAGCGTTGAAGCGCGCGCAACTCGCGCCCCACCAACGAAAGTTTTTTCCTCGCCTGCGCTGGATAAAACCTTTCAAGCCACGAACTCACCACGCTCGCGCGGTCGAACAACGGCGCCATCAAAGAAGCAGTAAACAAAATCAACAAAAAAGTCAATGGCAACAACGAGTTGAACGCCGCCGCATCAAGCAACGGCTTGGAAGCAAGAGCAATGATGACAGCGAACTCACCTAAAGGAAGCAAAAGAAAACCAACGCCAACCGCCGTCTTCGACTTAAAACCCAAAGCGACGCCGAAAACACCGTAAGTGAATAGCTTCACCGCCAAATAAGCCAAGGCAAGCAACGCCGCAGCAGACAACAAGAACACCCACTCGCTCAACGGCGGGAAGACCACCACGCCAGCAACAGAGTCAAAGAACAACGCAGAACCAAAACTCACGAAGAAAAACAAAACGAAGAACTCGCGCAACAACCCCAGCTGCTCCTTGATGCGCTTGCCGTACGCGGTTTCAGACAACGCGAAGCCAGTAAAGTACGCGCCAAGCGTGGAAGGCAAGCCCAAGAACGCCGCAAGCCAAGCCACCAAGATTCCAACCGCGATAGCGTAAAGCGTTATCCCCGCCCGCGACTCGCCCGCCCCCAAGAAAGCCAACAACTTCCTAGAAAAGCGGGCGACCACGAAGAAAACCGAGACAACAAAAAACAACGCCGTAAGCGCTACGCTGTTGAAAGACTTTTGCGCTGCCACACTCGAAATAAACACCAACAACAAAATCGCGGAAAAGTCTTGGAGAACGAGAATAGCGTGCGCAAGCCTTCCACTCGGCTTACTGAAAAGATGCCTGTCAATCAAGAACTTTCCAACGATGGCCGTACTCGTCGCAATCATTACCGCGCCGATGACAAGCGCTTCAACGTCAGAAAAGCCCAAAAGCCTGGCAACCAAGAACCCAGCAGCAAAAGTCAAAAACATTTCCACTGCCGCCAGCACCGTGGCAGGAGCCCCATGTTCCACGAAGTGCTTCAAGTGAAGCTCCAACCCCAAGTAAAACATGAGCAACAACAAGCCCATCTCGCCGAAAACCTGGGACAAGCCATGCCCTGGCACTAAGTAATTGAAACCAATCGGGCCAAGCAAAATACCTGCCACAATATAGCCAAGCGCCGCGTTTTGCTTAAAGCGCGAGAAAACAAAGCCGAGGAAAAAAGCTATCGCTACAACAACGCCGACTTCAACTAAAGCAATTTCTTCTCCACTCACTAAAACCAACCAGTCAAACCAATCAAACAACAACTCGCTTGCTCAACGCCCCCCACTCGCGCCCCGCTGCCTTTGAAGCTCGAACAACTCGAGAACTTCCTCTTCCGTGGTAGCATCCTCTGGCCTCTTATCAGAACGCATTCCAATAAAGCGCGGAAAACGCAGGGCAAGCCCTTCACCGTAATGCTTTCCCTGCTCCACGCGCATGCCGCAAGTATGCGTGGGCGAGCGAGTTATCTCGTCCGCTTTAACGACCACCACGTACTTGGGAACAACCCACTTCGAGGGAGTCACGAGAGAGTCCACGCTCGCAGGCTTCTCTTTCACCTCTATCTCCGACAAGATTTTCTTGAACTCCTTCATCTGCTCTTCACTAAAGCCAGTTCCAATCTTGCAAATAGTCTTGAAAGAACGCGAACGCGGCTCGAACACAGCGGCAAGCAAGCCCCCAAAACCAAACTTGGCTCGCTTTCCCCGCCCCAAAAAATAGCCTACCACCACCAAGTCAAGAGTGTCCGACAACGCGCTTTCCTCGTAAGACTTCTTGAGCTTAATCCAAGCAAACTTGCGCGCGCCAGCAGTGTAAGGCGCCTTCAAGTCCTTCGCCACTATTCCCTCCAACCCGCTCGCCACAGCTTCATCGAAAAACTCTTGAAGCTCTCCGGGAGTGGAAGCAATAACTCGCTTCGCCGGAAGAATGACTTTGCCGCTGCCAATTATTTCCTCCAAGCGAGCACGACGCACCTCGTAAGGCTCGCCAGTCAAGTCCTCGCCGTCCACGAACAACAACTCAAAAGCAAACAAGCGCAACGGCAGCTCCCTCGCTTTCTCTTCGACGCCGTACTTGCGCTTGCGTTGAATAGTTTCCTGGAAAGGCTTGAACGTGCCAGTGCGCTCGTCGTAAGAAATCGCTTCGCCCTCCAAAATCGCTTGCCTCGCCCGCACTTGCTTGCGCACTGCCTCGACCACGTCGGGAAACATGTGAGTCATTACTTCCTGGCGCCGCGAAAACAACTCCACTCTATCGCCTGACTTGTGCACCTGCAACCGCAGCCCGTCATACTTTCCCTCCACTGAACAACGCCCTATCTTCTCAATTATTTGCTTGGCGTCAAGCAAGCGCTCTGCAAGAGCAGGACGAATCGGGCTAAAAGGAACCGGCTTCAAAGCCCGCACTCCCTCCACGCCCTTCCTATAAAAAAGCTCGGCAACAAAGCCAATGTCGCTAGTCAAGTTAAAGGCGCGCTCTAGAACCGGCCGCAACTCCTTCGAACCAGTCTTCGCCACGCTCAACGCGTCCAACACAGTCGACTCGCCAACGCCAACGCGAAGGTTGCCTTGCACGAAGCGCACGATGTAGCGTGCCTCGAGCGGGGAAGCGCTTGAAAGAAGTTCTGCAAGCAACTTTATTTTCAGTTCCTGCGAGCCACTGCCAGACGCCGTCGCAATCCGCATGAAGTTGTCGTAAACCTTTGCAACGCTTAAAGCGCTCGACGCCAGAGTGCGCTGCGATTTCTGCGCCAACAGCTTTTCAGCCGCCGCGCCAAGGTCGCCTTCCCTGCGGTACAACGACTCTACTTGCGCGACAGTCTTCCCCGAAACAAGCGAAATAGACTGCTGTGCAAGCTTGACGCCAACCCCTATCTCTATTCCCTTGTGCTGGGGCACTAGAACGCCGCAGCAAAGGTAAACAATTTTCGCGATCTCGTCCGCGCTAGCTTCAGCGAAGAGCTTGGCAAGCTGGTCCGTGAACTCCAACCGCGACCTAGTCTCCTCAATGCGGCTGAAAAGCCGCGCGAGCTCAGCAAACTCCATGAAAACGCTTACGATGGCACCGTTAAAAAAACAAGCGCCGCCACCACCTTGAAACGCTTTTAAACAAGGAAAAACACAAAAACATTCATGAAAACCAGCCAACAAAAACTCCCTCCAGGACTCAAGTACTACGCCGTCCTCCCACCAAAAAAAATGACGCGGCAAGAAAACGAATCGTTCATGAAAATAATTACTCAAACCCTGAGAGAAGAAGGCAAGACCTTCGTCCGCTACCCCGTAGGCTACCTCGTCTACAGGACGATAAGCTCGATTCCACTCGTGCCAATACCTGACAGGACAGCCGAAAAACTCGCCGCCAAGCTCGCGCCGGGAGGCTTCAAGCTCTTAACAATCGACCCCCAACGCGCCGTGCTAATGAAGAAAATCGCGGTAACCGAGGCAGTGAAGGCAAAACAATTGCCGCCCGCAAGCGAAATAAAAGCCCACCTCACCACCGGCAAGCAACCAATAGAGGCAGTGCCAAGAAAATGGGTTCTCCGCACCTACAAGCTGCCCCCCAAAATCACGCAGCAAGTAAAAAACTTTGAGCGCGCTAGAATCAAGGGAAAATAATTTATTCCACTAAAAACTCTTTTTTTCCTGCAAATGAACTCGCGCAAGACACTAGCCGCCGCGCTCTCGTACACGCTCTTCTTCGCTTTAGGCGCCGCCCTCGCCCCACTCATTGCGCCCTCCACAACAACCGCTTTCACGGCACTCGAAAGCCCGCACTGCGCTAGCGGGGCAATCAAAGCAATAACTTCTCCAGGCTCGGCCAACGACTTACTGTCCGCCTTGTACTCAGCGAAAAAAACCATTGACGTGGAAATGTATGCCTTCACTGCAAGCGAACTCAAGAAAGCCTTGGCCGACGCAGTAAAACGCGGCGTGAAAGTGCGCGTCATCCTCGAACCCCGCATCGACGCCAACCTCGCAACCGCGGAAGAACTGCGCGCCGCAGCAGCCGAAGTGCGCTGGGCTTCAACAAGCTTTGCAAACACGCACTCCAAGCTCGCAATCATCGACGAAGAAAAAGTGCTCGTGGGCTCAATCAACTGGAGCAAGCACGCCCTCTACGAAAACCGCGAAGCAGAGCTGCTAGTTGAAGACGAGAAAACAGCGCGCGACTTCACGCAAGTCTTCGAAGAAGACTGGAGCAAAGCAAGCAAAGGCGCCAGCT
>JBAMLY010000012.1:21487-32883 GCA_039794045.1 Candidatus Micrarchaeia archaeon | reverse complement strand
TTGACTCGTCAACGTACTTTCTTTTCTTTTTCAAGAAAAGAAAGGAGGTTGTTTTTGCGAGCGCAAGCTTTTTATGTGGCGAGTTGTTTTTGTAGGCTTAGTTGTTCCAAGGAGGTGGAAAGTGTTGGCTGTAAAGGCTAAGAAGAAGAGCGCTAAAAAGAAAGCTGGAAAAAAGAGGTGTTGAGTGCTTTTTCGTTTATTCGCTCTTCTTTTTTTTCTTTTTATTTGTTTTGTGGTTCGTGTTTGTTTTTTTGGTGGGTGTTGGTGTTGGCTGCAAAGAAGAAAGTTGCGAGAAAAAAGAGTGGGAGTAAAAGGAAGTGTTGTTGCTGTTGAGAAGCAGTGAATTGCTTTGATTTCTTGCGCTCGCGTTTTGTTTGGTTGGGGGAATGGTGTGGTTTCTTGTTTGATTTCGTGGTTCAAGGGAAGCTGAAGCGTGGGCCGCAAGTGGTTACGTTGAAGGATGCCGCGTTCGTGAGTGCGTTTACTGGCTTGCAGTCTGGTGACTTGGTCGTGGACGCTGGCGCTGGAAGCGGGTGGCTTGCGTGCTACTTGGGCTCGATTGTCGCGCCTTCCGGCAAGGTTTTTTCTTACGAGGTGCGCGAGGAATTCGCGTTGCTGGCGGAAGAAAACGTGAAGCGGGCGGGCTTGGAGGGCGTCGTCGTGGTGAAGCGCGGCAATGTTTTCGAGGAAATCAGTGAGAAAAACGTTGACTTGGTGGCGCTTGACCTTGCTGGGTCTGAGAAGGCTCTCTCGAATGCTTTTGCGGCGTTGAGGCCTGGCGGCAAGTGCGTGGGCTACTTTCCTTGCTTCGAGCAATTCAAGGCATTTGTTTTAGAAGGGGAAAGGATTGGGTTCGAGCACGAGCGCACTATTGAGGTGGGCGTGCGCGAGATGCTCGTGCGCGATTATGGTTGCCGTCCTGCCACGAAGGGTTTGACGCACACTGGTTATTTGTCTTTTCTCTGCAAGCCTGCAGGCAAAGAATAAATACGTGGCGCTCGCAAGTATTTTTCATGCGCGGCAGGATTGTTTTGGCTTTCGTTTCTGCGCTTGTCTTGCTTTCGGCGGGAATTGTTTTCGCGGCAGGCTCTTTGGAAGGCCAGCAGACTGTTTTCCCGTCTTGCGCGAAGTCTTCAGTGAACTCTCCTGCCGACTGTGCTTCGCCGTGCTATTTCTTGAACGTTGACGGGCAAGGCTTTTGTGCTTTCGGGGTTACTGCTTTCGTAGGCGACTTTTTTTTTGAGGGCTCGCGGGTTAGAAGGGCTCCGACAGAAGAAGAAGTTGTTAGGGTTCTCGGTGTTCCGGGCGAGCCGTCGCCTTCGCCGAGTAGTCTCTCGCGGGAACTGCGTTCTGACTTCAAGCCTGCAAGCAACGCTGTTGCGACCGCTTATGACTCTATTTTTAGGGAGTGCGGCGAGCAGTACGGCGTTCCCGCTGACAGGTTGCGCGCGCACGCCAGGGTTGAAAGCAACTTTAACGCTAACGCAGTGTCTTTGGTTGGCGCGCGCGGGTTAATGCAGTTAATGCCTTGCACTGCGAAAGAACTTGGCTTGGTTTCAAACCCGGTTTGCGTCAAGTGCAGGGACGGAACAACTAATTGCTTGGCTTGCACTAGCGAGTGCCGCGTTCAAGGAGTGGTTGCCGGCTCTCGAGACGAAGTAAACATCTTGGACCCGAAAAAAAACGTTTGCGCTGGCGCTCTCTACTTGAAGTTGATGTTCGAAAAATTTGGTTCGTGGGAGTGCGCGGCAGCAGCTTACAATGCTGGGCCGAGCGCGGCGCGCAAGTACTCTTGCAACGTGCCTTTCCCGGAAACGAAGAATTACGTGGCAAAGGTTTCGCAGTACTATGAAGAGTTCTCGCGTGTTGCCTGAACGTTGCCTGAATTGTTTTTTTGGCGTTGCAGCTTATTCTTTGAACGCTAGCGCGAGCAAACACGCGCCGTAGAAGGCCACGGTTGCCTTCTGCGCCCAAGGCTGCAGTGAAGCGGCGAGCATTGCCGCGCTCAACGCCGCGCCAGCGAACAAGGCCGTTAAAGCTTTTCCTGCTTTTTCTTCCAAGGCTTTTTGCAGGAAGAGGCAGGCGAGAGCTAGCCCGAAAGCGGCAAAGAAAGCGAGAGCGAAAAAGTAGTGTAATTCGGTTGAGGAGTCCAGGGAGAAAACCGCGACTCCTATTAAGGCGAACGCGCTTGCTGCCCCAAGAAATCTTGTTGTGGTGCGAAGCAAGCCCTTGTTCTTCAAGGAAAAGAAAAACACTGCAAGGAACAAGGCAGTCAAAGCCAAGCCGGAGTTGAAGAAGAACGCTGACAACTTGCTGGCGCGCCAGACGCCTAGCTCGCTGAAAAACTGTCCCCAGAAGTCGTAGTGGGGGTAGAAGGCTATGGCGAGCGCTGTGCAGGCAATGAATGCAGTCGCGCCTGCGAGCAGCGTCTTGTGTTGCGTGCCGAGTTTCATTTAACTAGCTGTCGCTCGCTGGAAATAAAAAAGTTGGCGAGAAAAACCGGCGGCGGCGCTTGCGGCGACTGCCGCCGGCAGTGCAGGGGAAGGGAATTCCCCCAACCTCCTTTTCTTTGAAAAGAAAGGAAGCTGGTTTTGAACCCTTGTAGGCGCTGGGCCAGGAGGTCTTAAGCCTCCCCCGTTTTCCGGGCTCCGGCACCCCTGCGTTCGAAATGTTTTTTTGGCGCCCGCGCCCGGCAATTTCTTTTTTTTCAGGGAAGGGTGGTGTTGGTTTACTTGCCTTTGGCTTCCTTTTTTCTGGCGCGTTTGGGGCGCAAGTGAGTGTAACCGCATTTTCTGCAGCGTTCGGCGCGTGGGGCGTTGCGTGCCTTGCATTTCTTGCAGATCCACACGTTTAACAGGGTGCGGTCTGCTATCGGAAATTTTCCCATTTAGTACCAGCTCTTTTTTTTGGCGTTGTAGAGTGAAATTGTTTTGCGCGAAAGAGTTTTTATAGCTTCTCGCGCAAATTTGTTTTACTGCAAATCATTTTTGGTTAATTTTGTGTTTGGTGGGAGCGCCAGCGACGAACGACGAGCAAAAAAGTGCGCCTCTGTAGCTCAGGGGTAGAGCACCTCCATGGTAAGGAGGGGGTCGAGGGTTCAATTCCCTCCAGGGGCTTGAGTTTTTTTGGTTTTTTTTGTGAGGGAGGGGGAACGCCTGGTCTGGGCAAGGGGGAACCTTTGGTGCCCCCGTCGCAGACGTTTGGTTCCCTCCAGGGGCTTGAGTTTTTTTTGGGTTTTTTTTGTGGGGGGAGGGGATTGGTTTTGGTTGGAAGGCAATTGTTTTCTGCGTCTCGCGTGAAGTCGTTAGTGGTTTCTTCGCGTGTGTTGGGTGCTGGTTTTCGTGGCGTGGTGCGTTTGGGTAGGATTAAGTTCGAGGGCGGAAAGTCTTTTGGGGTGGCGGTTAAGGAGTTCAGGAAGCCTTTGTCTGGGGAAGAGGTTGCGGCTTACGAGAAAGTCATTCGTGACTTGCGTGAGGCTGGCGTGCGCGTGCCTAAAATGGGTTTCGTTGATTTTGGTGGTAGGAAGGTGTTGGTTTCAGAGCTTTTCGCGAAGGGCAAGCGTTCCAAGCTGGTGGACGCTGAAGTGGCTTTCAAGGAGTTGGGCTCGGAAGGCAAAAAAGATTTTGTTGAGTTGGTGGCGCGGTTGCTTGGGAGGGGCTATGTTCCTTTTACTGACAGCATTGCTTTTGTTCGTACTTCTTCTGGTTTCAAGCCTGTGGTGCACGACTTGGATTTGTTCGTGGAGCTTGGTGGGAGGGGAGTTGCTTTTCAGTTGAGGAAGTGGCTTGATTTTTTCGAGCCGCGCGAGAGACTTGGAGTGATTGGTTTTTTGCTTGAAAGGGTTTCGCGTCCTGACTTTAGGAAGCAGTTGCTGGCTTTGAAGGAAGAGAAGGAGAGGGAGTTGCGGGCGGCGTAGTTTTTAATATTCTTTCCAGGCTGCGGCTGGCGGTTTGACCGCGTTCAAAAATTTTTGCCAGAGTGTGCGCGCTTCTCCTTCGCGGGAGAGGACGAGGTCGCCTTTCTTGTTTACTCTTACGTGGCTGTAGACGAGTTTCAGGACTCTTTCTTCAGAGTATTTGTTGGCGTGCTTGGAGTCAATGAATTTTTCTTGGCTTATCTTGCGCGCGATTTCGTTCAAGAAAAAGTTTTTCGGTGTTTTGGCTTTTGAGGCGGTGGCTGACCTCCAGATTGGGAGGCTTGCTTCGCCCTTGTTGTTTTCTTCTCTGGCTAGCTCCAAGTGTTCTTCTACAAGGGATTTGACTATGGGGTGCAAGTGCTCTTTTTTTATTACGTATTCTTTTTGTGAAATGCTTTGCCTCTCCATTTCGGACCGCCTCCTACTTGTGTTGAATGGTTTTAGTGGTTTTTAATTGTTTTTTTGGTGGCGTGTCTGGCGGCGGCGATGCCGGCGAGTACTGCGGCAATCATTGCAGCGAATAATGGGAGTTCTTTTGAGGGGGATGGCCAGGCGGGGAGGCCGAGTAAGGTGAGCAAGTCGTTGGTAGTAGTGAGGGGAACGCGTTGCGTGTAGCCTGCGAGGTTGTCGGTGGGTTGTCCTGCGAGTCCTTGGGGTGTTTGGTAGAATGAAGCGCCTTTGCTGGCGAAGGCTGGGTTGAGTGGAATGTCTTGCGCGTTGTAGGCGTACCACGTGCCTGTGCGGGGGTCGAAGGCGAGGACGCCGTTTATTCCGCGGGCGGCAATGAGTTCGCCTAGGTCGCGCGTGCCGTCAGGGTATATTACTTGAAGCATTGGCTTTCCTGTGGCTGGGTCCTGGAATATTTTGAAGCGCAGCTCTCCTTTGTCTGTTGGGAAGACTATTTCGTCTCCCTCCATTCTTGCTGGCCCGGTTATCTTGTAGGTCTGCGTTTGTCCTGTTTTCTTGTCGTAGACTTGTATTATGTTGTTGCCATCCGCGTCTTTCTTGAATGAGTATATCTTGTCCGGGGTTTCGAGTACTGCGAGTCCGCAGTCTGCCTGGATTTGTTGGAGGGCGGCGTTGAACTGGCTTGCCAGCTCTTCGTAGCCCGTCTTTGGGTTGATGCGGTCTATTCTTATTTCTTCGCATGCGATGCTTGTTTCTATTCCCTTCATTGCTTCTATTGGGAGGGAGGCGAGTAAGTACAGTGTTATCGTGAGTCTTCCCGTGGTTGGGTCGTAGTCTATCATTCCGTTTTCTGTTTGAATTGTTTGCAGGGTGCCCACGCTTTCCTCGGTGGCGCTGCTTAGCTTGACTGCGCCGTTTCCGTAAATGTTGGCGGCGAGTGCTTGGGGCGTGGTGCTTCCTTGTTTTGGCGAGAGTATTGTTTCGGTTCCCACTGACTCGTTCTTGTTTTGCGTGGCGAGTTGTTGGACGAGGGAGTAAATGGGTCCTGCTTGTTGTGCTTGTTGGGTGGGCGGGTTGGTGCGCACGAAGCGAATGCTTGAGGCTCCAAAATCTATTTCGCCTTCCGTGGTGTGGATTTTCTTTACTTTTCCGAGAATGCTTGAGAGGTCTGCCGCGTTTGCTTGGCGTTTCGCGAGTTGTTGCAGTTGGGAGAGCATGCACTGCATTGCGGGGCAAGTCAAGTCTGTTATTGAGAGGACTGCGAGGGAATCTACTTGCATTATTTTGGCGTTGCCGCAGTTGAGGGTTGACTGGATTAACGCGTTTGGAATGAGTGCTCTGGCGAGGTCGTAGTTGGTGAGCTGGCGTTTGGCGCGCTCTGGCGAGGCAATAATTGTTTTTTCGCCGGTGGCTGCGTTGATGGCGTAGACTCCAAGGAGGCCGTCGATGCAGACGCTGTAGTTTTGGGCGGAGAAGCATTCGCGGAAGCACTTTTGCTCGAACGAGTTCCACCACCGCGTGTTTGAAGCGTCGAAGTGCAAGTAATAAATTTCTGCTGGCTGGATTACTGCTTGCTGGTTTTGCAGTTGCGCGCGCAAGTTGATTATTTCAAAGCGTTCTGCTTCACTGAATTTTTGGGCTATGTTGTCTAGGGCTTTGTTTATGTTTAGTGCGTTGGCGAGGTTGAGTTGCTGGGAGAGATTGG
The DNA here is from genome assembly GCA_039794045.1 of Candidatus Micrarchaeia archaeon. GTDB lineage: Archaea > Micrarchaeota > Micrarchaeia > Norongarragalinales > UBA8480 > JBAMLY01. The sequence continues at coordinate 26,854 of JBAMLY010000012.1, read as the reverse complement.
TTAGTGGCTGGCTCATCTTGCTTATTTGGTCGCTGACGGTGGACTTCTTGGATTGTGGGAGTAACTGGTAGCCGAGTATTTGGTATTGGTCGTCGTAGCACGCTGAAACGTATTCTTGCGCGCGAGAGCTTATTGCGACTTGCAAGGCTTGGGGGAGCATTAGCTTGTCTATGACGCCGAGGAGGTCTGCCGTGTTTGGTCCTATCCACGAGGGGGCAGTGCCTGCTTTTGCGAGTATGGCTTTTGCTTCGTCGGACGTGATTATTCCAATGCTGTACTTGTAGGCGTTGCGCGATATTTTGAGGAGGCTGGTTGCGGGGTAGGCGTTCAAGATGTTGGAGGCGGTGATGACGGCGCCGTAAGCGTAAATATAGTTGTTTACTACTGCGGGATCGCATTTTGTTTTCGCGAACTGAGTGTGGTCGAGCTTCATTACGAGTTCGTTTATTAAGAGGAAGGGGACGAGAGTGTACACTCTTCCTGGGAGTTGCGTTAGTTTAGTGGTTGCTATGAATGGCACGGAAAACATTATTGCTTCAGCATAGAGTTTGTCGATGTTGCGGCGCGTTATTATGGCGTTGGGTGGCAACATGTTGGTTTCGAGGGAGAGCGAGGAATAGTTGTCTGGCTCTGACAAAGAAATTTTTTCGAAGAGCGTCAAGTCCGAGGGCCCCTGCCACTTCGTGTTTATGAGCCAGCCGCTAGCTCCCTTGCCGGTGATGGAGGTAGTGGAAGGCAGTTGTTCTTGTATTGCTTGCGTTGCCTGCGTTGCTTCTCTTCCGCCGTTGTTTATTGCTAAATAGTTTCCTGCCTGGAATGCCTTGTGTGGCGCGTTTATTTTCAGCCAGCCGCTCAGTATTTCTAGCATGTAGCCCATTCCGAGAAAGTCTGTTGCGCTCCTGAACTCTGTTGCGACTTCCTTGTTGATGAAGACTTTCAAGTAATAGCTTGTTTTCTCGGTGGCGTTCAAGGAATCGCTGGAAAAAAGTAGTCCTTCGTTTACAGTGTAAAGGAACCTGGCTGGCCCGAGCCACATTGCGCCCATTATGAGTCCGTAGTTCGCGCGCCGCGTCACCAACCGAATTACTTCGTCGAAGTCGGACAGTTTTTTGGCGAAGTCTTGGCTTGTCCTCGTTTTAGCCATGTCGGCTTGCGCTTTCGCGTTGGCTTCGCTTTGTTTTACTGCTTCTTCTTCTAATGCGTTTATTCTGTTCGTGAGTTTTTCCACTAGTTCTTCGTCGCCGCTTGCTCTCGCGACTTCTCTTGCGTTGATGAGGGAATTGCGTTCTTCTGCGATGCCGCGGTAGGCTTCAGAGATTCTTGCGGCGCTTTCTTTTTGTGTTTCGAGTTCTTTTTCCAAGTCACTTATTTTCTTGATTCTGGACTGGGAAGTGTAAAGCGTCGCGCCTAAAAGCGTGTTGGCGATCAAGTCAGCCATGTTGATTTTGCTGAATGCGTTCAGCCACCGCGCGTACTGGTGGGGTATCAAGATGTTGGCGCCGCCTTCGCCGAGGGAGAGGGCTGCAACTAGGCTGTCTGAGGCGACGTGTTGGTTGGACGAAGTTATTTGTGGGTTGCTGGAGTGTCCAATGTTTAAGTCGTAGTTGTTTCCTCGCGCGCCGCTCGAGCCGAGCAAGGCAATGTAGGATACTTGTCCGTCCACGTCAGTGCTTGAGAGCAAGCAGTTTTCTGGGTTGATTTGCTGTAGTTTTTCGATGTCAGCGAGAGAAATTTTTTTGCCGTTGGGCAACCCTATTTGGAGTTGGTCGCCTGGCGTTTGTGCTTGAATTTGGCTTGTCTTCATGCTTGAAAGCATTTTCGTCAAGTCAGTCGTGCTCAAGCCCTTTTTTTTTCCGAGTTGTTGTGCTTGCTGGACGGTAATGTAGTCTGTTGCGTTCAAGCCCAGGCTTTTAGCGGTTTCGTTCGCGTCCAGGCCGAGCACGCGCGCTGCTTCGTAGACTGTTACTACTGCTATGGTGGCTGGCTTTGAAGTGGTTGCGTTTAACTCCAAGTTTTTGGGCGAGTAATTCATTAGTTGCGCGTCGCTTAACTCGTTTACTTGGTTTCCTTGAAAGCCGCGCGCGCTTGTCACGTCCCAGAATTGGTGGACTTGTTGGGGAGTCATATAGTCGAGGACGCAGTCAGCGGTTAACGTGGCGGGCTGCGTTGCAGCTGCCGCGGCTAGTGACGCGAAGGCCGCGAGGAAGGAAAGGAGGAGTGCAGAGCGCGCGCTGCCCATGAATAAGTTAATTTCGGGCCGCTTTTAAATAGTTTTACGCGCGCCGAAAGGCTGCGTGAGTTAAGCGTAGGGAGTTGAAAGGATTTGCTGGAGCATGGAGCCCAAATAGATTTCGGTGATGGCGAGGACGGCGAGGGCGCCTGCGAATAGGCAGGCGAACAACAACGCGAACCGCGGGACTTTCTCGTATTTTTTGGCGAGGAACGAGTAAAGAAAGCTCAACAAGAGCGCGAGTGGAAAGAGGACGACGCTTGCGAGGAGGGCCAGCAACGCGAGCAGTCCTGCCTCGGCCAGGAAGGCGGCGAAGTTGATTGCCATGAAGGGCTTTGGCTGGACTTGTTTTTTAAGTTTCCTGCGCTGGCTTCCTTGTTTTTCCAGCATTGTTTTTATACTGTTGCGGGATAGGTTTTTCATGGACTCAAGTGAAGCCACTGCTTTTGAGAAGCTGGAAAAGGCAAAGGCGCGCTTGAAAGAGGGAAGGGTTGGGGGGCCTGCCAAGCCGTTGAAGCAGCAGCCTGTTCAGGCGGGTGAGGGCGGGGCCGTGGTTGCAGTGCCTTCTCTAGTACGTGAAGAAAAGCTTCTTCCTTCCGCGGCGCAAGTGCTAAAGCCTGTTCCTTCGGCGCCCACTCCAATACCAGAAATTAAGACTGAAACCGAAACTAAGAGCGAGTTGGGTGGAGAGAGCGCGCCTGCGCCCGCGCAAGCTCTTGCACAGCCTTTGCTTGAGTCTGGCGCGCGAGAACTTCAACCACAACGCGTTCCAGAGAAGAAGGGCTTTCTTTCTTTCTTGTTTGGTGGTAAGAAGAGGGAGGCTGCGCCGCGAGAACAGCAAGCGCGTCCTGTCGAGTCGCCTGCCGCGTTGCCGCCGCAACCGGTTGCAGTGCCTGAAAAGATTACTCCTCCTGAGGCGGCTGCCGCGGTGTTGCGGAGGGTTCGCGAGACCGAGGCAGAGGCAGTGCTTCGTGACGTTGTGGGAGAGGCTTTGAAGGAGGCGGCAGCACAGGAGGCCGCGCCGGCTGGAGGGAAGGCCGAGCAGCCCGTGGTGCACCGTCGTTATTTGCTGGCGCGACAGCAAAAGCAGGCTAGTGGTGGGACGCCAGTCCAGCAACCTGCTAAAGCTGAAGAGCAAATGTTTGGAGAGGTTTACGCTCAGTACAAGGCGATAGAGCCTCCCGCAAAGCCGGAGGAAAAGCCTGAGGAAAAGAAGGCGGGAGGAAGAGAGGAAAGGATTTCGCCGCGCGAGGCGAGAAGGCGCGCTCAAGAAAAAGAGGCAGAAAAGCCGGTTGAAGAAAAGAAACAGCTTTCTTTCGAGGAGTTGTTGGGCGCGCCTGCAGTTGCGCCTGCAAAGCCTGCTTCTGACTTGTTCGCGCAATTGAGTGGTTCCGCGCCTGCTCCTGCCGCGCCGTCGAAGGAGGGCGGGTTGTTCGCGGAGTTGGGAGCGATTTCGGGTGCTGCTCCTAAAGAGGCTGGAAAGGGGGAGGGAGTGGCTGCCGCGCCTGCCGAAAAGGAAGAGGGGGGAGTTGTGGCTGGGAAGGCGGGGGAGCCTGTCAAGCCTTCCAGTGTTACTACTTGTCCGACTTGCGGGACGAAAAACATTCGCGTGGTTTTCTGTCCTTATTGTGGGACGGGAATGTGCGCGAACTGCTCGCCTTCAGTTACTCTCACTGATTCTGGCTTCGTGTACGTGTGCCCGAAGTGCGGCGAGGAAGTCACTGTTTCGAAGAAGTAGAGTTTTTGCTTTTTTTAGTGCGCAGGTTTTTGCGAGGAATGAAGTGAAGCGTAGTGACGAGCAAAAAAGTGGTGGGGAGAGAGGTTTAGCGCCAGATGCAGACGCGTATTTGGTAGTCTTCGTTTTGCGCGTTTTCGTTTAGGACGCGGAACGGCATGCTGACTGCGAGGATGCTGGTCGTGTTTATTTTCGGGTCGGCGCAGCCCCACACGATTGGTGTGTCGGCGTTTGTGGATTGCAGGTCGGTTACCCAGGGGAGTGGATAGGAATTGGGGGATGCGTTGTATGTTCCGGTGGGGGCTTGGAGTGGGAAGTAAGTGTCGGGGTTGAGGATTTCCACGAAGTAGTGGTAGCCTGCTTGGCGGAATGGCTTCATGGTTTCTTTGAAGAGGCAGCGGAGCGCCGTTTTTCCTAGAGCTATTCCGCCTTGGTTTCCGAACTTGTCGTCTAGCTTGCCGTCCAACAAGTCTTTTTTGACGACGTCGGCGACGCTTGAACTCCACTTGGAGAGGTTGCTGCAGTTCATTTCGCCGTAAACGTTTTTCTCGTCGCCGTAGTCTCCGGGGAACGCGTTGCCGTAGTTGTCTACGTTGGCGAGCGTGCTGGCGTCCACATAATAGATTTGCTTCATGACGCCGTGCATGTAGTTTACGATGTTCGCGCTTTGCATGACGCGGTCTTGTGCGGCGCCGTAGTTGTTGAGGAACGAGAAGATTATTGCGACGCTGAAGCTAGAGAGCAGCAAGAACATTATGCCGTCGAATATTGCGGCTTGCGCGCGGTGTTTTCCTTGCGTGGCGCGTGGTGGCGCGGCGCCGGGGCTTGCCTTGTTTTTTACTTGTTTTTGGTTTTGGGCCATGCTATCACGTTCATTATTCCTAGTCCTTGAGTTGACGAGTTGGCTTCGGGGCAGGGCACTGACACTGGGTAGTTGTATACTATCGTGTTGTTGGGGAAGCTGGCTTTCGCGCTTTCGTAGGAGTTGTCCGTAGTACTGATTTGGTTTGCGAGGTTTGCGTCGTTCGTGCACAGGCCGGGGTCTGGTTGGGCACTTCTTGGGGAGTTGTAGCCTGAGAAGAAGGGGTTGGTGCCGAACAAGTCTATTTTGTTGCAGTGGCGCTTCATTACGACTGCAAAGTTTATTCCTTGCTGGTTGGCGAAGGGCGTGAGGCGCGTGATGCAAAGGGTTTTGAACTCGTCTAGAGTGTAAGCTCCTTTTTGGGTGGCGAGGTAGCCGAGGCTGAGTGCGGCGCGTCGGAGGTTGAATTCGTCGTTGCGCGCGGTGAGGGCGTTGTTGACGTAGATGAGGGTGCCCATGAAGATTAGTATGCCGAGGACTATCGGGAAAATCGACGGAATATCGTCGCCGAGGGGGCCGATGAATGCTTTGTTTTTTGTG
>JBAMLY010000012.1:19747-21387 GCA_039794045.1 Candidatus Micrarchaeia archaeon | reverse complement strand
GTCTTGGAGGTTGAGGCACTTCGCAGGGTTTTCTTGCTTGCAGTTTTCAATGAATATTTGGTCTTGCATGCCGGGGATTTTTGGGCGGCACTTTATTATGACGAGGTAGCGGGAGCGCTTTACTGGGTTTGACGGGTCTATGGTTAGGACTGTGTCGCCGCGGGCGTTCTTGGTTTTGTCTGTTGCTTCGGAAATGAATGAGACGGTGGTGCGGTTGTAGTACACGTAGCGGGAGCCGCTGCATGAGGGGTTGGCGATTGGCGCGACGTAGACAGTGAAATAGTTTTGGTTGCGCGTCTTGTTGGAGTCGATGTGGTTGGTTATGTTGATGTTGTAGCGCGCGTATTCTTCTTTGCCTACCGCGAGGATGTTGGTTAAGGCGTAGACTTTGCGTTCGTCTTCTACTGGGGATGATAGGACTTGCGAGATTTGGGAGGCGACTGCTGCGCTGAGCGAGTCTGCTTGCGAGGAGCACAAGTGCGCTTTTTCTTGCGTGCTTAAGTTGAGCATGAGGGCGGCCAGGCTTACTATGAAGAACAGCATGGCGAACCGCGTGAGCATTGAGAGCTCTATTTGGGCGCGCGACTGCATGAGCGAGTTAGTGTTGAAGTGGTTTTTAATCGCTAGCAGTGCGTCGTTCTAGGGTTTCTTGGCTGGCTTGAAGCACACGCTAATGGTTTGCTCGCCGGTTTGAGTGGGAAGCGTTTTTGATACGCGGACAAGGTAAGTTTCTCCTTTTCCTTTTTCTTTGGCTAGGGTGAACCATTGTGCTTTTGACTGTGATGAGCTGTATTTTTGGCCTTCGGGTCCTGCGCCGCAGTAGTCGTTAGCGTCGTTTGCTTCAACGCCTGGGGGGCAGGCGTTGAAGCTGATGTTTGGACTGCAATCTGAGGAGTCTGAGGATTGGTCTACTGTCAGTGACGCTTTTTGGGGCAAGTCAATGCAGGTTACTGCTTTGAGTATTGGAGTGTAGGAATCTGTTTTGGCGTCGTAGCTTACCGGCACTATTTTCCAGCACCCGCCAGTGGCGCTGGGGCAGTCTACGGCGCAGCGTTTTGGGTCAGTGTACTTCACTAAGCGCAGTAAGTTCACGTTGTAGGAGCCGCAGGCTTGCAGGTGGACTTGTACTTCGCGGGCGGTTGGCGGGCTTCCAAGCGAAACGTCTAACAGCGCTGACGACAGGGAACGCATTTCTGCTTTGATTTGGTCCTCGCATTGCGCTGTAGAGGTTTGGCTCATTACTGAGAGGGCGAGCGCCATGCTCATTGCCATCACTATTATTGCGACGACGAGTTCTATTGGCGCGCTTGCTTGGCCGCGCTTCATGTCTGGCGCCTCAGGCGTTGGAGGGTTAGGCCGCCTAGGAATAGGGCGGCGCTCGCGTAAGCTTGTGCTTCCTGTGTTGTTTCTTGTGCTGCGGCTGCCGCGTGGCGGATTACTGGTTTGAGTACAGTGATGACGAGGACGGCGGCAATGATGGTGACTATGAGTAAGTAGAGGGGAGTCCAAGTCGAGCCTCCTTGTCCTCGACGCATTTAACCACAGTTGGTGCCCTTTCCGTCTCTGCAGTCGCGGCACAGCCCTGTAGCTGATTGAGGGCCTTTATCGGTTATCCTGCTCAGGCACACCCATATTTTGTG
>JBAMLY010000012.1:0-19647 GCA_039794045.1 Candidatus Micrarchaeia archaeon | reverse complement strand
TAGCTGATTGAGGGCCTTTATCGGTTATCCTGCTCAGGCACACCCATATTTTGTGATTGCCAGTAGCGTCTGCGTTGGCGGCTACTGCCATTGAATAGTCTTGGTTGCTGCCTTTGTTGAAGATTATCTCGCTGTTGTCAGGGTTGTCGCCTGGTGTGAAGTCTTTTCTTGCTTCGTCGCTTAAGACGAATAGTAACTCGTTTGAGGAAAAGGTTGAAATGACTGAGGTTGCTGCCTTGGCGTCGAGCGAGTCTCCTTTTTTTATTGTAATGGTTTTCGCTGCGCTGACGCCGTAAGTGCCTACTTGTTTTAGGCTGTCTTTTACTGCGTCCCTCCAGTCGCCACCGATTCCTCCAATGCCTCCGAGAATGCCGGTCAGGACGCCGAGGATTGCTATGGCTACGATTACGCTGATGACGAGCATCATGGTTTCGAATGCTTGCCCGCGTCGTTTCTTCAAGAAAATCATTTTCTTACCTCCTTTGAAGTGGCTTTGGGGCGCGCGCCCCAATGAAAAAAGACATTGTTTTGCAGCTTAAAAAAGTTCTGGTTTCCGCTTTTTTGCTGTCCTCGTTTTTTGCTCGCGTCAGCAAATAGTGCTGCAGTTTCCCTCTACAGAGCCTTCAGGCAAGCAGAACGACTTGAGTGTCTCGTTCAAGTAGAAGTTGTTGTAGCACTTGTTTTGGTGGCATGAGTTGCCTGAAACTATTATGCTGCTTGGTTGAGCATAGAGGCTGACGTCGTAATCGGAAGCGTTTGAAGCGCACAAGTTGTTGTTTGTCATCTTCACTTGTCCGCCTACGTAGTCGTACAAGTAGATGCCGCGGTAGGAAGTGTTCTGGAACGAGTTGCTTGTAATGGTTATGTTGGCTGCCCCCCCGGAAACGAATACGCCGGTGCTACAGTCTCGTGCAGTGTTTCCATTCAAGGTAACGTTTTCTGCATTGTAATTGATCGCGTAGCAGTAGTACTGGCTTCCGCTGGCGTCGTTTGACTGGAGCGTGACGTTGGCGCCGGTTATTAGGATGCCTTGGTTTATTGCGTGGTGCACGTAGTTGTTTTCTACTGCGGCGTTCTTTACGTCTATTTGCATGCCATTATAGAAGTAGTCGACGACGTTGTTTTTTATTGAAGCGTTTTCTCCTTCGTAGTCTAGTATTACTCCATAGTTGCCAGCGTGGGAGGGGCTAGAGCAGTTGAAGTAATTGTTTTCGATTGCCGTGTTGTTGGCAGTTCGCAAGTAAACGGGGTAGCCAGTGCACGTGCTCGTTTGCGCGTCGAATGAAACGTTGTTGTATTTGATTGATAATCCGTTTGCTGAGATTGCGAGGAGCGAGTAGGTTTGGCCGCCGCTGAAGTTGTTTTTTTGTATTACAGTGTTTTCAATGTTGTAGGTGTACACGCCGTTGTAGTTGTGATGGAACAAGTTGTCGTGAAAGTTTGAGTTGCGGGTCTTGCCGTTTGGGTTGTAGTGGTTGTAAGCATAGCCAAAGTTTTCTATGACGCAGTTTTCGAGTTCAAAGCCTTCAACGTCGTTTGCGTCAGTGGTGAACGCCGAGTACGGGTAGTAAGTTGTTGAAGCGATTTTTTTGCCGTTGCAGTTGAAGTGCACGTTGGTTGCGTTGACTTTAAAGCAGTCGCTTGACGTTGTGACGTCGTTTTCAAGCAAGTAATACCCTGCTTCGTTCAGCGAACCGCAGCCAGTGACGTAGTGAGGCGTTGGAGTCGGCGTTGCTGTTGGCTGTGTTGTTTGCTGTCCTGGCTTTGGTAGGGCGCAGAACCTCGTGTTCCTGGGCGGCTTGTTTGAGTACTGTGCAGAGTTCGTGGACCAAGTGGAGTTGCAGTTCTGGGTTTCGCTGCCGTTCCAGAAACAGTCGGGGTTGCCGTTCAGTCCTTCTGACAACGAGCAAGCTGGACTGTACCGGAGTTGCACTGAAGCATTTTCTTTTTTTATCCACTCCCAAGCGCCTTCGCCGCAGTAGTTCAAGCAGTTCACGTCAGCGTTGGCTTTGAGTTTGCTGGTGCCGGCTTCAAGGTTTTGAGTGGATGGCGCGAGCAACGCGTTTTTTAACACGATGTTGGCTACGACTACGACGAGAACTATTCCTGCGAGCAAGGCCATGTACTCGAACGCGCCTTGAGCCCTAAGTGGTTTTTTTGCCATGAACTGTTGTTGGTGGCGCGCATTAAAATTTATTGGCTTTCGTGGTTTCAGCAAATCGTGCTTGTTTTTTGTTGTTTTCAGCCAGCTGATATTGATACTACTCCGCTGGCGAAGTAGGCAACAACGCAGAAGAGTATTGTGGCGAGGGGTAGTGCTTGCGCGATTGAAAGGTAAGTGTGGAGCTTGTTGTTCGAGTCTTCTACTTGGGCGTTGAAGTAAGTGAGGAGGATTACTACTTCTATGACGTAGACGCCCATAATTATTATGAATTGGAATGGCGTGGTGCCAGTGCTTCCTCCTGCTGGCTGGCACAGCAAGCCAGTTATTCCGCCTCCTCCTCCGCCGCCGAACGGTCCTGCTGCTGCTGTGGTTGCTTCAGTGGTTTCCGGGCAGGGGTTGCCCGCGATCGCCGAGCCAATTATTCCTTGGAGGGCGGTGACGACGCCGAGCACGATTGGCGCGATGAATGTTCCCATCGTCTTGAGCATGCTTGTGACGTCGGCGAGGAGGTTGCGCAGCATCAAGTCTATTTTTTCGGCGTTGCGCAACTGCATTGACAAGCCGATGAGGGACTTGGCGGCAACGTTTACTCCTAGTCCCACTGAGTCTATGAGTATGCTCATTCCGCTTTGCAGGGTCTTGGAGGGGAGGCCACTGACTGCGCCGAAGGTGGGGTTGAACACTGCTTCGTCTAGAGTCATTCCGAGCGAGCGAATGTTTTCCAGCACGCGCCGGAACACTTTGTTGGCTATCTTGCTTTTTGGCAGGAATTCTACGGCGTGCTTCATTGCGTCTTCTATGGGCCGGTTTTCTCCCAAGCGAGAGGCGAGAACGTACATGGCGTCCTTGAACTCTGTTTCCATGGCGCGTATTTCGTCTTGCACTTTCTTGCGCGCGTAGTACTTTCCAAACAAGTAAATGCTTACTGCAACGCTTGCGCCGATGAGCGTGGAAAAGAGGCTGATCGTGCCGTAGAACGCCCACGGCCAGGGCAGGAAGGGCAGTTGCACGTAGGGCTTGGTGCCTAGCTCTGCCGCGTAGTCCGAGCCAGGAGTTATTTCAGATAAGTTGATTGCTTGGTCTAAGTAATACCCTGTCGCGGCAATCGCTATAAACGCGATTACGGCGAGGGGAACGAAAGGGATTTTAAGGGAGCCTACTTGAAGCACTCCCTTGGGGGGAAGGCCGGGAAAGTCTTCAGGTATTTCGGGGGGCTCGTAAGTGGGGGGCCTGCCGCTTAAAATCATTCCGCCCATGAAGAAGATGAGAATCGGCAAAGCCACGAGGTAAGCGCCGGCTATCACGAACGGGTTGTTTAGTGGAATCGGGAACTTTTGCAGGAAGCTTCCCCCGATTGGCACGACTATGGCGAGCATGAGCGGCAAGAGCACACCGAAGTAATACAAGTAAACTGTTGGGCCGTGGAGGGCGCGCGCGTACAAATCCATTTTTTCTTTGGAGCCTTCCAACACGTTGGCAATCGCTTTTTCGAGCAGGGCCTCGCGGCGCGCGGTGTCTGCTTCGAGGACGCTCGCGCGAATTGTCATGAGTGCTTGCTTGAAGTCGTCATTGTACGTGCCCCACGCGTAAGCGAGGTTGTCTATTCCTTCTTCTATGCTCTTGTACTTCCCTATTTGCACGTCCCAAACTATTTTCTTCATGTCTTCAGCTATTTTTCCGCGTCCGTGGTTTGCCGCGAACTCGACTGCTTTCTCGAGGTTGGGCGTGAGCCGCATCGACATTATCAAGTAGTTAACTATTTCTGGAATGTAGCCAAGCGCGAGCATCTTCTGTTTTTCGGCGACGCTCTTTGGGTAACGCGAGTACATGAAGAAAAGCATTATTGGCGCGATCAAGCCGCCGCCGGCCGAGGCAAGAAAAGTAGTGCTTTCAAAGCCCCCGCCTAAAACGAAGCCCAAGCCGGCCGCGAACATCCAAGCAATCAAGCCAATGAACAAGCAACCCATTTGAGCGGCGCGAAACTGCTCGGCTGTTATCGGGTAGCCAATGAAGTCCATTACTGCTTTTTGCTCGTCAGAGTACTGCGCGCCCTTGCCGAAGCCAGCAAACATTCGCGCCAGCTTGTAAGTGATTGAGACGAAGGGGTCTATGCCGGGTTTTTTCTCGCGTTTTTTCGGCGCCGCTTTTACTCCAGCGTAAAGACCGCCTTGCTTTTGTTGGGGCATGAATTACGCACTCGCTCGCCGTATAAAAGCGTTGTTTTTATATTGCGCGCGAGTAATTCTCGTTAATGCATTTTATTTTGCGGGCTCAAACCGGCATTGAATACCTTGCGTTGGTAGCCTTGCTTTTGGCTGTCTTGCTTCCTTTCCTTTACTATTCCTATAATCAAGCGCAAACGAGTAACGCGATTTCTGCGGCTCAAATCGCGGCGAACCGCCTCGCCGCCGCGGCGGACTTGGTTTACGCTCAAGGCCCTGGCTCTCGCACGCAAGCAATGGTTTACGTTCCAGGCTACGTCAACAACTCTTACGTCAACAACTCTGAAATCGTTTTCCAAATGTTTACTGTGAACGGCGCGGTAACCGATGTTTTCGCTGTCACGCGCGCGCCAGTAGTGGGCTCGCTGCCGACGCTGGAAGGAAACTATTTCTTTGACGTCTACACTCTCGACTCTGGCACGGTATTCATTAACTACAGCGCTGGCGTTCCTTCTTTCTCACCTACCGCTACTCCCACTGCCACGCCAACCGCTACGCCCACGCCGGTTCCTCCCGGGTTGTACGGCTACCACTTTCACTACAAGTACCCACCAATTGTTTTCAATGAGTCATTCAATACTACTGAGATAGCGACCACCGAGTACCCTTACGGGGTCACGCAAACCATTACTCAGACTTTTCAACAGCCTTCAGTTGCCTTGGTTTACTCGTGGTATTCTTACCCGTTCTTTGAAGCGCCTTACTACGTCAACGGAAACGTTTCAGTGAACTTGTACGCGGCGGACTTGAAGCCAGGCTCTTCGGGGGCTGCAGCGTTTTTCGTGCGCTTGTATGACTACGACCCAGTCACTGGCTCTCGCTCGCTGATAGGAGAGTCTAACTCGGTTCACGCTGCTGCAGACGCTTCTTATTCTAACCTTGCCTTGACCTTGCCTAACTCTCAGTACCTTTTGACGCCGGGGCACTCGCTTCTCTCGGAAGTGTGGGCGAACACTTCCTTCAACAGGCAACAGCCTTCAGTGCAGTACGACGCGAACGCGACTGACTCGTTCTACGTCCTCAACTTGAGTGCGGGCCCACTTTTCGTGAAGCTCGTGCCGCCCACTCCAGCCAACAACTCCGTCGTTATGACGAACTACGTGTTCGTGAACGCTTCAGTGTACTCAGCTTACGCTTTGTCTTCCTGCGTGCTTGAATGGAACAACACGAATTATTCTATGACTGTGAGCGGCAGCACTTGCTACCGAAACCAACTCGTTTTAGACGACGGCTCTTACTCTTTCAGGGTTTGGGCTAACGACTCCAGTGGCGCGACTGCGGCTTCGGAAGCGAGGACGATAACAGTGAAGGCGGGCGTGCCCTACCACTTTCACTATGCTTACCCCCCAATTCCTTTCAACGCGTCGTTTGAAACAAGCGATGTAGCTAATACTTTGCCGCCGTTCGGCGTCACGCAAACCATTACTCAGACTTTCCAGTTCCCGTCGACTGCAAGAATTTATTCTTGGTACCAATACCCATTCTTTTCGAGTGACACTGACTTGATTGGCGAAATCTTGTTTAACTTGTACGCGGCGGACTTGAAGCCAGGCTCTTCGGGGGCTGCAGCGTTTTTCGTGCGCTTGTATGACTACGACCCAGTCACTGGCTCTCGCTCGCTGATAGGAGAGTCTAACTCGGTTCAAGCGGCTTCAGATGGTTCTTATTCTAATTTGCGTGTAGCTGTCAACAACTCGCTTTACTCGATTTCTGGGGGGCACTCGCTTCTCTCGGAAGTTTGGGCGCAGACTTTCAAGAACAGGCAACAGCCTTCAGTGCAGTACGACGCGAACGCAACGGATTCTTATTACGTGCTTTCTTCTACGGCGTCCGCTCCAACGATTTACTTTGTTTCGCCTACTCCCGACAACGCTTCAACTACTACGTTTAACTGGGTTTACGTGAACGCTTCAGTTTCGCAGCCTCCCAGTGCCTGCGTCCTCAACTGGGCTGGCACTAACTATTCTATGACGGTGAACGGCACCACTTGCTACCGGAACATGACTTCTCTGTCTTCAGGGAACTATTCTTTCTTTGTTTGGGCGAACAACTCGGCGGGCGTCTCCAACGTTTCAGAGACTAGAACGGTTGCCGTGTCGCTCCAGCCAGTCTATTCTTACGTGTCGAGCTACAACGCGGCTTGGGGCAGCGTCTACAACTTTTCATTCGCGCAAACTGAGAGCGACGACTACGCCACCATCTTCGAGGAAAACACTGGCGCTTTCACGCAACTAGTTTCGAACCCCGACTTTAACGCAAGCGCCGCCAATTGGACTTACGTGGTGAGCGGCAGATGTTCTAGTGGCGGGTTGAGTGCGGCGTTCGACGGCGCTTACGGCAACCCTGCTGGCTCTATTTATGCTAGTGCGGCCGGCCGCAGGTGCGTCGGCGCCATAAACTGGACTACTTCCTTCAATTACTCGGAGGAGACGCCGGAGAGCGTGAGGTTGTCTTTCGACCGCAGGGTAACGGTTTACACTCGCGGCTTAACAAACACGTTTACTCTTTACTTGGTCAAGCCAAGCGGGGCGACGGTAACGCTTTACGGCCCAATAACTTTTAACGCTGTTGACGCTGCGTGGAATTCCACGCTTGATTACTCTATTCCAGCCACTGCGTTGAACGAGAGCGGTTCTTACTCGCTCGTCGTGAGCACCACCCTGCAAACACAAATTATAGGCAATCCGGCTGTCAAGATTTACTTTGATAACGCTCGCATTGTCGCTCGCCCCTACAACTATTCTTATAATGTGTCGTTTGATACTTCAAGCGTGCCTTCGGGAAGCGCTTACGAGCTTCAGCTGCGCTACCGCGTGAACGGCGAGAACGCTTTGTTGAGCGTGTTCAACGGCACGGCCTGGAACTTGGCGGCCGTCTTGTCTAACGCGTCTTTCGCTACGCTGAACTACTCGCTTTCCGAGGCAGAGTACAACGGCGGCACGGTGCGTGCGAGGTTTGATGACGTGAACCGCTCGCGTGACGTCGCGCGGAACAGCTTGGACGTCGCGTTCTTGCGCGTGAAAACGATTCAGTGATCGTATTGGGGAGCAGTAGTTTTCGTGGTTGCGGCCTTCGTTGCCAGGCTTCAATGGAGTTTCTCGCAGTTTTCTCGCTTGCGTTAGTGTTGTTGTTGCTTGTTTCTGTGCTGTCTTTCGGCGAGCGCGCTAAGGCAGCGGAAGTTGATTCATTGGTTGAAGCGAAGGCGGTGGCAGAGGAGGTGGCTGGGCTTGTGAACTCTGCGGGGTTTTCTCGTGCTTTCAATGCCTCTTTTTACCCGCCGGCATTGGTTGGCGGGCAAGAGTATTCCTTGAATGTTTCTAGTGACGGCGTGACGGTTTACTGGGGCGGGGACTCGTATTTTGCTGGAGTGCGCGCGAAGTCGGTTGCTTGCATGGCGTGTCCGTTCGCGCCGCCTGGGAAGCTCGTGGTTTCAAGCGTTGGAGGAAGTGTTTTAGTTGAAAGGGAGTGAGCGCGGCCAAGTTTCTTCTCTTGACTTTGTTTTGGGAGCCGTGCTTTTCTTGGTGGTTGTGCCATTCTATTTTTTCGCGCGCGACGGCTTGGTGGCGTACTCTTCTTTCGAGAGTGAGGGCGCTGCGTTCAAGGCGTTTCGCGCGTCTTCTTGGCTGGTGGAAGAGTCGGGCGTGCCGGTGGACTGGAATGCTTCCACGGTGGTGGTGCCTGGTCTCGCGAGCGAGAAGAACGTGGTTGACGCCGGCAAGCTGTCGTCGTTTTTGTCGCTTGACTACGAGAACGCCACGCGCTTGCTTGGGTTGGGCGGCTACAATTTTTCTTTTGCGTTGCGTTACGCGAGTGGCTCGCCTGTTTTAGTTGTGCTTGCTAATGGCTCGGTGGTTCCCGCGGTCTTTGGCGTGGGCTCGGCCGGTGCCGTCTTCGTTGCGCCAGTCAAGCGCGTGGTCGTCTACGGCGGGCAGCCAGCGGTTTTGACGCTCGTTGTTTCGAGGACGTGATGTGGTGCGTAAAGGGTTTTTCTTTGCTGTTGACGCGGCTTTCTCGGTAGTAATAATTGTCGCGGTTCTCTTGTTTGTCGTGTTGGTTACTAGTGGCCTGCGTGGAACGGAGGTCACTGCTTCTTACTTGCAGGTGCTGGCTGGCGACGAGCTGGCTTCTTTGGATGAGTCGGGCGTGCTTAACGAGACTTTTTCTTTGGATGATGTTCAAGCCGCCGCGGTTTTGAAGTCTTTCTTGTCTTCTACTTTGCCTGCTAACGCGGCTGGCTTGGTTAACGTTAGTTTTTACGAGTTCGTGGGAAGCGGTTCTTGCAGGCCGGCGTGCAGTCTTTCTGGGCCGTCGAACGGGTTTTGCTTGTGCAGGAACTTCGTTGCCAGTAACGAGGAGGGGCGGCAGTCGTTTGCTTTTTCTGGGGTGGCGCGCAGAATGTTTTTTTCTTTTAGGGACGGCGTTCCGGTTTATGGTTTGGCTGACGCGGTAGTGTGGTTGCGGTGAGGAAGGGAATTGTTTTCTCGGTTTCTGCTCTCTTGCTTTTCTCTGTATTGTTGTCGCTGGCTTTGACGGCGCAAAAAGATTTTTGGAGGCCTTCTTTTGATGCTTTGCAGGCTGGAAGGAAGGTTGCTTATGCTTGGAGTGACGCGCGCGCAGACGTTTTTTCTGCGTTGCAGTTGCGGGTTTGGCGGAATGCTTCAACTGTTTTTTTGTTGGATTCGCTTCCGGCTTCCTTTAATTCTTCGGCTGCTTTGGCTGGCTACGACGCTTTTGTTTCACGTGTTTACAGGCTGCCGGGCAACAATGTTTCTTTCTTGCCTTCGTTGTCTGAGTTGAAGCCGCCAGTGCGTGTGGAGCCGTTTGGCGTGGCTTATGATTACCCGCTGCGTGCTACTGGTGCTGACGCTTGGGAAAAAAATTCTTTGCTTGCGTGGTGCGAGGACAGCGGCTGCGGCGGGGTTTCGGTGGTTGCAGTCAATGTTTCCTTTAATGAGTCCTTCGAGTACGACCCAACTAATTCTTCTTACCAGTCTTTTTACTCTTGGTCTCCTGCTCCGGCGAACTGCGTTGCTGGAACGCCTAACTGCGTGGTTTTTTCTTTGAGGATTACTGACCGCTTGGGGCGTTCTTTTTCTTGCCCGAGTTGGGGTCCCGGCGTTTCTTGTCCGTACTCGTCTTTTTACTGGAATTCTTCTTCTCCTGCTGTGTTGTCTGTCGCGGTCAACGAGTCTAGCTCGTGCTTCTTGAATTTCTCGTTGGGTGGGAACGCGTTGTTTGGCGAGTCGTTGCGGGATTCCTTGAATTACTCGTGTGGCTCAATCAATTCTGTTTCTGGGATTACTTTTAATTCCAGCGATTTTTTCTTGAGCGTGAATTCTTCTTTGCTGGTGGAGGCGCCGGAGTGGAGCGCTCGGGTTTTCTCGCCCGTCGTCGTCTTGGAGCGGACTTCCTGAAAGGTTATTAACTCGCTGCAATTAATTTCTTGCGTGGGTTGGTTGCGTTGGAGTCGGAGAAGATTGACACTATAATAGATAGGCTCGTGGAATACGTTGACTTGAATGGGAGAGTCAAGCTCTCCAGCGCTGCGAGGGCTCTCGGTGTTTCCGAGGACCACTTGGAGAGAGTGGCGTTGCTTCTCGAGGAAAGCGGCTTGCTTTTCGTGCGCTATTCTTTTTCTGGAGTGGAGCTCGTGAGCCGCAAGGGCGTGGGCTCGGGGAAGGAAGAAGAAAAAAGGAAGGGAAGGGACGAGCGCGTCGAGGAAGCGAGGCAGTTGCAGCGCGAGATTGCTGCGGTTGAAGGCGTTATTTCTTTCATGGAGAAGGACTTGACGCGGCGCTTGAGCTCTGCCGAGGAGGAGCTGGCGAAGCTCGAGCGAAGCACTGGCTTTACTGCTAGCGAGATAAGCGAGGTTAAGCGTTCTCTTTCGCTTATTCTCCAGCAGGCGGCGATGTTTGAAGATGAAATTAATAAGCTGCGCTTGAAGGAAGAGCGGTTGCGGGAAAGAATTCTTGATTTTCAGGAACGCCTTTCGCGCGTGGAGGCGCGGAGCGCTCGCGAGAGGGGTGGGTTGCTGGCGAGGATTTTCGAGTTTTTGTTGAAGTTGTTAAGCGTTTTGAGGAACGTGTTGTCTCGCAAGCGTGCGGCGTTGGCGGCGCCGCCGGCGGGGAAGACTGCAGCTGACTTGTTTGAAGAGAGGGAGCGCTTGGCTTTGAAGACTGGGGGCGGGAGGGGTGAGGTGAGCGAGTCTTTTTCGGCGCCTGCCGTCAAGCCAGTGGTTTTAAGGCCGCCGGCTAAGAAGAGGAAGCGCGCGAGCGAGGCTGATGCTGAGGCGAGGTTGGAGGCGCTGAAGAAGTCGGTGGCGCCGCGGCGGAGTGCTGGAAGGCGCGTGGCTGGAAAGCGAAAGGGAAAGTGATGCGTTAATGGTTTTAAGGCGGGAAGGGACTGGCGTGCGAGTGCTTGCTTCTTATTTTGTCGAGAGCGAGGGCGTGCCAGCCGAGGTAGTGATTTCGCGGAAGCCAGGGGAGTTCGTGGACTTCTATGAGTTGAAGCACGTGCGAATGAAGGAGGCTACGAGGGCGGTGCTGGAGTTCTTGAAGGAAAAAATAATTGAGTCTGCGAATGTCAAGACGTCGGAAATGCTTGACCCGCGCGAGGCTGAGAGAGTGAAGGCGCGAATGGCTGGCAAGGCGCACGAAATAATTCGCGGCGAGTTGAGTGGGCTTGGGCCGCACGAGGAGGACTTGCTTGTAGGCAAGTTGTTGCAGGAAATGTTTGGCTTGGGCGAGATTGAATTGCTTTTGGCTGACGCGGATTTGGAGGAAGTAGTCATAAACAATTCTCGAGAGCCTGTCATGGTTTACCACAAGAAGTTTGGGTGGCTGAAGACTAACGTGTTTGTTTCGTCTGAAGAGCAAATCCAGAATTATGCTTCGATGGTGGGAAGGAAGGCGGGGCGGCAGATTACGAACTTGAATCCTTTAATGGACGCTACTTTGTTGAGTGGCAGCCGCGTGAACGCCACGCTTTACCCGATTTCCACGAAGGGCAACGGCATTACTATTCGCAAGTTTCGCGCTGACCCGTGGACTGTAGTGAACTTCATTGACCCTGCCGTGAATACTTTGTCTGCCGAGGTGGCGGCTTTGATTTGGATGGCGCAGCAATACGAGTTGAACGTTCTCGTGGGCGGCGGGACTGCGTCTGGCAAGACTTCTTTCTTGAACGCGATGCTTGCCTTTACTCCGCCGAACCAGCGCTTGGTCAGCATTGAGGACACTCGTGAACTCGTTTTGCCGGACTTCCTGCACTGGACTCCTTTGTGTACGCGCATGCCTAACCCTGAGGGAAAGGGCGAGGTTACGATGCTGGATTTGATGGTGAACTCGTTGCGCATGCGGCCGGATAGGATAGTGCTTGGCGAGATCAGGCGCCAGCGCGAAGCAGAGGTGTTGTTTGAGGCGATGCATACTGGGCACGCTGTTTACTCGACGCTTCACGCGGACGAGGCACTGCAAGTAAAGAACCGCTTGGTTGGCCCCCCGATTTCTTTGCCTGAGGAAATGATTGGCGCGCTTCATCTCGTGGTAGTCCAGTACAGGCAGAGGAGGACGGGCGTGCGCCGCACTTACGAGGTAGCGGAAGTTTTGCCTCAAGAGGGTGGCATCGCGTTGAACATAGTCTACAAGTGGGACGCGCGCGAGGACCGCCTTGTGAAGGTGGGGGACTTTATTCGGTTGGCGAGCGAGATGGCGTTGCACACGGGCTTGACTGGCAAAGAGTTGGAGAATGATTTGAGCGAGAAGGAGAGCGTGTTAAAGTGGATGCTCGCGCAAAAGATTTGGGGCGTCAACGACGTTGGCAGGGTGGTGGCTCATTATTATCGTGACAGGGAGTTGGTGGTGGGCGCCGCGCGAAAGAATGTTTCCCGCAAAGAGTTTTTTGGTGAGTGAGTAATGCGTGCAGAGTTTCCTTTCAGCGTTTTGCCGTCTCGCGTGTTGTTGTTTTTGGCTCGCTCGCAGAAGGGCTTTGGTGGGTTTGCGGCTAGCTTCATGCCTTTCTTGAAGGATGAGATGGAGGAGGCGGGGCTGACACTTTCTGTTGCGGAGTACGCGGCGGCGGCGTTCGTGAACGCTTTCGCTACGGGGGCAGTGGCTGCTTTCGTGGTGTGGCTAGCTGTTTCTGCGGCTGGGGCGAGCGCGTTGGTTCCCGCCTTGCTTGTCTGCTTGGTGGTTGGCGTTGCGTCGTTTTTTACGACGGTTTCTTTTCCGCGTGTTCTCGCGCGAAGGCGTGCTCGGTTGCTTGAGAGGGACTTGATTCCCGCGACTCAGCAGTTGTTGATTGAACTGCGTTCTGGAGTGATTTTGTTTAACGCGATGGCGAGCGTGAGCGACGGTTACGGGGAGTTGAGCGCCGAGTTCAAGAAGATAGTGCGCCGTATTGACAGTGGAACGCCAGAGATTGACGCGTTGCAGGACGCGGCGCGGGTGAGTCCCTCGCTTCAGTTCAAGCGCTTGTTGTGGCAGGCTTCTAATGCGTTGAAGATGGGTTCTGATGTTAGCGAAGCGATTGAAGCTATTCTCGCGGACTTGGTGCGCTTGCGCATGGACGAGATAAAGCGTTACGGGCAAGAGCTTTCTCCGTGGACCCTGGTTTTCTTGATGGCTGGAATAATCGTGCCGAGCTTGGGCGTTACTTTGTTGGTGGTGCTGGGTTCTTTCTTTAACTTGGTTATTCCAAGCGTCGTGTTGTTGGGCGTCTTGTTTTACTTAGTGGTTTTTCACTTGTTTTTCTTGAATTTTGTTGGCTCGCGTCGTCCAGTGGTTTAGAGTGGTAAAGTATTTTTACGAGAGAATCTCGGCGTTCTTGCCTCGCTCGCTAGTGGAAGGAGTGGGGGTGCTCATGGTTCAAGGCGGTTTCGATTCTATTCGGCCGCCCGTGTTTCTGGGCTTCGTGTTGTTTTTCTCTTCTTGTGTTGCCGTCATTGCCTGGTTTGTTTCCCAGTTTTTTTTCGTGGAACCGCTTTATTTTCTTGGTTGTGCGGTGGGCGGCTTTCTTGTTTCAGTGGCTTTGTTCTATGTTTTCCTCGTGAACGCGGCGGACTCTCGGGCGGCGCGTTTCGAGGCAGTGCTTCCCGACGCTTTTTCCTTGATTTCGGCGAACATTCGCGCTGGAATGACTTTGGAGAACGCTATTTGGGGTTCGGCGCGTCCGGAGTTCGGGCCGTTCAAGGACGAAATCAAGAAAGTGAGCGCTGAGACTTTTGGGGGCAAGCCGGTCACGGTTGCTTTGCAGGGAATGGCTGCGCGCGTGCGCTCGGACGTGGTGGCGCGTGCGGTGGGCTTGATTGGCGAGGGAATAAAGTTGGGCGGGGAAATGTCTCGCTTGCTTGACGAAGTGGCTGAGGACGTGCGCAACATTGCTTTGCTGCGCAAAGAAATTCTTACTTCTACTCTTACTTACACTATTTTCGTGTTGTTTGCCTCGCTTGCAGCGGCGCCATTGCTTTTCGCGGTAACTACTTATTACTCTGAGTTGAATGAAAAGATTTTGTCGCAGAGGGTTTCTGGGGGGGCGGTGAGCCAGCAATACCTTTTCGCGGCAGGCGTTACTGGAATGCCTGGAACTTATTTTGGTGGTCTGCGGCAAGGCGGCATTTCTTCTTCTGACGTGTTCTTGTTTTCCGTGGCTGCGCTCGCGGTAACAAATTTTTTCTCGGCTTTGTTGTTCGCCTTGATTAGGACGGGCAAGGCGTTGCAGGGAGTAAAGTTAGCGCCGGTGTTCGTGTTGGCTTCGATTGCGGTGTTTGTTTTCGTCCACTGGGTTTTGCGCTTGCTTTTCAAGAGCGTAGTGGCTTGAAAGTGGTGGCGGTCAGGCTTCAATGACGGCGTCGCAGAACTGGGCTGCTTGCATGGCAAGCGCTTTGTTGGCGTCTTTTACGGCGAAGAAGGCTCCTCCTACTTTCCAGCAACGCATTTTGTTGACTAGAAAGTTTGTGAAGCGGATTACGGTGGGCTCGTCGTTGTATAATGCAAGAGTGTTAAGCGAGTCTACTATGATTGCTTTTTTCTTGGACGGCAGGGAGTGAATTATTTCGTTTAACGCGATTGACAAGTCAGTCAAGTGGTGGGGTGAATCGATTAAAATGACTTTTTTTTCTTGCTTGGATTGCGTGGTCTTGACCGTCATGTCCACGAACAACACGTTTTCAAGGTTTGCTTTTTGTTTTCTGAGCTCTTCTTCTAGTGCTGCGTAGGGCTTGCTGGCGGAAACGTATATTATTATTCCTTTTTTCGTGAATTCACTGATTTGCTGGGGGCAAGACTGCCTGGCTTCAGGGGAAGCGAGTACTAGGAAAATCTTGCCTTTGCTTACTTGGTCGCAAACGTTTGCTTTTCCTTGCGTTGACGCCATTTTATTGCCTTTGTTTACTTGAATTGTTTAGTTGTTTCCTTTATTTTTTCTGCTTTTACTATAGTGAGCAAGCCAGCGCACAAAAACATTAAGTAACTGAAGTCGTAAAAGAGGTCTGCGAGCTCACCCCACTCGTAAGTGCCGGCAGTGAATTGAATGGCGTAAAGCGCGTCAGCCAGTGCCAGGAAAATCAAGGCAGCGCACGCTGTGGCTAGGGCGCGCCCCCATCCGCCAAGGTTGCCGGCAAGCAGCGTGTAAGCTGCTGCTGAAGCAATGAAGACGTCGAGAAATGGGTAGGCCGCGTTTATTATTGTTTCAAGGGTTAGTGGGTGCAAGAGCAATTGCTGCAAGTGGAAAGCATAAAATGCTGTTATGGCTAGCGCGCCGCACGCGGTGGCGATTAAAGCGCTGCGCCAATGAAGCTTGACGTAGAACGCCTTAAAAACTAGTATTGTGGCGAGTGCGAGGAACGCGTATCCTGCCAGCCAGAAGAAGTCTGCGAGGGAGGGTGTCGGGATTTTGGTGGCGAGAAAGACTTCGTAGGCCATCCAAGTGCTTTCTGCTGCGAGCCAGCACGCCGAGAACAAGAAAAAAAACAACCTCATTTTCTTGGTTTCTTCTTCTCTCTCGTTAAAGTAAAGAAAGCCCATGGTTGCCGTTAAGAGGAAGGCTAAAACCACGGCGGAAGCGTCAGTCAAAACCATTGCTTGTTCTTCCGTGAAAGGAGTGAAAACGAGTGACGCGGCGTTCAACGCCACTAACGCCAACCCAGTCAACGCCGTTAATTCAAGTAACAATCGCGAAACCATTTTTTTCTTGCTTCTCCTGTGGCAAGTTGTTTTTGCAGTCGCTTTTGCTTGAAAGCAATGAAGCACGAAATAAAAGCTTTACCCTCCAGCCAACACTTTGCCTGCGAGCAAGGCGGCAGCGAATGCAGCGCCTGCGCCTAAATTCATTTCACGCAAGGCCCACGAGGGCGTGCCTTCTTGTTTTACGAGCGAAATGTTTGCGTGCCTCCAAGCCCACCCCCCGAGCAAGGCGAGCGTGGAGTGGGGGGCGCTAAACCAAGCTACTGCCGCGGCAACGCCGCCGGCAGATAAAGCGTTTGCCGCGTGCAATACTTTCTTGGTGTGCTTTACTCCCAGTACTACTGGCAAGCTCTTTACTCCGGCTTTGCGGTCGCCGCGCACGTCCGCGAAATCTCGCAGCGTTGCGCCAATGAATACTTGCGTTGCCGTAAAGAAAAACGTTGTCGCGCACGCTGGCGAGCCAAGCGAGTTCGTTGCCGCGAAGGGAACGACTGCGACGAGCGCCCACCCAACGCCAATTGAAGCGCTTTTGATGACTGCGTGCTTTTTTGGCTTGAAGCCCCGGAATTCAAGGGAGTAAGAAAAGCCGATTAGCGTCACGAGCGACGAAACCACGGCAGTTGAAACGCTTACTGCGAGTGCGGCCGCGGCAGAACCGATTACGGATGAAACTATTAGCGCCTTCAAGGGGGTAGCGTGCTTGCGCGCGAGGCGCGGCAGTTCTGGGTTGTTTACTTCGTCTTCCTCTAAGTCTGCGAAGCAGTTGAAAGAGTATACGGCGCAGGCGGAGAGCAGGCTTGACGCGAGGCAGAGCGCTAGCTTCAACGGGTCTTGCACTCCTGCCGCGACTGCGCCGAACAGAGAGTAAGCGATTATTCCGGCGAGGATGGGAGGGCGGCTGGTTTTCAAGTAGAGATTTAGTGGGCTGAGCATGTGGTTCGCCTAGCACAGAGTCACGGAAAAAGTAGTGTCTTGTAGTTGCGTTCGCGCGTTGCGGTAAACAGTTTTTCGTGCGAAGGCGCTTGAAACCAGTCCAGAGGCGAGGCCCCTGAAGAAGGCGAGCGTGGTTTGCGGCGTGCGCGGCGTCCAAGGATAGCACCGCGCGCTGACACTTATTTTTCCCTTTTTTTCTTCTACGAGCACGTCCCCCCACCCGAGGGCGCTCAAGTAGTCTGTGACGAAGGCGGCTGGCTCGCTTCCTGCTTTCAAGCCAGTTTTTTCTCCGAACTCGCGGCAGGCTTGAAAGAGGGCTTGGCTAGCTTTTGGGACGCGAGCGGCTTCCACTTCAAGTTTTTCTGCGAAGCTCGCCTCGCAGGGAAAGTAACGCTCTCCGTTGAATTCGAGCACGCGTTCCTCGTACTGGAAGAATCCCGCGTCAATGAGTTCCTTCATGGAGTGCTTCGCGTAAGCCGTCGGCTTTACCGCGTTTATTGCGTGGTAGTCGTTCTCGCTTGTTTTGCTGTCTTGCAAGCGGGTTTCAGTGTTGAAAGCAATTTTTTGTTTGCGTAGTTGCGTGGCTGGCGCGCACAAGACGTGGCACTGTCTTGCTTTTCTGCCCTCGCATTCGAGTTGCACTCCTTCTACTGTGGGGTCGCCAGTCATTCTCGCCCAAATTCCTGCGATGCCGCCTTCGGTGAGGAACGCGCCGACGCCGTTCTTTGAGCATACTACGAAGTCTTTCAAGATTGCTTCAAAGCGTTTCTTGCTGGCGTCCGCAATGAATTCGTCAGAGCGCCTTGCCCACATTGCTCCCACGAACATTAACAGCGTTTTAGTGAATTCTTCGACTTCCTTGGCTGGAGCGGTGGAGAGAGTGGGAACGTGCAGTGATTCGGCGAAAGAGTAGCCGAACTTTTTGCCTGCCGAGTAGAGTGCTGCCTTGCCTGGAGCACCGAGCGCGGCAATGTTTTTTTCTGCTTGCGCGAGCGCTTGCTCTGGAACGAAGACTTCGCGGAGGAAAGAACGCGTTCCGTTGCGGCTGAGTTGCGCGACGACGAAGCCAGGCGAGTTTATGTCGTGTATTTTCGGGTAAATAATGTTGGTGACGTACCAGCGTGCAATGTTTTCCTTGATTTGCTGGAACGCCAAGGGGAGAGCACCGTCGCGTGAGTAGTTCAGGTTTCCACGACTATTCCTTTGCGGGTGAAGGCAATGTTGTGGACGCCGCCTTTTATTGGGGTGTTGCGCATCTTGCGCACTTCAATCGTGCGGTGCAATTCTTTTCCGAGGGAGGTGGCGCGGAGGACGAGCAAGCCGTCGCAGGCGAACTCGCTGAGCGTGTCGCGCGAGAACCACTGGCTGTTTTCGCCGAGCTCGCTCGTCACTAAAGCAGTAATGCGTTGTGCTTGAAGCATTTTTACTAGTGTGATGAGGATGCGTCTTACTATCAAGCCGTCTGTTTCTGGTGGCAGGGAGGCCAAACCATGCGCTCCGTAGATGGCTTCCTCGTCTTGTACTGCGGTGACATCGGTTACGTTTGTTAGCGTGTGCGCGTACAAGCTGAGAGTAGTCATGGAGTCCAAGACTATGCGTTTGGGTTTGAACTCGTTTGTGACGGCGTTTATTTCCCGCATTATTTCGCTGAGAGTGCGCTTGTTGACGCTCTTGATGACTAGCTTTTTTTGTTTTTCGAGTTCGGCGAAGCGCCAGTCGAATTGCATGGCTTGCTCGCGTATTTTTTCGTCGCGTTCCTCGAAAGTGAAGTAGGCTCCTTTCTCGCCTTTTGCGGCTCCGCTTGCGAGGAACTGCAGCGAGAGAATGGTTTTGCCTGTTCCGGCGCCTCCGGAGACTAGCACCACTGATTTTTCTGGTATTCCTCCTCCTATGAGCTCGTCGAGGCCGCTTACTCCTGTCTTGACTCTCTTCATGGGAACGACGCAGTTTTCTTGTTTAGTGTGTGGTAAGTAGTGCTTGTTAAAAAGCGTTTTGTGGTGCTTTGCTTGGGGGGAATTGTTTCAACGTTTTTAAATAATGGCATGATAGTAATTGCATGGCGCGCAAGGGAATTGATTTTGACAGGATTCGTTTTGCGGTGGGGACGGCGTTGAGCGACAAGGGTGAAACGATTTTCTTGCCTGGCTCTCGAGAGAGGGCTGCTGCCGAGAAGGCGCGGTTGTCGCTTGACTTGGCGAAGACGGGCATTCCTGGGTTGGATGTGGTGCTGGGCGGGGGAGTGCCGCGTGGTTCTACGGTGCTCGTGAGCGGCGGGGTGGGCGCGGGCAAAAGCATTTTGTGCTTGCAGGCTTTAGTGAAGGGGGCTTTAAAGTACGGCGAGCCAGGGTTGTATGTTACTTTCGAGGAGTCGCCTGAAAGCATTAGGGAGACTGCTTTGTCGTTCGGGTGGCCGGTGGACGAGCTTGAGAAGAAAAAGCTTTTGCGGATTGCTTTCAAGGACCCTTACGAGATAAAGGACTTTAGCAAGACTTTGTCTGGAGAAATTTATTATACTCTCAAGGACATGAGGGTGAAGCGAGTCGCGATTGACTCTATTACTTACTTGGGTTCTTCTATTGAGAGCAGTCACGAAGTGCGGAAGACTGTGGCTACGCTTGACAGGCGTTTGAAGGAAAACGACGTGACTTCCTTCCTTGTTTCCGAGGTTCCGGCTGGCTCGCCTGGCGTTGGTCGTTATGGAGTGGAGGAGTTTGTGGTGGACGGAGTGGTGATGCTGCACAATTTTTTAGTGAGGGACGTGCGCATGCGCGCGGTAGAGGTTTTGAAGCTCAAGCACGCCCAGCACGACACTCTCTTGCGTCCGTTCAAGATAACGGCGGAAGGAATAGAGGTGTTCGCGGAAGAACAAGTGTTCAAGTGAAGGCCAGCAATAGTTTTTTTAAAGGCGTTGCGAGTAATGAGGAAAAGGCGTTTGCTGTCATTTGGGGGACGGCAAGCGTTTTGGGGGGATTGGTGTATGAAGTCAAGAAAAGGTCAAAGCGCTTTGGAGTACTTGGTCACGTATGGTTGGGCGATTTTGGTTATAGTCATAATCGCTGCCGTGCTTTGGTACTTCGGCGTGTTTAATCCAAGCAAGTGGACTGTCGATAAGCAGTGCGGAGGCTTCAGTGGACTGCAATGCATTGAC
>JBAMLY010000011.1:0-33234 GCA_039794045.1 Candidatus Micrarchaeia archaeon | reverse complement strand
ACAAAAAAATGTTTGTAAGCGGGGAGGTGGGCCAACCTGGCTATGCTTTCAGCTTCGGGAGCTGAAGATCCGAGTTCGAATCTCGGCCTCCCCACTCCCACCCAAAAAAGTGTTTAAATGGCGGGGAAAAAAACAGTGACTTTAAAAAACGGCCGCCAAGTACTACTCGCGACTTGCTACCAAGAGACAAGCCAAGCAAAATGCGTGAGTTCGCAGCCAAGTTAGTGCGAGAAGGAGCATACCTTCTTACAGAAAAAATTCCAAGCCTGGCCGAAGAACGCAAGCTTTTCTTCGAGAAGTTAAAGCAAGCCAGAAAAGGAAACATCACAGCAATCGTGGCTGAAAGCAATGGCGCCGTAACCGCGACCGCAGAAGCGCGCAGGAACAAGCTAGCAAAAAGAGACAAAGTCGAACTCGCCACAGCAGTTTCCAAGCCTTTCAATAACACGAGACTCGGAAAAGCAATGCCGTCAGAACTAATAAAACGCGCAAAAAAAAGAGCTCAAGCCAGCCAACATTTACCTCGCGGTTTTCGCGCTAAACAAGCCAGCCAAAAAGTTGTACTAAAGGCTTGGCTTCAAAGAGTTCGCGCGCTTTCCAAAGTCGGTGCGCTACAAAGGAAAGCACTTTGATTTGGCTTACATGCTGTTAAGCGAGTAGTGCTTACTTTTGCGCGAGCACGGCAAGCTCTGCGTACAACGCCAGCCCTTCTTGCAGCGCTTTTTCCAAATCCTTCTCAGCAAGTTTTTCCGCTTCCTCTAGAGGCTTGCCTTGCGCGGCCGGCAACCTTAAGCCGTGCTCGGCAAGGGGAGCGAGAGAGTGCGCCAAGCGGTTGCGCGCTTCCTTGAACCGTTTCAGCCTTGAATACAAGGCAGGTGAAAGAACGCCTTGTTTTTCAAGCAAGCGCGCTTTCTGGAACGGCGGCACTAAATTCAACTCGTCAATCAATGAAAGCAGTCGAGAGTCTTCGCCGAAGTGCTTACGGCAAAGCACTTCAATCCAAGCATCCAAGTAAGAGTCCAGCCTAGCGAAAGCCTCTACCTTGTAGCCCACAATGAATGGCTGCACTACTTCCTTCTTGGGATCGAATTTGAAAAAAATTTTTTTCACCAGCCAACCAACTCAGGGAACCAAGCGCGTCCTGTCGCGAGGGAAAAAAGCTGCCTCGCGCACGTTCTGCAAGCCGAGGAGTTTGGCGGTCAAGCGCTCCAAGCCAATCGCGAAACCGCCGTGGGGCGGCATGCCGTACTTAAAAGCCTCGAAGTAAAACTCGAAGTTTTCCGGTTTGAATCCTTTCTCCTTGAAGCGCGCTTGCAGCAACTCGTAGTCGTGAATTCTTTGCCCTCCAGTAACTATTTCTAAGCCGTTAAACAGCAAGTCGAACCCGCGCGTGAACCCTTTCCTGTCCTCCAAAGGCATGGTGTAAGCGGGGCGGTGCTGCAAAGGATAGTTGTCCACGAAAACGAATGGAGAGCCAAAATTCTTTAGCGCGTAATCGCAAATTATTTGCTCGTGCTCTCTGCTCAAGTCGTCAGTTTCAGCGAACTTTTTCCCCGCCAACGCCATTATTTCAGGCAACTCCCAGTAGCGAAGCACCGGAAAAGGAGTTTTGGGTGGCTGCAAGTCAACGCCGAACACTGCAAGTTCGCCCGAATTGTTTTGCTTTACTCTAGCAACCATGAAGGAAACAAGTTGCTCGCACACGCGCATGACGTCGCCCTCGTCTTTAATGAAACCTTGCTCGACGTCCATACTAACGTACTCATTCAAGTGAAAAGGAGTGTTGTGTTCTTCAGCGCGAAAAACAGGGGAAAGCTCGAAAACGCGTTCAAAGCCAGCTCCCACCAGCATTTGCTTGTAAAACTGGGGGCTCTGCGCAAGGAAAGCCTGGCGCTCAAAGTATTTAACTGCAAACATGCTGGTGCCGCCCTCGGTCCCAGTAGCAATGATTTTAGGCGTGTGCACTTCCAGGAAGCCGTGCGCGCTCAAGAACTCCTTGAACGCGGAACACAGTGTGGCGCGAACCTTGAACAAAGCATGCGGCTTTTCGCGGCGCAAGTCTAGAAAGCGGTGGTCGAACCTCGCCTCGAAACCAGTCTCAGTTTTTCCAGCCACGTCCACGGGGAGCGGCGAAGCAGCCTTGGAGAGAACTTCAAGGGAAGACGCTTCCACTTCAACGCCCCCCATTTTCACTGAAGGGTTTGCCCGCACGGTGCCCCGCACTACTACGACGTCCTCCAAACCAAGAGAGCGCGCTTTAGCCAGCAACTCGGGCTCCCTGAAAGTGACTTGCACTTTGCCTGCCCGGTCGCGCACTACAGCGAACAACAATTTCTTGATGTCGCGCACGCTGTGCACCCACCCTGCTATCTCAACAGTTTCGCCGTCCCGCCCGGCAAGCTCGCTTGAAAGAACCCTCACGACAAACACCGCAAACAATTTCACAGCACACCAATAAATAAGCACGCCCCCCAAAACACCGACAAACCGCGAGTTTTTGGCGAGACTTCAAGCGAAGCTTGAAGCAAAATGCTTTCAGGCAGGAAGGGAGTGCAGGGGAAGGGAATTCCCCCAACCTCTTTTTTTCTTTCTTTCAAAGAAAGGAAGCTGGTTTTGAACCCTCGAACCCTCTACGGGACAGCGTTCTGAGCGCTGCGCCTTTATCTGGCAACCTGCTTTTCCGTCACCGCTTTTTACGTTGCACGCGTTTGAGCGCTGGCTCGAAGCAAAAAATGGTTGCGACCAGACTTGGCGACCCCTGCGAAAACATTATTTCGTGGAGGGCGCAACGAATTTTCAAGCGTCAACCAATTTCTTTCCCTGAAAGAAAAAAGTGGTTGAAGACAAGCTTGGCGCTTTCCTCCCACTATTTTTTAGCGTTATTTATTAAAATACGTTTTTCGGAGAGCACGGGAAACGATTTAAAGGTTTTTTTCCTGTAGTTGTAAGCGAATTTTAGGGGACTGCAAAAGCGAATGGACTTCCCGAACTTTTATAAATCGAGGCACTACAAGAAACTCATCTTGGTGCCTGCAGCGCTAATGCTGGCTTCGCTTGCGCTCATTTTCTTTAACGGCATTCCTTCAGGCATAGAATTGAAGGGAGGCATTCGCGTTACTGTGTTGGGTGCTTCTTCGGTTGACGCTGGCTTAGTGAAGGAAAAGCTTGCCTCGCTTTCTCCAGAGGTTTCAGTGCGTGCTTTCGAGAACAGCGCCGGAAAAGGCTTTGAGGTAGAACTCGGCAACGACCCCGTTCTAGAGGAAGCGGCAGAAAAGATGTCTTTGTTGCGTAACAAGGAAGCTGCGCTAGTGCAAGCAGAACTCAACGCCAACTACTTAGCTGAAGCCGCGAAAAACGATTCCTCGCGCGCCGGCGAGGCTTTCGAAGCAGCGCAGAAGGCAGGCAAGCTCAAGGAGGAAGTGCTGGCTGACGCGAGTGCTTTGCTTGCATCAATAAAGTCTTCGAAGAGTGCTGGAAGCGATGCGCACAACGCAGTAAAAGTTGCAGACGAAGAGTTCAACAACGCTCGTTCTGCTTACCGCGAAAAAATTTTGGCTGTAGTGCGGGAGAGCGCGTCAGGCGCGGCTTTCTCGGTAAAGGAAGTGGGAAGCGTTTTGAGTAAGTACTTCTTCTCTAAAACGCAGGAGTTCTTGTTGTGGTCTTTCCTGCTTTCAGCCATCGTCGTGCTAATCATTTTCAGGAGCTTGGTGCCGAGCTTTGCAGTGATTTTCGGTGCTTTCAACGACTTAGTTATTACGATGGGAGCGATGAGCTTGTTCGGGATTCCGTTGTCTTTGGCTAGCGTTGCTACTTTGCTTATGCTTATTGGCTTCTCGCTTGACACTGACATGCTTTTGACTATTCGCGTCCTCAAGCGCGAGGGAGGAACGCCGCAGGAAAGAGTTTACGGCGCGTTTATTACGGGCTTCATGCTTAACTTGACAACTATAGTAGCGTTCGGCATTCTGGCAGTGGTCGGCGCTTACTTGCAGATTGCCACTTACTACCAGATCGGCATAGTGGCAGTGATTGGTGGCGTGGCTGACTTCATTGCTACGTGGTGCGCGAACGCTGGAATAATCTTGTGGTACGCCGAGAAGAAAGAGCGCAGGCGGGCGGCGCTCGCATAAGAAAAAAAGGTTTTAGTAATGTCGCAGTTAAAGCAAGTGTTTGGCAACAGGAAAGTTCAGTTGCTGGCGCTCGTGATAGTCGTAGCACTGGGCTTCATATTTTTGCGAGACTTGAACCCTGCCACGCTAGACTCTAATTTTGGAATTGAATTCATTGGCGGAGTCCGCATTCCCATTACTCTGGAAAAGTCTGTGGATTCGACGACGATGTCCACGATGGTGGAAGTCATCAAGAACCGCATCAACAAGTATGGTTTGAAGCAATCGATAGTACAGCCTTTGGGGGACAGAGAAATCGTCGTAGAAATACCTCGCGCAGACGAGGAAGTCATAAAAAGCGTTGAAAGGATTTTGCGCGAGCAAGGAAAGTTTGAGGCATTGATTGACGGCAGGCAAGCGCTCGGCGGCGAGGACGTCGTGGCAGTAGGTGGCGCTGGAAGCGAGCAAACGCCTAAAACAACTAAGAGCGATAGGTGGGAACTCAACTTCGTGGTGAGCCGCGAAGGCGGAGAGAGGTTCGCTGAAGTGGCTCGCGGGAAAGCCGAATACCCCGTAATGCTGTTTCTTGATAGGCCCGAGAATGCCGTCTTGCTTGAATACCGTTCTTACTTGAGCGAGAGCGCATTAAATGCGGCGGCGTCCAACGCGGTTTCAGAGGCATTGCGCAAGGAAGGCGACGACATTCTCTTGTTTTACGTTGAGGACTTCGCGAAAGACAAGGAAGCCATTGCTTCCTCCAACCGCTCAAAAATAATCGTGAGCAGCGAGTTAAAGGAAAAAAATCCCGAGGTTTACTCAGAGCTTTTGGCGATGGGCTTCAAACCCTTAGAGGAAGTGACTGCAAGCGAGAAGGAAGCTGAGAACGCGAAAGTGCTCATGACTCGCTCGCCCGCGGAAATGACTCCTTCACTTAACAGCGGTGCTAACGCGAACGTCAACCGCTGGGAAGCAATTGGCTTGCTTTCCGCGCCTTTGTTGAGCGAGGGACTCGCTAACGGCTATGTTTCGCAGTATTACTCCATTACTGGCACTGCTGTGGGAGAAACCGAGAAACAAAAAGAGGCTTACGCGCAAGAAGAAATAAAGCGGTTGAAAAGCGTTATTTCTGGCGGTCGCCTGCCAGTAAGCACGGTGGTGGGAAGCGCTTACGCGGTGGCTCCCTCGCTCGGAGAACAATTTCTTTACTACAGCGCGGTGGCCTTGTTTTTAGCCATAATAGGGGTTTCTGCCACTATAATGGTTAGATACAAGATAGTCAAACTAATAATTCCAATAATAGTCACCAACGTCTGCGAAATCATTATTTTGACTGCCATAATGGGAACTATTGGAACGATTGATTTGGGCGCAATGGCTGGAATAATTACTTTGATAGGCAAGGGCGTGGATGACCAAATAATCATTACAGACGAGCTCCTCAAAAAACGCGAGAAAGGCGACGAAGAAATAGTGAGCCAAAAACAAGAAGCCAAGAAGAGAGTAGCGCGCGCTTTCTACATTATTCTCACTACTGCTGGCGTTGCAGTGGTTTCCATGCTTCCATTAATGCTTTCAGGCATAATCGAGGTAGTCGGCTTCGCTTTGTCTACGGTTATTGGGTTGCTTATCGGCGTGTTGTTGACGCGCCCGGCTTACGCGGTCTTCGTTGAAGTGCTGTTCTCAAAGAAAGAAGAAGGAGTCCACGGACAGTAGCCGCGCTAAAGATGGGGGCGTGCTCACTGCTTGTCTTGAAGACTTATTTTTTCTCGCAGGCGAGCGCCAAGCTCGGCTCGCTTCCTGAGCTTCTCAGAAAACGCTTGTCTATCAGTTGGTTGAAGCGTTTTCTCCATAATGTATTTCACGAAGTCTTGGCTGTTCTGCGAAGCGTCCAACAAGATTGCTTGTGCTTCTTGCGCGTCAAGCCTTACTTCCTTTGGCTTTACTATTTCAACTGCTATCGGGCCGTATACTAAGGCGAGGTTGACGAGTACGTTAAAGTTTTTGGCGAGAATTGATACCTCGGCGAAAGTAGAAAAAGGCGTTTTCTCGTTGCTTGTTTTCACGACTGGCTCTATTTGTCCAGTGCAGTACAAGACTCCCTTCTCATTGGTTATGCGCGAAACGAAGTCAACCAAAGAGTTCTGTAGTTCTTTCTCGTCGTTTCCTTGCGCGTCGAAGTAAAAGGTTGCCAGCACGGCTCCAACTTTAGTCGTCTTGTCTATGAGTTCCGCCAAGTCTTCTTCAGAGTAGTTTTTTTGTTCAGGCACTGCAATCACTTGCCTTAATCGAAAGCGCATTAAAGAAGTGCGAAAAACAATTAATAACCCTTTTCAAGAGGGTTTTGCCAACTTCTTTAAAGCCAGTAAGCACAAATAAGCTGGGTTGCCAATGGACGGTTACTTGTTGAGGCTGCTGGGATACATTTTCCCTGCTTACGTAGCCAACGCCGCCCCTGTATTGTTCGGAGGCGGCACCAAAATAGACTTGAATAAAAACTTCGTGGACGGCAAGCGGTTGCTGGGAGACGGTAAGACCGTGAACGGCTTCGCTTCAGGGTTGTTTCTCGGCACCGCGGCTGGGGCAGCGCTTGCCGTCTTGTTTCCCGCTGACTTCATGCCTTTAGCTGGGGGACTTCAAGCAAAAACAATCGCGTCTTTCTTCATGGCTTTGGGCGCCTTGAGCGGGGACTTGTTCGGCAGCTTCTTGAAACGCAGGATGGGAATGGAGCGCGGCCAGCCTTCTTTCTTGCTCGACCAACTAACTTTCCTCTTCTTCGCCTTGGCTTTCTCTTCACCGTTTCATCCATTGCCTGGTGCGGAAGAGTTGGTGGTGCTCGTAGTGGCGACTTTTTTGTTGCATGTTTTCTTTAACGCTTTAGCGCACCGCCTCAAACTAAAAAACGTGCCGTGGTAGTCTAATGCGTTTTACTGCAAGGGAAAAAAGTTTCTTGCTTCGCTTTGCCTTCCTATTCTTTGTTCCATTCGCGCTCGTTCACTTCGTCGACTTCCAGCCCCTGAACTACGCGGTAGCATGGATTGAAGCCTTCTTGCTTGCCGCACTGGGCTACTCAGTTTCATTGACTGGAACCACGCTTTCAGTAGACGGCGAGAGCTTTAAAATCATTGTTGACTGCACTGGCCTCGTCTTAGTAATTCTTTTCTTCGCGTTGCTTTACGCAACTCCCTTAAAAGAGGAAAAGCGTGAGAAGGCTTTGTTGTGGGGCGCTCCATTCTTGTTTGCATTCAACTTGCTGCGACTGCTTTTCGCGCTAACCGTGGGAGCGGTTTTGGGAAGAACCGCGTTAGAAGCAGTTCACTTAGTGTTGTGGTTCGCTGACTCTGGCGTCGCGTTGTTCTTGTGGGCGCAAGCGGCTGAAATCAAGTTGCTGGCAAGCGGCCGCAGGCAACACAAGAAGACTTCAAGCACCAGGCAAGCGAAATAGGATTTAATAATCTTGAAAACAAGAAAATAATTATTCGTTGCAGCCCCGTCGTCTAGCGGCCAAGGATAAGCGCCAGCGAAAACACGGCGCTCCTTAAAGGAGGCTCTGGACCTCTTGACAGCGGTTCGAATCTGCGCAAAGGCATTCGCTTTTGCGGCTTTTCGTGCAGGCGCGAAAATCCGCTCGGGGCTACTAACTCCTTTCAAGAAAAACAGTGCATGCTCTCGCAGAAAGCTCTTGATTTAAAAACAAGGAAAGCCATATTTTTGTGTTTCATTTCTCAAGGTGGGTTCATGCGAGTTCTCAGCGAAACTTCTTCGCTTTGCCCAGAGTGCGGTAAAATCGTTCCCGCCACTGTGTACGAGGAAAAAGGAAGAGTTTGGCTTTCAAAAAAGTGCGGTGTTCACGGGGAAAGCAAGGAGCTCTACTTCGGCGACTACGCAACTTACGCGCGCTTCAAGAAGTTCGAGCATGACGGCAAGCGCGTGGAAAACCCGGCAATCAAGAAGAAGCAAGTGAAGTGCCCCCTTGACTGCGGATTGTGCTCAGAACACTTGTCGCATACGGCGCTTGCAAACGTCGTAGTAACCAATCGCTGCGACTTGAGCTGCTGGTATTGTTTCTTTTACTGCAAGGAAGGCGACAAGGTTTACGAGCCCACCATGGAGCAGTTCAAGACAATGTTTCGCGCGCTCCGCAACGAGAAGCCGGTGGGATGTAATGCCCTCCAACTTACTGGAGGCGAGCCAACGCTGCGTGATGACTTGATTGAAATAATTAAGTTGGCAAGAAAAGAGGGTTTTGAACACATTCAATTGAACACGAATGGAATTCGCTTGTCGCGCGACCTCGCCCTCGCCAAGGCAGTGCGCAAGGCAGGCGTAGGCACGCTTTACATGAGTTTTGATGGAGTTACCGCGCGTAGCAATCCAAAGAACCACTGGGAAGTTCCAGGCGTGCTTGAAAACTGTAGGAAGGCAGATATTGGAGTCGTCCTCGTGCCCACCGTAATAAAAGGCGTAAACGACGACGAGTTAGGCGACATTATTCGATTCGGCTTCTCTAACAATGACGTCGTCAGAGCAGTCAACTTTCAGCCAGTGTCTATAGTTGGGCGCGTGCCGCGAAAGGAACGCGAGAAAATGCGCATCACTATTCCAGACGCGTTGAAGAAAATCGAAGAGCAAACGGACGGCGCTATTGCAGAAGAAGACTTTTTCCCGATTCCTTGCGTGGCAAGCATAACTAACTTGGTTGAAGCAATTACTGGAAAGCCGCAGTACGACCTTTCCTCGCACTTCGCGTGCGGCGCGGCAACATACGTGTTCCGCGACGGCAAAGAAATGGTTCCAATAACTCGGTTCGTTGACGTGGAAGGCTTGTTCGCGTACTTGGACGACTTGGCTGAACGCGTTCACAACGGCAAGAACAAGACTCTCGCCAAAGTAGAGTTGGCTGTAAAGCTTTCAAGCTTCATTAACTCGGAGAAAAAGCCAAAGTGGTTGAAGTTGTCCAACTTGCTCGTCAATGCTCTCGCGAAGCACGACTATGATGCGCTCGGTAAATTCCACAAGAACGCGTTATTTATTGGAATGATGCACTTTATGGACTTGTACAACTACGATGTGGAACGCGTGAAGCGTTGCACTATTCACTACGCCGTGCCTGACGGAAGAATAATTCCTTTCTGCGCCTTCAACGTAATCCCTGAAAAGTACAGGGAAGAAGTGCAAGACAAATATGGCGTCCCGCAAAAAGAGTGGGAAAAGCGCTCCGGCAAAACGATTGCGGAAGGCTTTTACAAGCGCCCCCCTGAACTCGTGCGCAACTGCTCGTGCGGCACTTGCGGCGTGGCGCGAATGAAGTAGTGGAAAGCCGCTGGCGCTCTTCTTTATTAATTCTTTAAGGCAGTGAAGATTTCATGGAGTCACTGCAAGCCAGCCATTGCGGTGAAGCACGCGAGCTAGCAAAGCGGCTGGGCTACGAAAAATTGAACTCAATGCAGGAGAAAGCAGTAGCCGAAGGCTTGCTTTCAGAAAAAAACGTCGTGGTAAGCGCGCCAACCGCGTCAGGCAAGACTCTCATCGCCTTGCTCGCTGTAGCAGACAACTTCTTGAAAAAGAAGGGCAAGGCAGTTTACATTGTGCCACTGCGGGCGCTCGCCCAAGAAAAGTATGAGGAATTTTCTTTTGCTTTGTCTCAGTTTGAGTGCCGCGTTGCGCTGAGCACTGGAGAATTCGACGACGAAAGCTCGCAGTTGGCGGAAAGCGACGTCGTAGTTGCAACAAGCGAGAAAATAGATTCGTTGTTGCGGCACAAAACTCCTTGGCTCAAAGAAGTATCGCTTGTTGTTTGCGATGAAGTTCACTTGCTTAACGACGACGAGCGCGGACCTGCTCTTGAAATGGCTTTGACGCGCTTGCGCGGCTGTGGGGCGCGATTTATTTGCTTGAGCGCCACCGTGCCAAACGCAGAAGAAATCGCTGGCTGGCTTGACGCGTTGCTCGTGAAAAGCGATTATCGTCCAACGAAGCTTAACCGCGGGATTTACTGCGGGGGCGTCCTCCAATTCGAGGGAATGCAAGCCATTGAAGTAAACGAAAAAAGAGCCCTCGAAGAAATGATTGGAATGGCTTTGGATGCGAGCGGGGGAAGCTGGCAAGTCCTCGTCTTCGTTTCCACTCGCAGGAACGCGGAAGCCACTGCTAAAGCCCTCATTCCCTTCGTTTCCGCGCGTCTTTCAAGTGAAGAGAAAGGCATTCTCGCAGAGCTTGCGCGGAAATCGCTTAAGACTTTCCAGCAGCCGACGGCGCAGTGCGAGGCGCTCGCGGAGTGCCTGCGCAATGGAGTCGCGTTTCATCACGCTGGCTTGGAGAACGCCAAGCGCCGCGTCATAGAAGAGGGCTTCAAGAAAGACAAAGCAATTAAAGTAATAGTTTGCACTACAACGCTGGCGATGGGAATAGATTATCCTGCGAGTTGGGTTTTTTTGAGGGACGTGAAGAGATTTGACGGCAGCGCAAGTGAACTGATTTCAAACCTTGAATGCCAGCAGATTCTCGGCCGCGCCGGACGCCCACGCTACGACGAGGAAGGGTTCGCAGTAGTAATGTGCGCAGAAAAAGACTTACGCGGAGTCAGCGAAAAATATTTTTCAGGGCCACTCGAAAAGATTTACAGTAAGCTATCAAGCGAGCCCGCTTTGCGCGCGCATTCTCTTGCCCTCCTTTCGTCGAACGCATGCAATTCATTTAATGAATTGTTCGAGTTTTTTAACGAGTCTTTTTTCGCTTTCCAGTACGGGGGAGCGCAGGCACTGCACGCTAAGATAGAGGGAGTTGTTTCACAGTTGCAGGAAATGAGTTTCGTGCGCTTCAAGAACGGAAAACTGCTTGCAACGCCGCTTGGGCGACGCGTTTCAGAGCTTTACGTCGAGCCGTTGACTGCATATTCCCTCTTATCTCTGGCGCGCAGGCCAGAAGAAAAAAGCGTTTTCGATTACTTGTTTGCCTTGTGTTCCGCGACTGAAATGCGTCCGCGGCTTGGAGTCAAGCGATCCGAGGAAAACGCTTTGTGGGAGGAAATGCAGGCGGTGTTGTCGGACTTTGCCTTGGATTGGGAAAACGATTACGCTGCCCTGTCAAAGTTCAAGACGGCGAAAGCGCTTAACGCGTGGATTAACGAGGAAAGCGAGGCTAGCTTGATGGAGGAATTCGAGTTGCCGCCTGGCATGCTTCACTCTCTGCGTTCTAACGCGGAATGGCTTGCTTACGCACTGCAGGAACTCGCCTTCCTTGAAAACCGTTCGCGCGAATACTTGCAAGCGAAGACCTTGCGCAAGAGGATAGTGAAGGGAGTAAAAGAGGAATTATTGCCTTTAACAAAGTTTCGCGGCATAGGGCGCGTGCGCGCCCGCAAGCTGTGGAAGGCGGGCGTGCGTTCGGAGGAGGCTTTCAAGGCGCTTTCAAGGGAAGAGTTGAAGGCGCTGGTGGGTTTGAAGGAAAGCAAAAACCAAGTTATTTAAGCTTTGACAGCAAAATAATTGTCTGAATCACTTGCTAGAGGAGAAACTTTTGGGAGCAAGGCCAAGAAAATGGAAGAAGCGCGGCAAAATGCGTTGGAAGTGGATTAAGAAGCGCCGCAAGAGAATGAAGCGCAAGCAGAAGCGCCGCGTCGGCGAACTTTGAGCGCAGGCTTTTCACTGAAACAAAAAAAGCTCATTTAGCCATTGCCCTAACTACGTAGCGGCCGCGCGACTCTATTTCGCTTACTTGTTCTAGAACTTTTTTTACGTCGGGGGCGTGCTTGGCATAGCCTGCCACGAAGGAAGCGAACTGCTGGCTTGAAACGCTTTTCTTGAACAACAGAACGTCCGTGGCGCGTTCTTCCAGCGACGCAGAGTTTTCAGCCAGGCCGAAGTCTATCACCCACAACTTCCCGTCATCGCATAAAAAGAAATTGCTTGTGGTGCTGTCGCCGTGAACTATTCCGGCAGCGTGAATTAATGCTAGCTGTCTTCCAGCTTCTTCGAGCACTTGTTTTTTGCGCTTGGAGTCCAGCGTTGGTAGAGCTTCGCGCAAGAGCCTGCCATTCAACTTGTTCTCGAAAACTTGTTTTTCTACGGCGTCTGCGTGAAGCACTAACGGGCACCTTGCCCCGCACTTTTTGGCTGCCGCGAGCAAGCGCGCTTCTTTTTTGGTGCGCTCAGTCCTCAGCCGCCAATCTAGTGAGTGAATGCGGTACTGCTTGCGCACTCGTCTTTTGCAGAGGGCTGGCGCGCCCAGGAAAAAACATTCTAAGACTTCGGCTTCCGCGCCTTTGCCTGCCAGCATTCAACTACTACCTTGCTTGAAGATTTTCAGTTGCGACAGTATTTCTTTTGAAGAAAGAGGTCCTTCGCGTAACACCTTAGGTTCGGGTCCAGACAAGTCTATTACCGTGGAAGGAATTACTGGCGCTAGGTTGCCGCCGTCAATAATGCACTCTACTTTGCCGTAAAACTTTTTCTTGATTTCTTCTATCTTGTAAATCGTGGGCTCGCCTAACGCGTTGGCGCCAGTTAAAGCAAGCGGCCTGCCGCTTTCCTGCGATAGCAAGCGGGCTGCAATGTGGCTTGAAATCCTTATTGCGACGCAGTCGTTTGCCCCAACTATTGAAGGCAAGTTTTTTTTCTTAGCAACTATCGTTACGGGGCCTGGCATGAAAGAGCGGGCAATGAATTCGGCTTCCGGCGAAAGAACAGCGTATTCTTGAGCCATTCGCAAGTCGGCGACGCTGATTGGAACGCCCCACGCGTTGACGCCGCTGCCCTTGAGTTCAAGCAACCGCTTTACTGCTTCTTCCCTCGTTGCGTCAGCGGCAATGCAGTACGAGGTTTCTGTAGGCATTACTACCACGCCCCCCCGGCAAAGGATTTCCGCTGCTTCTTCCACGACTTTCACGAGTTTTTCCCTGTCGCGCCTGTCCAGGGGAAGAAGAAGTACTTTCGTTGTTTCCTGTCTTGCTTTTCTCGCCATACGCTATCACCACAAAATCTCTTGTTTTTCTACCCTCATTCTCTGCATTGGTTTCTCGGTGCGTGGAAACGCACCGTACTCGCTCATCAGCAACCCAGTCAACGCAATCATTGCCGCATTGTCGCCATTGAATTCGTCGGCGGCAACACAGAAACGTGTTCCTTGCTCGCTTGACATCAAGGCAAGCATTTCCTGCAAGCGCTTGTTGCGCGCGTTGCCGCCACACAAGAGCACTTCGGGGTTGCGAGTGTGGCACAAGCAACGCTCGGTTGCTTCCACGAGCATGGAGAAAACCGTTTCCTGGGCAGACCAACACAAATCAGGAATTGAAAGACTTTTAAGGCGCTGTATTGCCGTCAAAATGCCTGCAAAGGCGAGGTTCATTCCTTTTATGGTGTAAGGGAGTTCAACGAAGTTCTTGCCCCGCAAAGCCTCTTTCATCACGCCCACTGCGTCGGGAGGGTCTAATTCAAGCATTCTTCCCACGTTGTCCAAGAAATTGCCTAGTCCTATGTCCATGGTTTCGCCGTAAACGTGGTAGTGTTTTCCCGCCCGCGCGAAAATCTGGGTGTTGCCGCCAGAAACGTATACTACGAGGGGGTCACGCGCGCTCGTGAGAAACCTCGCGGCTTCAACGTGTGCCACCGCGTGGTTTACTGGAACAAGGGGAACACCAAGTTCTTCTGAAATCGTTTTCGCTGCAACATACCCCACGTGAAGACAGTGCCCAATGCCTGGCCCCTGCGAGTAAGCTACCGCGCTCAACTCTCTCGCTTGCACGCTTGCCTTGCGGAGCGCAGACTCTAGGACTCCTTGAAAGTTTTTTGCGTGGTGGTCTGCAAGCTCACGGGGAATGTAGCCCTTGCCTGTGGAAGGAAATTTTGCGAGTTCATTGCTTTTCACGCGAGTGTTTTCAGGGGATGGCCTGCCTTTCAGCGAGTCAAAGGAAACCACTGAAACTCCAAGTGTGTGCGCCGTGCTTTCTATTCCAAGAAAGTGTTTCACTTGAATTCCTCTATTCAAGGCAGCGAAAGCCCGAGAATGGTTAAAGCCAGAATTATTGACGCAGCATTCCATAGCGCGTGAGCGATTACGGCGGACGCGAGCCTCCCGTGCTTTTTAACCCACCACCCGGCAATCAAGCCCATCAAGAAAGCCGCGATTACTTCCGCCACTGAACCGTAAGCATAGTGAACCGCCGCGAAAATGACGGATGAAAGAACTACTCCAATTTTTTTCTGCAGGTAACCGCGAAAAAACATTTCTTCGGCGACGGGAGCCAAAGTCACGGCAGCGGCGAGCACTAAGAAAGGCTGGGCGCGTACAACTTCCACTACTTTGTAAGAGTCAAGCAAGCCAAGCACTTGCAGTGCAGCCCCCAAGCAAAAAAAAGCTGCCAAGAACAACGCGAGGAGTTTTAAACCGTCAAGTGCTTGCCTCGCGGGTTTTTCGCGGGAAAACCCAAGGTATTCAAGCGATTGCTTGAAGTTCTTTCCCTCAAAGTAAAGCAAGACGAACGGCAGGGGAAGAAGCAGAAACGAGATAGGAAAAGACATTAGCGCCTCCTCGAAACCAAAACGCATTCAAACAACCAAAAAGAAAACAAAAGAAATTACTTCATTTCAGTGTAACCGCACTTGCCGCAAGTCCTGCGGTTCTTGTGCTCCGCCAAACGCGAAGCCGCGCCGCACTTCGGGCAAAACTTGCGTGCCTCGTACTTCTTTGTTACGCGTTGTTTTTGAGCCATGGAATCACTTCTTTTCTTCTGCTGCCTTCTCTTTCGGCTTGCCGCGCTCTTTCACGAAAGCAGGCTCTATTTCAGCGAGTTTTTTCGCGCTAGAATAAACTCTCGCCAGAATCCTTGCCTGCTTGGAACCAAACTTGTGCTCTATTTTTCGTATCGCGATGCATTCCTTGAGTGCGTTTACTTTCTTGGAAAGAGCTTCAAGCACTTCGAGCCTGTTAGGCGTGGCGCTAAAGTCTCGCGCTACTACAACCAATTCCTTCCTGTCAAACAAAGGATTTTCCTTGCTTGATATCACTTCAACTTCCATGACTAGCACCCTTCAAACTACTTTATCTTCAAAGCATACTTTCCTGGAACCGTTGCGCCTATCGCTTTAGCGACTTCGCTGCGCTCGGCATCAACGACTATTATCTCGCCTTCCCAGTTCTTAGTTAATTCCGAGTCCTTGCACACTGGGCAAACGTCGCCGGAAACAATCAATCGACACTTCCTGCAAGCACGTTCAACCATTAAAACCACTCTTACTTTTGCTTTCCAAGGCCTTCAGGCCTCATCGTCAAAGCAATCTTGCTGTTCGGAATGCTGTCCTTCAAGCTCACAGTCGCAATCTTTGCTTTAACTATGTCTCCTTTTTTCACGGACTTCTTTGACTGCTTTCCCACCAGCGAGCCAGTCTTCTTGTCGTAGGACAAGAACTCGTTCGTAACCTGCGAAATGTGCGCCAAGCCATCGATTGGGCCCAAGCGCACGAAAGCCCCGAACTCAACTATTTCCGACACCTCGCCTATGACTACCTCGTTCACTTCCGGCGCGAAGACTAGCGCGTCAAACTCGACGTCGCAGAAAACTGCGCCGTCTCCATGCACGACGCGCCCCTTTGACTCCACTCTCGCGCTGTTCACTGAAACGATTACGCCAACGTCTTTGCGTACAGTGCGCTCGTACTCATCGCGCAAGATTTCTAGGGCGCCACGCGAAATTTTTTCGCCGAACATGCTCGGCGGTATCCGAACGACTTCCTTGAAAGTCACAAGCTTGTACAAAAGCTCACCTTTTGAAACTCAGCGGTAAAAGTAAAAACAAGTATAGGAATAAGGAAAAAAAGGAATTATAATACTTTCTTTGACCTCAGCAAAACGCCATCCTGTTTTTTTCGCGAACGCAAGCCACTCTAACGCCAGCCTTACGCAAAAGCTTTTTTAAAGCAGCGTCGTTAGTGCAAACTAGTGGCTTGAGCGCTGCGTTCGCCTTAGCCCACTCTAAAATTGCTTCGTCGGGTTTTCCTTTAGCTTGCACTACGCGCACGCCGGATTCTTTTACTATCTTTAAAGCCACTCGCGCGGCGGGGGCATTCCGCGACTTCCCAGCAGCTAGAGACTTTATTTCGTCAAAGCAAGGCGACAAAACCACGTACTCCGGCTTTCTGTCTAAAAGCTTTTCTATCTCGCTTAAAACGTCTAAGCGCGAGCGGCCTGGCGCGAGCAAAATGTTGGTGTCAAGCAAAACTATCATGAAAAGTGATTTTGAAAGCAAACAAATAAAATAATCGCTCACCCAAAAAAATTGGTTTTTAGAGGGCTCGTAGCTCAGCTTGGCTAGAGCACCTGGCTTTTAACGACTTCAACGAAAAAAGTCGAGGGAAACCAGGGGGTCGTGGGTTCGAAACAACTTCTCTTTCTTTGAAAAGAAAAGAAATGAGATTGCGTGAGTCCCGCCGAGCCCGTTTCACTTGTTGGGGTTGGTGTTGGTTGAGGCTTGTCTTCTTGGGCGCTCCGGGCGCTGGAAAGGGAACGCATGCTAAAAAGCTCGCCGAAAAACTCGGTATTCCGCAGATTAGCACGGGCGATATTTTTCGTGCTAACCTCGCTCAGGGAACCGAGTTGGGTAGGAAGGCTGAGTCGTTCATGAAAAAAGGCGAGCTAGTGCCCGACTACTTGGTTGTTTCAATGGTTGAAGAACGGCTTTCGCAAGCGGATGCGAGAAAAGGATTTATTTTGGATGGTTTTCCGCGCACGATCCCGCAAGCAGAAGCCCTGCAAGAAATTCTTGCAAGAAGAGGTTGGAGGCTTGACGCCGTGCTGAACATCTCTATTCCAATAGAAGACGCCGTAAAGCGTATTAGCATGAGACGAACGTGCGAGAAGTGCGGAGCAATATACAATCTTGCTTTTCCAGACATGCGGCCAAAACAAGAAGGAGTTTGCGACAAGTGCGGCGGAAAGCTCGTCCAGCGCGCAGACGAAGAAGAGGCGACTGTTCGCGAGCGAATGAGGGTTTACGAGAAGCAGACTGCTCCGCTCATTGAATACTACGAGAAAAAAGGCTTGCTGAAGACCGTTAATACTTCGAACAATCTTTCAGCCGATCAGACCTTCAACCTTGTCTTGAAGGCGCTTGGCTTGAATTAAATAACTTTCGCAGTCCCGTACAAGTGCCACCTGTTTCCTGTCCTCCGCATTACTGCGAGGACGTCGCCTGGCTGCGCGCAAAGCGGCTTCTTGAGCTTGAGTTCAAGTCTTTGCTTTTTTTGGGCTGAAACAAAGCCCACTGTAGTCGCCGTGCCCAAGCCAAGCACGAGTGGCTCGTTTAAAGAGAATCCAGTAAACTTTTCTACTTGACGAGGCATTGGTATTGCTTCTACTGAAATGGCTTCCTTGGGCTCTGGAATCGTGCCGCTTTTTCCAAGCACAGAGCCAATCAGCGAATCTGCTCTCGTCGCAGCAGGGTCTAGAGTGGTTTCAACTGCAATCAAGCCGCCTGGGCCTGCCTCGCTTAGTTCCTCGCTTCCCGCGTGAAGCGAAACCACCCTCGTTTTTATTGGGTGGTAGGAAATCTTGTCCTTCCTAGAACGCATTATTCCAGGCAGAATCTCTATTTCATCGCCGCGCCTTAGAACGCCGTATAGGAGAGAACCTCCCACCACGCCTCCTTTTATGTCGCTTGCTTTCGTGCCTGGCTTGTTAACATCGAACGAGCGGGCAACATACATTTTAGGCGGTTTTGTCTTGTCCCGCGCTGGGGTGGGAATCCTGCGCTGAATAGCATCAAGCAAC
This sequence comes from Candidatus Micrarchaeia archaeon, assembly GCA_039794045.1. Taxonomy (GTDB): domain Archaea; phylum Micrarchaeota; class Micrarchaeia; order Norongarragalinales; family UBA8480; genus JBAMLY01. The sequence goes on along the minus strand of JBAMLY010000011.1, from coordinate 15,367 downwards.
GCGTCCAAGTTTATTTTCTGGTTCGCTGCAGTAGGAATTATTTCCGCGTCCTCGTAAGAAGTGCCTTTCAAGAACTCTTTTATTTGGTTGTAGTTCTCGAGCGCTTGCTGCCGTGAAACCAAGTCAACCTTGTTTTGGGCGACTACAATGTTTTTCACGCCAGCTGCCTCTAAAACCATTAAGTGCTCGGTTGTTTGAGGCTGCGGGCACTTCTCGTTGGCCGCAATTACGAACAATGCGCCGTCTATTATGCTGCTCGCGGCAATAACTGTGGCAAGCAGTGTCTCGTGGCCCGGTGCGTCCACGAATGAAACTTTGCGCACTACTTCCGTGTCGCCTCCGCATTTGGGACAGTTTTCTGTAGTACACCAACACGATGGCTCGCCGCACTTGCGGCACCTGCGTATTTCCGCGTCAGCGTAGCCGAGCCTAATCGTGATTCCACGCTTTAGTTCTTCGCTGTGCGTGCTTGCCCACTTTCCAGTAATGGCTGCGACGAGCGTGGTCTTCCCGTGGTCCACGTGACCCGCAGTCATTATGTTTACTTCTGCTTGCGCCATTTCTTCACTTTCCAAGAGAAAAAGCAAGAAAATTTTTGTAAGCGATTGTTTTAAGGCTTTCTAGGCGACTCCGGCAAGGCGCTTTGCCACTTCCTTCTTGTCCATTGCCAGCAGGAACGGGAAAAGCTTGGGCCCGCGTTCCCTCCCGAAGAGTACGCTGTAAGCGGCTTTAAAGAAGTCCACTGATTGCAGGGAGTGCTCGGCGCACAACCTTTTTGCTTCGGCGGCGAGTTCTTGCTCGGAAACGCCGGGCTTTCCATAGGCAACCGCAAATTCTTGCAGGACTCGCTTGGCGTTTTCTGGAAGCAAAGCGAACTTGGCGAGGGACTCGGACGCCTCAAGAAGCGAGAGCTTCGACTCAGGCGCCGCGTAAAGAGCAACCCAGTTGCGGGCGAGACGCACGCGCTTTCTTGCAGCCGCCAAGTCTTCATCTGAAGCTTTCTTTAAGTGGCCTAACTCCACCAGTTTCTTGACCACTGCGTCGTCGTCCATCAACTGAGTCAAGAAAGCCGCGAAAGAGTAAGAAACACGCACTGGCGCTTTTGAAGGAACAGAGTTCATTGCGAGCTCGTACATTCTCTTGTAGTTTTCTTCCCTGTTCTCGCTGCGGGCGGACGAGACGCCGAAGTAAATGCGTTCGCATTCGTCGAACTCGTCAACCAACTGGAAAATTCGAGACAACTCCAAGTCTCGTTGCTTTTCTGGGCGCATGGCGTAAAAGAACCTGAAAACTTCTGGCTCTACTATTTGCAGGATGTCTTGTACGACGAAAACGTTTCCTTTGCTCGCACTCATTTTCTCGCCGTTTACCAAAAAGAACTCGTAAACGAATGGAATGGGTGGCTCTCTCCCAAAAATTTTGGGCATTATTTCGAGGACGCTCTTCCAGCTTCCCTCAAAATGATCCTTGCCGAACGGCTCGAACGTCGTGTTGAACAAGCACATCAACGCAGGCCACTCGAAGCGCCACTGCAGTTTTCCTTCGCTCCAAGGCACTTCGCCCTCGAAACCGCATCCCTCGCTCTTCCTCGACTTTATTGCCTTGCCGCCGCAAGTAAAGTGAACTAATCGATTTTGCAAGTCGAATGAGTCTACGTTGGCGAGGCGACCGCACTGCGGGCAAATCGCGTCGAAGGGAATATAGTCTTCTTTTTTCGTGGCCTGAAAACGCGCTACTATCTTTCCGACTTCAGCAGATTTCTCGAATACGGTGCGAATGAATGGCTCCATCCTGCCTTCCTCGTAAAGGCGGTTGACCGAGTAAAGCGTTGGGTGAACGTCTAAGTCGAACACTCCTCTCATCCAAACCTCTGTGAAGTGCTCCGACCACGAATCACAACAACCAAATGGATCTGGAATCCTGCACAAAGGCATTCCAAGAAACTCTTTAATGCGCGGGAACTCGGTTGAAGAATGCCATTTCCCGTTCAAGTCCATCAACTTCAAAGGCACGTCCTTCAACGGGTCCCGGTCGTCAGTAGTGTGAACGAACTCGCACTCCACGCCCTTCTGCCGCACGGCCTTGACTGGAAACCAGGCGCGCAAGACGTCGTTTAAGTTACCTATATGCTTGCCCCCGCTTGGAGTCTGCTGGCACTTCACGTTAGGCGTGCGTCCCTCGCGCTTTGCGCGCTCAATTATTTTTTCTGCTAGTTGGTCAGCCCAATGCATGACATCACTTGGGAAAAAAGAAAATAAATAAGCGTCGCCTGTTAGAGAAAAGCCGTCGCGAGAACTGGGAGCACGAGAGTGGCTTCCCCTTCCACAAAAGCGCTATTGCGCTTGTTCTTCAACTTGTTCCAGCTCACGGCCTCAGTGGGCCGCGCGCCAGAAAGAGATCCGTCGTACTGAGTGCCAGTGCCAACGTACACTGCGTAGTCCAAGCCATTGCGCAAGATAGCCGCTCCAATCAAGTGGTGCTTTGCAATCCCGCCGCCCACGACTACCCCCGCAGTCTTTTCAGCTAACAACATCATCTTGTAAAAACAAGCGAGGTCGCGCGCTTCGTCGACTACTAACGGCTTGCTCTTGCCTTGGTTGAAGAAGAAAACATGGTCTCCGATGGCGCCGTCAACAAAGCCAGGACAAAAAACTGGGATTGAGTTCCTCGCCGCCCAGTAAAGAAAAGAGTTTTCGTCGTTAATGCTCTCGCCGACGCGCTTGCAGTAATCCGAGGGAACCAAAACACCTTCTCTCAAGTAAATTTCTTGAAGTATTTCCTTGTCTCGTTCTTCAAGCCAAACATATGCTTCGTCTGGAACGAAGACGTTTCCAATGCGGTTTAAAGCCTGTTTTTTCACTTGCGAGTCGTCGACGTCGAACTCTCCAAGCAAGAAAGAATGCTTGGTCTTCATGAAGTCTTCTTCTATCGCGCCAGTAGAAGTGATTACGGCGTGAACTGCTTTCTCCCTGCAAAGCTGGGCGACAATTTCACGCAACCCACTGGAAACAATGTTTGAGGTGAGCGACAAGAAAAAAGTTGCCTTGTCCTTCCGCGCACGCTTAATGACTTCGCAGGCCCGCGCAAGCTCGCTCGCCTGAAAACCAAGCGAAGAATAAAGGCGTGGCAAGTCCGCCAACCGAATTTCTTTCGAGACGCTGAACCCGCGCACTGGCTCGTTAAACATTCTCTCGCGCGAGCGCCTGCGCTTGAATGAAACGTTCTTGAACTGCTTCAAGGCAACCACTAACCTCTTGCCGCCTAGGGCTGAACCCATTCTATCTCGTAGTATTCGTACTTGGATTTAGGGACTTCAATGCGCTTGACGCGGTAGTGCGTCACGCTTGTTTCCCTGTCGCAAATGCTTAAAATCAAGTCCAGCCCCAACTGCTTTGCTTTGGCAATGGCTTGCGCGAGCTCTGCTCCTCCTATCTCTTCTTCTTCGGAAAGCGCGAGCATAACAAACTTTGGCTTGTCGCGCCTCGGGTTTTCTATCTCGCCCTTCTTCCTGTGAAACAACAAGAAATCCAGTTCCGCGGCAGCTTCTTTTTTCGCGCCCGGGATGGCGAGAATGAATGTCTTCTTGACGCCGTGTGCTACTCTGATGGCGCGCGCCCACTCGCTTATAAGCATTTTTGCTTCGCGCGGGAAAACATGTATGACGTGCTTGGAGTGCATCCACTCCTCGCTTTCCAGAGTGGGCTTCGCGCCAGGAAAATAGAGGCGAAAGTGAGTTCCGAACTTGAAGCCGGTCTTCAACACGTAGCCCCTCAACCGCCAGTCCTCGTAAACCTCGTAAAGCGCTTTGAAGTCGCCGCGACGCTTGGACGCCTCTCTCACGAGGCGAGACTCTTTAACGTTCAACTTCAAGCCGCCGTACTTCAATAAAAACAGTGCCTCGTAAGCGTCGAGCTTCAGCAAGCGCCCGTGCTTTTTTGCCTTATAGGTTCCCCACTGCCCGAACCAGTTTTCTTCGTACAAGCAAGCCGCTTCCTCGTCGTCCACTACAGCCATCAAGTCGTCGCTGAAGAAAACCGCTTTCCAGGGAGTCGGCGGGCACTCGAAGTCTTTAGAAGGATATTTTATGACTGGGCTTCTCCCATAGTTTCCCGTTGCCTCGCTTATTGGGCGAGCGATTAGGCCCCTATCGCGCCAGTCACGAAAACAAAAATACCTTGCGAGAAACTTCTTGTTTTCCTTGAAAGCCGACGCAACCTCGTTAAACGAAACAATTTCGCCTGCGCGGCGGCACTGGGCATTGCGCACATCCATCAAATAAAGAGCTTCCTCTGGCATCAACTGCAGTACCGTCTTCTTGCCTTGAAAGTCCGAGCCAAAAAAGCCGCGGTCGAGAGCCTGCACTGAAACGAGGTCTCGCACGACGACCAGCCCGTCCTCGCACTCTAACTGGACAGCCATCAAACCACTTTTAAACCGGCAAACCAAAATAAATACGTTGCAACCATTAATTGTTTGAGCGAAGCCGTATTTTAAAGTGATTTCAGTTGGGCTTTCTCGAAAAACTTTTTCGCAGGAAAGCATTGCCGCAGCCAGCGCCAGCAAAAACCGCGCTCGCAGCAAGCGAAGCCAAGAAAAAACTCGAAGAAAAACTCGAAGAAAAACGCAGTGCTCTTGCGGCCGACTACGAAAAAGCAGCTGAAAAGATAAGCGCGCAAGCAACGCAAGTTAAGGCAGCAGTCGAAGCCCTCTCAAAGAAAAGCTTGAGCGAATCCACGCCAGGCCACAAGATTGGACTGCAAGCACGCGATGACTACTGCGGCAGAATACCAAAAATGCTTGACGAGCTCGCAAGGCGTGAAGCCAGCTGGAGCGATTACGCTAAAAAGCTAGCGCGAGCCAACGCCGAAATAATGAGGGCCACGCGCGACAACCGCTACTTGTTTCACTTCTTTCCCGAGGAAATGAAGCGCGTTGGGAACGCCATGAAGCAACTCGCGGAAAGCGTTAAAGAATTCGAGGAAACCGCGTCAAGGGAAGAAAACGAAACACAAGAAATTCTTTTAGCGAAAGAAAAAATTTCTTTTCTAGAGAAAGCCGTTGAAGAACTCTCGCTTTTTCAAGCGCGCGAGAAACAACTTGAAGCCCAAGCAACAGCTTTGGAAGGCCAAGTGAGGAAAGCCGAAGGCAGCGACTACGAGGAAAGAGAGGCTGCGTTGAAGCAAGAAATTGAAGCAGCAGAAAAATCTTTGGAGGAAACTCGACAGCAAATAAGTGAGATAGTATCGCCTCTTCAACGCCTCCTCAGAAAATACCAAAAGCTTGCCACAGACAAGGAGCTCGCTTCCCTGGCGGTCAAGTACTCAGAAAACCCTGTAGGGCAAGCCCTCAAGGAATTCAGTGGAGGCGAGTGCCCTGCCCTCAAGAGGCTCGCAGGAGAAGTCAAGCAAGCGATAACCACGGGAATGCTTGCCGTGGAAGCACGCGACGAACAGAAAACCCTGCGCGCCCTATCAGAAATACTTGAAGGTAAAGTTGACGCCCTCGCCTCGAAAGCGAGAAACTACACGCAAGAAACCGAGGGCGCGAGCGCCAGGCTGGAATTCTTGTTGAATGAGAAAGCGTCGTTTGACTTGCTGAAAAACAAGGCATTGCAAGCCGCAGCTGAGTTAGAGAAGGCGAGGAACGCGGTTTCTTCAGCGAAAGAAAAAATCGCTAGAGCAAGAAAAGAGGCAAGCGAAGCCACTTGCAAGGCGCTGGACGCAGAGGTAGTCGTCGAATGAGAAAGCTTGCGCTTCTTTCCATCGTCGCATTCGTTTTCCTCATCGGTTTCGCGGGCGCCAAAAGCTACTATTTCCCGCAAGTGAACGTGTTCTACGACGTTGCCGACGACGCGAGCGTCTCGGTGCGCGAGCAGATGGTTTTCAGCTTCTCGGGCTCGTACACCTTCGCCTACCGCGACCTGCCGCAGGGAAGCTGGAGCTACTCCGACATCGGCGTCTACGAGCTGAAGGACGGGCAGCTGACTCCGGTCGATTACGAGGAAAGCTACTACGGCGGCGACAAGCGCATCAAGTGGTATTTCAGCGCGCAAAATGAACGCAAAACGTTCGTGGTCAGCTACAGGCTGGCGCGCGCAATCAAATCCTACGACGACGCTTACGACTTTTACTGGAAGGCGTGGGGCGAGGGATGGGGCGCGATCGTCTCTTCCTTCGAGGCGACCGTGAAGTTCCCGCGCGCCCTCTATTCGGGAACGCGCGTATGGACGCACTCCGAGGCGAAATCAACTTACAACCTCCAGGGCGACACGCTCGTAGTCAAGGCGCAAAACATTCCCTACTACACTTTCGTGGAGTTCCGCGTGCTGTTCAACAAGGAAGCGCTCTCCGGCGGCCAGGCGCTGGTTGTCGGAGGCAAGGGCTACGACAAAGTCGTTGCAGAGGAAAGCTCGCAAACCGGCGGCGCGCCTTCCTGGGTTTCAATGCTGTGGCTCTACCCGCTCGCCGTCTTCGTGATCCTGGCGTTCGGCTTCTACTACTTCTACAACAAGTACGGCCGCGAGCTGGGCAGGGCGCAGAAGCGGTTGACGTACGACATTCCCTACGACGACAAGCCGTGGGAAGTCGAGTATTTACTCACTCTCAACACCTCGGTGAAGAGCATGACCGCGACGCTGCTGGACTTGTCGCGCCGCGGCTTCGTGAAGATAGAGCGCATCAAGAAGACTGGCCTTTTCGGCGGCGATGACTACCAGCTCACACGCGCGCAAGGAAAGGGCTCGCTTCACCCGCTCGAGCACAAACTGCTTAGCGAAGTGTTCAAGAAGAAGACGGGCAGCTGGCTCTCGGGCGCAATCGAAACAGTGGATTCGGTGAAGCTTTCCGAGGTGCGCGACGCGCACAAGCGCGACACCACGTCAATGGTTCAGAACTGGCAGAACCAAACCCTCGCTGACATCCAAACCGGCTTCCGCGACAAGGTTCTTGACATGACGGGCAAGAACAAGTTCAGGGGGCTGATAGCTGGATTGTTCGTGCTTACTTTCTTCTGCGGAATTGCCTTCTCTGCCATCGTCGGCAAGGCGGCCGCGCGCAGCGGCGCCATTTGGTTCTTCGCAGCAGGCTTCATAGCGCTGCTCTTCCTCGCAATCGACGGCATTTTCAAGTTCACCCTGACGCGCTTCACTGAGGACGGCGAGGAGCGTTACGAGGCGTGGAACGGGCTGCGCAAGTTCCTGGACCGGTTCGGCAGCTTCAAGCAGAAACTCCCGACAGACATCACCCTTTGGGAGCAGTATCTAGTCTACGCAACTGTTTTTGGCAACGCCGAGAAGGTGCAGAAGCAGATGGAGGCGCTGAACGTGGTGCCCGCGCGCTACAACGGCTTCGCGGCGGTCGCGGTCTCGCACGGCTTCGCCTCGTCGTTCTCAAGCAACTTCTCTTCAGCCTCGGCCGCGTCGGTTTCGGGCAGCGGGGGAGGCGGTGGCGGAGGGGGCGGCGGTGGAGGCGGAGGCGGCGCCGGATGAGCAAAGCACTGGCTTTCGGAAAGCATTCCCTGCAGACGTTCAGCCACCCTTTGTTCAAAAAGCTCGCGCTGGAAAAGCCGCCGCTGGAAAAACGCACGCACTGGCAGGTCAAACAGGGGGGCAAAACCATTCCTGTCGTCAAGAACGATTTCGGCCAGGTTCTGGTGCACGTAATGCGCGATCCCCTGCGCAAGGGCGGGCTGCTGGTACTAAGAAAATCCGCGGCGGAGCGCACGAAACGCAGTTCCAGCCATTACTTCTGGCTTTACACGGTCGGGCCAAAGGGATTCAACCAGCACGTCGGCCGCGTCTACCTGAGGCTTTACCCCGATCTCGCGCGCTTTGAAAACCTTGACATAGAAGAACACGTTTTCCAGGAAAAGCCGCAGCCAAAAGGGGAACAAAGGAAGTTCGTAACTTACAACTACCGCAAAAAACGTTTGGGTCCGCTGCTTATGATGCTCTGCGAGGAAATCGCGCGACTGCACGGATACAAGGAAATCGAGGCCGACTTCGACCCCGAAACAACTGGAAAGTTCGCACCCAAGCACGGCTGGAAAAAAATCAAAGACTCAAACTTCGGCTTCGTAAAAAGCCTGCGCTAACCGCCGCTACTTCACGATCTTGAACTTGTAGCCGTAGGCGATTATTCCTTCTTCCCCGTCTTCCATGGCCTTCCGGAAAACCATTTTCACTGGCGCGCCAATCTTGATGTCTTCCTCTTCGGAGTCAACTATTTGCGAGAGCACGCGAACGCCGTTCGCCAACTCTATGAGGGCAAGGTTGTAGGGAGTCTCGTGCTCGAACCCCCGCGGCCCAGAGTGAACTCGAGTAAAAGAATAAATTTTTCCTTCCAAAGGCATTTGCTTTTGAACGAGTTTGCCGCGACGCCTGCACTTCGGGCAAATTTTTCTTTGCGGAAAATATTCCGTGCCGCACGTTTCGCAGCGCACGCCCACCAAATTGTAGCGCTCTGGAATCCTGCGCCACATCAAAGGAAGCGCTCCATTCATTTTAGTCAAGCCTCCTGAAAACGTGGACTACTGCGGTAGCACCGCTGCCGCCCACGTTGTGAGTCAAACCAATTTCGGCGTCCTTCACTTGCCTCTTTTCAGCGCGGCCCTGCAACTGCCAGAAAACCTCTACAGCTTGAGCCACGCCAGTCGCGCCCACGGGATGCCCTTTTGCTTTGAGGCCACCTGAAGCGTTCACTGTTATTTTCGCGTTCAATTGAGTCTCGCCTTCCTCTACTGCTTTCCCGCCTTTCCCCTTCGGAAAGAAGCCAAGGTCTTCTATCGCAAGAATCTCGTTTATAGTGAAGCAGTCATGCACTTCAGCTAAGTCCACGTCCTTAGCAGTAATACCTGCTTGAGCGTAAGCCGCCGCTGCCGCCTCGCGAGTTGCACGCAATGAAGTCAATGTAGCGCGCTGAGCCAATGCGAGCGTGTCGGAAGCTTGAGCGCTCCCAATTATTTCAACTGGAGAGTCACAGTATTTCTTTGCCTTGTCTGAAGCTGCGAGTATCACGCAAGCCGCGCCATCCGTTATAGGAGAACAATCCAATAGTTTCAAGGGCTCGGCGATGTAGCCTGACTCCATCACGTCTTCAAGTTTTATCGCTTTCTGAAACTGCGCGTTCGGGTTGTGGACTGCATTGGCATGGTTCTTGACGGCGCACAAAGCCATTTGCTCTTCCGTCGTGCCATATTCTTTCATGTGCCTACACGCCATTAAAGCGTAAAGCGCGGGAAAAGTCGTTCCCTGGAACAACTCCCATTCTTGGTCGCCTGCGCCGCCCAAAGCCAGAGCTACTTCTTCAGTACTCACTTCAGTCATTTTCTCGACGCCACCTACCGCCACGACGTCGAAAGCCCCGCTCGCAACAGCCAAGTAAGCCTGGCGCAATGCAACGCCGCCGGAAGCGCAAGCCGCTTCCACGCGCGTGCTGGGAATTGGATTCAAACCCATTTGGTCGGCGATGAGGGCGCCAATGTGTTCCTGCGAAATGAGCTTCCCGGACGCCATGCAGCCGCCGTAAATGGCTTCAATGTCACTGCCCTCAATCCTCGCGTCTGCAACAGCTTTCACGCCCGCCTCAACTATGAGGTCGCGGAAGCTACGTTCCCAGTGATCGCCGAACTTCGTCATTCCCGCCCCAATTACTGAAACGCTTCTCATGAACATCATCTCTTGCAATCACAAGCTCTTTATCTTGCGCCTGTGGCGCGCGTACACAGCGTAGTCAACGTACTTCTTGTTTTTCTCTATCGCAGCGAAAACGCTTTCCTTGGGCCTGCGGCCAGCTTCAAGAATCTTGTCGGTCACGTTCAAGCTGAACGCGTCGCTGCCAGCGCCGCTGCCGTACGAGGTCACGAAAATGCGTTGGCCGGGCTTGGCAACGTCAAGGACGCTCGCCAACCCAATCAAGGAAGCCGCGCTGTAAGTGTTGCCAATCAAGGGCGTCACCAGGCCTTGCTTGACTTTAGATTCTTCAAAGCCAAGCATTTTAGCTGCCCGCAACGGAAACTTTCCATTAGGTTGGTGGAACACGACGTAGTCGTAGTCGGTAGGCGAAGCGCCGATGCGCTCCATCAACCCCTTTGCAGCGCCGAGCACGTGCTTGAAGTAAGCCGGCTCAGCAGTAAATCTGCCTCCGTGGCGCGGGTACAAGGCGTGCTGCCTCCGCCAAAAGTCAGGAGTGTCAGTAGTAAACGAGTAAGTAGCCTCTATTTCAGCGATGTAGTCGCTCGCGCCCACCACGAAAGCCGCTCCCCCGCCGCCAGCACTGTATTCAAGGGCGTCGTTAGGCCTTCCTTGCGCGGTGTCGCTGCCTATGGCGATGCCGTATTCAATCATTCCACTTGCAATCATTCCAATGCAAGCCTGCAGTGCAGCAGTTCCTGCCTTGCAAGCGAACTCGAAGTCCGCGGCAGTAAGGTTTGGAACCGAGCCAAGAGCTTGCGCGACAATGGACGCAGTTGGCTTTACAGCGTAAGGCTTGCTCTCACTTCCCACGAAGATTGCACCAACTTTCTCTGCGCTTGCCTTAGAGCACTCCAGCGCCAAGCGCGCGGCCTCTACCGCAAGCGTGCAACTGTCCTCGTCAAAAGAAGCAACTGCCTTCTCTTTTATTCCCAGGCCGTCGCTCAAGCTTTCCCCGTCCTTTCCCCAAACCCGGGCAATCTCGCTGACTTTAATGCGCAAGCGAGGAATTGCCACACCGTAACCCATTATTCCTACTTTCACTGAAAACACCAGTTCTAACTAGAAAAGCAAAAAAACGCAAGAAAGCTTATACAACAACGCATTAAAAAACGTAACGTACTACGACGAAAAACGAAGACGAGTTTGTGGTTTTTATTAGTTCCCACTGAAAAATAAGTGATTTAGATGACTAAAACGAGTTCAATCGAGGATTTTTATAAACTGAGTGTCGGCGAACGCCAGAAAAAACTCGCAGAAAACTGTGGCCTCAGTGAAGCAGATGTTGCAGCGCTGTCCAAGGAAGGCGCGCTCTCGCTCGACCACGCCAGCCACATGATTGAAAACGTGGTAGGCGAGACGCAGCTCCCGCTAGGCATTGCGACGAACTTCATAGTAAACGGCAAGCCTTACCTCGTTCCCTTCGCCATCGAAGAACCCTCTGTTGTTGCAGCCGCCTCCAACGCGGCCAAGCTTGCACTACCAAAAGGTTTTACCGCGAGCGCAGACGAACCAGTAATGATCGGCCAAATCCAATTAATCAAAGTTCCAAGCCCAGACGAGGCCATAAAAAAAATACTTTCCAGCAAAAAAGAATTAATTGCAGCCGCAAACGCAAAAGACCCAGTCCTCGTCAAATGCGGGGGAGGCTGCAAGGACGTCGAAGCCCGCATTTTAGACTCTCCTCTCGACAAAATGCTGGTTGTCCACTTGCTTGTCGACGTTCGCGACGCCATGGGCGCCAACGCCGTGAATACCATGGCCGAGACGCTCGCTCCCTCTCTTGAAGAGTTGAGCGGCGGAAAAGCGCGCCTGCGCATCCTTTCCAACCTCGCAGTCAAGCGTTTGGCGCGCGCGCGAGCAACTTGGAGCAAGCAAGCACTCGAAGAAAGCCTGAAAGGAAAAACTAGTTTGAGTGGAGAAGAAATAGTGGACGCAATAGTGGAAGCGTGGGCGTTCGCTGCAGCAGACCCTTTCAGGGCAGCAACGCACAACAAGGGAATAATGAACGGAGTAGACGCAGTAGTCGTAGCGACCGGCAATGACTGGAGAGCAGTGGAAGCAGGCGCGCACGCCTTCGCCTCGATGAACGGCAAGTACTCGCCGCTCACGCGCTACAAGAAAAACCAAGACGGCGACTTGGAAGGAGAAATAGAGTTGCCGCTCGCCGTCGGCCTCGTCGGCGGCGCCACTAAAACGCACCCAATCGCGCAAATCGCAGTAAAAATTCTAGGCGTCAAGACGGCGCAAGAGCTCGCGCAAGTAATCGCTTCAGTTGGCTTGGCGCAAAACTTTGCGGCGCTGCGCGCCCTCGCAACAGAAGGAATCCAGCGCGGCCACATGCGCTTGCACGCCTTCAACATTGCAGTGGCAGCAGGCGCGAAAGGAGCGCTAGCGGAAAAGATTGCTGCGCGCATGGCAGAAGAAAAGAAAGTCAACGCAGCACGCGCCAAGGAACTGCTCGAAGAAATGAGCTAGTTATTCCTCTATCCTGTCAACGCTTGCGCCGCGGTCCGAGAATTCAGATTGAAATGACTTGAAGCCTGATTTTTCGAGCGCTGCTTTTACTACCGGAATTTTTTCTTTTGCAACGAGCGCAATTACTGCGCCGCCGACTCCGCCCGCGCCCGTCAGCTTCGCGCCATAAGCACTGTTTTCCAAAGCGATTTTGCGCGCTTCCTCGATTCCTTTGCTTGAAACGCCTGCCTGACGCAAGAGCTCATGGTTTTCGTTGAAGTATTCACCGAGAAGTTTCGCGTTCCCATTTTCGTGCAGTTGCGACTCTATTCGCGCGATTACTGGGTTGAAGACCGCGCATATTTTGGCGCGTTCTTCGGCCGTCAGCTCCGCGGCTCCTTTGTTGAAATAGTATTTAGCGACGGCGGCCACTAGTTCTGCAGTGGTCTGCGGTTTTTCGTCCCCGCGCTTTGAATCTATGATTAGCAACTCACTGCCGCGCGGCAACTTCAAGTCAACATCCTCGAAGAAAAACTTCACATTTCCTTGTGAGTCCCACTCTTTATGGAAGCGCTGCGCACAGTCGGAAATCACGGTGCGAGCGTCCACTCCACTGGGATTACCGTGCGCTACTTTCTCAGCTATTTGGACTGTATTGAAGAGCTGGTCGCGCGAAGGCTTGGCGCCAAGGAAGGCGTAGAGCGCCACGGCAAGTGCTGCCGCAATGGAGGCGCTGTTGCCAGTTCCTTTCGGCGCGCCGCTGAACTTTAATTCCGCGTGCAGCTGACCCTGCTCGGAAACGCTTGTGCCGCACTCGTGGAAGATGTGCTGCACCATGCGCATAAAGCCTTGGTAAAGCGGGGTGCCGCTCACGTTGCCTTGCGCGTCGAGTTCCGCGTGCCAGTCCGGCGTAGAAGACTGGCAGAAGACGAACTTTGGCTTGCCGGCGCGCTTGCCTAGAACGACCACGTTGCGGAAAGAAATTGGCGCGGCTATCGCGTTGCCGCCGTACACTACTGCGTGCTCGCCACAAATAATGACTTTTGTAGGAGCGCTTGCAGTTATCACAAGCTAAGGAAGACAAGAACATTTAAATAAATAAGTATGTTAAACAAAGTTTTAGGGGGGTGAAGTCCAATTGGATAAGCTAAGGCAACTAGTTTTTAATGCGATGGAGTGCGCTGACTTCGACTCCCCGCTTGACACCGCCGTCAACGAGCGCGTTTGGGGTTCTTGAATCGATGGCGTCAAAATAATGACACTCCTGAGTGGAGGATGTCGCATAACCTCCTCAAAATGCCGGAAGAACACGTAGACAAATGAGTGGACTTCAAGAACCTGGCGAAAATAGTTTCCGAAATCCCTGAAATAAAAAAAGCAATTCAAAGCAAGCCTGCAAAAAAGCGGTTTCCAAAAATCTTGGAGGAAGCGGTTTTCTGGCACCAAGTAAAATCTCCTTTCTACTGGGCTAAATCAACCACCACTGACTTGCATTACCACAACCTTATCGCCTCGGCTGCAGAAGGCATTCCAATCGAAATGAACCGCTTCAACGCACGGCGCGGCGCTGAAATAGCGATAAAAAAGCTCAAGGAAAACCCGCAAGCGTTCACAATCATGGACGTGGGCGTAGGACAAGGAAACACCACTAGGTTTTTACTTGAAGAAATCCGGAAACGCGACCCACAGGCCCTGCAAAAAATAAGGTTGGTGCTCAACGACGTCGAGCCTTCAGTTGAAACGGTTGCCAAAAAGCTTTCCGAAGAATTCGGAATCAAGCCAGACAACATAGTCGTACTTCCCACAACTTTTTACGCCGCCAGCCACGCTTTTGGCCTCATACCCAAACCTCCTTGGAAAACCAGCACCACCTACAAAAAATCAATTGAACAACTTTCCAAGTTGCGCGGGAAAGTCGACCTTCTCGTGAGCGGGGCATCCTTCAACAACTTCCGCGCTCGAAACTCGCGTTCAAGACAGTTGCAAAGCTGCTCTCAAAAAATGGGTCTGCGCTCGTATGGGACTGGGGCGGCTACGACCTCACACAAAAAGAGTTCGCGCAGGACGAGCTCGAGCGCGTAATTCAAACTACCCATGGCGCGCGAGTAAGAGTTCGCGACAACATAAAGGGGTTCTGGCGATTTTGGTTGTGGCACCACGGCTACATAAACCCTGCCGAAGGAGACAATTACTGGTGGAAAAAACTCGAAAATTACATAGACACTTCGCAGGTTGTGGACGTCAAGCGCTTTTTTGACGAGCACGTCAAGGAAATGGAAGAGCACCGCGTGGCAGAAGGACGCGGTTTCACTTATTTCGGGCACGCAAACCGCGCCTACCGCACTCCAGAAGATGTTTTGAATGCAGCGGAAAAGTCGGGTTGCGGGCGCGCAGGGTATTTTATCCTTTGGCTGATCGGCTCGAAACAGAGGACGGCAAATTAAAGTGGACGGAGCCAAACCCGCGGTTTGTCACCTGGCACGCCGAGCTCGAAAAACGGCGAATAAAAAACAATTTAAATAAATAGTAAAAGCAGTAATAAAGCAGAAAAGGAGCAAGTGATAAAATGAGTTTGGAAAGACTTGAAAAAGGAGTGGAAGGCGCGCGCGAAAACGTTCACGCCTGGTTCGCGGAACGCGAGAAGACCGGCGGGCTAAGCAAAGTCCATGACTGGAGCCACGTCCACGCAGTAGCACGGCATGCGAAAATAGTAGCAGAAGAGCTTGCATTGAAGGAAGGACTGGAAGCTGAGACGGCAAAACAAGTGGGTCTTCTCGCCGAAGCTGCAGGCTATTTGCACGACGTAGTGCGCAAGCCCACTGAAAGCGCTCCACACGGAACGATGGGAGAAAAGTTCATCAAACGCGCCTATGCCGCCCCCACGCTTCCCACTTCGATAAAGAAACGCTTTTTCACGGAATTCACGCCAAAAGAGATAGAGACTATTGCTGCCGCAGTGGGGCTGCACGAGTCAAGCTGGAAGGAACTCGAAGAAAAAACCGCCGGCGTTCCTGCCGTGACGCGCATAATCGCGCAGGCGCTGGTGGCGGGCGATAAGGCGTTCGAGGCCTCCGGCTACCGCGTAATCGAGAGACGCTCGTTTTTCGTCGGAAAAGAAAGAATGCAAAAAGAACTAAAACACCTCGAAGACTACTACGGAGAAAAAGCACCACTTTACGCAGTTGCAATGGAATCAGCAATGAGGCTGCACGCCATAAACGC
>JBAMLY010000010.1:0-33734 GCA_039794045.1 Candidatus Micrarchaeia archaeon | reverse complement strand
AATGATTTAGACTGATTCAGTGAGAAAATGGCTGGAGAAGAGCAAGGCAAGAAAAGCTTGGGAAAGCGCGCGTTCTTGTTGCTTGCCGTGGTAGCAGCCGGCTTGGCTTTCTATTTTTTTTTCTTGCAGGCGCCGCCTGAAGCAAGCAAAATTTTTCGCGTAACCGTGCTGGGTGCGGACGGCGGGAAAGTCAGTGGCGCGGTAGTGCAAGTTCTTGACGGCGGAGAGGTTGTCGCGGAAGCCGTCACCGTGGACGGCGTTGTCGAGTTCGAGGACTTGCCTGAAAAGCCTTTGGCGTTCAAGGTCACTACCCCGGCGGGAGAGACTAAGACTCAGTTGGTTGACGCTTCCAAGAGAAAGTCTTTGAAGGCTGACTTCAGCGTTGAAGCGACAGTCGAGCCCGGCGTGGAAGAAGTTCCCAGCGTTTCTTTGAAGGTGGTTGACGCGGGCACCAACAAGGGAATCGCGGGAGCGAAAATCGTTTACTCTATTGGAAAGACGAGCAGAGTGGTTTCCTGCGGGGCTGATGGCACGGCAAATTTTTTGGCTCCCGCCGGCATTGCAGTGCGCTTGCGCGCGAGCGCGCCGGGCTACTACACGCAGACTCTCACCGTCATAACTAGGGAGAGCGGCGTGGTGGTGGCGTTGAAGCGCAAGCCGGAGAGCGCGAGCGTCAGCTTCTCCGAAGAAGAAAAGAAAGAGATTGCCGTGGCTGGAAAGCTTTTCTTGTTAGTGGAAGACGCCGAGAGCGGCGCGCCTGTTTCGAATGGCACGGCATGCGCTTTCGCGGCTGAAACAGGCGAGCAACTCGGCTGCGCTGAAGTCTTGGAAGGCAACGCAGAAATAACTGGCCTCACTGTCGGCGCGAAAGTCTTTTTTTCGGTTTGCGGCGCTGACGGCTACTACGACTTTTCCAGCGCCGAAAATGGAGGACAACCAATCGAGGTAAGCAAGCTCTCTACCGCGCGAGCGAGAATGCAGAAACTCGACCAAAAACTCTACGACTTGGGAGTAAAAAAGTATACGGTGATTTCGACTGTAGACGAGCAAAACAAGCCAGTGCAGGCAAGCGTTGCCTTGGTTCCCTTTCCCTCGATAATTGCTTTCCCGGCCAAGTCTTCGAGTGGAACGCTTCAACTCCAGCTCGCCAACTCTACTACTTACTACGCGATCGCGTTCGCGCCCGGCAGAGTGCCGGCTCGCTCTAACGAGTTCGCTGCAGGCGACTCGATTCAACTCGTTTTAAAGACTGCCACGCCAGAAAACTCGGCACGGCTTTCCGTGGTGGCCGCGGACGAGGACGGCATCGCGTTGTCTGGCGCGGTCGTCACCGTCTTAAGCGACGGCTTGCTTGCAGCGCTTCCAGCGTACACTACTACTAGCTACTCCGAGCCGACTCCTTCGCCGACTGCTTCGCCGGCAGAAGAACTGCCTGAAGGAGTTGAAGCCGTTGAAACGCCGTCTCCCGCGCCCGAGGCCGCAGTAGTTCCTTTAAAGCCCGCCGCCGAATTCGTTCTCCCCGTGAACGCCGAGTACGAGGCGCGCGCCGCCTACCAGAAGGGAAGCGGGAGCGCTTCAACTTACTTGGTTGGAGACTCGCAGTTGACTGTTACCTTGCTCGTTAACACAGGGTTTCTTGAAGTTACTGCAAAAGACTTGTTGACTGGCGATCCAGTTGAAGCGAGTTTCACGCTCTACGAAGGAGAAACAATTGCTGGCGCGTGCTCTGGAAGCGATTGCGTTTTGAAAGCCAGGGCTTTCAGGGAAGGCAAGATTGTTGCTAGCGCGCGCGGCTACGCTTCGACGACGAGGCCCTTGACTTTCGATGACGTGAAGCCACGCGAGTCTTCCTCGCTCACGATTTACTTGCTGCCTGAAAAAGCGTTGAATGCCACCATTGTTCGCTTTACTGGCTTGTCCGACGAGAAAGGAGCAGCCGTGGAAGGAGGAGCAGTGCGCAAGAACGCCTCTTATTTCGCTAACTTCTTCGTGGCGTCGGCTTCAGGAGAGCGCACTGGCTTTTACGCGCGCGTGGGAAACGCGGCAGAAGCAGCTAACGACAACGCCTTCATAATAGATTTTGCTGCACCGCCTGGAATGGATGCCGAGAAAGGCGTCGTCTACCGTTCTAGTGCTGCGTGCGCTGACTTGCTTGGCGCGCCCCAAGCAGGAGGCCTGAAGTGGATTGACTTGAGTTTCGCTGGAAACGGCACTGCCAACATTGCAGTGCCTTTCGCGGTAAAGCCGTCCGCTGCCGCCGGCAGCCAAGTAGTCTTGAATTACCGGGCTTACTCTTTTTCTTCTACTGCGGTTGGCGGGAGAGTTTACTCGCGTTACCCTGAAGACGTCGAGCTTGGAACGGCGCGAAACACTTCAAGCAAGAGCGAGTGCCACGCTAAAACGAATACTGCTTCATTTGAAGTCATTTCAGTGAAGCCACCTGAAAAGCCAGCCGAAGAAAAAGAGCCGGCGGCCGAGTTCACGGCAGGCGACACCATCGTCTTCGACCCCCTGAAAGGCTTGCAGTCAGCAGCTGGCATCAACCGCTACGACCTGCAAATAGATTCAGTTTTTCCGGCAGACGCCATGCCCGTCAAGCTCAAGTCCAAGAACGCTGCTTGCTCTATTCTACTAAGCATTCAATCCGACAACCCACTCACGCGCAACTGCTACCGCTACGACAACGCAAAACAAGTCTTTTCCTTCCAGTCACACGAATTGAACGCAGAGTGCCCCGTCCACGTAGAGGGAAACAAGCTTTTCTTGAACGGCGCCGAATTCAAGGGAGAAGAAAAGACGAGGCTTTACTTCAAGACTGGCGGCTGCGACTTGCAAGCCAACCTCTCTATTCCAGTGCGCGTGACCGTCGCCGAAGTCGAAGGCATTAACGTCTTGCCTGAAGCGAGCGCGTTAAGCGACAGCGAGGCAGCCAAGCCCTTCTACATAGTCAACAACCTGCAAGTCGGCTCGCGGCAAATCACTCTAGAATACTTGCCACTGAACGCCAGCACGCCAACCACGAAAAAAATTTCTTTCACTTCGCCTGGAGCAAAAGCAATCGCGTGGCGCGGGCCAGGCACTCTAAGCTTCCTTGAAGGCAACGAAACCATAAACGAGGTATTTTACGAGAACCCAGTCAAGCAACTTGAAAAGGGGTTAGGGGCAGTAGGCGGCCAGCGCGTCACCACTTGCACTGACTTCAAGTGCTGCGCGTCAGGCTGGTGCACGCGCAAGGCGCTAAAGCAAATGATTACAGCATTCAACGAGAAAGCGAAGACAATTGCTTCCAAGACGGCATTCAGGCGCGGGCAAGGCGAGCCCCTCGCTTCACTCGCTCCAAACGAGAAATTCGTTTTCGCCGCCGTAGCACAAGGTATTCAAGGAAGCGGCTCGCTCTTGCAACAACAAAACGTTTCGCTCTCGAGTTCCGCGCCGAAGACAGATGCAGCCAACTCTAAAGCATCCCAGTTTTGCGCTCGAGACCAGCCAGCAATATACGAAATAGTGGCGAGCGGAAAGGACGCGAACTCGCTTTCGCTAACCGCTTCAGTGCTACCACTCTACAACAACAACTACGTGGAAGGCTGCAACGCGACCCCCTCAACACAGAACTTCATTCCACTCTGCAGCTTCTTGTACGGCAGCGGCAACTGCATCAACGCATCCAACACGTCAAACATCTTGACCACGAACCAGCTCGCCAACCTCTCCTACAAAATCCAGTTGTGCATGTACCCCGCGCTTCCCATAGTTTCACTTCCTTACTGCCTGCCGACGTGCGCCGCGTCCACGGCTTACACTGCCTCGCAGAAGACCGCCATATGCACTTCGTTGTGCGCGCCAGCCATTGCGAGCGGCGTCGGCTTGCCAGCCGGCGGAGCCTGCGTCGCGACTTGCCTCCAAAAGTTTAATTTATTAGTCGCTTCTACTGCGCCCACCGTCATGAACAAAATAAACGTTTTCACCATCGAAGGCGAAATCCCGAACTACGGCGAAGCTACTGAACGCGACGCGTTCGGCAAGCTCGGCAACGCCTTGGCAGACGCCTTCAGCTTCAGCAGCACCGCGGACTACAAGTTGTTCGACAACGCGGCCTTCTTCGACTTCGGCGCGGGAACGTGCAACGACATCACTACAGACTTCCAAAACCAGCTAATCAACTCAGGAGTGAGCGCCGCGCTCGCGCAAGTAAAGCAAGGCTTGCAGCCAGGACAACAAGCAAGCCAAGTAAGCCCAGTTGCTGTCGCAAGCGGCCTCGTGGACAGCTGGCTTCCCTTGCTAGCCGTAACCTGCGCTTGCAGTGGCCCGCAAGCTTGGCAAGACTTTCAAGTCTGGCCGCCCCAATTCGGCGGCGCAGTCCTCGCCGGGCCCGCGCCTTACCCGCAGTTCTTCAACAAGTACACGCCCACGCCATTGTGTGGCGGCATTTCGTCCACGCTTCCAAGCCTTGGCTCCAAGCCCATTGGTTCAGGCAAGCCTGGAAGCATTAACGTCAACGTGCAAGGCAACAAAGTCGTGTTCCGCGTAGACTTGGGAGTGGACGGCAACTGCAACATCATCCCGCCGTGGAAACTTGACTGGTGGCGCTCGATCGCAACGCCAACCAACGCGTTCTCCCTCTTTTCTTACTTGCTGGGCACCAACCGCCACGACATCGCTCTCAGCCTCTCTACCACTAGTCAAGCCGTGGCTTACGAGAAGACAGCCATGCCAGCAGGCGAGTTCAAAGCAGAAGAAACTACTACTAACCCCAATGGCACGAAAGAAACGCGTTACTCGTCCAAGGAAGGCAAAAAAATAATTCAAGCAGTCGACTCAAACGGCAGCGTCTCGTACCAAGCATTAGACGAAAACGGCGCAATGATTCCATTCAAAGTAGAACAGGACGACGTAAAAGTCGAGCAAGAAACAATTCAAGGAATCACGACGAAAACGTTTACTTACCCAAATGGAAA
Source organism: Candidatus Micrarchaeia archaeon (assembly GCA_039794045.1). GTDB lineage: Archaea > Micrarchaeota > Micrarchaeia > Norongarragalinales > UBA8480 > JBAMLY01. The sequence goes on along the minus strand of JBAMLY010000010.1, from coordinate 28,779 downwards.
CAAGATAGTATACACCACCGACGCCAACGGAAAAACGACGATAACTTACTCCTCCAGAGACGGTGCATCTATAGTAGTAACAGACGAAAACGGCAAAGTCCTTGAAAGCAAGGGAACCAGCGTTAAGAAAGACGACACCTTCCCACCAGGAGGCCCAGACAAGAAAGCAGGCGCGCCTGCAACCGAACCAGTTAAAGGCCAGACGCTCAACATAGAGACTCCGCCTCAGCCCAGCTTCCCCGAGCCAGCGGCTACGCCAAACCCCTCGCCATCGGCTCCCTCGCCCGCAACGCCAGCAGCCAAACAACCAGCAAACTTCGACGAAAGCAAGTTGACGCGGCCGGACTGCGACTGCACTCAATTATTCGGCGCGTCCTCCTTCCCGTGCTATACTGATTGCTTGCGGCAGTGCTGTAGCGCACTACAAGGCAAGTGCCAGCCCGACCTGCAAAACAACGGCATCAACACTTGCTTTGTGGCTCCCGCGAGCCCGCCAACTTCTCCTGCCAGCGGCACGCCAACGCCCACGCAACCCGCTTCCTTCAACCCCAATGCATACACTTCAGGAATGAGTTTTCCGGACGAGTGCTTTGAGTGCCTCCAATCAAAGCCGGTACTAGACTGCGAGAAAATCAGTGGCTGCAACGGCATAATAGACAAGACTTGCAGTAGCATGAACGCTGACGCATGCACTGTATACGACAATTACTGCGCGTTAAAAGAAGGCAAGTGCAGGGACAAGCGCCTGGTCTGAAAAAATCCTAAAAGAATAGAAAAAAAGGAAAAAAAGGGGGAGAAGGCGTTCCAGCAAAGCGTGGGCGAAAGAAAGGGAGGAAACCAAAGTTATTTTGCGCGAGTCTAGTTCCTTGCTTTTTTCCTGCTGGAAACGCTCTTCCTCCTTTTCGTGTTGTAGGGGTGGGCAAGCGTTTTGACTTATTTTGGCTTAAAAGCTTATCGAGTCCAAGCCCGCGTTTAGCGCCTGCGCTTTCGCTGGCGCTTCGGTCTTGCCAATTACTTGCGCGCTGTTCACGCCAGTCAATATGCTTGTGACTACGAGCTTGTCTCCCATGTCTGGAATCAAGCGCGCGCCCCACTTGACGTAAGCGTGCGGGTCAAACGACTCGGTAATGCCTTCACCGACTTTAATTGCGTCTCCAAGCGTGAGGTTAGAACCTCCCTGAATGAGGATCAAGCCGCCTTTCGCGTTGTGGTAGTCGATGTCAAGCAACGGGTGCTCGAGAGTGTTCTTGACTACTTCCTGCACGCGGTTTTGTCCCTGCGCTTCTCCCACGCTAATCATTGCGACGCCAGCGTTGCTCATTATCATGCGCAAGTCAGCGAAGTCAATGTTCATGAGAGAAGGCAGCATTATCGTGTCCGCAATGCCTTTAATGCTGCGCGCTACGAGAGTGTCAGCGACCGCGAAAGCTTGGTTCATTGGCAGGTTTGGAACATAGCTTACTAGCCTGTTGTTGTCAATGATTACTACTGTGTCGCAAGCCTTTGTGAGCGCTTCCAAGCCCCAGTCGGCCTTGTCCAGCCTAGCGCGCTCGAGCGCGAACGGGAAAGTCACCATTGCCACCGTAATCGCGCCTGCGCGCTTCGCGCACTCTGCCACTACCGGCGCCGCGCCAGTGCCAGTGCCTCCGCCCATGCCTGCAGTAATGAAGACGAGTTCAGCGTCTGAAACGAGTTCACTTATCTTGTCGCGAGCGCTTTCCGCTGCCTTCATTCCCACTTCAGGGAAGCCACCAGCGCCGAGGCCGCGAGTCATTGAAGCGCCTATTAGCATGCGCTTGTCCGCCTTAATCATTTTCAAGTGGTTCGCGTCAGTGTTTATCGCTATTGTTTCCGCGCTCTTTATTCCCATGTCGTGCAACCGCGACACCGTGTTGGTGCCACCGCCTCCAACTCCTATTACCTGGATTTTCACCTTTGCAGGCGAGAAATCCTTTTGAGCCACTTCAGGAAGTGGCTTCGACGACGCGTACTTCAACGCGTCAGCGATGAGTCCCTCCATTTTTCTCTCCTCCCTCTCCTTTTCATTTTTTTCCATCAAGGCTATATTTTCAGTGAAGCCGTTGCCTGCTCTTTCTTTTGGCTTGCGCGGTCCTGCCGCGAACTCTTTCGCGTTAACGCGTTGCTTTACTTGCAGCCAACGCGTTAGGAGTTGGGGTTCGGCTTAAGCCGAGCCGCGCCTGCCTTGACGCGGGCAAGGCAGCCTCAAAAAAGGCCGCCGGGCCAGCTTCACTAAACACTATTTTTTCCGCGGCCGCAGAGGGACGCGGTTCCTGTGAAAACGCGTTTCATTCAACGCGTTCGGTGGGTTTCGCCGCCGGAAAAACAAGGGCGGCTCAAAATCAATTATTTTTCGTGGCTTGTTCAGCCAACGATTTCAATGTCGTAGCCAACCTCTTTTTCCTGTTTCTTGACTGGAGCGTGGCCGACGATGTGCGGGCTTTTTACTCCAGTGACTATTGCGCAAACTTCTAGTTTGCCGTCGTAGTCTGGAATCAAGCGCGCGCCCCACTTGACGTTGGCTTGCGGGTCCATGCACTCAGTAATCATTTCTCCTGCGCGGATGGCGTCTCCGAGAGTCAAGTCATTTCCGCCAGCAATGTGAATGATTGCGCCTTTCGCGCCCTCGAAGTCCACGTCAAGCAAGCGGTTCTTGAGAACACCTTCCACTGCTTCAGCAACCTTGTTTGGTCCCTTGCCGCTTCCCACGCTAATCATTCCGACATCGCCGTGACCCATTATAGCGCGCACGTCTGCGAAGTCAATGTTGACGAGTGAAGGCTGAGTGATAGTGAAAACGAGTCCACTGATTGCCTTGCCAAGAATTTCGTCTGCCACGAGGAACGCTTGATTCATTGGCAGGTTGGGAACTATTTGCACGAGGCGGTTGTTGTCGAGGATTATTACGCTGTCTGCTACCTCGCGCAGCCTCTCTATTCCCTCGTCTGCTTTTGCGACGCGAGCGCGTTCCAAGGCGAAGGGGTAAGACACCATTGCCACCACGATGGCGCCCTGGTCTTTAGCAATTTGCGCGACTACCGGAGCCGAGCCAGTGCCAGTGCCTCCGCCCATGCCTGCAGTAATGAAGACGAGGTGCGCTCCATTCAAGATTTGCTCTATTGCCGCGCGGTCTACCTCAGCGCACTTTGCTCCCACTTCAGGGAAGCCACCAGCGCCGAGTCCCTTCGTCACACTCTTTCCAATTAATACTTTCTTTATCGGGTCGCCCAAGGTTGCGAGGTGTTGCCTGTCCGTGTTGATTGCGTACAATTCAGCGCCCTTTATTCCCAAGCGAAGCAAGCGGTTTACTGTGTTGTTTCCAGCGCCGCCGCATCCGACCACGCAAATCTTTATCTGCTCTATTTCCTCGCTGGCAGCCGAAGCACCGCGAGTGGGTTGGCCCAAAGCCGATTTCACGATTTCCTCCATTCTGATCGCCCTCTCTTTTTCTCCCGAAGGTGAATATCTTCAAACGTATTGCAAATAACTCGCAATTTATTTAAAAAGGTTTGCCTACAAAAAAATAGAAAATTCAAGCGAACTTCCACTAATCAAAATTTTTTTACACAATTTTTTTTGGAAAAATATGAAAAAATATTTTGAGATATAAACCAATAGATTTAAATATGGTTTTTGCGTTAGCGTTTCAGCAGCATCTTTGGTGCCTTTTGGGAGACGGTGTTTTGCATGCCTTCTGACTCGGATCAATTCATGGTGACTTTTCCTGCGGACTGGAACTTGGAGGAATACGCTACGGCGCGCCGCAAGTTTCCGTCAGTGCAGGACTTGATTCGCGAGCTCGTCCGCCGCGACATCGAAAACTACGAAAAAGAAAACAAGAAGTAAGCCTCTTTTTTAGCGCGGGTTTTTGCTGGGAAGAGAGCGGGCGCTTCAAGCGCGCGTGAAGTGAGTAGTTTTACTTTGTTTTGCAGGGCGCGAGCGCCGTAATTGTTGCCTCGCTTTGCGCGCCGGCGAGGACTTCGTCGTTGATTACGAGGGATGGCGTGGCAGTGATGCCGTAGTATTTCTTGAAAGTCTTTATCATCTTAGTTTCGTCGGTGTCGGCGGGAAAGGAATAGATTTTGTAGTTCGCGCACTTGGCGCGCAGGGCGTCCAATACTTTTCCTTGCGTGACGCACTCGGGGCACTCATTCTGCGCCGAGTAAAAGAAGAGGATTGGCTGCAAGTCTGAGGATGGACAGTTTTGCTTGTAAGACAAGAGAGTCAAGTAGAAGCGCATGTTCGTCAAGAAATAGCGTTGGCGGAGTGCTTGGTAGTTTGTTAGAACGTTTACGTCCTTGTTTTGCTCGAGCTGCAAGTACAACGAGTAAGCCTCGTTTTCCACGTCCGTTAACTCGCTTTCCAGGGCGGCGCATGTTCTCTGCGTCTTATGCGTTTGCAGGAACAAGTTCAAGAGCACTGCTGACTGCGCGTTGTCCTCTATTTGCGAGAGCTGCTTGTCAATGCTTGAATAGTTTTGCGTTTCAATGAAGTAGCCAAGCGCCACGGAGACAGCAAACAAGGCGATCGCTATTGCGCCGGCTTTCACGAAAACAGTTTTCTTTATTTGCATTCTTTTTTCACTTCCACTTGTAATCACTTCGGTTTACTTCTTTTAAGAAGCTTGCGCAGTAAAAGAACGAGACGACGAAGCCGTAAAAGAACAAGAACAGCACGAGGTAAGGCAAGGTAGTCCACTTAAACTTTTGTCTTGCCACCAAGTAACTCAAGTACAAAGCGAAAATCCAGGGCGCGGCTATCACGAAGCCCATCACGATCGCTGAGACCCCGAACAAGGAAAAGCCGCTGACGTCAAGCGAGAAGTGGTTTAACGCGAGAGCGGAAGCCAGGTAAGCGGCAAGCCAAAGCGCTTGCCGCAGCGCCAGGTAAGCAAACGAAAAGCTGAGCACCACACCAGAAATTTCTGCAGTGAAAGAAAAAGGAAGCATGAAGACGCCAAAGTTGCCGTACGCGGGGTTGAAGAGCATGTCCTTGTACTTGCGTATGTTGTAAAGCTTTCCCCGATACCAACGCAGCCTCTGCCTGTACAAGTCCTTTAACTTGCTTGGAACGTCGGTGAACACGACTGCGTCGCGCGAGTAAGCTATTTTGTAGCCTTTCCTGCGCAGCCTCCAAGCCATTTCCAAGTCCTCGGTAATGTTTTGCTCGTCGAAGCCGCCGAGTTCATCGAAAACTTTTTTCTTGAACACCGTCGTCGGTCCCGGCGTGACGAATATAGCGTCAAGCAAGTAACTCGAAATCGCGGAAAATCCGAAGCCAGTATAGTACTCTATTTGCTGGAGTTTCTGCAACAAGTTTTTTGGCTCGTGCACTTGAATAAAGCAAGTCGCGGCGCCAACGTCATCCGCAGAGTAAAGAGCTTCGACGGCGTGGCGCAGCGCGTGCGGAGTCAAGTAAGAGTCGGCGTCCACGAATACTACTACGCTGCCGCGAGCGATTTTCGCGCCTCGGTTTAATGCAGCAGCCTTGCCCACGTTTTTTTTCATTGTGAGGACGCGGACTCCCTTCAAGCCAGCGAGAACACTCGGCGAAGAGTCAGTGCTGGCGTCGTCGACTGCAATCAACTCTATTTCGCCGGGGTAAACTGATTTGCGCGCGCATTCCACTGCCCTAGCAATAGAGTCAGCCGCGTTGTGCACTGGGAAGACCACGCTAACCAACGGATATTTCTTTAATGGCTTCCTCGCAGGCATTTTTTCTTCGAAGAAGACGACGATCATTACGAGCGTCATGAACAACAACAACAAGTTTGGGGCAAGCATTACCCAGAAATAGCCGGTGCGGCTCACGGAAAAAATTACGAGCGAAGCTATCGCCGCTATTACGAGCACAGTAAACCAAGGCCTTGGGCCGCCGCTTCTTACCTCGAAAGTCATGAGCTTTTCCTTTTTGCCGCGCATTAATGCGCGTTCAAGAAACTTTTACTAAGTAAACCGAGTCAACGAAGGCAAGGCAAGAAGAGCCGCCTTCTCCCAGCGTCACGATCAAGCACGACTCGCTGGGCAAGGAAATGGTTTGATGGATTGGAGTCCAGGAAGTCGCTGGAGTGCTCCCGTACTGAGAATAAAGTTGGTAGGCGCCGCAAGCCCCGCCCACGTAAGATGCATTATAGAAGCCCACGGCTGCAAAGCAAGAACCATTATTAGTTTTAGCCATTGCGCCGACCTCGAAAGTGCCACTAACGTTCTGGAATTCCGTGGAGTAATTCGCGGCCACTCCAGTGCCAGAGATTTCAAGCGACCAGCTTCCCTCCCAATAGTGAGTGTTATTGCGTTGAGCGATTGACGCGATAGTCCACTCACCCATTACTGCGTTCTCAAAGCCAGGATTGTTTGTAATCAAGTTAGGCAAGCAAGTTCCGTTGCCGTAATAGCATCCCATCCCTTCAGGACACCTTTGTCCTGCAAGATTGCACAACGCGTTCGCCACGCTCTCGTACTGGCCAACATTAGACCGCGTCGTGTTAAACGCTGGCGCCAAAATCTTTGCCTTCGCAACGATTACTGCGACGACTATGAAGAGCACTACCGCGCCAGCCAACATTATGTACTCGAACGCCCCCTGCGCCCGCTCCCTCTCTTTCATTCACTAATTTAAATGCGCGCTTTATATATTTATTTTCGTTGAAAAACCTTCAATGAAAAACGTTCTTGCTCTGAAGGCGCTAGAAAATGGATTTCCAGGAAATAGAAAGCAAGTGGCAAACACGGTGGTACCAAGAAAAAGCATTCGAGCCCAGCAGCGTTGACGCTTCAAAACCAAAGTTTTTTTTCACTGTTCCCTACCCCTACGTTAGCGGAACACTGCACGTGGGGCACGGCAGGACTTACGCGCACGGCGACGTCATCGCGCGCTTCAAGCGAATGCAGGGCTTCAACGTCTTGTGGCCCATGGCCTTCCACATTACTGGCACGCCAGTTCTAGCGATAAGCTCAAAGATAGCGGCAGGCGACCAGGAAACGATTTCCTTGTACGAGAACTACGTCAAAGAATACGAGGCAGACGAAGCGCGCGTCAAGGAAGTAGTCGCGAGCTTCAAAGAACCCTGGAACATAGTGAAATACTTTTCCTCCAAGCTCGTAGCAGACTTTAAGACGATTGGCTTTTCACTCGACTTGTCTCGTCAGTTCACCACAGGAGACAAGGAATACAACAAGTTCGTTGAATGGCAGTTTCATAAGTACAAGAAAAAAAATTACTTGAAGCAAGCCGCTTACCCCATTCTTTACTGCACCAACTGCCGCAACGCAGCAGGAGAAGACGACATTCAAGACGGCGACGTCAACCCCGTCGAAGTCCAGGAATTCGTTGCATTCAAGTTCGCGTTGCCCGGCACAGACGAGTTCGTGGTCTCCAGCACTCTCCGCCCCGAAACAGTTTTCGGGATAACGAACATGTTCGTCAACCCCTCCGCCACTTACGTGCTCGTCCAAGCAGGCCAAGAAAAACTTTGGCTCAGCGAGAAAGCCGCGGAAAAACTCGCCCTGCAAAGAAAAGAAGTTCAAGTGAAAGCGCGGCGCTCAGGCGAAGAATTCGTGGGCAAGACGCTCGTCTCCCCACTAGGAGCCAGCGTTCCAGTCCTTCCCGCTGCTTTCGTGGACCCCGCCAACGCCACTGGCTTCGTGCACAGCGTGCCCGCCCACGCCCCCTACGACTTAGTCGCCTTGCGCGACTTAAAAAAAGACGATCAAGCACTCAAAAAATACGCGTCACTCGCAAGCCAACTCGCTTCAATCAAGCCCATTCCATTAATTGAGACAAGCGGCTACGGAGAACTGCCCGCCCAAGAATTAGTCGAGAAAATGCGTATCGCGAGCCTCCGCGAAACCGACAAGCTAGACAAAGCAACAAAGGAACTCTACCGCGCCGAATTCTACGAGGGAAGACTCAACTCGAACTGCGGCGAGTTCGCTGGAAGAAAAGTAGAGGAAGTCAAGGACGAGGTAACAAAGAAGCTCGTGGAGTCAGGCAAGGCCTTCCTCTTCTACGAGTCCAGCCGCCCAGCCAAGTGCAGGTGCGGCGGGGAAATCGTTGCAGCAGTCCTCCCAGACCAGTGGTTCCTCGACTTCAACAGCCCAGGCTGGAAGGACAGAAGCCGCGAGTGCCTCGAACGCATGACCGTCTTCCCACCAAACTACAAAAAACAATTCCAAGACATTTTCGCTTGGCTGGACAAGCGCCCCTGCGCCCGGCGCCGCGGCATTGGCACGCAGCTTCCCTTCGCCAACGAGTGGATAATAGAGTCTCTCAGCGACTCAACGATTTACATGGCTTTCTACACGATAATAAAACAAGTAAGGCAACACAAGATACGCGCCGAACAATTGACGGAAGAATTCTTTGACTACGTCTTCCTCGGCGAGCGCAAGCCACAAGAAGTAGAAAAAATCACTGGCGTGCCAGCCCCCGTCCTCCAATCAATTCGCGCCGAATTCAATTACTGGTACCCAAACGACTTAAGGCACACCGCCGTAGCCCACATTTCAAACCACTTGAGCTTCTTCATCTTCGCTCACACCGCCATATTCCCGCCCAAACACTGGCCGCGCGCCATCACGGTTAACGAGCTCCTCGTCCGAGAAGGCGCGAAAATGAGTAAAAGCAAGGGCAACGTCATCATACTATCGCAAGTAAAACAACGCTACGGCGCCGACTTGTTTCGCTTGTACGTTACTTCGGCAGCCGACTTCGCGAGCGTCCTCGACTTCAGGGAAAAAGAAATAGACAGCGCCCGCAAGTCATTGAACAAGTTCGCGGAAACGCTTCAGCAAATGCTTGAATTACGCGAACAACCAGCAGGAGAAGGGCCTGCAGCCAAGTGGATGCTGAGCAAGTTCGAGCGCGCAATCCAAGACTCCACGACCGCCCTCCAAGAATTCAGGTTGCGCGACTACGCCCAACGCGCCTTCTTTGACTTACTCAACGCCTGGGAGTACTTCGTGCGCCGCGCTTCTCAAGCAGAAAAGGCTTTCGTTGCAAGAGAAGCAGCCGAGCGGTGGATTCTGTTACTGTGCCCAGTCATCCCCCACTTGTGCGAGGAATTGTGGCACAAGGCAGGCAACAAAGATTTTGCTTCCCTCGCGAAATGGCCTGAAGCAAGACTCGAGCGCGTCAACGACGCCATAGAACGAGGCGAAGACCTAGTAAAAAGCGTTTTAGCCGACGTGCGCGCAGTAAAGCAGCTCGTCAAGTTCAAGCCATTCAAAGCCAAAATAATAGTAGCATCAAAAGCCAAGAACGAGGAACTAGCGTCCGCCCTCGCGAGCGCCTCCAAACCAGAAGAACTTAGAATCGCTGACTCAAACCTCGCCAAGTATGCCGCCAAAAACTTTTACTGGATGAAAAACTGCGATTTCGCTTTAGACGAGGCCGCGACCCTGCAAAGCGCGGCAGAATTCCTGGCAAGAGAAGCAGGCCTCCAAGTAACAATAGAACGCGAGGAAGACTCCACGGAAGAAAAAAAGGCGCGGGCCCTGCCCCTCAAGCCGGCCGTCGTCCTCCTCTGAATCAAATCTTTCTCTCTATCAAGTAATTAGCGAACGCTTCAAGCTTCCGCTTGGCCGGGCTTGGCTTCAACAAAGAATCTACTTCGTTCCATGCCTCGCGCACGATTTCAGCCGCGCGTTTTGCGGCGTAATCTATTGAGCCATACTTCCTAAAAATCGCAATTGCTTCAAGAATAGTTTTCTCGTCGCTTGGATGTGAGTCAAGTATTTCTATGAGCCTCGCCTTGTCTCTCGCGCTCGCCTTCGATAGCGCGTGAATGACTATGAGCGTGTGCTTGCCTTCGTGAACGTCTTCGCCGACTCCCTTTCCTTTAGCGAATTCCTCGCCGACCAAGTTAAGTATGTCGTCCTGAATCTGGAAAGCCACGCCAATAGCTTCAGCGAACTTGCCCAGCGCTTCTACTTCCTTCTCGCTTCCGCCTGCAAACAACGCGCCGAGCTTTGCACTCAACCGCGCCAGCGTGCCAGTCTTGTAAGCACACATTTGAAGGTATTCTTGCTCTGTTACGTCGCGCTTGTTTCCCTTGTGCCACCAGATGTCGAACCCCTGCCCGTAGTGAATGTTGGTTAGCTCTTGAACGTAAATCTCGTAAGCACGCAACAAAATCTTGTCCGGGAACTTGCCGCGGTTTTTTACGAACACTAAGACGGGCTGGAAGTACATGCAGTTTCCAGCGTTTATTGCAACGTCCACGCCGAACTTCTTGTAAGTGCAAGGCTGCCCCCGCCTCAACTCAGAAGAATCTTCTATGTCGTCAATCATCAGCGATCCGTTGTGCACTACTTCAGGAATCACGACGAAGTCCTTTACTTTCTCCGTGTCGCCGCCGAGAGCCTCGCAGCAAAGCAAGAACAAGGCAGGACGCCAGCGTTTCCCCCCGCGGTCAAGCAAGTCCCACACCGGCGCGCTAACGGCCTTCGTAGCAGTATCTACGTCGTAAGCATAGCGAGGCTTCCCGCAAACAAACTCCAAGCTCTTTTCATCGTACTGCCTCGGAAAATATTTTTGTATTGCCGCGTCAACCAACGGCTTTCCTTCCTCTAAAACTTTTTTGATGTCTATTTTTTCAGTCATGCGCGCACCCTTTAATACTAACACCTAAATTTTTATTAATAAGGCGTGAATAAAGCTTTTTGCTGGCTTTCAAGGAAGACAGCAAAACAAGGAAGGGGTGGGGAGGCAATGAAGGAACTAACCGTAATCACGCCCAACAAGCCAGGCGTAATCGCAAGCATTTCATCTGAGTTGGGCGCGAAACGCATCAACATAGAATCCATTTCAACCGAGGTAAGCGGCGACACCGGCGTAATACACATCATAACCCGCGACGGCAACAAAGCACGCAAGCTAATAGAATCACTGGGCTACAAAGTCGTAGACTCAGACATTCTCGTCCTCAGACTCCAAGACCGCCCAGGAGAACTCGCCAAAGTCAGTTCGCAGCTCGCCGAAAACGGCGTAAACATCGAAAACGTTTACATGCTCTCAAAAGAACGCTCTAGCACCCTCCTCGCACTAAAAGTAGACAACATGAAGCGCGCCGCCACTCTCTTGCGGGACTACATCAAGAAATAACGCCGTAGTAAATTTTCTTGGTTTCCTAACCATTTTCTTTAGCCCAAAAAAACAAGTACTGCTGCGCGTAGCCAGCAAAACCCCCGAACTTTGCGCGCGCGAAGTCACCAATTTCTTTTTCGTTTGCCTTTCGTTTTCCGGCGAACGCCTTAATTTCCGCGCCATACAATTCAAGCATCTTGCGCTTTATCCAGCGGTCTACCGGGAAAGCCTCAAGCTTTCCAAGCGAGTACAAGCAAATGCAGTCCGCAACCTTGCGCCCAACTCCCAAGTGCTTCATGAGCTCATCGCGTGCTTCCTCGTAACACAATTTCTTCAACTCAAGAAAATACTCGTCGTGGCGTGCAACGTATTCAGCAAATTTTTTCACGAAGCGCGCGCGGTAGCCGAGCCCAAGTTTTTTGAGTGCTGCTTGCGGCGCGCGCGACAACTGGCGCGGCGTGGGAAAAGCAAAGCAAGTCACTCCATCGCGCGAGACCGCGTCCCCGTATTTTTCGCGTATTTTCTCGAGCGTGGAAGTTATTCTTGGAATGTTGGAGTTCTGTGACGCAATAAAGGAAACCGCGCACTCCCACGGGTCTTGGCGTAGAATCCTAATTCCTTCACTGTGCTTTACTGCCGCACGCATTTTTTCGTCGCACTCTATCGCGCCAACTATTTTTTTTAGTGGATGGTCTAACGCGAAATAGTGCGTGGCTTGCTTTGCGGTGAGTCCCCCCAAAAAAAGTTTTGTTCCGTGTTGGCGCGCCTTCACTGGCTTGCCGTAGATGACTGAATAAAAACAGTTTTCTTTGCTTGAGTGCTCGCGCCAGTTAAAGCACTGGCCGCACTCCAATGTTTTGCGGAGGTTAAAGTCAGGCGCTGAAAGACAAGCCATGTTTTTCAGTTTCCAATCATTTCGTAGTAAAGCTTCAATAGTTTTTCTTTTTTGGGGTGCAAGTATATCGCGCTCTTTATTGCTTCCTTGAATTCATTGAGTTCTGTTTTCGTGAAGTTGTATTTGAGGAAGCCGTAATTCTTGTTCCACCTTATTTCTTTTCCGTTTTTCTCTAGCCTGAATTCTATTGGGATGCTTGCGCTGGCCTTGCGTTGCCAGCCAATGTAGGCAGTCAAGGGCTTGGTTGGGTGAATGATTTTTTCTTCGAGTAGACGCCCAACGTATTTATTTGTTAGCGGGCCCCAGTTTTCGTGGAACTCGCGGGGAAGCAGTTCCCACTTGCTTTCCTTCGGGAAAAAAACTTTGTTTTCTTCTGCGGCGGCTCTCTTCTCTTTTTGTTCCATGCGCTTCCCCCCACTAAGAAGAGTGTTGCCAAATTATTTTATTTGTTTTCAGTCCATGAATTCTGACGCTGTCGGAGGCGTTTCGCGTTCTCCCTTGCGCTTGCGAATCGCTGTCACAGTCTTGTTTTGGAGCTCGGTTGGCAGGCGCTCGTAGCCAGCGTACTCAGTGTACCAAATGGCGCGTCCCTGCGAAGCACCGCGAATCTCTGAAGCGAACCCAAACATTTCAGCTACCGGCACTTTCGCAGTTATTGTGACGGCTTCTCCTTCTTGTTGAATGTCGCTTACTTGCCCCCTGCGCCCCTGAATCTGGCTTATGACTCCACTCATGTACTCGCTGGGCGTGTTGACGACGAGTTTTTGCTTTGGTTCGGTGAGCACGGTTCTCGCGCTCAGCATCGCCGCGTAAATTGGTCTCTTTATGGCTGGAATGATTTGCGCTGGGCCGCGGTGCGCTGGATCAACGTGAATGGTTGCATCGTTTAGTTTGACTTTCACGCCCACCACTTTTTCTTTCGCGAGTGGGCCGGCGCTCATTGCTTCGTCGAACGCGTCTATCACTAGCTCCATTATGTCTTGCAAGTACTGCACTCCCTTCGTTGCGTCCACGAACAAGTTGTTTTCGTGCACTGCAATGATTTTCTTGGCTTCATCGCGAGGCAGTCCTGCTTTTATTAGTCTCTCCTGCAAGTCTTTGCCCTTCATTGACTCGTCAATTTGTCCTTCCTCGAACGCTTTAAGCACTTCTGGCTCGAGTGGTTCCACGCTTATCTTGAACTTGTTGTGCTTGTTTGGAGACTTGCCTTCTATTACTGGGCTCTTGTCTAGAATGGTTTCGTGGTAGACGACTATGGGCGGCGAAGTAACTATTTCTATTCCCTTTTCTTTTTGTATCTTGTACTCAATTATTTCTAGGTGGAGTTCGCCCATTCCTCCAATCAAGTGCTCGCCTGTCTGCTGGTTGGTTTCGACTTTAATTGTGGGGTCTTCTTTGGCCATTTTGTGGATTACTTCGACTAAGCGCGTCAAGTCTTTTGGGTTCTTGGCTTCAATGCTCTTCGTAACCACTGCTTCGCTGTGGTGCTTTATTTTCTCGAAGGGAACTATTTTTTCCTCGCTCACCGTCTCGCCAGCGTAAACTTCCTTCAAGCCCACGAGCGCTACGATGTTGCCGGCAGGCACTTCGTCTACTATCACTCGGTCGGGGCCCATGTAAATCGCGACTTGCTGTAGTTTCTCGGTCTTGTACTGGCTCGCCAAGTACAAGTCCATTCCCTTGCGCAGAGTGCCCGCGAAAAGCCTTCCCACGGCTACTTCGCCGGCGTGCGGGTCCATTTGAATGGCTGTAACGCAGAACACTGCCTTGCCTGAAGACTCGCAGTTGGTCATGGCTTTTCCTTCCGCGCTCTCCAAGTCGCCGTGCCACAGCGTCGGAACGCGGTACTTCTGCGCTTGAATTGGGTTCGGCAAGTGCGAAGTAATCATTTCAATTATGACGTCGTCGAGTGGCGCCATTTGCTGGAGTTCCTTGTGTTGTCCTGCCGCGCACATTTCATACATTTTCTTGAAGTTGATGTTGTACTTCTTCATTATCGGGAATGAGAGCGCCCACTTGTTGAAGGCGGTGCCGAACGCGATGTTGCCGCTTTCTACCTTTATTTGCCACGCTTCCTTGAATTCTGGGGGCGCGTACTGGGCAATCAGCTTGTTCACTCCAGAAATGATTTTCAAGAACTTTTGCTGCATTGCAGTGGAGTCGAGCTTTAACTCGTTAATGAAGCGGTCTATCTTGTTTATGAATACGGTGGGGCGCACTTTTTCTTTGAGCGCCTGGCGGAGCACGGTCTCAGTTTGAGGCATTATTCCTTCCACGCAGTCCACCACGAGAATGCAGCCGTCCACGGCGCGCAACGCGCGAGTAACGTGCCCGCCGAAGTCCACGTGTCCAGGCGTGTCAATCAAGTTAATTAAGTATTCTTTTCCCTCGTAAGTCACGGGAATTGACACGTTTGCTGCCTTAATCGTTATGCCTCTTTGTTGTTCGAGTTCTTCGAAGTCAAGCACGCGCTGCTCGCCGGCGAGTTCCTTTGAAATCAAGCCGGCCCTCGCGACGAGCGTGTCACTCAAAGTACTTTTGCCGTGGTCCACGTGCGCCACTATTCCGATGTTGCGAATGTTTTCCGTCTTGTTCATTAACTTTGTAACGTATTCGGCTACGCTTTCCTTTTTCGCCATTTTATTCAATCCCCTGAATTTTTTGTTTGAGCTTCAAGCTCGTTGCGGCTTACCTTGCCGCTTTCGCCATTCTCTCCGTCTCGTTCTTGCGCTTTATAGAGTAGCTGTCTGGAGAATTGGCTGAAGCAAGAATTATTTCTTTTGCGAGGGCTTCTGCGAGCGTTTCCTTTTTAGCGAAAGAACTTATGAGGGCGGCCAATGCTATGTTGCGGAGAGCCAAGTCAAGGCGCCGTTGCGCGCTTATGTCGGTGGCGACTTGGTAGTTCATTCCACCCATTTTAATGCGCGTAATGTCTTCGCGGGGGGCGCTGTACTGGATTGCTTTAACGAGCAACTGCAACGGGTTTTGCTTGGTTTGCGTTGCCACGATGTCGAAAGCTTCTTCTACTGCCTTTATTGTTCTAGTCTTCTTGCCTTGCAGTTTGCCGTGCGTGCGAATGACTTTACCGCCTAGTTTCTCGCCGGTGCCGCCGCGCATGAGCTTGTTCGCCAGGCGTTCTACTATGTTGACCTTGCTTTTCGCGAACTTCTTGTTAGCGTGGCGCGCGAAAGAGTGAGGAATTTTTACTGGTTTTAATGAAATGTAGGGCGCTATGCTTGGGTCGTCTACTGTTATTCCATCGTACGAGTATTTTCCGAAAAGCTTTGCTTCCATGGTTTAACCCCCGTTTTACCTCTTCGGCTTTTCCTTCTTCTTGAGGCGCAATTGGTCCAAGTCCACGCCGTTTACTTGCACTACCTTGTAGCGCACGCCCGGAATCGAACCCATTTGACCGCGCTGTGATCCGCCGAGCCCAGCGATGACTACTTCGTCGTGCTCGTCAATGAACTCGACTGCCTTGTCGCGAGGACAGTGAGCGCTAACTTTCTTTCCGTTCTTTATGAGTTGAACGCGCACGCACTTAATGATTCCAGAGTGAGGCTGTTTTTGTTCCTTGCCTTCCTTCTTGATGACTATGCCGCGCGCTTGAGGCGCTCCTTCTAAGGGGTCGTACTTTGCTTTCAATCCCAGCGCCTTGCGCTTCCACGGCTTTTTAAGCCACCTCTTTGATTTGCGGTTGCGCTTCAACTGCCTTCCAGCGAAAAGACCTCTTGCCATTTTCTTCTTCACCCTTCAAACGCGATTCAACACATTAATTTTCACTGTATTTTTACTTCGTCTATCCCGAACTTGCGCTTCGCGAGAATGCGCGCGCGCTTTATTTTGTCGCCTCCCCTTCCTATCGCGAGCCCCTTGTTTTTCGCTTCCACTGCAACGACCGCGATTTTTCTTCCCTCGCTTTCCACTAAGTTTACTGCCTTCAATGGCACTGGAGCGAAAACGTTGGCGAGAAAGCCGTTCACGGTGTCGCTGTCTTCGACGACGAACACGTCCTTGCCCAAGTGCTTGCGGAGGCGCGTTATGTTCGAGCCCTGCTTTCCAATCGCTTTGCCTAGTTCTCCCTTGCGCACGACTATTATGAAGGCGTTGTCGCTTTTCACTACGTCGTTGGCTTTCGCGCCCGTCGCGGCTTCAACTGCATTCAAGAGCTGAATGTCTTCAAGGGAGAAGGTAACCATTTGCTTCACTGCTGTTGTTGTACCGCCTCTAAAATGTCGGAGTTGCCTGGCTCTAGCACGCTTATCGCGCTGATTGGAAAGGGCTTGCCGCACACCGTGCCTAACTCGTTGCTCGTGCCCTCGTACTGGAGGACTGGAACTTTTGACGACCGCGAAAAGTATTCAATGTCCTGCTTTTTTTGGGCGGGGCAATTCCTTGAAACGATTATGAGTTTTGCTGAGCCATTCAAAGCCGCTTTCAGTGCCTTGTCGGTTCCCAGAAACACTTTACCAGAGTCTACGGTCATGCGGATTGACTTGTTCAAATCCATTAAATACACCTTTCTCCGAATGCAAGAACTGAAAACAGTTGCTTGCTTAATGGTTCTCTACCAGCACAACCAGGCGAGAGCTTTGCCGTCGCGAGTTTTGCTGGTCAACTCCCCACTTCCGTTAAAGAAGCAGTTGCAAATACTTATTCCTGTAATGCTTTAAATAAGTTTTCTTGCCGCCGTCCTCGCTTGAAGCGCCTTGCAAAGCTTTTTTTAAACGCGTGCAGGAATGATTGAAAAAGGAGTTTTTAATGGACGTTGAAACCAAGCTTTCGCTCATAAAAGGCATCGCGCAAGAAGTCGTTACAGAAGAAGAACTGCGGGCGCTGCTGGAAACCAACGAGCATCCCCTCGCTTACGACGGCTTCGAGCCCTCGGGCGTCGCTCACTTGCCGGTCGGCGTCTACCGCCCACTGCTCTTGAAGGACTTGCTTGCCGCCGGCGTTAAATTCAATTTGTTGCTGGCAGACTCGTTTGCGTGGATCAACAACAAGCTCGGCGGGGACTTGGAGAAAACGCGGCTCGTCGGAAAATATTTTTTGGAGGTTTGGCGTGCGGCGGGCGTTGACTTAAGCAAAGTTAAAGTCGTTTGGCACAAAGAGTTTTTTGACGACGGAGAGTACTGGAAAAAAGTTTTGCTGGTTGCCAAGCACCACACACTCGCGCGCACTACTAAGTGCTTGCAGATAGCTGGGCGCAGGGAAGGCGACGTAAAACAAGTAGCTCAACTTTTTTATCCTTCAATGCAGGCGGCAGACGTTTTCCACATGCAAGTAGACATTTGCCAGCTTGGAATGGACCAGCGCAAGGCGAACATGTTGGCGCGCGACGTCGCAGAAAGCCTTGGCTTCAAGAAGCCAGTGGCAGTCCACCATAGAATGCTTTTGTCTTTGTCTGGCGCGGGAAGCGCAAGCCAGTCCGACGAGAGCGCAGTAGACTTGGAAATCGATTCAAAGATGAGCAAGAGCAAGCCGGAAACCTGTATTTTCGTGCACGACTCGCAGGAAGAAATAGCAAGGAAAATAGGCAAGGCGTTTTGCCCGCCAAAACAAGTTGAAGGCAACCCCGTGCTGGAGTACGCGAAAGAAATAGTTTTTCGTGCGAGGAAGACTTTCTTGGTTGAGCGCCCCCAAAAATATGGGGGGAGCGTGGAATACGCTTCGTACGCCGAACTAGAGAGAGACTACGCTGCCGACAAGCTGAAAGCCCCGGACTTAAAGAACTCGGTTGCGAGAGAATTGAATGAATTGATTGCCCCAATTCGCGAGCACTTCCAGAAAAACAGTGAAGCAGCCGACATCTACGCTAGAATAAAGTCTTTCGAGGTAACTCGTTGAAGGTCTGAGGTAAGCGTTTAGAGTTAGTTCTTGCTTCTTTTCCTCTGCTTGTTTCGAGGAGAATCTATTTTCAAGCGCAATTCTTGGCGGGGAGGCTTTGCCGCGCCGAAAATAATTTCTTTGAAGCGCTGCTAAACTTTTTTGCTGTGATGAAGCAATTATGAGTTCCGAGCACGCGAGTGCTGTGACGAGTAAATTATTTTCTGAGGCAGAAGCGTTTACTGCGCAGTTTCAGCACCGGCTAAGCGACGAAGAAAAAAGTGCAGCTTATTTTTCTTTGATTACTTCGCAGTCCAAGCTTAGTTCGATGAAGTGTTGGGCGGCGCCGCTGCGGTAGGCGGCGCACTGGTTTTGTGGTTCGTCGTCGACTGGCTGGCGGGGGTAGTGCGCGACGTCGCATACCCACGCGCCGCCTGGTCCTTGGAGGGGTTCTCGCGTGAGGCACGGGCCGCTCGTGAAGCCTTCGCTGTTTTTGGCTGCCAAGCAAAGCGTTTTGCAGGCTTGCAGTAGTTCCTGTTTTTCTTTGGCTGGGGTGAGTTGTTCTTGGTTTTGGGTGCAGCCACTCAACGCTAACGACAGCAGGAAAGCAACTGCAATGCAAGAAAAAGCTTTTGCCTTAATTTTTTTCACCCAAATATTGCGCCGAAGCCAGCTCCCGCGTTGGCTTCCTCTTCTTCTAACTGCTGGATTATTTTTTGTTTTTCTGCGCCGCTTAACTCTTTAGCTGAAGCAACTGCCTTCAAACGCTCTTGCAGTCTTGCTTCTACTTCTGGCAAGTCCGTCTTGAAGTACAAGACGTAGTCGCCTGCCTTCAAGCCCACAGCGCTTGACTCTTTTAAGGTGTAGCCCGTCATCGCGAAAGAGTCTTTCTGGTAAGGGTCTGCCGCGAGCGCCGCGTCCAATGCTTTCTTGTCTTTTCCTTCAACCAAGTAAACGAACTGCATTCCATGTTCACCTCTTAAAACGCAGTATTCTTAGTGGAAACACGATTTAAATATTCTCGCGCGCTCCTTATTTAGCGAGGCGTTTCATTAGATTTTTGGCGGTTTTAATGCGTTTTACTGAGTTTGCTTTCTTGTTTGCGTTACTGGTTTTCCTGGCTCCTGTTGCAGCGCTGCCGGGGGGAGCCTCAATTGTTTCTTCCTCGAACAAGACTACTACCGAAATTCCTTCTGCTCTCTCGGAAGTCGCTGGCGATGAATACTACTTGCTTGACTTGACTGGCTTCACGCAAACAAGCTTGTGGGCGGCAGTGTACGGCACTTTAAACGCGAGCATCGTCCTCGCAAGCAATGATTCGTCGTCGGTTCACACGCTAATTTCTTGGAGTACGGCTTTCACTGACCCGCATTACTTGGCTTCGCTTGCCCCTCTTTCCTTTGCGGGACGCGATTTCAACACGCTGGTGATGTACATTAATTCTTCTCTGGCGGAAACCTATATTTTGGCTGACGACACCGACTTGACGCCCGCGGGAGTGAACGGCTCCTTCAATTTAAGCGTTGCCCTCATAAACTTTACTGGCGGCTCGTCAACAAACTCTAATTTTACGCTTTACTTTGATTCCTCTCTTGGCTGGAACTGCACTGAAATAGAAGAAAGCATTTGCGCTTCTGTGGGAGGCTCGTGCAACTGCTGGTACAACGGCACCGCCTGGCAAGCCAACGGCCAAGGAAGAGATTACTCGTGGCTGTTGAGTGGAGCCGGCGAGCCAACCATCGTCAGCGGCTACACCGACCCGCCGTACTTGAAAGTCAACCGAACGCAGTACGGCTACTTGTTAGCCTACCCGTCTTCAAGCATTCCGTCCTGGCAAGACATCCAGCAAACGCTTTGGACAGGCGAGCAACTCGACAACTACTTGGCATACGACGTTGGCTGGAGCGACAACGCCAACCACTCCTTCACTTACAACAACTCGCAAATCATTATAGGCAGCACAGTAGTTCCAGCTGGCACGAACTCAAACACTGCCGCCAAAACAGAGAACGCCTTAAACCAATCAGTTTGGGAGACTTGCGCACTCAACGACTCTACCGCCACGCCCTTATTCGTTTCCCCCCTCAAGCACGGCGAAACCGCTTACAACAACGAACTAGCAGACTATCAAATACTTTTACCAAACAACCAAAAACTCGGCGGCCCAGCCACGGAATACTATTTCTACCTAGAACTACGCTAGAGCCTCCGGCGAGGATTGCATCCAACCTCCTTTCTTTTCTTGAAAAAAGAAAAGAAGCAAAGCCTCCGGCGAGGATTGAACTCGCGACCTCCTGTTTACGAGACAGGCGCTCTACCACTGAGCTACGGAGGCGCACTTTTTTTGCTTCGTCACTGCGCTTCGCTTCGTTCGCAAAAACCCGCGCTAAAAAAGTATAAACAACGGTGTTTTTCTTTCTTTTTCCGTTAAACCGCTTTTTCTTTCTCGCGAGCCCCCCCAAAGCGAGCAAAGAAAGAAAAAGGGGTTTCTGAGCTACGGAGGCGCACTTTTTTTGCTTCGTCACTGCGCTTCGCTTCGTTCCTCGCAAAAAAAGCTTGGCCAAAAAATATTAATCGCTTTGTTTCTTTTTTAAGTACTTTAATGCATTAAACGCTTTCTGTTTGGGTGCAGTGAAGTGCTTCCGTTGTTCAAGTCGCTTGCCGGCTTAGTAGTTATACTCTTGCTCGCGATTTTCGCGTTCAAGAAGGAAATGCTTTCCGAGAGCGGCACGCTTGCAGCCATCGTAATGGGCGCTGCAATATTTGTCTTGCCTGTTCCTCCCTACGAAGGGTGGGTGTGGTTTTGCTTGCTTTCATTGTTTTTCTTGTCTTCTTCTCTGGCGACGCGCTTTAAGGCGCATGCTAAGAAGGAAGTCAACGCCGACTTCGCGAAAGGGGGCGTGCGCGACTTCGCTCAAGTGGCTGCCAATGGCGCGGTTCCATTGTTTCTCGCTGCAGTCTACCATTTTTACTCGCAGCCAGTAGTGTTTACTGCCTTCGTTGCTTCGCTGGCGGTAGTGACTGCAGACACTTTCGCTACCGAGATTGGCGTGCTGAGCAAGGGAAGGCCTTTCTTGGTAACTTCTTTTAAGAGGGTGGAGAGGGGGTGCAGTGGTGCAGTGTCTTTGCTGGGTTCTGGCGCTGGCGCTGCGGCTTCCTTGTTCATAGCTTTTTCTGCTTCGTTCTTGCTTTCTCTTTCCAGCGTCTTCGCCGGAAAACCCGAGCTCGTGGTTCCAGGCGGTTCGCCAGCGTTTTTCTTGGTGGTTTTCGTGGCGGGAGTGGCTGGAATGTTTGCGGACAGCTTGCTTGGAGCTACCGTGCAAGTAATGTATTTCTGTGACTCGTGCGGCAAGGAAACTGAGAGGAAAGTCCACAAGTGCGGCCGCGCAACTCGTTTTTTGAGGGGCGCGAAGTGGTTTGACAACGACGTCACAAACTTGTTCAGTGCAATAATTGGTGCAGCGATAGCAACCGCGTTGTTTTACTTATTAGTGTGTTGAGGAGAGCGCCGGGGACGAGATTTGAACTCGTGCGGGCCTTGCGACCCTCCAGATCACCCTCCTTTTTTCTCTTTTAGGAAAAGAAAGCATGTTGGCGAGTCAAAAAAGAGGAAAGCCACTTCTTTGAAAGCCAATGCTTTTACTTTTTCCTAACCGAGCGGGAAAAGGGACCAGTCGCTCTTTCTTTTGACTGGTCGAGCTACTTTTCTTTCTTTGAGAAAGAAAAGGAGGTCGCTCGAGTCTGGCGCGTTTACCGGATTCCGCCACCCCGGCAGCGAAACAATTATTATTGGCGGAACGCCTTTAATTGCTTTACTGGATTAAGGCGTCCATTCGGATCCAGTGGTGATAGAATGGATTTCAATAAATTAAGCGAAGTTGTCTGGGAACTCCCGCGGGAAGGAGGCATGCGCGTTCCCGTCCGCGTTTACGCTATGGAGCACATGCTCGCAAAAATGGCTGAAGACCGTACGCTGCAGCAGGCGAAGAACGTCGCAACCCTGCCCGGCATTCTCGGCGCTTCAATGGTCATGCCTGACGGGCACGAGGGCTACGGCTTTCCCATTGGCGGGGTGGCAGCGTTCGATGGCGAGGAAGGCGTTATTTCGCCGGGCGGCGTGGGCTACGACATTAATTGCGGCGTTCGCTTGATTACTACTAATTTAAGCGAGGAAGACGTTCGGCCAAAGCTCAAGCAACTAATAAACGCCGCGTTCGAAAACATTCCTTGCGGAGTCGGCGAGAAAGGCAAGATGCGGCTTACTCCCTCGCAACTCGACGAAGCGACTACTTACGGTGCGAAGTGGGCTGTCGACAAAGGGTTCGGCGTAAAAGAAGATTTAGAGCACATCGAGGAAGAAGGCGGCTACATTGAAGGTGCTGATCCAAGCAAGGCGAGCGACATGGCGAAAAAGCGGGGAGGCCCGCAATTCGGTACTCTCGGGAGCGGCAACCACTTCCTGGAAATCCAGCGCGTCGACCACATTTTCGACGCCGAAGCAGCAAAGGCGTTCGGCGTGCTCGAGAAAGGACAAGTTACTGTAATGATTCACTCTGGCAGCCGCGGCTACGGCCACCAGATTTGCGACGACTATATTCGCGTAATGCTTCAAGCAACGCAAAAGTACGAGATAGAGTTGGCTGATAAGGAGTTGTGTTGCGCTCCCTTGCACTCAAAGGAAGCCGAGAATTATTTTGGGGCAATGAAGAGCGCCGTCAACTATGCTTTCTGCAACCGCCAAGTAATGACTCACTGGATTCGCGAGACATTCCAGCAAGTACTGGGCTCTCCGTGGGAGGACTACGAAATGAAGCTAGTCTACGATGTATGCCACAACATAGCTAAACTAGAAGAACACGAAGTGGACGGCGTGAAGCGAACAGTGTGCGTTCACCGCAAGGGCGCAACGCGTGCTTTCTGGAAGGGAAGAAAAGAAGTTCCAGTGGCTTACCGCTCGCTTGGGCAACCAGTTATCATTCCTGGATCAATGAACACCGCCTCTTATTTGCTGCTCGGCCTGCCAACAGCAAAGGAAACTTGGGGCAGCACTTGCCATGGCGCGGGGCGCGTGATGAGCCGCCACGAGGCGCTTCGCCACTACCGCGGCACTGAGTTGTGGAAGCAAATGGAGGCTCAAGGCATGGCAGTGAAAGCCACTTCGCCTCAATCGCTTGCAGAAGAAGCTGGCGGCGCTTACAAGAACGTGGACGACGTCGTGAAAAGCGTGGAAATAGCTGGCATCTCCAAGATGGTTGCCCGCTTTACTCCAATCGGCGTCATAAAAGGCTGACGGCATGCACTTTAAAGTGCGCGCGATTTATGACTTGCTTTACTCGCGGTTCGGCCCGCAAGGCTGGTGGCCCTTGCGTGGCAAGTACTTTCCAGGCGACTACTCGCGGCCCCGCAACGCCGCGCAAGCATTCGAAGTCTGCGTCGGCGCGATTTTAACGCAGAACACGTCGTGGAAGAACGTCGAAAAAGCACTCGAGTGCTTGCGCGCAAAAAAACTTCTTTCCTTTAAAGCGCTTGCCTGCGCGCCTTCATTGAAAATCGCGGCTTGCGTGCGCTCCAGCGGTTACTACAACCAGAAGACGAAGAAACTGAAAGCATTCACCGATTTTGTAGAGCGCAGCGGCGGCTTGAAAAAACTTTTCTCGCAACCCGTGGAAAAACTGCGCGCCGGCTTGCTTTCAATTAACGGTGTCGGCCCTGAAACCGCTGACTCAATTATTTTGTACGCCGCAAAGAAGCCTAAATTCGTGGTGGACGCTTACACTAAAAGAATTTTTTCGCGCCTTGGCTTTCTACCCGAGAAAAGTTCTTACGAAGAATTTCAGCGCTTGTTCGAAGAAAACTTGTCTCGCGACGCGAAAACGTTCAACGAGTTTCACGCCCTACTCGTCGAGCTCGCGAAAAAAAACTGTTGGAAGAACGAGCCAGACTGCGCAGCCTGTCCGCTGCAAGAAAAGTGCGCGTTCGGCCGCCCTAGTCTTCGCCCGCAACCTTATTTAATTTTCTAACTATTCGTATAGCAGTGGGGGCAGTGATGGAATTCATTACAGGCGCGTCCGTAGTCAAACGTATTGCGTATACCGATAAGCCATTCGATCTCGCGGTGGCGAGCGCGCGTTCCTCCTGCAACCCCAAACTAGTTTACGCGGACGAAGTCACGGAAGAACAACGCGACCGCATCGGCAAAAGCATTTACGAAGCCGGCCACCACACTCCCTTCCAGCACGCAACATTCGTTTTCGGCTTCGAAAACATTTCCCACCACTTCACTTGGAGTTTCCTGCACAGCCACGTCGGCGCCATTCCTTCCGCGCTCTCGGCGGACACGTTAAACAACTGGACGCTCTCGCCGCTCATGCGCGTGCTATTCCACTCCAACTACGTTTTCCGCAAGAAAATCAGTCACACTGCTGACTCACAGAACCAGCGCCACCGCACCACGCCCGCGTCGCGGCCGCTTCTCTCGCGCACCCACTCACGCGAACAAGACTACGTAACGCCCCAGTCCATCGCCGACAACGCCGACGCACTGGAAGTCTACGAGAATGCCATGACTGTGTTGTGGAACGCGAAGAACGAGTTAGTGGACGCAGGAGTTCCCGCGGAACACGCCTGCTACTTGCTGCCCAACGCCGTATCCGTGTGCTTCACCGAAAGCGCGCCCTCATTCACTTTATTCACAAGACGCGCATGCGCACTTGCTTCAACGCGCAACGCGAAAGATTCGACGTCACGATGCAGGAACTCGCACAAATCGCTGCAGTGCACTCGCGGCTGGCGAAGTATCTTGGGCCAGCGTGCAAAGCCCGCAATGGCCTCGTCGAACACAAGGCTCTTGAAGGCCCGTGCCCTGAACGCGTGCGCTGGTGCGGCGTCAGCGTGTGGGAGAACTTTCCGAACGTTAAGCGGCCGTTTTGAGAGGTGAATAAAATGAATCCATTTAAGGACTCGCTCGAAAAAGTCGATCCCATAGTCTACTCTATTATAGAAAAAGAACGCGCGCGCCAGACGAACGGCCTCGAACTAATTCCAAGCGAGTCTTTTGCTCCGCTTGCAGTGCTGCAGGCGCTCGGCAGCGTGCTCAACAACAAATACTCTGAAGGCCTTCCGGGCAAACGCTACTACGGCGGCAATCAGTACATCGACGAAATAGAGTCACTCGCAATCGAGCGCGTCAAGAAAGTTTTCGGCTGCGAGCACGCAAACGTCCAGCCATACTCTGGCTCGCCCGCCAACATTGAAGCCTACGCTGCGTTGATGGAAATAGGCGACACCGCGATGGGAATGAGCCTCATGGAAGGCGGGCACCTCACCCACGGCTACAAGGTCAGCTTCGCTGGCCGCGCGTGGAAGTTCGTGCAGTACGGAGTGCGCCGCGAAGACGAGCTAATCGACCTCGACGCAGTGCGAAAGCTCGCACGCGAGTGCAAGCCGAAAGTAATCGTATGCGGTGCAACTGCCTATCCACGCCAGATTCCGTTCAAGGAGTTTGCGGAAATCGCGCACGAGGTCGGCGCCTACGCGATGGCTGACATTTCGCACATTTCAGGATTGATTGCAGGCGGCGTGCATCCCTCGCCTTTTCCGTTCATGGACGTCGTTACCACGACGACGCACAAGACGTTCAACGGGCCGCGGGGCGCGCTCATAATGTGCCGCGCGGGTTTAGCGCACAAAATCGACAAGAGCGTCTTTCCCGGCTTTCAGGGCGGGCCACACAACCACGTTACTGCCGGTATCGCGGTCGCGGCGGGGTTGATGCTCAAGCCAGAGTTCAAGAAGTACGCGGCGCAGGTGGTTGCGAATGCGAAGTCGATGGCGGAGACGCTTGCAGGCGAAGGCGTGCGGCTGGTGACTGGTGGCACTGACAATCACTTGATTCTTGCAGACCTTTCCGGGCTTGGCGTTAGCGGCAAGGAGGCTGAGACTGCGCTCGACCGCGCGCTAATCACGGTTAACAAGAACTTGGTTCCCTTCGACTCCCGGCCTCCGTTTGACCCGTCGGGAATTAGGTTGGGCACGCCCGCGATTACGAGCAGGGGATTCAACGAAAGCGAGTGCGCCGAAATCGGCCGCCTTATCGCTGGAGTGGTTAAGAGCCACTCGAATGAGTCAATGATTTCGTCTGTGCGAGACCGCGTTCTCGAGCTTACGAGACAGCATCCTCTCTATTGAAGCGCGCAAAGCCTTTAATTCGTTTTTTCCCTTTATTCTTGCATGGAAGAAAAACGTGCGACGACTACTCTGCCCACAGACGTTTTGCGTCAGTTGTTTAAGCAGGGGAGGGAGAGGGCCGGGCGCGAGGCAATGGAGCGCTTCAACATTCCCTTGCTGGAAATGGATGCGCGTGGCTTCGTGCGGCACGTGAACAAGAAGACAGTCACTTCTTTCGGCGTTCCGCGCGAGAAATTGATTGGGAAGCACTTGAGGGAAATTATTGAGGAAGAACCCGCGGACCACGTTGGTTTGGTAGAGGAAGTGATGCAGCACGCTCGAGAAGTCAAGCCAGGAGAGACTCGCGTCGTGCGCCCCTCTCTGGTGATTCGCCGTGACCCAAAAGGAGAACCGATTGAAACAATTGCGCGCTTCACCATTTACCGGCCGACGGCGGGCGAACCAAAAATTTTTGCTTCAATGACTCACACGCGGCGCGTGCTCGAGCAAAGCAAGTTGTTGAAAGAATTTTTTGACTTGGCGGACACCATTAACTCTCAACGCGACTTAGACCAATTGCTTCAAAAAGTTGCAGAGCGTTTCGCCGAGCGCTTCAACGCAACAGCGATAGTGTTGAGGCCATCTGAAGGCAACAAGTTGGAACTAGCCGCTTTTGCTGGAGAGGAAATCTTGCCCAAGGACTTCTTGAAGTTCGACAACATTTCCTTCGGGAAAGGCCTCGTCGGGAAAGCAGCTGAAACACTGCAGTACCAGGAAGTGCTTAACTTGCTTGAGTGGCCCGAGTCAGTGAATAGAGAGTTAGACCAGAAATACCAGTTCAAGCACTCTGTCGCCGTGCCGCTGACGGTCAAAGGCGCTGACGGCAAGCCCGTGCTGGTGGGAGTAATTGGGGTATTCAAGGGTGGAAAGCATGCTGACGAGCAATTTCGCCCCCACGAGCTGAGAATGCTTAAAGTGCTTGCCGACAACACCGCGACCACAATCCACAACGCCGAACTCACGCGCGGCCTGCGACGGGTTGCTGAACGCGACAGCCTCACTGGCTTGTACAACCGCGTCGTCTTGTTCCGCCGCATTCGCGATTACTTCAATGCCTTCCCACCCGAAAACCCAAACTTCAAGTTAAACCTGCAAAACAAGCGCGCCACCATTTTCTACGTGGACGCTAACAACTTGAAGTTGTTAAATGATTTTCACGGCTACGAGGCAGGCGACAAGGGAATAAAGATAATCGCCGACACGCTGAAAAAACACGCTCCCAAGGACGCGACGGTGGCGCGCGTGGGCGGCGACGAGTTCGTCGTATTCGCTCCAGACATTGACTTGCCTGCCTCAGAGGAATTCAAGAACAAAGTTTTAGCTGACTTAAGCGAGCGCCTGAAAGGCGAGGAAGAAATGCGTTTCGTTAACTTTGGCGCGACCGTGAACTACAAGCACTTCGGAGCCGGCGGGCAAAGCCGCGAGGAATACCAGAACCTACTTGAGCTTCCCTTGCCTGAAAGCGGCGAGGAGTCCGCGGAAGCCTTAAAAGACAGGTTGCTTTCCTTGGCAGAAGAGAGAATGAAGAAATACAAGAAAAAACGAGAGGAAACGCATTTGTACGTCCCCCAAGTGCTAAGAGAGCTAGCCAGGAAGGCGGCAACGCGGCAGGTAACCCCGCAAGAAGAAAGAATAATACTCAAGACTGTAATGGAGCATGCCGGCAAGACAGTGTTAAAGCAGTACGCTTCCTTTAAGCGCGAAGCAGTAAAGCAAGCCAAGAAGTATTAGAGTGCGGCCGCCGGGAATCGAACCCGGGCTCTAAGCTTGGGAAGCTCAGGTCATACCATTAGACCACGGCCGCAACAAACGCTTTTTTATTACTCTCCCGCAATTTTTAATTTAGTGGTTTCATGAAAGTTCGCAAGGCAGTAATTCTCGCGGCTGGCTTTGGCACGCGCTTCCTTCCGGCGACTAAGGCGATGCCGAAGGAGATGCTGCCAATAATCGACAAGCCAGTAATTCACTTCGTGGTCGAGGAAGCGATCAACTCTGGCATCAAGGACATCATAATCGTTACGGGACGCGGGAAATACAACATTGAGAACTACTTCGACCGCAACCCCGAACTCGAGCACTTGTTGCACGCGAAAGGCGACAAGGAAAAGCTCGAGCAAATAGAACACATTTCAAGGATGGCCAACATTTTCTACGTGCGCCAGAAGGAGCCGAAAGGCATTCCCGACGCGGTCGCGTGCGCGCGGGACCACATCGACGGCGAGTCCTTCGCGGTCCTGACCGGCGACGACTTCTTCCTGGGCGCGGTGCCGAGCGTTAAACAGATGGCGCTAGTCCACGAAAAGCATGGGGGCAGCGTGATAGGCTGCACGCGCGTCCCGAAAAGCGAGATTCACAAGTACGGCGCGATAAAGGGAAAGGAAATCGAGAAAGGCGTTTTCGAAGTCGAGGAAATGGTGGAAAAACCCTCGCCGGAACAAGCGCCTTCCGACATCGCCTCGTGCGGCCGCTGGATTTTCACTCCCGAGTTCTTCGACTGCATCGACGACGCGCCGCTAGTGAAAGGCGAGAAGTGGTGGCCCGACGTTGCCAAGGCGGTTGCGCGCAAGCACAAGCAAAAGTTTTACGCGAAAATCTTGGACTGCGAGTGGAAGGCAGTAGGCGACAAAGCCAACTTCGTCAAAGCCACAGTAGAATTCGGCTTGAAGCACGCTGACACAAGCGAAGCAGTCCGTGAGTACTTGAGGGAACTCGCGAGAAAAGATTTCAAG
>JBAMLY010000009.1:27355-105774 GCA_039794045.1 Candidatus Micrarchaeia archaeon | reverse complement strand
CACCACTCGCCAGTGTTTGGCGGCGTGGCTCGCAGTTTCCCCCTTGCCCGGGCACGGCGTTCCCCCTTCCACTACTGCGTTTTTCCGAGGCCCAGGGGATGGTTTCGCGCTCGATTTGCGCTTTAAAGCGCTGGCTTCCTGAACTTGAAGCCCGCAACCATCAAGAAAGCAAGCGCCAGCGACGCAAGCCAAGCCCAGGCCGGCGCGAGAACGCTTGCGGCAACCAATGCGACTGCCGCCGCAGGAGAAGGAAGCCCCCAGAAAACGTTTTTTTCTTGTTGAACGTTAAACAACGCCAAGCGAACGACGCCAGCCAACACGAACGCAGTCCCGCCAGCCAACGCCGCCGCGCTAGGAGCAGCCAAAAAACAAAAAAGAGCTGGAACGCACGCGAAAGAAATGCAGTCCGCAAGCGAATCAAGTTCCTTGCCCAGCGCTGTACCAGACCGCCCGCCAGCGCGCGCCAGCCTCCCGTCCGCCCAGTCAAGGGCGATGCAACCAAAAACGTACGAGAACGCTAAAGCGTTTCCGCCCAATGCTAGAGCAGCCCCTGCCACCCCGCAAGCCGCGTTAGCGAGAGAAAACAAGTCTTTTGCTTCAAACAAAGAAAAATCTTGGAATAAACTCATAACCTAATCTATCATGCAACGTTTAAAATCGTTAGTCGCTAAAACAATTTAGTGAACTCGAGAACGAGTTTGCGGGCCCGTAGCTCAGCCTGGTTAGAAGCACCAGTCTTATACGTTGCGGCCGCCGCAACGCGACGGACGCAGCTGAGCCAACTGGGGGTCCTGGGTTCGAAACAACCTCCTTTTCTTTCTCTTCTTGCGGGGTTAGAAGCCGTGAAAGGAGGTTTGCGAGAATCCCAGCGGGCCCACTCTCGGGCAGCGGGAAAACCATGGTTTTCCCTCGAAGCCCTCTGGTTTGCCCCCGCCCTTTTTTCTTATAGCTTCACCCTCAAAGCAACCGCTTCTTTGACTGGATAGCAGAGAAGCTTATTATGTTGATTGCACTCAGTTTTTCATGGACGCTGACGCGTTCGCGCGCAAGAGGATAGCGCGCTTGCTTGAATTGGCTCGGACTGCCTTGCGCGAAGACGAGGAACTCTCGCTGCGCTACGTGGAGTTGGCGCGCAAGCTCGCGAAAAGGCACAGGCTGAAGCTGGGCAGCATGCTTTTCTGCAGGAAGTGCGGCGTAGTCTTCGTTCTCGGCGAAACGCTTAAAGTCCGCGTTTCAAGGGGCGCGCCGGTATTCGTTTGCTTGAAGTGCGGCGCTTCCCGGCGAGTTTCAGGCAAGCCCAAGCAGTTTTAAATAATTGTTTATTCAAACTTTTACTCAGCCAATAAAAGCTTTGAAATTGCAGGCCGTGGCTGGCCAAAGTCGTGTTTAAAGCGGAAGGAAAGCAAGCAATCGACTCGACTGGTAAACAGCGAGTAGTTGTTTGGCTCTGAAGAGTTTCCCCGCCGCTAGAGGTGGATAAATGACTGCATTAGACGTTCCTGCAAGCGCGTTAATCAACGCCGTAGCAGAGGAACTCAAGAAAAAACCGGAAATAAAACCTCCCGCGTGGGCGGGGCTGGTGAAGAGCGGCGCTCAAGCCGAGCGCGTGCCCGAAAACCCGGACTTTTGGTTTGTTCGCTGTGCTTCGCTGTTGCGCACTGCTTACAAGGCAGAACGCCCGCTTGGAGTGCGCAGGATGCGCCACAAGTACGGCGGAGCGAAACAGCACTCAGTGTCTCGCGCGCACCACGTGCCCGCAGGAGGCAAGATTATTCGCTTGGCTTTCCAGCAGTTGGAGAAAGCTGGTTTGATGAAGAAAGACAAGGTGGGGCGCACGATTACTCCTGCTGGGCGCTCGCTTTTGGATAAGGTTTCCAGGAAGCTCGAGGGGGGTAGGAAAGAGTGAGTGAAGCTTTACAGCAAGACGAGTTGGCGCGCCAGTACGCTGAAATGCAGAAAAAGCGGCAAATGGAGTTGCAGTTGAAGGCGCTCTTGAAACAAGTTTTGGAGCCGGCGGCTTACGAGCGCCTTTCTAACATTCGTCTCTCCAACCCAGAGCTTTACGCGCAGCTCTCGAGAATGTTGTTGCTGCTTTACGAGCAAGGAAGGCTTGCTGGCAGGGTGAGCGAGCAGACTCTCTTGGAGCTGGCGAGGAAAGTGCTTGCGCAGAGGCGCGAGACTACAATCAAGAGAATTTAATTGCACGGTGATAGAATGGGAAGAAACAAGTCGTCCGCTCTCAAAGCGGTTTTAGGGAAAGCGCTTCGCAGAAACAGGCGAGTCCCAATTTTCGTTATAGCCAAGACGAAGCGCAGGATTTCAAGGAATCCCTTGGCGCGCAACTGGCGGCGAAGCAAGTTAAAAGTGAAAATAAAGTGAGCGTGGTGTTGAATGGCAGGATCAGACCAACCCAAGCCAGACAAGGCAGTTGAAAAAATCACGAAAGTTGAAGAGCAAGCCAAACAAGAAGAAAAAAAAGAGGTGGAAGTTCAAGCAAAAGCACAGGGCGAAGCGAAACCCGCCGCGGAAACCGCTGGGAAAGCCGAAGAGAAGAAGCTGAAGGCGGAAGAGAAAAAACCAGCGGAGAAGAAACGCGAAGTGGTTTTAGAGCGAACCTATAATTTTTCGTTGGCGAAGGCTTACGCTAAACCTGAGACGAAGAGAGGCATTGCAGCGATGAAGTTGTTGCGCGGGCTTTTGGCGCGCCACATGAAAGCAGAACAATCCAAGGTGCGCATTGACTCTGCGCTCGCAGAAAAAATTCGCGCGCGCGGCCACTCTAATCCTTTGAAGTACGTTCGCGTCATCGCTTCCAAGGACAAGGAAGGAATAGTAATCGCGAAGCTGGCGGCGTGAAATGTTTTCCATAGTCCGCGCATCAGTTTACAAGAACCCCTTCATTGGCTTGTACTTCAAGGCAAGCGATGGCTTGTTGCTCGCCGCGAGGAACGCGCCAGCAAAGACGGTTGAGTTGGCGGAAGAAGTGTTGAGGGTTCGTTCTGTGAGGCTTTTCGTGCGGCAGTCTCCGCTTGTCGGCGTTTTCGCGGCAATGAATTCGACTGGAGTCGTGTTAAGCGATTCCGCGGAAGCTGAAGAACGCGCCTTGCTAAAGAAAGAAGGGCTTAACGTCTGCACTTTGAAGGCGTTCGCGCCAGGAAACAACGTGTTGTGCAACGACAAGGCGGCGCTCTTGAATCCAGCGATTCACCCATCTGACGCGCGGAGGATAGGCGACTGCTTGGGCGTAGAAGTTTTCCAGCAACCGATTACGAGTAGGGGAGTGGTTGGGTCGCTCAACGTTGTGACTAACAAGGGCTTGCTTGCATTCAACGAAGTAACCGATGTAGAGTTCAAGCGCTTGATTCAAATCTTTGGCGTTCACGGGGCGCGGGGGACTTCCAACATGGGTTCTGTGTGTAACGCGTTCGGGGTAGTCGCAAACACTAATGGGGCGCTGGTGGGGCAACTCACTTCTGGTTTCGAGGTTCAAAGAGTTTACGAGGCATTGTCTTGATTAAAGGGTGGTTTTAGTGGCTGCTGGAAAAGCTAGGAAATCAGTTGGCGGCGCCGTGCTTGGCGCTAGCGACGAAAAACTTGAGCGGCTTGGTTACGAGTACGAAGTCCTGCAGCAGCAGGCGAGCGAGCTGCAAAGGCAACTGCAACTCGCCAGCCAGCTCAACGCAGAAAACGACGCGGCGATAAAGGCTCTTTCCGCGCTCAAGGAAATGAGTGATTCCCTCATGCCAATTGGTTCGGGCGTGTTCGCTAAGATACGGGTTGCGAGCTCTGAAAAAGTTTTAGTGGAAGTTGGCGCGCGTGTGCTTTCCGAGAAGAGCATTCCCGAAGCCACTAAGTTCTTGGAACAAAAAAAGTCAGAGTTAGAGAAGGTCTTGAATGAACTACAGCAAAACCTTGCTGCGGTAGCCGAAAGGGCAACCGAAATACAGAGTGCCGCCGCCGAGTTGGAGGCGGCGCGCCAACGCTGATGAAGCATGTTGTGTCCCAAGTGTGGTTCAAGGGAAGTTGAAATAATTTTTACTTCCGGGCTCTCTGCCGTTACTTGCAAGTGCCGCGAGTGCGGCTTCAACGGCGTCGTGCAAGAGACGGGAAAGAAAGACGATTACGAGTTGTTTGCCTCTAAACTAAGGAAGGCGAGGCGTGGTCGGGGTAACTGAATTGTTTGACTTGCTGAAGAAAAAATTGTCTTCATTCGTTTCAACTATTGCGGGCAAGAAAGAGGAATCGCCTACAGATAAAGTGCAAGCGCTGGATTCCGTGCAGGAAGCCAGGCAGCCTGTCCAGCAGGCGAGCGAGCCCCCCCAAGAAAACGAACGCAAAACAGTGACTGAACCAAGCCAGTCGCCTGCTTTCATCGAGTCACAAGAACAACGCGACTTGACGCCGAAGCTCAGCGCCTTCACTAAAATAAAAAGCGTTTTTTCGGGGGAAGTGTCAGTAAGCGAGGCTGAAACTCGGCAGTTGTTCGACGAACTTGAAGTGGCTTTGCTTGAAAGCGATGTTTCTTTTGACGCTGCGCAGTTTCTGGTCGCCGACTTGAAGAAGCGAATAATCGGCAAAAAGTTTTTCAGGGAGCGCTTGAGCGAGGCAATAAAGGCTGAAATCGCGTTGGCGCTTGAATCCATTCTCTCCTCTACTCCAAAAATCGATTTAGTGGAACGCGTTGAGGCGGCGCGGGCGCAGGGAAGGCCGTTCGTCGTTTTGTTCATGGGCCCAAATGGGGCGGGCAAGACCACCACGATTGCGAAGATAGCTTGGCGCTTGAAGCAAAAAGGCTTTTCGTGCGTCATAAGCGCTAGCGACACTTTCCGCGCTGCCGCGTTAGAGCAAGCAATTCACCACGGGGAAAAGCTTGGCGTTAAAGTAATCAGGCAGGGTTATGGCGCCGACCCAGCCGCAGTGGCTTTCGACGCTGTTTCTCACGCGAAAGCCAGCAAGGTTGACGTGGTGTTGGTGGACACGGCTGGAAGGCAGGAAACGAATGCGAACTTGTTGAAGGAAATGGAGAAGATAAGCCGAGTGATAAAGCCTGACTTGAAGGTTTTCGTTGGTGAAGCAATTGCTGGCAATGCCTTGGTAGAGCAAGTGAAAGAGTTTTCGAAAGCGGTTGGAGTGGATGCCCTTGTGTTGACGAAGCTCGACTGCGACGCGAAGGGAGGCAATTCTATTTCGATTGCTTTTGAGACTAAGCTGCCTGTTTTGTTTGTTGGAATGGGGCAAGATTACGGCGACTTAGTGGAGTTCGACTCCAAGGAAATAGTCGCAAAAATCCTTGCCGCGTAACGAAATAAAAAAGAAGCCGCTTATTTGATTGAGGGATATTGGTGGTTTAATGAAGTTATTGGAACTGCACTGCGACTACGCGCAATACGCTGCCCGCGAGAAAGCAATAAAGAAGGGTGCAGAGGAAGCTACTGAAGAGCAGCGGCGTGGAGTGAGGCTTGAAAACGTTTTGGTGGTGTTCACTTCCATTGAGTCTGAAGACAACGAAGAAGTAGTGAGGGAGGCGGCGGAGGAAGTCAAGAAAAACTACAGGGAAGTGAAAGCCGAGAACTTGTTAGTTTATCCTTACGCGCACTTGTCAAGCGACCTCGCCAAGCCCC
Source organism: Candidatus Micrarchaeia archaeon (assembly GCA_039794045.1). Taxonomy (GTDB): domain Archaea; phylum Micrarchaeota; class Micrarchaeia; order Norongarragalinales; family UBA8480; genus JBAMLY01. The sequence goes on along the minus strand of JBAMLY010000009.1, from coordinate 100,153 downwards.
CTGAGGCGGTAAAGCTCTTGAACAAGTTTTACGCGGCGTGCCAGAAGTTCGCGCCGAAAGCGCACAAGAGCCCATTTGGCTGGTACAAGTCGTTTGAGATAAAGTGCAAGGGGCACCCGTTAAGCGAGTTGAGCAAACACATTTCAGCCGAGGCAGGGAAAAAAGTTGTTTTGAAGGCTGCAGGCAAGGGAGTCGTGGAAGCGCGCGAGGTTTCAGTGGAGCCACAGAAAAAAACAGAGGTAGAATCAGTAGTCAGCGAGTCCCTCAAGCAAGAAGAGAAAATGAATAGCCGCTTCTACGTTTTAACGCCGAAAGGAGAACTAGTTGAGGCAAGTAAGTTTGATTTCTCTGGGCACGAAAACTTGAAGAAGTTCGCTGACTACGAGATTCACAAAGCCCGTGTTTACGCCCAAGAACCGCCTCACATTAAGTTGATGAAGGAACACGATTTAGTGAATTACGAGCCAGCCAGTGACTCGGGGAACTTGCGCTGGCTTCCAAAAGGATTAGTCATTAAAAAGTTGTTGGAGCGCGCGATAACCGACTTAGTGGTTGATTACGGCGCAATGCAGGTGGAGACGCCGATAATGTACGACTACGACCACCCTGCGCTCAAGAAGTACTTGAATCGCTTTCCCGCACGACAGTATGTAGTGCGCTCTGACGATAAAGAGTTCTTCCTGCGCTTTGCGGCGTGCTTTGGCCAGTTCCTCATAAAGCACGACATGAACATCTCATACAAAGACCTTCCACTTAAAATGTACGAGCTAACGCACTATTCATTCCGCCGCGAGCAGTCAGGCGAGCTAGCCGGCTTGAAGCGCTTGCGTTGTTTCACGATGCCCGACATGCACACGGTCGCCGCGGACTTGGAGATGGCGAAGAAAGAGTTCGAGAAGCAGTACTACAAGTGCGCCGAGTGGAACATGGACTTAGGGATTCCAGTAGAAGTTGCTTTCAGGGCGCAGAAAGACTTCTTTGAAGAAAACAAGGACTGGTATTTGCGCATGGTTCAAAAAATAAACAAGCCAATCTTGCTTGAAGTCTTTGACGTGCGCTACGCTTACTTCATCACAAAATTCGAGATGAATTTCGTGGACGCGGCCGGCAAGGCTTCAGGCCTCAGCACCGTGCAAATAGACGTTGAAAACGCTGAAACTTATGACTTGGCTTTCATTGACTCAGACGGCAAGAAAAAGCGCCCCGTCATCCTTCACGCCTCGATAAGCGGAGCGATAGACCGCGTGCTTTACGCGATACTGGAGCGCGAGGCAATGAAGATAGCGGCTGGCAAGACGCCCTCGTTTCCGTTGTGGCTTGCCCCAATTCAAGTGCGCATAATTCCAATCACTGACAAGCAGAAGCAGTACGCTGAAGAAGTGCTCAAGCTCTTGAACGCGCCGCCCTGCCGCATTCGCGCTGACGTCGATGACCGCAGCGAGACGCTCCAGAAAAAAATTCGTGACGCGGAACACGAGTGGATTCCTTTTATTGCAGTAGTTGGCGAGAAAGAAGCGGCCTCGAACACTTTGAGCGTCAGAGTTCGGTCGAGCGGCAAGAATGAAAGGCTTTCCCCCCAGCAGTTAAGCGACTTGGTAAAAGGAGAAACTTCGGGCAAGCCCTTCGAGCGGTGCACGCTGCCAGACCACTTGTCTAGGAGGCCTTTATTCAAGTAATTGTGGTGCGCGAGGGAACGCTTCCTTGCACTGTTGCTTGCTTGCCCACCACGCAGTCAACGCCAACGAGCGAACCGCCCTTCACTCTCGCGCCGGCCAGCACTTTAGCTCGCGCTCCCACCACGCTTCCAACTGCTCTGTCGCCGCACTCAATTTTTTTGTTGTTTACTTCGAGTATTGGTGGAGAGCCATTCTCTCGCGCTGAAAGCAGTGCTCCTTCAACGAGTGAGTTCTCGCATAACACGGAATTGAATACATTGCTTTTAGTGCACTTGCTTTCCCGCATTAAGAGAGAGCCAGTTATTTGTGAGTCGCTCACGAAACAGTTTTCTTCTATGACTGCGCGCGTTATTTTTGCGCTGCCTTTAACGACGGAGTTCGCTGCAATCCAGGAAGGCCCTTCTACTACTGCGCCGTCCAAGATTCTCGCGCCCTCTTCTAAGATGACTTTGCCTTTCAAAACGGCTTTGTCGCTGGCTTTGCCCACGCAAGGGCGGCCACACTCTGTTACTGCGAACAAGTTGGCGTCAACAAGATTCCAGTAGCTTCCTATGTCGTCCCAGTAGCCGTCGAACTCGAGCACTTTTAAGTCGTTTTTTTCCGCGAACGCATTCAAGGCGTCGGTTGCCTCGAGTTCCCCGCGCGGCGAAGGCTTTAACGCTTTCAAGAACTTCTTGAACTCGGCTGGCACAAAGAACGCGCCAGTGTTTGCAAGGCAGTTGCGCGCGTTGGCCGGCTTTTCGCGTATTTTCTTGAAAAAACCGTTTTCCTCGCTTATCACGCCGTAGCGGCTTCCATCTGCAACGCGTTTTGCTGCCACGAAAAAGTTCTTTCCAGCGTTCTCGCGCAACAACGAATAAAATTTTTGGGATGCGAAGAAGTCGCCATTCAATACTACGAAGTCGTCGTCGAACAAGGAAGCGGCTTGAAGGATGGCGTGCCCTGTGCCCAACTGTTTTTCTTGCACGGCAAAGGAAGTCTTTCGCGCGTGAGGCGTTCCCGCCACGTACTCTCTTATTTTTTCTTGTTTCGCGCCGACTACGACCACTATTTCTTTTGCTGCGGGCGCTATGGCGTCAAGAATCCAGCCAAGCAATGGCTTGCCGAGCACTCGCGCTAACGGTTTGGGGTATTCTTCAGTGATTGGCCAAAGGCGGGTGCCGCTTCCTGCTGCGAGGACAACGAACTTGCATGCCATGAAAATCAGGGGGGATAAGGGGAGGCGCTTTACAACGCCTTCCCTTTTTTGCTTCGCGTTTAACGCATTGCCTGAAACAGTTCAATGGCATTGTTTTTATACCCCAATAAATTCATTTTTTTCTTGATTTGAAATACTTTAAAATTTTTTGAGTAAAAAACGCATTTTTTTAAAAAAGTTTTTGCATTATTATTAAGTTTTTAAAAAAAGGTGTTGTTGGTGGAAGGTAAGCTCGTAGTGGAAGATAAAAGCGTTTCAGTGAAGTTGGTAGAGGAAGCGGCGCTGCACAACTTGTCTGCTGACAGGCTGCGTATCTTGCGTGCCCTCGCGTGCGAGCCAAAGTATCCTGCTCAACTCGCCAAAGAAATGGGGGAGCAAGTGCAAACGCTTTACTACCATGTTCGCTTGCTTCAGCGCGCTGGCTTGGTTAAGTTAGTGGAATACGAGGAGAAAGGTGGCGCGCTCGCAAAAAAGTACGCTGTGGCTGCCGACGGTTTGGCTCTTGTTTTGAATGATTCGGCGTGGAAGCCTTTTCTTGCCCGCACCCAAAAACCTCCTTCTTTTTTCAAGCCGTTCGTGAGCGGAGGAGTGTTCGACGGCAAGATGGTGGTAGGCTCTCCTGACCCGCACGGCCCGTTCCGCATGAGGGGCAGCGACTTGTGCGCGGCGGAAATAGCAATGGTTTTGGGTGCTTTCGCGTCTTTTTCTTTTCCGCTTTACTTGTTGGACACTGAAGTGAGGGAGTCTCACAGGAAGCAGAACTTGTTGCTCGTGGGCGGACCGAAAGTCAACTTATTGGTTGCTGAAGCAAACCCTTTCCTGCCAGTGCGGTTCAACAAGAGTTTTTCTGGAGTGGAAAGTGACTTGAGCGGCAAAAGGTATTCGGAGAACGTGGGCGTGATAGAATTAGTTGAAAGTCCCTTCAACCGCATGCGCAAGCTGTTGCTCGTGGGTGGCTTGAATCACTCTGGAACGCGTGCTGCAGTCCTCGCCATCGCAAAGCACTTGAGCGAAGTCGAGAAAGGAAACTCGCGTAGTTCCAGTGTTTTCGCGCGCGTCGTGGAAGGATTCGACGAGGACGGCGACGGGGTAGTAGACGCGGTCGAGTTCCTAGAGTGATTTATAAAGCAAAGCGCTAAATTTTTGTTTGGGAGTGGTTTTGTTGGAGCAAATAGTTTTCCAGGATTTCGCGAAGCTTGACTTGAGGGTCGCTAAAATAATTTCCGCTGAAAAAATTGCTGGCGCTGACAAGCTATTGAAGCTTACTGTATCGCTTGGCGGCGAGGAACGCACCATCGCTGCAGGCATTGGTCTTCACTACTCTCCCGAGGAACTCGTCGGAAAAAAGATAGTTGTGGTGGCGAACCTCGCCCCACGCGTGATTAGGGGCGTTGAGTCTAAAGGAATGCTTTTGGCGGCGGTGACTGAAGGAGAGTCAAAAGTAGTGTTGCTCTCCCCAGAAAAAGATGTTCCAGAAGGCACGAGAGTGGGCTAGAACAACGCCTTCGCTTCAATTCCTTGCCTAGCCAGCTCTTTTTCCAGCTCTTGTTTTCTTGCTTTGCTCCACTCAACTTTCGCGCAATCACTTAAGCCAAGGCGCTCGAGCTCTCTTGTTAGGCTTTCATCCACGTAATTCAATCGGTCTATGAAGGCATAATCTATTTTTCCAGCCAGTTTTTCTGCTAGCCTCGCGGCATTCAAGGGCAGCAAAGGCCCTATGAAGGCATAAGTTTCGAGGCCTTCTTTCTTGAGTGCGTCGAGCGCTTCAATCCTAGCGCTTGGCGGCGCGGCTTTCGGTTCAAGGGCTGCCGCTACCGCGTCGTCGTCAGTTGAAACAGTGAAGCCGATTGAAGCACGCGAAAATTTTTTCAGCAAGCTAGCGTCGCGCAACACCAGAGGCGACTTCGTGAGCACCACCAACGGAAAATCTTTTTCGGCGAGGACGACCAAGCACTTTCTAGTCACGCCGTATTTTTCTTCTGCTGGCTGCCAAGCATCGCATGAAGTGCTCACCATTACCGTGCCGGGACGTGCTTTCCTCAATTCTTTTTCTAGGACTTCTGAGGCGTTGATTTTAACTGAAACACTGTCGGAAGCCCAGGTCTCTGGCAATTCCTTGCCTGTCCTAGCCTCTGCTCTTTTTTTGTTCCAAGGCATTCTTGGAACGTAGCAGTACTTGCAGGCGTGCTCGCATCCAGAATAGGGGTTTACGCAGTAGTCCGCGAGCCTTGACTCGACGAGCACTTTTTTGGCTTTCGCTTCAATCAAATCCTTTCCCCTTTCAACACTCTTTCTGCAGAACCAATTATTCGCGCTCTCACGAACTCGCCTTCTCTTCCCTTCCTCAACAAGATGGGCGCGTAGTTTTCGTCGCGCGACAGCCAAGCTTTTTCTTGCTTTTCTGTGACGAGCACTACTCCACTTTCCCCGATTCTTTGTTGGTTGCGTTGCCGTGCAATAGCCCTGCACAACTCGCTGCACTCGCGAGTGCGGCGGTTTATTGTTTCGTTGCTTAACTGCTTCATTCCAGCGGCCGGTGTCTTGGGCCGCGCGCTGTAACGCGAGATGTTGACGCAGTCTGGCATTGCTTTTCTGAGCACTGACAGGGTCTCGCAGAAGTCTTGCTCGCTTTCTCCTGGAAAACCAATTATTACGTCAGTGGCAAGCGTACCCAAAGGAAATTTTTTGCGGAATGCTGCGGCGGCTTCGAGGAAGTCTCGCGCCGAGTGGTGGCGCTTCATTTCACGCAAGACGGCGTCGCTGCCGCTTTGAAGGGGCAAGTGAAGGAACTTGAATACTTTCTCGTCCTCGTATGCTTCCAGCAACCGAGAAAGTATTTTCTTGGCGTGCTGGGGGTTCATCATTCCTATTCTGGTCCTGAACCTTCCTGTAATCGCGCAAACTCTTTTTACGAGGTCGGGCAAGAGAACGCTGTCTCTGCGGTCGAAACCGTAGCAGCCAGTATCTTGGGCGGTTAACTGGATTTCTTTTGCTCCGGCCTTGACGGCTTGCTCGCACAATCGAACCACTTTCTTGGCCGGAATGCTTTCTAAGGTGCCGCGTGCGAGCTTGGTTTGGCAGAACGAGCATTCTCCCAGGCACCCTCTCGCCACCTGGATTCTTGCTTTCGCGTTCTCTACTCGCACTACTGGTTCAGCGAAGCCTTTTCTTGAAAGGATTTTCACTTGCCTTCCTTGAAGCGTTGCCTCGGCTGCTTTCACGAATTCTTTTTGAGAGAAGGTTCCAAGCAATGAAATTTCGGGGTTTGCTTTCAATAGCTTTGCAGGGTCGGCTTGCGCCAGGCAGCCGGTGACGAGAACGCGTTTTCCGCGCAGGTTCCGCAAGCGCAACAGGATTCGCTGTTCAGTAGCGTTTTTAACTCCGCAAGAGTTTACAACAATCAAGTCCGCGTTTTTCTCGCTTTCAGTCTCGCAGTGCCCTGCTTTCTTGAGCGCGTTCGCGAGAGCGTCCGAGTCCGCTTGGTTGAAGGTGCAGCCATAAGTTTCAATGAATACTCGCATGCCTTAATCGTGTAACTCAAATTATAAATATTCGGCGACTCCTCCACGTATTTAAAATCGTTCCGCGCATTATTCTAGCGTGGCTTTTTGCGGTGTTTTAGTTTGACTGAAAGTACTGACCCTAAAACCGAGCAAGACTTCGTGCCATGGGTAGAGAAATACCGCCCCAAAAAACTTTCAGAGGTAGTGGGGCACGCTGCCGCAGTAAAGCGAATGGAGGCTTACGCGAAGGCACGCAACATGCCTCACCTGCTTTTTTCTGGTCCTGCGGGAACGGGCAAGACCACGGTCGCCTTGGCATTGGCGCGCCAGTTGTTCGGAGACGCTTTCCAGCAAAGCTTTCTGGAACTAAACGCTTCAGACGAGAGAGGCATTGAAGTAGTCAGGGGAAAAATAAAGGACTTCGCGCGCACGCTGCCTTTGAATAGCGTTCCATTCAAGATGATTTTGCTTGACGAAGCTGACTCCATGACCGCGGACGCTCAGCAGGCGCTTAGGCGGACGATGGAACGCTTTTCATCTAACACGCGCTTTGTTTTGAGTTGCAATTACAGCAGCAGGATAATAGAGCCAATTCAAAGCAGGTGCGCCGTCTTTCGCTTCAGTCCCCTCTCGGAAGCGGAAGTGCGCCAAATAATAAAGCGGATTTGCGAGAGCGAGGGGCTAAAACTAGATGGTGGAGCCGAGGACGCGGTAGTCTACGTTGCCGCAGGGGACGCGAGGAAGGCGACGAACTGCCTTCAAGCCGCAGCGCTTTCCGGCAAGAAGATAACTGAGGAAGACGTCTACAAGGTTTCTTCTCGTGCGCGCCCCAAGGAAATAAAGGAAATGGTTTCGCTTGCGTTGAACGGCAAGTTCTTGGAAGCGCGAAAGTTTTTGGATGACTTGCTCGTCAAGTACGGGATGTCTGGCGAGGACGTCATAAAACAGGTTTTCTCTGAAGTTGGAGGGCTTTCCTTGCCTGAGAAAGACAAGGTTGTTCTCGTGGACAAGATAGGGGAGTACGACTTCCGTATGAGCGAGGGAGCTGACGAGCGAATTCAGTTGGAGGCGCTGCTTGCTCAAATGGTTTTGGTTGGAGGAAGGAACGGCGGCGTTTGACGCGCTCGCTCAATAAGTTTTGTAGCGCAAGAGAGCCGCTATCTTGAACGCCTTGAATTCAGCGCCGGCGTCGTCTTCTGAGTTGAACACTAGTATTTTTGCGCCGTTTTTTCTCGCCAATTCCATTACTTCTCTTGCTTCCTCGTTTTTTCTCACGAGCTCGTCTAAAACAAGTAGTTCTGCTACGGCGCCGCTCGCGGCTGCCTCTCTGGTTTCGCTCAAGCCGTAAACGCTCAAGCCGTCGCCGCGCCCAATGCTTGCCTTGAGTTTTTCGAGGGCAGCGAACTCTGTTTGAAGCTTTTGTTCTCCCAAGAGTTTTTCGAGGGTGCCTTGCTTGAGCAAAGAGTAAACCGCTGTGCGTTCAGCGCTGTCTGCGTGCTCCCACAAGATTTTCTTTGCGAGGGCAGGGTTTTTTTCCGTCAAGTATTTCTTGAAGGCGTCTTTCGTGAAGCCTGGGCCGGCGACCACTAAGTGACTGTCTTGCCCAGCTTCTTTTAAGGCCGCCGCGATTTCAGAGAAAAAGTGTTTTTGTTTTTCTTCGAAGCTTGAAGGGTCTCTCTTGTTCGCGTGGCAGTAGTATTCCGCGCCAAACTTTATTCCAGTAGTTCTCAGTTGCGCGGAAACCGCTTTTTCTTCGTCCATAGCTATTATTAGTGCTTTGACGTGCTGCGACTGCTTCATGGCTTCGTCGAGCAAGGCTTCCTCGTAAGCGCCGAACTTTTTTTTCACGGTTATGGTTTGGCGTGGCTCTACTTCGAGGGTGTGGTAGTCTCCGTGAGGACAGTATTCTTCTGGCTCGCCTGCAACGATTTTGCCAGTCACCCTCAACTTGTTTGCTTGCTCGGCGAACTCTGTTTTTTCGACGCGTACTTCGACGCGCACGGGCTTTTTTTCTCCAGAGCTTGCCTGCGTTGCTCCCTCTGGCTTGAAGCGCCTGAAGGAACGCCCTTCCACGAAGTCTCCTTCCCCAATTATTTTTGCGAGGTACCACAAGTCTTCTACCGACTGCGGCTCGACTTTAATGACGCCTTCTTTCCTGTCAAAGCGAATTATTTTCATGCAGTTCACTAAAGCTTTATTAATAGTTTTTCGCTTAAACTCTTTGTCTTAATCAATTAAATGTTTTATTGCAGGTGAGAATGCATGACCGTAAGCAAAGCAGGAATAGTTTCTTTTCTTGGCGGCCTAGTGTTAATGGTGGCGGTGTGGTATTTTGCCTTCTTTCAGTCGAGTGCGGGCGTGGTTGCCAGCATTGTTTCCTTGATCGTTTCCGTGCTCGTGGCAGGCGTTTTCTGGGCAGGGTTGTTCTTGTTCTTGATTGGTTTGTTCATCCTTGTTCTTTAAACGCTTTTCTCAACCTTTTTTATTTTTCTTTCTCCCTTGTTTTAGGCGGTTGCCGCTCGAGGAAGTTTTGAATGCCTAGGATTGCAGTCATTGACCGAGACAAGTGTACCAGCGTCGCCTGTGGCTTTCAATGCATTAAAATTTGTCCCGGCGTTAAAATGCGCGAGGAAGTTATAGTTGTAGAGCCAAGCTCTTCTTTTCCAGTAATAAACGAAGAGCTTTGCACGGGCTGCGGTTTGTGCGTAAAGCGGTGCCCGCGGGATGCTATTCGAGTAATTAACTTGCCGGGGGAAAGCGGGCGCCCTACCTTCCAGTACGGCGCAAACACTTTCCGCGTTTACGGAATGATTTTGCCCAAGCAAGGAGCGGTGGTGGGCATAGTGGGCGTAAACGGCATAGGCAAGACTACTGCGTTGAAAATGCTTGCAGGCGCGCTGAAGCCAAATTTTGGTCACTTCAACCGCGAGCCGTCGTGGGAGGAAATCCGCAAGGAATTCCGCGGGCAAGAAATTCAGGCGTTCCTGGAAAAACTGGCTTCAAAGCAAGTGCGCGTGGCCTACAAAATGCAGTATGTTGACGAGCTGGCAAAAGGGAGGGGAACTGCTCGGCAGTTGCTGGAAGCCTGCGATGAGAAAAACGAGGCGCCTCAAGCAATCGAGTCCTTCGAGCTTTCCTCTTTCCTGGACAGGAGCTTGTCGAGTTTGAGTGGCGGAGAACTGCAGAGGCTGGCGATAGCTTGCACGATGCTTCGCAATGCGAACGCGTACGTGTTTGACGAGCCTTCAAGCTACTTGGACATACGGCAGAGGTTGAAAGTTGCCGCCCGCATTCGCGAGCTTTCAGCGAAGGCTGCAGTGGTCGTAGTGGAACACGATTTGGCTGTGCTGGACTACTTAAGTGACTACGTTCACGTCTTATACGGCTCTAAAGGAGTTTACGGAGTGGTTTCCTCGCTGAAGAGCGCGAAGAACGGCGTGAACGAGTACTTGGATGGCTTCCTGCGCGACGAGAACGTGCGCTTTCGAGTCAACTCGATAAAGTTCGAGGCAGTAAAGCCTCAGTCTCAGAAGCCCAGCGTAATTTACTCTTACTCGAGCTTGCGCAAGAGCTTTCACGGAAATCAATCTTTTTCCCTTGAAGTCGAAGGAGGCGGCGTAGGCAAAGGCGAAGTAATTGCGGTGGTGGGCCCTAACGCTATCGGCAAAAGCACTTTCGTGAAGCTTCTCGCCGGCGTTGAGGAAGCCGACGAGGGAAGCGGTTTTTCGGAGAAGGTAAGCATTGCCTTCAAGCCCCAGCATCCTTACTCTGAGTTCGGCGGCTCTGTGCGAGAGCTTTTCGCTGCGCAAAAAGACTTGAACAAGGAACTCTTCGACGCGGAAGTGCGCGAGGGACTCGAGATTTCTGAGCTCTTTGACAAACCAGTGAAGAGCTTGAGCGGCGGAGAACTGCAACGCGTTTCAATTGCTTTGTGCTTGTGCAAGGACGCTGGAGTGCGCTTGATTGACGAGCCGTCAGCGTTTTTGGACGTGGAGCAAAGGCTTCGCGCTGCTTCGCTCATCAAGAAAGTTGCCGAGGCTACTGGCGTTCCATGCTTTGTAGTCGAGCACGACGTTTTGTTCGTTGACAAGACTGCTAACCGGGTTATAGTGTTTGAAGGCAGTCCCGGGGTTCGCGGCAAGGCGCTGGCGCCGGTTGGCTTGAAGGAGGGAATGACTGCGTTGCTCAAGCAAATGAACGTGACTTTCAGGCGCGATGCTTTGACTGGTAGGCCGAGAGCCAACAAGCCAGGGTCTGCTCTGGATAGGGAGCAACGCGAGGCAGGAGAATACTATTACTATGAAGCGCGCGGCTAGCGCTGCGCTACCACGCTTCCTTTCTCGTCCAAGGCTATTAGTGCAGTTGAACCGTCGCCGTAAAACCAGGCGGTTATCCAGCGAGCTCGTGGCGTAGAGTCAGCGAACGCCTTTATTTCGGCGGGACTGGCTTTCGGGCAGTAAGAAGAGTCTATTTCTTCGCCGGCCTTGAACGCGCAAGCGTAGGCGTTAGCATTAGCGTGCTGCGCTATTGAGGCTAGCTTTGAAGAAAAAATTATTGCTTCGACGCGGTTGCTTACGGGGGGCAGGGCTTGACAGGAAGTCAAAACGTTTTCGGTCACCGAGTAAATAGGCATAAGGGAGTAATACCGGCGGTAGAGCTTTGGGCAGGCAGAGTGCGGTTCTTGCTCTATTTCCACTTCTGCTTCCCATTTGCCGTTTTTCTGGTTGAGCGACTTAAGCGTGACTGCCGCGCTCTCGCCGAACGCCGCGCGCGCGTCGTCCTTGATTAGCTTCGCGGCGAGTGCCGCGTCTATTTGCTGCGAGTTTTTGGCGTTCAATGAATAGTCCACTAAGCTTAGGAAGGGAGGCACGACTATTGCGAGCACGAGGAAGAACAAAGCCCATAATACGAGTTTTTTAGTCATTTGCATCCCTTACTAGTAAGAGTTGTTTCCTCTTTAAATCCTTGCGAAAAACTTAGGGGCAGGGGTTGTTGCCTAAGTCGATGGTTTGGTTGCAGTCTACTAGGAAGTCTTTGGCGGCACCGTAGTTGCCGGTAATCGTGATGCGCAGCAACTGGGCTTCCGAGCAAGTTTGACTTGCATTAATTATTTTTGGTGCGTAGTCGCGCACTGAAACGTTGCGGGACAAAAGCGTTTGGTCTTGTTTGAAGGCGTTCGGCGAGTCCACTCGCAAGTTCAATAGCGTCGAGTAATTGAATGAGTGGTTGTAGCCGGGTTCTGCGGCGAACTCGTAGCACTCGTAAGGGAGGGTTGCGTAAGGGTTGGCGAGAGAGTAAGACACTGCCACTAGCGAGTTGTTAGTGGCTGAAAGCGACCAATTCAGGTAAGCCACGACCTTGTCTGTAGACGTGGAGCGATTCACTTGCTCGCAAAAATTTGGCTTGGATGGCGCGCACCCGTAAACAGAGTAAGCCGCGTCAGCTAAGGCGTCGTTCACAGCGTCAGCGAAAAACTGTTTTACTGATGCGTGGCGATCGGAAGCTATTTTCGCTGAAACTTGCGCGAGCTGTACTTCCTCTTGAGAGGAGAGGTGGAGTACGGCGATCGCGGAAGCAGTTATCGCTGCGATGACGAGGGCCGCGCTCAAAGCCGAAAAAAACGCTTTCAAGGAGTCACCCAAGCCTCGAACTCGTACTTCGAGTTATTGTCCTGCGCTTCCAAGCACGACGTGTTAATTTCGTTTTCAAGGTAGCATGACTGCCCGCAACCGCACAAGTTGTTGTACTTGTAGTAAAGAGCGTGCCCGGCGGGCGCTGTTGAAGGAGGGCTTTCGAATACGTGGCGTCCAGTCAAGTTGTGGAAGTCGTCAGCTGAAACAGTCAAATTCAATCCGTATTTGTCGTGTAGGAAGTCCCACGCCAACGCGTTCAACTGTGCGTTCTTGGAGTTGTCGGCGCCAAGGCTGCTGAACGAAACAACTGAGCCGAACGCTATAGCGGCGACGGCAAGCGCCAGCAGCGCGTCGAAAGACAGTATGGCGGCCTTCAGCACGTTCTCACCTCTAAAGCACACGAAACTCCTTCGCATGGGCAAGTAGCGTTCAAGCAGTAGCGGGAAAGACGCGTTGCTGCGAACACCGTACTGCAAGAACGCATGCACTCTTTTTCTCTGCAGTCGTCGTAGAAAACGCTTGTCGCGTTCCGCATCACTGCGCACCAGCAAGCCGGCTGGAAGGGAGGCGTGGCGTTGTTGTTCACGAAGTATTCCGCCAGCGCTTCAGCAGAGTTAGAGTTGTATTCAGTCGCGCGCAGGAAGGCTTTTTGGTTGAGTTCGTGGAAGTGAAGCATTCCACCTACCACTGCAGTGACCACTATTATTGCGGCGAGGAAATCCATTGTGAAAAATTGTCCCTTCACTCAACAAGCACCGTTTTTCAGCAACACTGACGAAGAATTACTTTTCATGCACACGAGAGTCCCGCATTCAGCCGAGGCGTAACCTGAAATTGGGCACAAGGCCCTGGCTTGCGCGAACGAGTTCAGGGCTGGAACGCGCACTCGCAACTCGGGCGAGTTAGAGGTCGCGTTGAATGCCTCGTAGTCGTAGTTTGTGCCGCGCTTGGAAATGCAGGGCAAATAAAAAGAAGACGAAGTGTTTGAAGCGCAGGCTGCGTTCGCGGCGGCAACCAGTGAGTTGGCTACCGCTTTTTCCTGCGTGTAAACGAGGGCTGGCGAGTCATAGACAGTGGAAGCATAGTTTGACACCCACGAAAGCACCAGGAAAAACAATGCTAAAGCAAAAAACAATTCAATTGACAGTTGGGCGCGCACCATGAAAACATTACTCGCCTCGGTTTAAAAGAGTTAAATCAAGGCAGCTATTGCTGGAACCAAGAGCGCCGCACAGCATAGGCTGCGCTTGCAATTCAGCAAGAGCGCAAGCACTCCCACGCACGCGGCGACAGCGCAAACAAATAAAGCCAGCCAACCACCGAAAAAGAACAACATGACTGCCAAGAACGACAAGAAAACCTTGCTTGAAAAAGCATAGTTTTTGCCGCAAAGCGCTAGCGCGGCCCGCCTGTAAACCAGCAACAGCGCAGCCAGCGCTGCCGCGAGCGCAGCCGCGCCCGCTACCACCAATAAAGTGGTTTCAGTTGCAGAAGGCACTCCAAGAAAGCTTTGCACTGCTGCGGCCGCGCCAGACCTGGCCTTGCCGAGCTCTCCAAGCACTATCAAGTCGGAAACCAGTTTTGCGCCGGCAATCGAGGAAGTCAAAGCAATGAATTTCTCCGAACCAGACTTGACGAAGACGAAAGCGATTCCCGCCAAGAGGGCGGGACTCAAGGCAGGCAGCAACCCAGAGCACGCGCCAAGAAAAGCGCCGAGCAGCACCATCGCCCACGGCACGCGTGGTTCGCCCGCACTCTGCTCCACCAACTCGCTCGCGCGAGCGCCAGCAAGCGCTGCAGGAACTGCGAACAAGCCCGCCAGCAAAGGAAAAACTGGTTCTGGGAGAGGCAAGCCAAAAGAAGCTAAGCCCAGCAATCCAGACAAGCACGCTACAATCAATCCCGCGAAAAAGTTTTTTTCTCCTGCGAGCATTACTGCGACCACGCCGCACAAAAGCAAGGCCGTAACTGGCTTGACGAGCGAGTAAGCCAATGGAAGCAAGAACGTGGCTGCAGGAGACGCGAGCACGCCAAAGAAAACGCCGGCGGCGAGAGAGTAAGCCATCAACTTCATTGCTTGAAAGCCTTTCCCCTCGCGAGCTAGCCTGTGCGCAGGCACGACGCTTATGTTCTGCGAGGCGGACGGCACCGCAAAGAAAGTCGCGGGAAGCACTTCGAACACGGCGTGGCTGAAGGCGAGGGAGACCACGAAAACGGCTGCAGGCCCGCTTTCAAGAAAACGCGGAAGCAACTCCACTAAAGTGTTAGTGTGAAGAAACGGAATCAATCCGAGCGCGCCGACCGCGGTTCCAGCAAGAAAAGCGACTAACTCACTCATTTTCTAAGCACGTCTAACTCGGCTGCCACGACTTCGAGCTCGCCGCCGTACTCGCTTACCGCGCCTACTACTTCAATGAAGTCTCCCTTTCCCACGCTGCCCGCGTCAAAACCCCTTTCCTTCATTCTCGCCGCAACAGAGGAAAAAACGGGGACTTGAATGCAGGCGCTTGAATCGCAGACCTTCAAGAAATAGTTTCCGCCAGACTTGCGCGCGGACGCCACAAACCCAGAAACAAGCACTTTCTTGCCGACGTCCTCCAAACCCAACTCGTTTATTGCTGCCTTGCGTGGCTCGAGAGACCAAGACAAGAAAAACAGCGCCGCCACCCCTGCAAGCGAGACGATGACGCAGAAAAAAATTATTCCTTTTTCTTGCAAGAAAGCACTTCCACGGGCTTTGGCGGGCCAAACAAGCCCTTGCTCACGCGCAACTCAACTTTTTCTCCTTCTCGGTGCCTTGCAGTGCTTTTCACGGCGTAAACTCCTGGAGGAAGAGGAGACAAGAGCGAACGAGTTGTTTCAACTAAAATGAAGCCGCGCCTTCTCCCCACCACCCTGCCAACCGCGTTGCGGCTTGCAAGCAACTTGAACGCAGTGAACGCCGCTACGACTACAGCAAGCGCAACTGCGACGGCGAAAGCGCCAGCGCGAGACAACAACCGCGCGTTGAACATGAGCGCAGCCATCACGGCAGTGAGCGCGAGCAGCTTCCACGCGTCATTTAACTCGGCTTCCTTGAACCGCTTAGATAAAGCAATGGCTGCAACCAAGAACGCTGCAAAGCCAGCGAACGCTAACAAAGGTTCCGCGAAAGCCGAAACGCTGGCGAACGCGAGCCCGCAAACAAGCAGCAAGTAAAACTTTGAAGCGTTGTCCACTCGCATCAACTCGTCGCGTTAACACAGTAATTGTAGTGCCCCACCCAACACGAAATACAGTTAACGCAAGAAAAACTCCGGTTGTTTAAAATGTTTCCTGCGATGCCTGAAATTACTCGCGCGTAAAAACTTCCAGGCAAGTCCGTGACTCTTTTGCCTTGCAAGTCGAACACCTTGGGATAAATAGTCAAGTTCGGTCCGCTTGCCGCGTAAGAAAACTCTGTGCAGTAAACTGAAGAGTTTTCAATTGCAGAGTATTCCGCGCAACCCAGGCGCGCGCCAGCCAAGCCCATCGTCACCTCTGTTTGGTGGGCGCCTGGAAGCACGAAGAACGCCGCCAGCGCCACGATGAAGGCGACGACGAGCAAATACTCTGAAAAAGCTTGCCCCCGCAAACAACTTCAACCCAGTTTAGTACAATTAACTTGCGCTCCATTGCTGGTTCCATTCACGGTCACAAGGAACCAGCCTTGAGTGCCTGAAGAAAAACAATTCAGTAACACTGTCGGCTCGCGGTAAAGCGCTACGCCGTAAACCTTGCCTGCTCCCGCGACATCGCAGTAAAGCGCCTTGCGTGCGCTGCTGTACTGGATGCACTGCGTTTCAGCTGGAAAGAAAACTTCTCTGCTGGCAAGAGCCCCGTTGCCTTCCAGCGTGACGAGGTTTATTGCGTGAGACACTGCATCCACCGCGCTTTTCGCTAGCGCAGCCCTGTCTAAGGCCCTCGCGGCAATGACTTGCTCGTCCACGGAAGCACTCAAGACGCTGCCGAGAACAAGCACGAACGCCACCACCAAGAAAAACTCTATTCCCAACTGTCCTCTCTTAAAAGCCAAGCCACTTCACTCCCAGCAAAGCCGCCAACGCGAACCCAGCAACCATTACTGGCGCGAACGCGATGGACTCGCGGACAACCAAACTCTTTACTCCAAGCGCCTTTAATTCCTTTATCTCTGTCTCACTCAAACCACGAGCTAGCCTGGAGTCCGCGACTATTCTTTCCCGTGGCTTGAGCAACCGCGCCAGCGCGGCAGCATCAGCCTTTCCCGCGGCGGCAAGCAACTCCTTTAAGCCAGGCGTTCTCAACTCCCGCGCTCTTCCGCTCTCGTCAACGACCACAGAGTAAGCCGGAATCATTCCCTCTTCTAACTCGTCTACTCTCACGTGGCGGCGCAAAACCTTGTTCCTGGCAAGCGCGAGCGCCTGCCACGCGAACAACGCAAGCCACGAGACCGCGAGCGCGCCAGCAAACAACTCAAGCGAGTTCAACGGGTCTAGCGCGAGAGCGGCAACGAAGACGGCCGCAGAAACCGCTAGCGGCACGCGCGCCGCCAACAAAAACACGACTGCGGCTGCCGAGGCAACCCAACCAGCTTGTGGAACGAGCGCGAAAAACTTTTGCAACGCAAAGGCAACCGCCGCTGAAGCAAGCGCTGCCGAGAAAGCGCGCGGCGCTGCTGCGCGCAAGAGCGAAGCGAGCTCGCCACGCAACAACCACAGCTTTGGCGCGCAAGCGAGGAGAGTGACAGGCACTCCTGCTGCCACCGAGTAAAAAAATATTGCTAGGAAAGAGAAAACGTTCCAGCCAGTCAACGGTACTTGCCAAAAGAAAGGCAGGAAAGACGAGAGCGCCGTGAAAAACTTTGCGTCTCCCCCAGCCCAAACGCCTGCCTTGTACAAAGCATAAGCGAAAGCAAAAGACAACGCAACTAGTCCGACGTAACCCACAGAAAAAATTCCTTGCGCTAGCGCCAGCGCCGCCCCCGCGGCGAGAAATGAATAGTTTAACGCGTTGGGAATCAAGCGCTTCCTCAAGTCCCACACTGTTGCAGTGCAAGCAAAAGCTGCTGCCACTAATGCCGGCAAGGCGTACTGCATGCAATCAAGTAGCGCCGCTGGTATAAAATTAGTTCAGCTGACTAGCATCGACAAGGTATTGTTTCTTTCTTCTGCCACGCGGCCGGTCAAGACGTTGCTGAAGTCGCGGAGGCGCAAAGCCATGGCGAGCACGACGCCGAGCAAGACGAGGCCAAGCGCTAGAATAAGCAAGTACTCAGTGGCGGTCTGCGCTCGCTCGTCCATGACTTTATTGCAGGCCCGCCTTCAATAAAAAGGTTTAGGGAAAAGAAGAAATAAAAAAAGGGGGAAAAGCGGGAAGTTCTAGCCTGCTCTTGCTTGGCGCACGTAAGTGCAGAACTGCGTGTTCTGCGGGTGTACTACCGTGGCGCCACTTGAGTTCAGTAAGCCCTTGCTTTGCGCAACGCCGGGCTTTAAGACGTAAGTCGCGTTACATAAGCCGTTATTGCCTATAGTGGTTGCAGAGTAGTAGCAGCTGCTGTTGCCGTTTACTCCTTCGGCGAGAGTGCAATTAGTGTTTGCGAAGTCACTGTTTTGCACTCCGTACGCTGCCCAAGCGCCCGGGCCGCAGAAGTCCAAGCACTGGCTTTCCACGTTGATGTTGATTTTTTCCGTGCTCGTGCTTACTACACCGCCGCTTCCGGCTTGCGCTTGCAGTCCTCCCTTCAACAGGAAGACCACGATTACTACGATGAGCAGAATGCCTGCGACGAGCAAGATGTACTCGAAGGCTCCCTGCCCTTTCTTCTTTTTTAAATTCAAGGTGGGCACCATTTTCTTTTTCCCTCCATTCTTTTTAACGCCTCGAAGGCGTTCACTTCTTTAAAAATAAATTTCGTGGCTTTTTTAAAGTCACGGGTGGGTCGCGTTGCTTACCTCGTGCTTTCCTTGGCGGTCTGCCTTACGTAGCCGCAGAAGTCAGTGTTGGCGGGCGTTACATTGTAGTATTTTGCTGCCTCGGATGGAGTATAGCCTGCCTCGATGAGAACTGCAGTGACGTTGCAGGTTGCCGTGTCGCCAGTGCTGGCGTTCCAGAAGCACGCCGGATTGCCGGTTATTCCTTCTCTTACAGTGCAATTAGTGTAATTACCCTTCGCATTTGGCGTTATGTACTTCCACGCGCCAGCGCCACAGAATTGCAGGCAATTTATTTCGCTGTTTATGCGTGCTTTCTCGCCTGACTCGGCCACGTTGGCACCGCTTTGCGACACCAGCCCGCCCTTTAGGAGTAGTATGACGAGCACGACGATGAGCAGAATGCCTGCGACGAGCAAAA
This sequence comes from Candidatus Micrarchaeia archaeon, assembly GCA_039794045.1. Classification (GTDB taxonomy): domain Archaea; phylum Micrarchaeota; class Micrarchaeia; order Norongarragalinales; family UBA8480; genus JBAMLY01. Next base: position 81,792 of record JBAMLY010000009.1, on the reverse strand, counting down.
TGTATTCAAAGGCTCCCTGGCCTCTTTTCCCAAACTCTGGAATTCTCAATTTAATCTCTCTCAAACCGTTTAAGCCAATAATCAACCGCGATATAAATTCTTTTCAGGGAGCGTTTTCGCGCACGTAGCCGCAGAACAACTGGTTGTTGGGACGCGTGTTTGCGTACTTCTGCATTCCAGTCACGTTGGATGCGTTGCACCAGTAATGGTAGGCGCCGTCGCGCGCAGCCGCGTCGCTTTCACCGTAAAAACAGGAAGCGTTGCCGTTCACTCCTTCCGCGAGAGTGCACGCGTCAACGTAAGGCGTCACGCGCGCGCTTGGCTCGGCGTTCGCCACGTAACTCCAAGCCCCTTCGCCGCAGAAATCTAGGCAGCTTATCTTGCTGTTCACGGAAAGCCTTCCACTGCTTTCGCCAACGTTTTTCTGCGCGCCTTGCACTACGCCTGACTTCAAGAGCAAGACGACGACGACCACGATTAACAGAATGCCTGCGACTAACAAGATGTATTCAAAAGCTCCTTGCCCGCGTTTTCGTGGCATGAAAAAAATAGTTTGAATAAAAATAAAAAGAGGGGTGGCGCTCAGCTGCTCGAGCTCTGCTGCGCCAACTGACAGAATTTCGCGTTGTTGGGCGGAGTGTTGGCGTAGACGCTGCTTCCAGTAGACCACGTGGCGTTGCAGCCGACGGCGTTGTCGCTTCCAGTCCAGAAGCAATTAGGAGTTCCATTGAGTCCTGCGGCAATCGGGCAAGAAGAGTTGTATTGAAGCGTTATCGACGAGTTAGCTGACTTTACCCAAGCCCACGCGCCGTCGCCGCAGAAGTCTAGGCACCGCACTGCCGCGTTCACGCGGATTTTCTCGCTTGACTCTCCAATGTTCGTGCTCGACTGCTGCGTCAAACCGCTTTTGAGGACTATTATTACGATTACTACTATTAAGAGAATGCCAGCGAGCAATAATATGTACTCGAAGGCTCCCTGTCCCTTTCGCGGCGCAAAACCCATTTTTTTCACCTTCCTTATTTGTTCAAGCATTCCTGCAGCGTTGAAGCGTTCAAGTCACTACAGTTAGTGGTTTGCTGGTATTGACCAGTTGTTTGTTCTACTGTCCCTGTGGCCGGCGAGAGAATGTTGGACTTCACCACCATTATTATTACGACCACGATCAAGAGAATGCCTGCCAGCATTAAAATGTACTCGAATGCTCCCTGTGCTTTTTCATCCATTTTTCTTTCACCGCGACAAAACCGTTTTCACGAAGTAAGTTATGGCGGTTACCGCGACAACCGCCATCGCTATCAAGAGAAGGTATTCTATTGCTGTTTGCGCCCTCATTTTTTCACGACCCAATAATGAATCCACTGAATATTTTTCCAGCCAAATATATTACTATTACTGCGAGTATGGCGAAGGGGAAGTAAAGCACGTACTTGAACAGTTTTCCTTCCCTTATAACTCCTATTGCTACGAGCGTGACTATTGAAACTATTGCGAGGAAAACCATTAAAAGCTGGTCCATTGCGTTGAGCCTCCACTCGTACAATGGCTTTACGGTGTTCAAGGGAGCAAGGCCGGCCGCGAGAAAGCCAGCCATTACTGGGTCGGTTTGAATGAGGCAGGGAACCCTGCAGTCTGCGATTGTCATGTTGACGGTGCTCCCGCTTTCGCCGAGCCCTGTGCCGCTCACTGCAATTCCGGAAGACATGAAGGAAACAATGCTCATCGTGAAGCCGAAAATGAATGGCGAGAGAAACAACCCTGAAATTATTAGGAACATTACGTGCATCATCGTCCTACTCTTTCGCTCGCGCCCGATGCGGAGAATGTCTCGCGCGTCGTCTCCCACCGCGTTCATGACATCTGCCAAGCCAGCGCCAGCGCGGCGCGCGTCAACCATTATTGCGCTAGTCCTGTTGAACAACACCGAGCCAGTGTTTATTGCGGTTTCGCGGAGCACGTCGTCGAACGGCTTTCCTTCCTTCAAGCCCTTCAAGCCAATTTTGAGGTCTGCGCTGAGTGGGCCGTAGTCTGCGTTCGCCACTTCTTCTAGCGCGGCTTCAGTGGTTCCGCCTGCCTTTAATACTAAAGCCATGTGCTTGAGCGCGTCAGGCAAGTTATTTTCTATTGCTGAAATGCGGTTGTTTCTGATCGTAACGGGAATGCCTATGATTAACGAAATTATTGCTGCAAAGCATGCTGCCGCGACTATGGGGGCGTTCTGCTTCAAGTCCGGCGGCAAGAGTTGAATTAACGCAAGGCTTGCCATGGCAGCTATTGCCGCGAAAGCCAGCATCACCGCCATGAAGGCAGGCAGGCTTATTCGGAAGCCGGTTGCCGCATAGTAGCGCTTCAAGTTTTCCCACTGCTGCGAAAGCGAAGTCATTTTTTCACGCTACTGGTTCTAGTCTCTTGATTAGGAAGATGAGGGCGCCAGTAGCGCCCACTATTCCCGCGAACACTGCGAGCACTAATCCGAATGCTATCCCGCCACCGAACACTGGCAGCTGGGCTACGGCGGACAGAATGGTTATCATTACTGGCGCGACTACTCCTACCATTATGTAGACTATGCTTATTATGTTCAGCATTTCCGTGAAGTCGCGTATTTTCATGCGGGACTCAAACGAGATGTCGTCTGCTATGGATGAAATTATTTCGGCGAGGTTTCCGCCCGTCCTGATCGCGCGCGTTATTTGCACTACCGCGCGCTTTAGGCCTCGAGAGCGGTTGCGGTCTGCAAGCTTCAATAACGCGTCTTCCGTGCTCAAGCCGCTCTCCAAGTCAGCGAGCGTTTTTCTGAACTCTTGCGTGAGTGCGCCGTAGTTGGCGTCCGCGACTGACCGCATTGCGCGGTTGAGGCTCACGCCGGCCTTGAGTTGAGTGGCGAGGTGGCGCAACGCGAACGGCAGTTCCTTGTCTATTTTGTTTGCTCGCTCGGACGCGCGAATTGAAGGGTAAGCGAGCGCGACTGCAGAAACCCCGAAGAACGCCAGCACTGCTCCAACGAAGGCAAGCGAGATAGATGAAGCTATTTCTATTACACTCAAGTTACTCAAGCTAGTCGCTAGAATGCCTGCGGCAATCCAAGTAGTTATTGCGGCTATGACGGAGACCGTGGTAGTTAGGGCGAGGTAGGCTTCTGGCGTGATGTGCATGTCTGCGCTTGCGAGTTCTTTCTTCAAGTTTTTTGCGACTGGAATAACAGAGAAAACTTTTGACACTGAAGTTATGGGTTTTTGCAGGGAAGAGTAAAACCAGCCTACTCCCTTCGTCTTGCTTACTTGCAAGCGGATTGCTGCCTTGGTTTCTTCCTCGCTTATTTCTGGTTTTTCTTCTACGTGCTCCTTTATTTTTTCCAGCCGCTTTTCTGCCACAAAACCTTTTTTTTGTTTTTCCTTGAGTTTTGCGATTATTTCGTCGAGTTCGCGGCGGCGCGCCAGCTCTTCTTCCTTCAAGACTTCGGCGCGGGTTTCAAGCTCTGTTTTTTCCACGGCGCGCTTTATTTTTTCCAGCTTGCTTTCAGGCATTCACTGAAGGCCTCACAGTTTTCCTTGAGTGCGCAAGATGTAGTTGTGGGTTACGGCGCACACGTCAGAGAGGCTGCGCACGCCACGCGAGTTTAGTTCCCTCAATATGTTGGCGCGGTTTTTGAGTTCTTCTTCTATGACGTCCTTGGTGTAGGCCGTGTAGCGCTGCAGTACTTGGAAGTACAAGGGATTCATTCCAGTGCTTTGCAGGACGTCTTTTGCGGGGTCCCATTGATAGATTACTTGGAGTTCGGGCATCTTGTTTTCCTCTACTGAAATCACTTCCGCTATTTCCGTGATGCGGCGAATGAGTCCCTTGCGGCGGTCATTGATTCTCTGCTCCATTATGATGAAGTTGAGGGAAGAAAGCATTATGAGGGGAACGTTGATTGGCGGGTTGCTGAGGCGAATGAGGGTTTCACGCGCGCTGTTTGCGTGAAGCGTTCCAAGGCAGCCGTCGTGTCCTGTGTTCATCGCCGAGAAAAGAGTGTGTCCTTCCTCTCCCCGGATTTCGCCGACAATGATGCGGTCTGGCCTCATGCGCAGCGAGTTCTTTAACAGCATGTCCATCGTGAGTTCGCCGCCGCCCTCCACGCCAGGAGGCCTTGTTTCAAAGCGAACCCATTGCTCCAGCGGCAAGTTGAGTTCAGCAGTGTCTTCTATTGTGATGACGCGCTCGCTGTTCGGCACCAGTGACGAGATGACGTTCAATAGCGTCGTCTTCCCGCTTGCCGTGCCGCCGCTTATTATCATGTTGGCTGGCTTTGCTCCGAAGCCGTCGGCTGCCAGCCAAAGAAACGCGGCCACTTCGTAGTTGAGCGTGCCGTAGTTTACTAAGTCTATTATGGTTATTGGGTCGGTGCGGAACTTTCTTATTGACAAAGTGGAGCCGTTCAAGCTCGCTGGCGGCACTGTTGCGTTCACGCGCGTTCCGTCGGGGAGCCTCGCGTCCAGCAAAGGGGTTTGAATGTCTATGTGGCGTCCTATGGTGCGCGCGATGCGGTCTATCAAGTCGCGAATGTCTTTGTCGTCGTAGAAGACTATGTTCGTCTTCATCATGTCGTATTTCCTGTGGAAGACGTAGACTGGCTGGTTTGGGCCGTTCACCATAACATCTTCAAGCCACTCGTCTTCCAGGAGCGGGTCTATCAAGCCCCAGCCTACCATCTCGCGCACTACCGCGTCAGCATAAAATTCTTTAGCGGCAGGCGGCACTTTGAGTTCCGGCGTTGACTCTATTATGTCAAGGATTTTTTGCTTGTAAGCGAAACGCTTTTGCTCTAGAGTGCGGGGGACTTCGTGCTCGCTTTCTATTACTTTGCTTGCGATGTCCATGAGGGCTTGAATCAAGGCTTTTTCTTCGCCGCGGTAGCGCGGGGTTGGGACTTCGTAGAAGTAGAGGGCTTCTCCTGGCACGCGGTAGATGTGGACTGAGTCGTAAGTGTCAATCAACACTTTTTCTTTTTCTGGCCCGCCTGGCTTTTCTGGTTCTTTCGTGCCAGGCGTGAGCCCAGCCACTCCCTTTTTTTGCGCTTTCGCTTTCCCTATCAATTCGTCCAAGTAAGCCATTTTGCGCTCAAAAATAGAATGCGGCGAGTGTTCAAAAAGCTTTGTGGCAGCGCTATAACAACCTGAGTTTTCCAGTGATCTTGTCAAGCGCGCTTTCTTCTGCTGGTCCGATGCCAGCTGCGGTCTTCGTGCCCGCCTCTATTTGCGTGTGCCCCGCGTCAACTACGAGCGCTGCAGGCAGTCTTGCCTTCCTTGCTTTAGCGTATAGTTCGACGAGTTCTTTTTCGCTTGCAGCCCTCAGAACTATTTTCTTGCTTCCGCTCGCTTGCCAAGCGCGCGCGGCTTCCTCGTTTTTCTTTAGGGCTTCCTCAAAGGCGAGGAGCGACGCATGGCTTCCTTGCGCCACCATTTTTCCTTTCCCCATTCCGAGGTCGCAGCGAATTATTATTGCTTGCTTGAACTCGCTCACTCCAACCACTTAAAATAGTTTGTTTGCGTGGTATTCTTTAAGCTTGTTTCTCGTGAGTGCGGAATGGATTCTTGGGAGGAAGCAGTAAAGAAGTTGCGCGACCTAGAAGAACGCCAGGCGAGGCTTTGCGCTAGGCTGCGCGAGTCCCCGGAGCTTGAGGCGCGCGAGGTTTTCGACGAGCGCTTGTTCTTGCCAGTCAAGCGCCAGCAATTCAGCGGGCGAGTCGCGGCCGTGGACGGAGGGATTGCGTTGGTGGAGCTTCACGGCTTGGACTTGCTTTTCTATCGCGCTGCCGCCGCAGTCTTCGACTACAGCGAAGGACGCCTTCGCGGGCACCACTATTTTCCCTCTAAATTTGTTGCTTTGCAGTTTCTGGCGAATTACTCGTGGGAGCCGTTTGAAGTGGCTTGGATGAAGTCTTTGAAGCGGCTTGGCGTGGAACTGGACTGCGCTTTGGGAGTGCTGAAAAAGTTTTCTCCGCAAGTGTTGTTGCTTGACGGTAGCATTGTTCCACAGACTGCAGACAAGCCTCCCCGCGAGAGCAGGGTTTTCAGTGAATACGAGCGAGTTATTGAAAAGTATTTGCGGCTTTACGGCGAGGTTGAGGAGAGGGGCGCGTTGTTGGCTGGAGTGGTTAAGGACTCTCGCGCAAAGCACTTTGCCGCAATAGTTGCTTCTTGTTTTCCTGAAGCGCGGGGCTTGCTTGGAGAGGCTGGGCGCACGACGGACTCGCTTTTTCTTTATTTCTTGCTTGGCGAGGGAGAGCGCAGCGCCTGCTTTTCTTACTCTTCAATTCCGTCCGAGCACGGCGTCTTGCGCGACTTGGGTAAGTGGGCGGAGCGCGTTTGCTCGTTTTACGTTAAGCCGGTTGCTTTTGACCGGCCGCTGAGAGTGGACTTCTTGCGAGGGAAAACAGTTGGGGGGCGCGAGGGCGCGGAAAAAGTTGCTTCAATTGTTTTTTCTTTGAGTGCGATCAACAGGGCTTACGGCTATCCCGCTGCATTAATTGAAGCAGACTTGCGTGCCGCGATTGAAGGCCGGGAGTTGGAGAACGAGGTAGCGCGCTTTCGCTCCAAGCTTGGCTTCAGCGCTTCCTTGTTTGGCTTGAGGCGCAACGAGCGTCCTTTTCGTTAAAGAAAATTTGGTTTGCGTGGTTGGTGGTTTGCGTGACTGAACTTGGTACAGTTGTTTCGACTTTGGAGGGCCCGAACACTTCGAGTTTTTCTTTCGTGGTGAGCGCTGGCAAGTCCGTGCGCAAGAACGCCTTCGTTCAAGTCTATTCAGAGGAAGGCTTGGTGGTGGGGTGGGTGCGCGAGATTTTCCGCGTTAACAAGTACTTCGAGCGCGCTGACAGCGTGAGCGAGTACGAGAAGAGCGGGGCTTTCACGGAACAGTTTCCTGCTGGCGAGTGGGAATACGTTCTCGCGAATTGCGGCGTGCTTGGTGTGCTTGACTCTGGTGCGTTGAAGAGGTGTGGCTTCCCGCCGGCTCCTGGCGCGAGAGTGCTAGCCGCCGACCAGCAAGTTGTTTCGACGGTGGCTGGCTTTGACGGCGGCGTGGAGTTAGGCGAGTTGTTGAACCACGGCATTCCTGTGAGAGTTAATCTTTCGAGGCTGCTTCAAAAGCACCTTGCCATCCTCGGTATGAGCGGCAGCGGCAAGTCTCATGCGGCAGCAGTGGTTTTGGAAGAGGTTTTGTCGCGCAAGGCAGGCGAGGGGCGGCTGGCGGCAGTGGTTTTCGACGCGCACGGAGACTACCTCGGCTTTGCTGACGCGAGCACGGCTTTCGGCGCGCACACTAAAGTAGTTGACTGCGGTGACTTGAGGATTTCCACGAAGCACTTGACCGCGTCTTTCCTGCGCGAGATACTTCCAGAGATTACGGCGACTGGCGCGAGAGAGTTCTCAAGGACTTTGCAGCGCCTCTCTAAAGAGAGGGGAAACGCTGGCTTGGAAGTTTCCGAGATAGTGGACGCGGTGGAGGGCGACGAGTCGCTGAAAGAAAACGTGCGCCTTCCCTTGCTTGGGTGGCTCGAGGAGTTAAGCGAAATAAGTGTTTTCGGGCGCGCGGACAATCCTGACTTGCGGGAAGTCATTCGCCCAGGCAAGCTCGCAGTCTTTGACTTGAGCGGCGTCAACTCTTTGAAGAAGAAGCAGTTGCTCGTTTCTTTTGTCGCTAAGATGTTGTTTGCCTTGAGGCGCCAGCAAGAAATTCCTCCGTACTTGATGTTAGTAGAGGAAGCCCACAATTTCGCGCCAGAGAAAGCCTCGCGAGAGAATGCTTTATCTAAAAACATAATTGAAACCGTTGCGAGGGAGGGAAGAAAGTTTGGGGCTTGCTTGTGCCTCGTCTCTCAGCGCCCCGTGCAGTTGAGTACGACCGCCTTGTCTCAATGCAATTCGTTCCTCGTCATGCGCGTCACCAACCCTTACGACGTAGAACACATTGCAAAGTCTTGCGAGGGAATAGACCGTTCCGCGCAAAACCAAATTACTTCCCTTCGCACCGGCGAAGGAATTCTTTTGGGCGAGGCAGTTAATTTCCCATTGTTCTTGCGCGTGCGCCAGAGGAAGAGCGCGAAGGCCGGGAAAAGCAAGTCGGTTGAAGAGCAGGCGCTGGAATTCGAGGAAAGCGCTTCCGCCAAACTCGATGGCGACGAGAAAGCATTCATTTGAGTTTTTCGCGCATTCAAGCTGGAAAAGCTATCAAGCGAAGGTTGCCTATCTTGATGGAGTAAAAAGTTCGCCCTGCCTTGCTCGTGTTCCTCCAAATTGCACCAACTTCCACGAACTTCTTTTTTCCTTGCTGGTCCACGTCAGGCTGGTAAATATGCATTTCCGGTTTTTGTTTTGGCGCTTCCTCTAACGCTTTTTGCTCTTTCTCTATTTCTTCAATGAATTCGTTTAGTTCAGCCACGAAACCACCCCAACCAAGTGAATGCATTCCAGCTTATTAAAATTGGTTGGAGAAAAAAGCTTCCACTTGAGCGGCTGGGTTTCTCGCACGATAGAAGTAGAGGTCGCGGGGAAAACACTGCTTGTATGCCTTCTCCAAGTAACGAGAGTCCATGAACAAGACGACGCACTTGTCTTTCGTGCTCCTCACGCCTCGTCCAGCTGCTTGAAGCGCTTTGTTCATGGCAGGAAAAACATAGCCGTACTCCCACCCCCTCCCAAACTTTTTGTCGTAATACGAAACAAGCGACTGCGTTTCAAGGCTTACTTCCTGCAACGGCACGCCCACCAAGCAAATGCACTTCAGTTCTCCTCCATCGTAGTCTATTCCTTCGGAAAGCGAGCCGCCCATCACCCCACAAAGCACTCCAGGGTCTTTCTTGAATGCTTCAATTAATTCACTGGTTTCCACGGCGCTCGCCTGTTCTTTCTGCACGAACATTTTCTGAAAGCGCAGCAACGGAATGATTTCGCGCATTACCTTGTATGAAGCAAAGAAGAACGCGGTGCGCTTTCCACTCATGGCGTTACCGACTTCCTGCAATATTGCTGCGATTCTCTCGTAGTTGGTTGGAGAGCGCTCGGAAAACCGCGTTGTAACCTCGTCCACAACCAAGTTCAACCTATTCTCTGGCGGGAAAGAAGAAGGGTACTCCTTCAAAAGCGTTCGGCTTTCCGGCAAGCCGATGACGTCGCGGTACATTTCAAGCGGCAAGAGCGTGCCGCTCATGGCTATACAAGAGTAAGCAGAGTTTGCTGCGCTAGTAGCCGGAGCAGAGTCAAGGCACTTGCACTCCAGTCCCCGCGCGCTCAGTGCCCGCAAGTAATCGCTTCCAGCAGAGAGCCACAACGCAATGAATTCCGACAACTTAATGCACGCGCTCTTCTGCCTCTCTTCTCTTTCTAGAAACTTTTCGCCGCACTCGGCGAGCGCAGCAGACAAGGCCGCGGCTTCCTCTTCCCCGCCCAGCAACTCCAAGAACTCGTTCTTGGCTACTGGCAACTCGAGTTCTTCAGCCAAAGCCAACTGCGAGGGAGCGCCGCCACTGGCTTCCCGCTTCAGCTCATCCAAGCTGCAAGCGCACAACCTTCGCGCCTTGAATTCGGCGAACGCGAGCGCGGCTTTCTCAGCGGATTTCCTGACTGGGTGGCGCGTGGCAGCGGCTTCCCTGCAAGCGCCTTGAAAGACTGCCTCGTTCACGGAAGAACTCAAGTAGTCGCGCAAGCGCTGGGGCAGGTTGTGTGCTTCGTCCACGATTATTATTGACTGGCTCAAGTTCTTTCCAGTGCCCCGCAAAAACTTTTCCTTGATGCCTGGAGCGAACAACTGGTAGTAGTCCGCGATGACCAAGCGAGCGCTTCGCGCGATTCGCACTGCCGCTTCGTAAGCGCACAAGCCTTGCTTCGCGCATTCCGCGAGCAGTTGCTCGCGCGACGCTTTTCCCTGCAAGCGCAAGACAGCCTCTCGGCAAGCGCTTTCGTCGCGCGACTTAGCATAGTAAACGCATTTGCGGGCTTTCGAGCGCGCGCGGCAAGCGTGGTAAAAGTCAGGGCTTTCCTTGGTTTTCTCGTCCAAGCACATGTTTTTCTTGCCGTTGAAGTCCACGATTCCGAAGTCCAAGCCATACTTGTCCGCTATTCCCGCTGCAGCCTGAAAAGCGATTTCGTGCTGCGACGTCTTAGGCGTCACGAAGAAAACATCTAAGTCGTTTTGCAGAGCGTAAGTAAGCGCGGGAGAAAGCACGGCGTCAGTCTTGCCGCTTCCAGTTGGCGCGTTCAATAGCAAGTGCTTTCCGGCCTTCAAGGCGTGCCAGACGTCGGAAACTATTTGTTTTTGCCCTGCCCTGAAATTTTCGTGGCGGAACAAGAGACTAACTTCTGCCATTGCTTTTCTTGTGGGCGGCAAGCTTTTTTTAATTGAGTCGCAGTAATTTTCCAGTATGGTTTCTTTTGACGAACTAAAACGCAAGTGGGGAGTCTCTAGTCCCTTTCTTGAAAGAGAAGAAGACTTGAAGTACAAGCGGCTTCCACGCGTGGCTTCCGCTGGCTCGCCTGAAATAGATGCTTTCGAGAACGCGCGTGAAGTCGTCGTCATCGTGCACTTGCCTAACTACTCTCGCGAAAACATTCGCCTCAAGATTTTCGGAGACGGAATGAGCGTCAAGGCAGGCCGCAACCTCAGGCCCGAAGGCAGCGGAAAGTGGTTCACTCGCGGCGAGGAAGTGGAGGAAGTCAATGAGTACGTGCGCTTTCCCTCCGACACTGACGCGAGCAAGGCCAGGGCTTCCTTCAAGAACGGAGTCTTAGAAGTAGTGGTGCCGAAGAAGTCGGCGGAGTTGCTTTGAATGGTTTCTTACACCAAGATCGAGGAATTGCTTGACGACGACGCTGTAGGAAAAGAGTTCTCGGTGCGCGCCTGGGTTTACAGGGAGCGTTCAAGCGGCGGCGTGAAATTTTTGGTGTTGAGGGACTCTACAGACGTCATCCAGGCCGCCGTAAAAAAAGATAAGGTGAGCGCGCGCGCTTGGAAGATGGCCGAGTCTGCGCGAGTAGAGTCAAGCGTCATAGTTTCAGGCGTTGTCGTGAAGGACGCTCGCGCTCCGAACGGCTTCGAGTTGCAGGCAACTGACTTTGCAACAATTCAGGCCGCCGAACCGTTTCCCATAGCGAAGGACAACAGCGAGGAATGGTTCTTGGACATCCGTCATCTCTCCATTCGCTCGCGCGAGCTCACCGCCGTAATGAAGGTAAAGCACTCGCTCCTAGAAGCGTGCCGCGAGTTCTTTAAGAACAAGGGGTACTGGGAAACCACTCCCCCCATAATAGTGAGCGGCGCTTGCGAGGGCGGAAGCACTCTCTTCGAATTCGACTACTTCGGCAAGAAAGCGTTCCTGTCGCAGAGCGCGCAACTCTACTTGGAGGCACTGATTTACAGCCTAGAAAAAGTTTATTCTATTACTCCTTCCTTCCGTGCCGAGAAAAGCAGGACGGTGCGCCACCTTGCAGAGTACTGGCACGTTGAGGGAGAGGAAGCGCACATGAACTTCGAGCAGTTGCTGGAATTCGAGGAACAGCTCGTGAGTTTTGCGTGCCATAAAGTCGCGCGCGAGCGCGGCAAGGAACTGCGTTTTCTTGGGCGTGACCCCAAAGAATTGCTTGAAGTAAAGCCACCATTCCAAAGAATTTCGTACTCTGAAGCGGTCGAGTTGCTGCGCGGCAAGGGCGCGCAAGTAGAGTGGGGAGACGACTTTGGCGTTGAAGAGGAAAGGCTTTTAACTCAAGACTTGAAGAAACCTGTTTTCGTCGTCCGCCACCCAAAGACGTTCAAGGCGTTCTACATGAAGGAAGACCCAGAGGACGAGCGCCTCGTGCTAAGCAACGACTGCCTGGCGCCCGAGGGCTTCGGCGAAATAATTGGGGGAAGCCAGCGCGAGGACAGCGTTGAAGCCTTGACTGCAAGGCTGCGCGCCAACGGCCAAAAACCAGAGGACTTCAAGTGGTACTTGGACTTGAGGCGCTATGGAAGCGTTCCCCACAGTGGGTTCGGAATGGGAGTGGAGCGCGTGCTGCGCTGGATTTGCAAGCTCAACCACATTCGCGACGCCATTCCCTTCCCGCGCGTGATAAACAGGAGCTATCCTTGAAGTGGCTCACTCGTTCTTTAAATCTAATTGCAAGCCGCCGAACTTGCTGGCAGCAAAGTTGTAGACTACCGCGACAAAACCGCAGTACACTGCGCCCACGACCGCGCTTAAAACCATAATGATTGCAACTGAAATGATTGCTGCGGCTACGCCTAACCCGCTTCCAAGCGGGCCTGCCACGAGCGAGGAAGCCACGCCAGCAAGCAACCACCACAAGGCACTGACTAAGCCGAGAATGAATCCAATGACTCCGCCTACTCCTCCCCCAATTATGGCGGCAGTGGAGGGCTTTACTGACTTCAAAATCATTTTACCACCTCGCAGCGTACTTTCCAATCAAGGGATACTCGTACTTTTCTCCCTTCAACGCCTTGTACATCAAGTAAATCCAGGAAACAAGGAAGGCCGCGTAGAATGCTACTACTACTATTACGCCGAAAATCCAGCCAATGAAGGGCACGAGCAAAAGAACGCCTGCAACCGCTGCCACGGCAAAGCCCCCGACTATCCAGAGAGCCCAGAAGAGAATGGATTGCAGGGAATGAAACTTTGCGTGCTCGTCGTCGTACCTCAACAACAAAACTATTACTGCGGACACAAAGCAAAGCAAGTAAGAGAACGCGGCAGTAATCCTTGAAACATCAGCGTCTCCCTTTTTTTTCACGTTTTTCCTTGAAGCCATTTCTTTCTACCTCAACCACGAGTTATTTCCTTGAGCCAGTCGAACGACTGAAAGTCCTTGCGCGCGACGAACAAACCAATTAATATGATTACGTAAGCCAGTATTTCAATGAAGGGCGCTTCCGCGAAGTCAGTCACGCCAACTCCATTCAAGAGCTCGATCGCCGCGTGAAAACAAACTGCGAGCAAGCCCGCGTCAACTATCAAGAGCGCGCGAGCAAGACTGCTTTCCTTGAAAGCGCGAAAAAAGAAGTAAACCGCGAAAAGCAGGGCTAGCGCCAACAAGAAAGCCGCCAAGCCGAGAACCACGTTGTAAGCCATCGACCAATAAAGGAAAAAGGGCTTAAAAAAACCTTCATTCCAGCCAGAGAAGCGCTGGCGGCGACTTGAAAGGTAACCTTTAAATTGCGTTCCCACGTGGGTTTTTACTGGGAAAGGAGGAGTGGTTTTCATGCACAGAATAATTTGGTTGAGGGTTGGCGGAAAGAAGCTTCACATGATAAAGCTTGCCGGCGCCTTCTTCGTTGTCGCCGCCGTTTTAATGGTGGCCCAGTCTGCTTACCAGATTTTCGTTACAGTACAGAAAGCGACTTACGCGCAACTCAATCCCTCTCTTATTCCCGCATTGTTTGGTTGGGCGATTGGCGCGGCTCCAGGCGGGTTCGGCCACTTTACTTCACAGGACGTGCTCGGCGTGTTGTTGGGTCCAGTTGCAGCGTTCTTGTTCTGGCTTGGCGTCATGGTGGTCGCAATAATGGTTTACCAGGCAGGCAAGGTAGTCTTGCCAGTGGAAGAATACGAGCAAAAAATAAGCGAGCACCACCGAGCGCTGATTCAGAAAGCGGTTGCCGCCCACAAAGCGCACAAGCGAAAATGAGTGCGGCCCACTATTTTTTTAAGCGCGTCCAGCAAAGCGCTTTAACTGGGCAGCGTTAAAGACTGGCTTGCCTTTCCTCCACTTCACTGCCCCGGGAACGCCGGCGAGCTTTCGCGCGGCCTCCAACGGAATTCTTTTTTTGAGGAGCACTGCAAGGTTTTGGTTGTAGAAGTCGCGGTGCAATGCTTTCTTGCCTTCAACCAAGTAAGAAGAAACGCGGGCAGAGTAACCCGAAGAAATTTTTTTTATTGATTCAATGGCGTGCGGTGTTCGGCGGGAGAGAGAAAACTGCGCTGTTTTCTTTGGGTAAGCCGCAGGATGAATGCCTGGCTGATTGAAAAGAACGCTGTTTTTTTCCGGCATTTTCTTCTCGCCTCCCTCTCTAATTTTTAGCATGCAATCGTTTAAAAGCATTAACTGATTTCTTTGCCCGCGCTTGCATTAGTTGTCCTCGCGTTGAATGACGCCTCGCTCGCACTGGCTTTCCAAACGCTCCCGTACTTTTCCGCCAACTGTTGTTCTATAGCTTTAGCTTTTTCTATTGCTCGCGCAACGTGGCGTTCTTCAATGAACTGCGCTTTCTCGGCAACCGCTAAATCGCCTGCTAGCCTGATCACGCCACTCAACTCGCGCAAGCGCAGAGTCAAGGAATTCGCGGCGCCGTCCACCACGAAAGCCCTCCTCCTCGCCTCGCTTATGATAGCTTGTACTGCCTCTGGCAGCGCGTGCGGTATTTTTGCGTCTTTCCGGATTTCCTGGGCAACGAATTGAACGAATTTAGCGCGGTTTTCAGGCGTGTCCGGCAAGAAAGTGTCAAGCAAGACCTCGTAACCGTTTCCGATGAGGCGCGAGCGCAAGGGAGGCAAAATCAAGTGCAAGTCGTTGATGTTGGATGCAGCGACGAGAATAAAGTCGCAAGGGACGTCGTCCACCCGCACGCTCGCCCCAGCACTTTGAGGGTTTTTTCCAACTATTGGATACTTTTTCTCCTGCATGGCAGTCAAGAGAAACCTTTGCACTGCATTCAACGCCCCTAACTCGTCTATGAATAAGACGCCCTCGTGCGCTTCGTGTACCGCGCCAGGCAAGACGCGCGCGTAAGGAAGCGTTCCCACTTGCGCGTGCCCGCCGTACGGGTCGTGTCGCACGTCGCCCAACAACTCGGTCTCGCTTGAGCCAGTCGCAGCCACGAAAGTCTTGCGCTCCAAAGGCACGAGCACCTTGCGAGGACGCGCCTTCTTTAAAGCATCAATTTTTTCCAGCGCGGGCTGGTCTAGCACGTGAATTTTTTCTCCTGCTGCCTCGTAAACGATTACTTCTTCCTTGTCGCCGACGCTGCGGGTCGTGTGAACTCTCTGCACTCGCTTGCCTTCTTCGAGGTAGGGCGCCAGCAAGTCGCCGAAGGGAGAGCCGCCCACGGAATATTTTTCATTGCCGCAGTTCGGGCATGCTTGCTCGTCTGGCTTGCTGAGCCTCCCGCACTTCCTGCACCTGAAGCCCAGCCTCTCGGCGACGAATGAAGGCACTTCGCTTGGGGAAACAAGCCTCCCTTGTATTTCCCGCAAAAGCTTTTTTTCCTTGGCTATGTCTGCAGCAGTGCGCACTTCCACGATTGGCCTCTCCGGCGCTTCAGGGTTGTGGAGAACGCTTACTTCTTGGCTCGGCTTAGGCAAATGGAAAGCTATTGCTTGCGCTATCAAACTCTTGCCAGTGCCTGGCGGGCCAACCAACAACAAGTTGCGTCTTTGCTTGCAGGCAATGCGCGCCAGCCGCACGGCTTCCTCTTGCCCAATCACTTGCTGCAATGGGTCACGAGGAATGCTTACTTCCGCTGTAGACTCGAATTCCTGGGGTGAAAGGCAAGCGCTCGCGCAATCCAATAGCAACACCACTAACTATTTTGGGCGACGCATTATTTTAATGTGTGTTCGCAAGACAACCAAAGGCTGCGGCGTAGCTCACGAGCGCGGCGCGGCCTTCTCCAGCGTTATCGGAACCTCGGTCGCTTGGCAGCCGCCGTCTGAAATGCAGAGTTTCGCGAAAAACTTTCCTGGCTCGGCAGAGTAAACGTCTACCGGGAAAGTAGTCTGGCTTCCAGGAGCTAAGAATTTTGTAATTGACTGCGCGTTGTAAGACACGCTTATCTTTTCTTCGGAATAACAAGTTTCAACGCGCAAGTCGGTAACGTCAGTCTTTCCAGCGTTCTTCACCGTGACCAGCACTTTGTCGTCGTTTGAGAGCCTCACCGAAGTAGGAGTTATACTTAGCTTGGCTCCCTCTCCCACGTTTATTGTCACCGGAATCTTGGTTGTAGTATGCGCGAGCCTCAACGCACCAGTAATCGTTTTCTGGCCCGCGGCCGGCACTAAAACCGAAACCGCAATAGTCGTGTCCGCGCCAGCTGCGATGGTCTTGAACGGCGGAACAAACAAGTATTGCCGGGCGTCGCCTTCAGGCACTAAACCAATTTCAGCCGCGGACTTGCCATTGTTTTTCACGCCGAGGATGATGGTGCGGTTGCAGCCCGGCGCAGTGTCTATCGTGAAAGACTTTTGGTTCGCTGAAAGCTTGTAGTCGTAGGGAAGCTTCAAGTTAACAGTGTTAGTGCCGGGTTCAAGGATGACTGAAGAAGGGTCTGGAGTAGAAGAATACTTCGAGCCCGCATCCACTTCCACGCTCAACTCTACTCCCGCTGGCAGTGTGCCACTCAACTCGCCGCAGCGGTCCTCCAAGTCAACAGACCAAGACTCGTCGCCCCGAGAAAAAGTAACTGACGCAGCCTCCACTTTCGTGGCTTGGTCCAAGCCGTCAACGCAAACTGTTACCGTGGCCGGCTTTGGCAGGCTGAAATAGAAAAGCACGCCACCAACCACTACCACTGCAGCCACTAAGAAAGGCGCGAACTTCTTCAGCAAAGCAATAATTTTCTCTTTGTCGAAGCCACCGCCTTCCTGAGGAGCAGCCTCGCCGAAATCGTCTGCCATAAACGAAAACCCTTAACAAAACCTTTTCTAAGAAGGCAGTCCTCGTTTAAAATGCCTTCTTCAACAAAGCTTGAAGCTCGCCAGCGTCAACGTTTAACCTGTGCCTCTTCATTACTTCCGCGAACAATTGTTTCTCGCTCACTCCTTCCTCGCGCAATGCCTTGACTGTAGCGGCAAGACGCCTTGAACTGAATTTCTCGAGCTTTTTCTCGCGCAAGACAGTTTCAGCTGGGGCTGGCCACTCGCACAACGCCTTCAACAACTCTGGGACCGCCGCCTTCACTATTCTTCCCTTCGCGTAAAGCGAGAAAACCTCGCGCAACCGCTCAATGCCAAGAGAGTCAACCGAAAAGCCAGCGCGCCGCAGCGCCTTCAAGGTATCCTCTAAAGTCACTGCCACAAACAAAGCGTCTGCGCCACTGTCGCGCACGAGTTCCTCGAACGAGTTTGCTTCGCTTCCTCGCAGTATTTTTTCTGCTAGTTCCTCATTCAAACCCATTGCCTTGAACCGCTTTTTCCTTGCCTCAAAGTCCTCTAAAGGCTTCACTCCAGCCAAGAAGACGGCGTTCAAGCGCAGCGGCGCGACGTCAGTCTCAGGGTACATTCTATCCGCTCCAGGCATGGGGCGCATGAAAACGCTTTTCTCTCCCTCAACGCGCCGCGTCTCGCTCGGCACGCCGTCAAAGGCGAGACGAGCTCGGTGGAACGCCGCATCCAAAGCCTTTACGGCAACGAGCTCTTTTTCCACGCACAAAACCCACGCATCGGAAGCAGTGCAGCCGAGTTGCCTTGCGACGGCCGAGAAAACGCTTTCCTCCAAAGAATACTTTGCCGGGTCTTCGTCGGAGTGAATAATTCCCTTCACGCCCGCGCTGGCTCTAGCGTAGTCACTCAATTCAGTGCCCAGCCTGTGGTTCTCCATCAACTCTCTGCCAAGCAAGCCGGCAAAGCCTTCAAGCTTGACCGCCATCGCGGAAGCGCCCTCAGAAATCGCTTTGCGCACGAAAGAAGGACCGTCCTCCTTCAACAAGTGCGTGACGTCCCTCACGGCAGGCTGCACTGCGATTTTTTTCTTTCCAGCCAACTTTTTTTTGATTTTGATTAACTCGACTTGGCGTCGCGCCTCGTTCTCAACAATCGCAGGAATCGCGGCAAGCTCTTGCGCTCCCTTAATCTCTACGCGCGCGCCTCCCTCGACGCTTACGTTCAAGTCCTGCCTTATCGTGCCAATTCCCCTCTGCACTCTCCCCGTAGTGCGCAACAAGAGCCCAATCTTTTCAGCGACTTCGGCTGCGTGAACGCCGTCTTTTATTGACGCGTCGGAAGCAATTTCAATCAACGGAATGCCGAGGCGGTCCAGCCTGTAAGCCGCCGAGCCAGCCGACTTCTCAACGATTCCCGCGCTTTCTTCCTCCACGCAAATAGTGGGAATTCCTACCCTGCCCCGCGAGGTTTCAAGTAAGCCATTCAAAGCAACCAACGCAGTGCGCTGAAAGCCGCTTACTGCGCTGCCGTCCACCACCGTCTTTCGCATTACCTGAACTTCGTCCACGGGGCGCGCCCCCAAAGCAAGCGCAATCTGCAAAGCCACCTTCACTGCCTCTTCATTTATTTGGTGTGGTGGTTCTTCGTCGCACTCAACCAAGCAAGAAGTCTTCGAGTCAGAAAAGTAAGTGAATTCCTTTCCGCGTGCAGCCTCGAAGGCAGCAGCCGGATCCAAGCCGCCAAGCTCGCCCGCCACCGCCGCCAGCCTCCGCTTCAACTCGAAAACCTGTCCTTTCTCCCCTTCCTTGTTGGGGTTGCAGTAGCACTCGCAGAACAGCTTGTGCGAGTCCACTCGCTGGTGGACTTCGACGCCGCACTTGAAGCCAATTGCCTTGAAGTCAATCAATTCAAATCACGCAAGAAAGTGCGCTTCAGTCAAGCGCGCATTTATTTCGCCACACAAGTTTTCAGTCATTCTCGCGGCAACCCCCTCGAGCGACAAACCCTTGTGCCCCAAAAGCCAGCCGAGCTTCACGAAAGCCGTTTCTGGAAGCATGTCGCGACAGTAAACAACGCCAGCGCGGGCGAGGCGGCGGCCGTTAGCGTAAACGAAGGGATTAGTGGAACCGTAAAGGCACTGCGTCGCCATCGCGACAACCACTCCTTCTTCCACGGCGCGCTCGATGGAAGGCAGCCAGCTGTCGCGCGAGTCAAGCGTGGCAACTGGCGCGTGCCCCAAAGCCGTACCCTCCAAAACAATGCCACGGTACTTCCTGTCAACGTAAAAATCAATTACTTCCGGGGAAGCGCCGGGAAATACTTTCACTAGCGCAGTGCGCGGCTCGAAAGAGTCGTCTAACTCAACTACTCCACTGCCCCGCGCGCGAGCCCCCTGAACTCCTTCAATCCTGCCGTCAGGCCAAATTCTCGCGAGAGGCAAGTCATTGATTGGACGGAAGGCGTCGCGGCGAGTAGTATGCATTTTTCGCGCTTTAGTTCCGCGAATGGCGAGGCAGTAGTCGTCACTGCTCGTGCCATGCATTACCACTGCAACTTCGGCAAGCGAGCTTTTCGCGTAGTGAGCACCGCAAACCAAGTTCATGGTGCCGTCAAAACTTCCCCTGTCAGGAGAACGCTGAGCGCCAACGAGAGCTACTGGTTGTTCGAGGTTGCGGAGCATGAACGACAGCGCGGCTGCAGTAAAGTGGAGAGTGTCAGTCCCGTGAGTGACTATCACGCCAGCCGCGCCACTGGAAAGCTCTTTCGCCACCACGGCGGCAATCTTCTTCCACTCCCTGAAAGTCATGTCCTCGCTAGCCACCCTGAAAGGGCTAATCAAGTTCCTTAAATTGATTACTTCAGCAACTTGAGGTGCAACCGCAAGAATTTCTTCAGGGGACAAGAACATGTCCACCCCGCCAGTCTTGTAGTCCACTCTCGCGCTAATCGTTCCGCCAGTCGCGACAAGCGAGACGTCTGGAAGCAAGGGATTGCGCGGAAACCGAGGCAACGCCTCCTTTCCTGCCTTCGCCGCGCCACCAACCCGCTCCACCAAAGTCTTGGAGTCAAACGCCACCCCGACGTTATAGCCACTGGAAAGCTTTAGCACAAGGCAATCCGGGTCACCGTAGTCGTGGCGTGGCAACAGAACTCCCTCGAACACTGCACTGCCAGACTTCACGCGAACGCGGTCGCCAAAAGAAGCGCCGGCAGCCTTCAAGGCCAGCATTATCTTTTCGGAATACAAGCGAGACACCAACACGGTTTAGAGCGCGCGCTTATTATAGTTTTTTGGAGACGAAAGCACCGTCTTGAGCGTAGCCCAACCGCTTGTAGTAAGGACGCACTCCAACGCCGCTTATAACGAAGAGCTTCCGCGAACCCCACTCCTCGCCAGCTATGCGCTCGGCTTCCCCTAACAGCAGGCGCCCAAAGCGCTTGTGCTGCGCTGCCACTTCCTTTCTCTCGCCCACGAGCAACTGCTCGCCGTAGACGTGCAACTCGCGCACGCCAGCGTCTCCTTCACGGAATTCTTTGCGCCAAGGCCTGCCAGGTAATCGCAGGCGCAGGAAGGCAACCAGCGCATCCGCTCCCGGCTCTTCGAAAGAAAGAAAAACTTCTTTGCCGCCGCTCGCCTCGTAGTCAAAGCGCTTCAACTCAACGGCGCTCCAATCAATTTTCGCGCCAGCCGCTTGCTTGAAGCCAACTTCCCTGCACCGAATGCACTTGCACTCCCACCCGCGCTCAAGCATTTCCTTGCGCACGAGCTGCCGCAAGTTGCTTTTCTTGACGCCCGCAGCAATCAACTGCACTGGAATGTCTCGCTCTACGCGCATCACCCTACAGTAAGGCGGAACTAAACGCTTCAAGCGTGCCACCACTCTCGCCGCGGTTTCAGCGTCGTAGGGAACGAATTCTCCTTTCTCCCACCACTCAAACATTTTCGTGCCAGGCATTACCAGGCAAGGATAAATTTTCAGCATGTCGGGCCTGAAACGCGAGTCAGAAAACAAGCGCTTGAACATCCTCTCGTCGTCGCGAGGGCCGCAGAGAAGCCCAGGCATCCAGTGATAGCCTACCTTGAGGAGCGCATCCTTGCAAGTCTGCGTGGCTTCCACTACGTCGGCAACCGAGTGCCCCCTCTCCACTTTCTTGTAAACCTCGTCGCTTAAAGTCTGAACTCCCAACTCTATCCTCGTCGCCCCCCAGTCCACGAGCCTGGAAATCCTCTCGCGAGTCGCCCAGTCAGGACGCGTCTCGAAAGTCAGTCCCACCACCCTGTGCCGCGCGCCCTCGTTAGCTTTTATCGCGGCTTCAAGAGAACGCGACGTGCCTTCATTGAATGCTTCAAAGGCGCGCTTCAAGAAAACGCGTTGGTATTCAAGAGGCTGGGCGTTGAAAGTGCCGCCCATTACTATCAACTCGCATTTCTGTGGCTCGTGGCCAATGGCGCGCAGTTGGTCGAGCCTCGCCCTAACTTGCGCAAAGGAATCGAAGCCGTTCTGAGAAGCACGCATTGCCGCTGGCTCGCGCCCCGTATAGCTTTGAGGCGAATTGTTTTGCGGGCCTCCAGGACAGTAAGCGCACCTGCCGTGCGGGCACTCAGCAGGCCTCGCCATTATCGCGACAACGCAAACGCCTGAAAGCGAGCGCACTTGCCTCGTCCTGAAAAACTGTTTTTTTTCTCGCAATACCGCTGACGGGAGGGCTTCAAGCAATTCCGCGTTTGAAAGCATTTCGCTCAAGCCGTGTCTCTTGCACGCCGCGCGCTTTAAAGCCATCAGCTTGCGTGGACTAGGCTTTGAACGCATTCCCGCAATGGCTCGCGCTACTTCTCTCGCTGCATTAATTCTCGCCTGCGCTGCACTGGAAGCCACGTAATTTCTGGGAACGAAAAAGAATATTAGGCGTGCTGTGGCGCATTCAAGGGAACAAGTTTGCTGTGAAGCCCAACAACGAGTGAATTGGTTGCTCGGCGCTTGGAAACAAGGGAATGCCTGACGCTGCCGCCTTCATGTCCTGCCACAACGAAGAAACAGTGACGAGCCTCGCCTCCTGCGTTCCCTCAATCAAAGAACTAGAAAGCGAGCGAATCCTGAAGTTGAAGCTTACTTGCTTCTGCGAAGAGCCAACCACTTCGTAAGCTACTATCGCTTCGCCGCGGCGTGGCAAGAAAACGCTTTTAGTGAAACCCCAGTTGTAGGGGAGCCCTTCCGCTGAAATCTGGTAGGCATCAGAAGCGTCGCTGTTGCTCTTCAATTTGAAAGAATAAACGGCGGGCTGTCCCACTCCCGCTATCACGCTCGATGGATTCATGGAGAAAGAAAAAGCGTCGCGCGCCACCCTGATTTTCGCTTTGAACTTGATGGGCGCGACTCCCTCGTACTCGTCAACTGACTGCATTTCGACGACGTACTCCCCGTCAGAAGCTTCAGGAGAGACTATTACGAAGGCAGTCAAAGGAGTCTCGTAAACGAGGCTGTCGCGCGCGTCCCACCCGCTCGGCAGCGAAGAACGAATTACTTCAAGCCGGTCCCAAATCGCTTCCTGCCCGAAAGTAGTCTTGTCGTTGCTCATCTGCCCAGTGCCGCGCTCTATAGAAATCTCTACTTTTTGTCCTGGCCCAACCACGCCTATTTCGACTGGCTGGGCGTAATCACCTGATTGAATCTCGTGCGCCGTGGGAGCTATGACTTTCAAGTGAGCAGCCGAAGCAACTGAGGCGAATACCGCAACCAGTAAAAATACGGGAAACAATTTCTTCATGCTTGAATGAATGAAACGAAATTAAAAAAACTTGTGATTGGCTTGCGTTGCTTTGTTTCACTTGAAATTCCAGCCGAGGCAAAACAAAAAATCGGCGAGCTTTCCGCCAAGGCGAAGGCACTAGGCTTGCACGCTACCTTCACTTCACCGGAAGAATGGCACGTCACGCTCGCCTTCCTCGGCGAAATCACTGAAAGCAAGGCAGCAGAGACGGCAGCCAAACTAAGGGGGGCACTACAGGGAATGAAACCACTCGCGCTAAAGCTAAAGGGCGCCGGCTTTTTTCCGAGCGAGCAACGCATCAACGTCTTCTGGACTGGCGTGCAAGGAAGTGGCTTGAACGAGTTAAGGCAAGCCATAGCCAAAGCCGTGGGCGTGCAAGGCAAAGAAAAAAACTTCACGGCGCACGTCACAATATGCCGGGTGAAGGGAAGAGAAAACCTTGCGCTACTGCGCGCCCTCCAAAAAGAATACGCGGAAAAAGAGCTCGCTGAGTTCACGGCAGACAAGGTAGCTTTAAAGAAAAGCACTCTCACGCCAAACCGGCCAGTACACGAAGAAATAGCTTGTTTTAAGTTGAGTTGAACGCTTTAAACACTGCTTTCCACGTCTTACTCTAAAAAGTCAAGGCAGGCTTTCAGCGTAATACTTTTTCATGAACTCGGTGACGTCCTCCTGCGATTTTACCTTTTTTTCAACCAAGAAGTCAACTATTTCACGGCGGCGGTCTAACTCGGCGTTAACGGCACTTATCGGGTTGCCGGACAGCAAAGCAATCTTTTCAACTAACTCGCTCGTCTGCTGCGTGCGCACCACGCTCTCCTTTCCCGCGTCCCACTTGAACACTTCATTCAAAGCAATCTTGTCCTCAATGCGGGAAACCTCGCTCACTTGCGTAACGCGCCGCTTCAACTCGCCTCCATCATAAACCCTGTGCTGAACTACTACCACGTCAAGCAACGGAATCAAGTCACGGGGGACGTTCATTGGCGCGGCCTCCAAGCGCTGGATGGCATCGCGGTCGCTGTTAGCGTGAAGAGTTCCAAGCACTCCATTCTGCCCAATGTTCATTGCCGTGAAAAGCGTTTCAGCTTCCGCGCCCCTCACCTCGCCCACGATTATCCTGTCGGGACGCATTCTCAGCGAGTTGCGCAGCAAGGCGTTCAAGTCAAGTTCTTCAGTCTTCTCCAACGCAACCCAGTTCTCCTTGCCTGGCAGGGAAAGCTCTCGCGTGTCCTCAATGCTTATAATTCGCTCGTGCGGGGGAATAAAGCAAGAAAATGCGTCAAGAGAAGAAGTCTTGCCCGAGGCAGTACCGCCAGCGAAAAGGACATTCAACGGCCTAACCCTCATTCCCTCAATGCAGAGCCACAAGAACGCCGCCAAGTGAGAAGAAAAAACGCCTTCCTCTACGAGTTCAACGAAGCTCAAACGCTGGCGGCGGAACTTGCGCACGGTAACCGCTGCTTCGCTTGCCGCAGGCGGGAAAACCACGTTAGCACGGCTTCCATCCGGGAGGCGGACATCGCACGCGGCGCCAGCCGAGCCACCGCAAACCTGCACCAAGAAGTCCCCATACTCTCTCTCGTTCTTGAACCGCAAGTTAGTCTTGCATAAACCATGCTTTCGATGTGCCACGATTACAGGCGAAGAAAAACCATTAACCATTATTTCTTCCAAGTCGTCGTCCTCGAACAACGGCTGCACTACCTTGAAACCGTAGAGAGAGCGCGCCACGCCCCTCGCAATCGTTTCAGCTTCCGATAGCCCAGCAACTACTTTGCGTGCGCTCGCGACAACTTCCTCCATTTCTTGGCGCGGCAACGGCTTCCCGAAAGAAGAAACATCCAAGCTCTTGAGGAACTCTTCAGCTTCTCCTTCATCCAAGCCAAATTCCTCGCAAAACTCTTTCACTGAAACCCTGCGTTGCGCCAAGCCAACAAATTTTTCCAGCAAGCGCTTTGCTTCCCTGCCTAGCACTGGCTCGTCAACCACGTACTCTGGAAACGGATAGCCCACGCGAATTTTTGCCATGCGCTTAAAAGGAAGGACTTCAATTAAAACCTTGCCTGGGCTAGCAACGCAATCAAAAGGAAACAAGTTTTAAAGACGGCAAGCGTTCAAGAAAGCATGGAATCCAGCGACACGGAAGAGACTCATAAAGCAATAGAAAAAATAGCGGAAATTGTTTCACGAAAAGTTTCCCCCTCGCCGGCAGAAGCCGCTGCAGAAAAAAAGTTTGCTGCAACGCTTTCAAGAAAGCTAGCCGCAAAACTCGGAAGAGAAGCGGAAATAAACTTCGTTGGCTCTGCAGCGAGAGACACTGGACTCGCAGGAGACAGAGACATTGACTTGTTCGTCGCCTTTCCAGTCTCGCGCGACCGCGAATACATAATAAGAAAAACCATTTCCGCTACGAAGTCTGCAGTGAAAGCGAAATGGGAAATGCATTACGCTGAACACCCTTACCTTCGCGCCAACGTTTCAGGCTACGAAGTAGAAGTAATCCCTTGCTTTAAAATAAAACCACAACAAAAAATCAAGAGCGCCGTAGACCGCTCGCCCCTCCACATGAAGTACTTGCAGGAAAAGCTTTCCCCCCGCCAGCGGAGGGACGTGCGCGTCCTAAAAAAACTCTTGAAAGCCAACGGAATATACGGCGCAGAAATAGAAGTAGAAGGATTCAGTGGACTCGTATGCGAGCAAATGATTTTGAACTACCGCTCTCTCGCTGGACTCGTTGAAGCAGCCAAAGACTGGAAGCCCCCAGTAATAATAGACTTAGAGGGAGCATACCAAGGAGAAGCGGGACGGCAAGCCCTCACCAAAAAATTTTCCGACTCGCCGTTAATTCTCGTGGACGCCATCGACTACAACAGGAACGCGGCGGCGGCCGTCAACGCAACCAACCTCTCCAAATTCATTACGCTGTGCCGCGCATTCTGGCGCCGTCCCTCACTCGAATTCTTTTTCCACGAGCCAAAAAAACCTGACGCTACAAGAATAGCAAAAGCCATTACAGCAAGAGGACACTCGCTCTTCCTCGTCCAAACAAGCAAGCCAACAGGCATCGTAGCCGACGTGCTCACGCCCCAACTGCGCAAGAGCGCCGCCGCCATAGCACGCCAACTCGAGCGCGTCGACTTCAACATCTACGACTTCACCTCTTTTTCCTCCAGTAAGAACTGCTTCATGCTCTTCGAACTGGAAACGAGTTGCCTCGCGCCCCTCAAGAGAGTACGTGGACCCCCCGTAACCGACGAGAAAGCATGCGAAAACTTCTTGGCCTCACACAAGCCAAGCGAGTGGGCGCGCGGCCCCTACGTGGAAGGAGGAAGCCTCGCAGCCGAAAAAAAACGCGAGACCACTAACGCGCGCGACGCACTAAAAAAGATAGTCTCGCAACCCAAGGCGAACGGCATTGCCTCCCACTTCCTCAAACCAGTAAGCAAAGCAAGAATTTTTGAAGGCGACGAGATAACTCGCTCCAAAGCCTTCGAAGAAGAGGCGCTTCCCTTCCTCGAAAAATTCGTGTTCCGCCGCGACTGGTGGCTTTCCAGACAACCAGCCTGACTTCAAACAAAGAGCTCTTCCACGACGCTGGCGTCTCCCCGCTCCTTGTCGCGCTCGACGCGGTAAACCTTTGCGCTCGCCCCCTCCTTCAACGCCTCGTCGTGCGTTATTATGAAAGTCTGTTGCACTATCTTAGGAATCTCGTCGTGCAAGACGCTCACGAGCAAGCTCACCGCCTGCGAGTCAAGGTTGTGTGTTGGCTCGTCCAAAACCAGCCAACTCAAATTAGGCGTCAGCACCATCGCGAACGCCACGCGCAACGCCAGCGAAGCGCAACTCTTTTCCCCCCCTGAAGCCTCTTCAATTCCAACCCACTCGCCACTCGAAGCCTGCAACTTCAAAGAATAGTCGTCCTCGCTGCACTCCAACATCAACGAAGAATAGTCGCCGTAAGGGTAAAGCGAGCGCCACAGAGAAGACATTGCCTCGTTGACAGCGGCCACGAGCTCCTGCCTCAACTCCGCCTGCGTCTGCACGAGCGCTTCCTGGAAACAAGAAAGTTCTTCTACAAGCGAAGAAAGCAAAGCGATTTCATTCCTGCGCTGTTCAAGGAGTGAAAGACGCGACTGAACCGAGTCAAGCCTCTTCCTCTTCTCTTTCAACAACTCGGCAAGCGAACGCGACTCAGCGCGAAGAACGCTTGCCTGCGCTTCAAGCGAGGACAACACCTGGCGCGCGCTAGCAAGCTGCGCCGCTTCAAAACCGAGAACGGAAAGCTCTCGCGTTGCATCCTCCAACCGCTTTCGCGCTTCTGCAACAGCGTCTTCAACGCGGAAAAACTCTTCTGCCGCACGAAGCTCTTCAATCTTTTTCTCTGTTTCAAGAATTTTTTGCTCAGAAAAACGCTTGGCGCACGCTGCCGCTAGAGCCTGCAAGCGCTGTTCTTCTGCTGTCAAACGAGAAAGCTGGGCGGAAAGCCTTTCCTTCAATTCTAGCTTGTCTTTCTCGGCGCGAGCGCGCGACAAGCTTTCCTCTAGCGACGCAATTTCTGCGTTTAAAGCATTCGCGGCTTCCGCCAACTGCGCCGCCTCGCCGGCTGCCTTCCTTGCCTTAGCTTCAAGGGCTTTCACGCGTTCTTCGAGTACCGCGAGCTCGACTTTCTTTTCCTCGAACGCGGCAGCATCAGCTAAAACCTGCTTTAATTCGGCGAGCTCTCCTTCAAGCAAAGCGCGTTCTTCCTGCAAACGACGCGCTTTTTCTACAGCGGCAGCCCGCGCGCCCTCCTTCTCGCGCTTAAGTGAAACCACTTTTTCGTCCGACAAAGGAGAACCACACACCGGACACTCTCCCGTTCCCGCCTTAAGCGAGCCGAGAGCAGTTGAAGCAACTTCAACTGAAACAAGGGCTTCCTCTAACTCCCTGCGAACGCCAGCCAGCCTCTCCTCTGAACGGACTTGCTTTTCTCGCACGGCATTCAAGCCACCCAAAGCAGAAAGCTTTTCCTGGAAAGCTGAAACGAGTACGCGAAGCTGTCCTCCCTTCTCTCGCGCCTCCGCAGCCTCTCTCGCCGCAGAAGCACCATCCGCCTTCAAGGAAGCAATTGCTTCCGAGAGCCTTCTCGCCTCAGCACGCTTGACTTCAACCTCGCGCGAAAGCTTCTGCGCTTGCTCTCTTGCTCCTTCAAGAGAATAAGACTTCAACGAAGAGAATTCCTTTAACTGAGATTCCACTGCCTCTTTTTCTCCACGCAAGCGCTCGAGCTTCTTGTCTAGCTCGGCGGCTTCAGCGCGCGCGTTGCGCAGTCCTTCGAGCTCGCGTTCCAAGGCGTTCTTTCCTTCCAACTCCGCGCGCGTGACTTTCCTCCCAAAAAACCTTTTTTTGCGTTCCAGTTCTGCTGAAAGCTCGGACAACGAAGCCTCGGCGGCGGCCTTGCGTTTCTCGAGTTGGCTCGCCCTCGCCTCGCTTTCCTCCAGTTGTGCAACGAGTTTCTTTTGCTTTCCGGCTTTTTCCTGTGCTAGCGCGAGCTCCTCGCTTGCGGCAGCAGCGCGGGATTGCAGCGAGCCAAGCTCGCCTTCAAGCAATTCTTTTTCCTTTCGCATTCCCTCGAAGTCCATTCCTTGAAGCAAGCCCTGCGACTGGGCCTTAAGCGACTTCAGTTTGTTGGCCACCGCGCCTGCCGTGGCGCGCGCGGTCTCGAACTTGTCTATTCCCAGCAACTCGTCTATTTGCTTCTTGCGCTCGCCCTTGCCGAGCGCAATGAAGTAGTCAATGCGGTTTTGTTCTGCGTAAATGCTTCGCGTGAACAACTCGTAGTCCACTTTCAGCAAGTCCTCTACCGCTTCAGTAACTCGCTGGCTTTGAGGGCCTTCAATCAAGCGAGAGTCCGAGTCGCGCAAGAACGCCTCAGTAGCACCCTTCCTTACCACCCGCGAAACCGTGAAAGTCTTTCCCCCCGCCTGAAAGCGCAGTTCAACTTCCGCGGAATCATACTTTCTCGGGCGCAGCATCACCACTTCATCCAGCGTAATCTTGCGACTGCGCAGAGCGGGAAAAGTGCCGTACAACGCAAAGCAAATCGCGTCCATCAAGCTCGTCTTGCCGCTCCCCATAGCGCCCACTATCAAGTTAGTGCCGGCGCCAAAGGAAAGCTCGGTTTTCTCGTGCGACTTCCAGTGCCTCAACTTCAGTGAAGAAATCATTGCAATAAATTGAGTCCGCGTTGCTTTAAAGCCCTTTTTCGGCGCTGCACAAAATTAAAAACCAGCAAACAACGCAATACTTGCGAGGAATGCTTGAAGTATCTGCGCAAGGCGAAATCACTTGAAAAAGTTTTTCGCGGACTCAATGCTTGGAAAACTATGCAGGTGGCTGCGCATCCTCGGTTTTGACTGCGAGTACGCAGGAAAGGACGCGGAAGACGAGGAAGTTTTACGCAAAGCAATTAACAGCAACCGAATTCTTTTAACGCGCGACGAAGAACTAGCGCGCAAGGCAAGAGACTACTGCAAGGCATTCCTAGTTAAGTCAAACAACCTTGAAAACCAGTTCGCTGAAGTCGCAGCAGAATTCGCGCTCGAGTTGAAGCCTCTCTCAAAGCGCTCACTGTGCCCCGCCTGCGGCGGAGAAATAAAGAGAGTGTCAAAGCAGACAGTGAAAAACCACGTGTTCCCAAGAGTATTCAAGCGCCACCGCGAATTCTGGCAGTGCACCGCATGCGGCAAAATCTATTGGAAGGGAACGCACTGGCGCGAAATAAAAGCGACTGCTGCTAGAATAAAAAGGCTAGTCTCGCGCAAGAAACCACGCCATCAACTAATCAAGCCGACTTCGTCCACTTGAACCTCGCTGACGCCTTCAATCTTCTTGACTATTTCCTCGAAGTCCACTCCTTCTTTGTCGTCGCAAATAAAGGAAGCCTTCAAAATCTTGGCGCCGAAAACGAATTCCTCTATCTTGGCAGAATTGCACCCCTTGACCGAGTAAACAGCGTCAAGCAACTTGGTCAAGTCAGCTCCCTCGCAAGGATAAATCTTCATTACAGTCATAACTTTACCCATTCAAACCACCACGTCAACACTTCCTCAAAAACTCTTTCACTCGCGAACTCTTGTGCTTGCCCGTCGCGAAAGGCTTCAAGCGAACAACCCTCGTCTTCTTCAAGCCCATCTCGTCAAGCTTCGCACGCAAAACCCTTGCGTCATCTTTTTGGTCGTAGCCCAACACCACTACATCTGGCTTGAAGCGTTTTATCACTTCGTACTTGTTTCCCTCGCAGCCGAGCACGGCCTTGTCTACCGGCTTGAGCGCTGAAACGAGTTCAAGCCGCTCGCCCTCAGAAAAAAAAGGCTTTCGCCCTTTTACTTTCTCGACTATCCAGTCGCGCGCCACCACGACGACGAGCTCGCTTCCCAGCCGCCGAGCCGCCTCAAAAAACTTGAGGTGGCCCAAGTGAAGCACGTCAAAAGTACCGAAAGCCATCACGCGCCCAGTCATCGCAATCAAGGACCTTTAAAGCCGCAGCACTCGTAAGAAACTTCGTTCTCGCGGCAAGGCTTGCACCTAACCACGACCTCGTTGCAGGACGCGTTCGGGCAAGGAAACTTAGTGTAGTCACTCGTTTCCCTACCACAACTCGAGCAAAAAGCCATTGCAGACCACCAAAACACTGCTTCAAACGCGAACGACGAAAAGCAGCGGACAATATTCTGCAACAAGTTGTTTTTATAGGTTGTCCTGCAAAAAACTATTGCCGTCCCCCAGCACGGCGCAACAAACGAGGACCCATAGTTCAGCCTGGATAGAATGGGAGCTTGCGGAAATCGCGGTCTCATGACTGCCGCGCTCGCGGCAGACTGATTGCAGACAGCTCTTGACCTGGGTTCGAATCCCAGTGGGTCCGCTTAAACCACTCTTTCTCTGCTTGCAAGAAAACGAGCACTCGACTTAACGGAGAACCTTGGTTCCCCGCCGCCGTGAGTGGGCCCGCGGAGATGTTCGCGAGCAAGCGAAGAGACGCGCGCTTTTGATTGCTCGAATCGAACTCCGCATCTCCTGTTTCTACACCCTTCTTGCTTTTTCGTCAACGCTTTTTGCGCAGCAAGAGCGCCCAAGCGTGATTGCATAGCAAAAAAGGTTGTGTAAGACAGGCGTCTTAGCCAATCGACTACGGGCCCTTGAAATTAATAAGACGCAGAATTGTTTTAAAGGTTGGCTGCCCAAATAACTTCTTGCATGCCGCTGTAGCTCAGACTGGGAGAGCGTCCGAATCCGCGGCGCGTCAAGCGCCGGGGGTGACGAAGCTGAAGACCGGTATGTCGTGTGTTCAAATCACACCAGCGGCACTCTTTTTTTCTTTTTCGCATTCTTTTTAATTGAAGAGCGCCAAACTAATTTCATGAAGCGCTTCGTGTTCGCCTTAGTGTTGCTTTCGGGGTTGGCGGCCGCAATCGATTTCTCGCCGAAAATGATTGGCAGCGCTGTAGTAGACGCCCGCCTTTCTTGGGCAGTGGACTTAGGGGGGCAGGCGGCGAGCGATTTACAGTTGAAGTCCTACGATTTTTTTAGTGACGCGCACCAAGCCCGCGAAATTCTTGCTTTTTCTCCTTTTTCTGCGAGTGAAGACGCTTTCGGCAACCACGTAATTGTTTTCGCGTTAGATTCCAGCGCGAAGCCAAGCCAGGTTTACTTGAATGCTCGCATTTCCGTGGACTACTCGCGCGGCTTTCAAGAAGCTAGCGCTTCCGAGGCGCAGCGTTACTTGGGTGAAAGCGAGTACGTACTAATTTCCCCGGAAATTCGTTCCAAGGCAGCGGAAGTGGCAGGGAACGCAAGTGATTGGGTGAAAGCAACGCGCTTGACTGAATGGGTTCACAACGCGTTAGAGTACGAGGGGCTCGGTTTTTACAGGGACAACCTCTTAACGTCGCAGGAGGCCTTCGAGCAGAGAAAAGGAAAGTGCAGCGAATACTCTCACTTGCTGATTGCGATGCTTCGCTCGCAAGGGATTCCCGCGCGCTTCGTGGCAGGCTTTGTCTTCACTGGCGACGACTGGGGTCCGCACGCTTGGGTTGAGGCAGCAATAGACGGCAAGTGGGTTCCATTCGACGCGACTTACGGCGAGGGAGTGGTTCTCGACGCTACTCACTTGAAGTTCGCGCAGGCAGTCGACCAAGACGGAGTCCGCGAAGAAATCACTGGCAAGGGAAGGTCTTTGGACTTGTCTCTCGCCCGCATAGAGCGCGGCGCTTCGCTTTCTTTTGCTTCCAAGCAAGGTTTTCCTGGCCTGGTTTCCCTCAACGTTTCAGTGCCTTCCCAGGCGCTTGGCGAGGGCTCGATTGCAGTCGTTTCCGCGCGCGTGCGCGCCGCACGAGACTTGGCTGTGCCTTTGTCGCTCTCTGTTCCCACCACACCAGTTGAAATGAAGGTGGTCGACGAGAAGGACAGGCTCTTGTTCTTGCGGGCTGGGGAGGAAACTGAAGTGAACTGGACCGTGGTAGTGCCTTCCTCGCTTGCTGAAAACTATGTTTACACTTTCCCTGTTTCCGTGACGAGCTTGGGCGCGCAAGCGCAAGCCAACATTACGGCTCGCAAGGGCGGCGCTGTTTCGTTGGCCGAGGGCGTGGAAGTAAGCGAGCTCTCTTATCTTTCTTCTGGGGACTCTTTTAAGTTAGTGTGCGTGTTGCGTAACAAGGGCGGCGAGGACATAAGCGGGGCGAGCGTTTACGCTTTTCTGGACGGAGCAGAGGAGAGGCAGTCTTTTTCTTTGAAGGTGGGAGAAAAGAAGAGGTTCGAGTTTGCTTTTCCTTTGCCCGCGCCTGGAAACCACGAGGGAGAAATCAGGGTTGTTTTCGGCAAGCGTTCCTTCTCGCAAAAGTTTGTCTTGTCTTTCTCTGGACAGGAAGCCAGCATTCCTCCCGCGCAGTCTCCAGTTGCTTCTTCAACGCCATCCACTGAATCGCTTGTGGTTGCAGGCGTCGACGCTCGAATGCTGGCGGGGTTGGCAGTCGCAATTCTTTTAATTGTGGTAGCAGTAATACTAGTGCTGAAGCGAAGCCGTCCTTACTCCGATTTTTGAAGCGGTTGTAGTCTAGCCTGGTAGGACGTCAGATTGCCAATCTGGAGACCCGGGTTCAAAAGAACTCCTTTTCTGGAAGAGAAGGGGTTCATCGGAAAAAGAAAGGCCGCAAAGGCTTTTCCGTCTGAAAATCCCGGCAGCCGCATTTTTTTACTTGTTTGAGGGTGGGACGCGTTGAAGAAAACAGGAAAGGAAAAAACCAAGCCAGAAAAGCGCGTGGAACAGCCCACGCTAGAGAAGTCGGGCGCCCTCGTTTGGGTCGCGGCCGCGGCAGTAATAGTAATATTATTCATAGCGGCTGCTTTCCTGTTCAAGGAGCCGGTTGCGCAGCAGCACAACGAATTCAAGCCAGTAAAACTTGAGTTGTTCGTGAACGGCCTTGACTCTAAGTCGCAGGAGGCAGAACTTGCGGTCAAGCGCGTCCTCGAAGAATTTGGTTCCAATGTTTCCCTGCAAATGTATTTCGTGGTGGCATTCGAGGGCTACGCTTTCCGTGCGCAGGGTGGGGAAGAAGAAGTCGCCGAGGACGCCAGGCAAGCTTGCGCTCAAAAACATTACCCTGAAATTTTTTTTGATTTTGTAGCATGCCGCGCCAACGGCATTGACGGCAGGACTTGCGGCAAGCAGACTGGCGTTGACTACGACGTGGTAAGCGCGTGCGCGGAGGGCCAAGAAGGCAAGCAGTTGCTTGAAGAGAGTTTTCGCGTGGCGAGCGCGCTTAGAGTACGCGCCATCAACGCGCCAGTGCTTTACGTAAACACGACTTTGCTGCAGAAGCCAGTAACCGTTACTTCAGTAATGCAAGCAGTTTGCGGCGTCATTCCCTCGCACGAGGCTTGCGCGCGCATTCCAGCTTGTTCGGCTGACTTCGAGTGCGCGGCAGGAGAAGGCGCGGTTGGCAAGTGCGTTGACGCTGGCAAGCTTTCAGCTAAATGCATTTACTCCGCGGCAGAACGAGTAAACTTGACTGTCTTCACCGACTCTTCTTGTGGTCCCTGCGACGCGCAGCCAGTGGTAAGCGTTTTAAAAGGTTACTTCAAGGGGTTGAACGCGTCATTCGAAGACGTTTCAACAATTGCTGGCGCAGGCAAGGCGCGCTACCTTGGCTTGACTGGAGTTCCAGCCTTTGTCTTTGACGAGAGCGTAAAGAAAGGCGAGGGCTACGAAAAAGTTAAAGACGACTTGTTGAGCGTGGGAGGCTACTATGTGTTGAGTCCCGCACTGGTTTTCGCGGACAAGAACGGGAAAGCAATTGCTTCCACTGCGCCCTCCAAGTTCCTGCAAAGGCAAGCGAAGAACAATTCACTGACTTTGTTCGCGATGGGAAAGTGTCCCGCCTCTGCTGTGGCGGCGGCGATCGTGGGAGACGTTGCCAGCGCTCTTGAAAACTCTTCTTTTGACGTTCGCTTCGTTGTCAAGCGCTACGCGAACAACTCTTTGTACGCTGCTTCTGCCGCAGAACTCGACGAAGACGCTCGCCAGGCTTGCGCTTTCTCGATTAATTCAAGCGCTTTCGCTGCCTACGTTGCTTGCGGAATCAATTCTTCCATGGCATGGCAAGATTGCGCGGTGCAAGCTGGTTACAACGCCACCAAGATTGCAGATTGCGTTGAAAGGCAAGGCAAGTTCTTACTGGAGAGGGACGCTGACTTCGTCACGCAAGCAGGAGTAAATGGCGCACCTGCAGTACTCATAAATAACCAGGTTCTCGTGCGCGAGATTCCTTCTGCTGAAAAACTCAAGGAATGGTATTGCCTTGCCAACCGCGGCGCCAGAGGATGCGATGCGCGGCTGAGCGACGAGAACGTCATGGAGGACTTGAAGAGCTGCTTTGTTTCCTGAAACCGTTTAATTTAAAATCAGTGGAGCACTAAACAACTCCAGGTGTAATAGAATGTCTTTCTATGCCGTGTTGAGGCACGCTTTATCTGCTTACATCCGCAACTTCAAACTCATTTCGTTTTTCAGCATTCCCTTCCTGGTTTCGTTTCCCCTTGCGCTAGTACTCCCCAACTTTGTTTCCCTGGGAAGCATTTTCCTGCGTTTTGGAAGCATTCGCCACGACTTGACGATCTTTGACGCCTTACTGATTTTCGCTGCCCTTGTTTTCGCACTCTTACTATTCGCTTTCTCTGTCGTGGCAGTAAACCTTGTGATAAAGTCGCAGAGGACGCTGTTGCGCTTGAATTCGCGCGACATCGAAAAAATAGAGGTTCAAACATTCAAGTTGTTCCTCGTTTACGCCGCGGTTTTCGCCGTGAGCTTCGGCGTCAACTACTTGCTCTACGATTTCGGTTTGCATACTTTCCTTGGAGCGCTTTTCTCTTTCGCGTTATCGCTTTCAGTGCTTTTCGCTGGCCAAGCAATAGTTTTAGAGGACTTGGAGGCGAGACACGTTTTCAGCAGGAGCATTTCTTTGCTGACGCGCAAGCCGTTTTACGTTGCAGGCTTTTTCGGCGTTGCAGTATTGTTGTTGCTCGCGAACGACGCGCTTTTCCTGGCTTTGGGGACGGCGTTGGGAGAGCAGGCAATGATTTCGCGTTACTTGTCAATAGTAGTCAATGCGCTCGCAATCCTGCCTTTCCTGGAGTGCCTCAAAGTCCAAATTTATTTGTCTAAGTACTCTATTCTCGGCTGAAAGGCAAGGTAATGCTTTCTGGTAGTGCTGGTTCTCGCAGAAAAACCACAGGCTGCAGCAAAAATAGCTGCGGCGTTGGCTGACTCAAAACCCAAGCAAGAGCGTGCAAAGCAAGTCTATTGGTTCGAGTTGACTCACAACGGCAAGCAAGTGATAGTCGCGCCAGCCGTGGGTCACTTGTATGGACTGCGCTCCAAAGAGAAAGGGTACTCTTACCCTTCATTTGAAGTAGAGTGGGTTCCTTCCTACGAGGTAAGCAAGGAAAGCGCTTTCACGAAAGACTACTTGAACAACATAAAGAAGCTCGCCAAGAAAGCAGACGACTTCGTGGCTGCCACTGACTGGGACGTTGAAGGCGAGGTAATCGCAGCCAACATTTTAGAGTTCGCGTGCGGAGTGAAAAAGCCGAAGAGAATGTATTTCTCCACACTCGTCGCAGAAGATTTAGTTGAAGCCTTCGAGCACGCCGGCCCCCAAGATTCCAAAGCAGTAGAGGCAGGTCGCACCCGCCACGAAGTAGACTGGGTTTGGGGCATTAACCTCTCCCGCGCTCTCATGAGCGCAATAAAAAAAGCAGGCGCTTTCCGCGTCTTAAGCATTGGGCGAGTGCAGGGACCAGCGCTTGCCTTGCTCGCGAAAAAAGAAAACGAGATAAGCGCATTCAAGCCCCAGCCGTACTGGCAGTTGTTCGCTTACGAAAAGCAGCACGGCGTCCGCTTTTCCCACGAGGCAGGCAATTTCTTCGACAAAGAGAAAGCCGTGGCAGCTTACGAGAAAAGCTTGGCTGGAAAACGCGGCGCGAGAATAGTTCGCGTGGAACGCAAGGAGTTCCGCCAGCTTCCACCGCACCCGTTTGACTTAACTAGCCTTCAAGTGGAAGCCTACGGCGCGTTCGGGTTTTCTCCGACGCAGACCCTGCAGCTGGCGCAAAACCTTTACGAAGCAGCCCTCATTTCCTATCCGCGCACTTCCTCGCAGAAACTGCCCTCCAAACTCAACCTCAAGAAAATAATTTCGTTGCTTGCTGAAAACCCTGCTTACTCTGAGCTTGCAGGCAGGCTTCAGGCAGCGAACCGCTTCAAGCCAAGCGAAGGAAAAAAAGAGGATCCAGCGCATCCAGCAATTCACCCGACTGGGTTGAAGCCCTCGGAAATAGGAGAGCAACAAAAAAAATTGTATGACTTGATAACGCGCAGGTTCCTCGCCTGCTTCGCCGAGGAAGCGCGGAGGGAAACTGACTGCGTTCACGCGGAAATAGGTGGAGAGCCTTACTCGGTTACTGGCACGCACACGCTCGAGCCTGGCTGGATAGATTTCTATGCTCCCTATGCTTCCTTGGACGAAGTAATGCTGCCTTCCTTCAAGGAAGGACAACAAATAGAGGCCAGCAAGATAGAGTTAGTGGAAAAACAAACGCAGCCGCCAAAGCGCTACACCCTCGCTTCCCTAGTGAAAAAACTCGAGGAAAAAGAGTTGGGCACGAAGGCAACGCGCGCCGCCATAATTCAAACGCTCTTCGACAGGGGCTACTTGCGCGGCGAGAAAAACATAGAGGTAACCCCGTTGGGAATGACTGTTTTCGAGGCACTCAAAAAGCACGCACCAGACATTCTAAGCGAGGAAATGACTCGCTCGCTCGAAAAAGAAATGGAGGAAATTCAGGAGGCAAGGCTTTCAAGAGAAAAAGTGCTGGAGGACAGCCGCAAAGAACTTTCAGCCATACTCGAAAAATTCAGGAAAAAAGAGCAAGAGATAGGCGCCGACCTCCTCAAAGGACTGCGTGTAACCCAGTCTTCCGCCAACACTCTCGGCAAGTGCAGCAAATGCGGGAAAGGAATGCTCGTCATACGCAAGAGCAAGTACGGCTATTTCGTGGGGTGCAACGCCTACCCAGAGTGCCGCAACGTTTACTCGCTTCCCAAAGACGCGGTCCCCAAGTCCACAGGCAAGACCTGCGAAAAGTGCGGGACTCCAATAGTGACCATCGTCCGCAAAGGCAAGCGCCCGTTCAGGATGTGCCTCGACCCCGCCTGCGAAACCAAGAAGAACTGGGGAAAGAAGAAAGAAAGTAACTGATTTTACACTGTTGTGAGTAACCCAAAACATTATTAATCCTATTATCTAAATATTAGATAATATGATTTCAAGGTTAGATATTTCGCGTGTTGAGCGCTTGTTTGGTTCGCGGACGCGTGCACTCATCTTGGCAAAGTTGCTGGAAGAATCTGGCGAGAGTTTTTACTTGCGCGAGCTTTCCGAGCAACTCGATTTGGCGTTCAGCGCGGTGCACAGGGAAATGGAGAACTTGGAGCGGCTTGGTCTCGTATCCGAGGAGAGGCGGGGTCGTGAAAGGTTTTTCGGCATAAACCCTGACAACGAAATAGTAGAGGGCTTGCGTATAATTTTCGTGAGATGCAGGAGAAAGTGATTTTAATGCAGGTAGAGATTGACTTGAATCTGAGTGCGCGGCAGAACGCGGCAAAGCACTTCGACGCAGCCAAGGAAGCCAAGCGCAAGCGCGAGGCAGCCCTTGCTTCCATGGAGGAAGTAAGAAAGCAGATCGCGTTAGAGGAAGAAAAAAGTGCTGCGAGCGAAGCGCCGCGCGTGCGCGTCAAGGAAGCACGCAAGCGTGAGTGGTTTGAGGCTTTCCGGTGGTTTCGCACGAGTGGGGGGTTCCTCGTCGTTGCTGGGAGGGATGCGAAGCAAAATGAGTTGCTTGCTGCCAAGTACTTGCGTGAAGGGGACTTGTTTTTTCACGCAGACGTTCATGGCGCGCCAGCAACGATTTTAAAGGACGGACAAAAAGCTGGCGAGAAGGACTTGCTGGAAACTGCTTGCTGGGCTGCGAGTTACAGCAGCGCTTGGAAGGGTGGCTTTAGTTCTTGCGACGTTTACGCGGTGAAGCCCGACCAAGTCAGCAAGTATTCTCACGGCGAGTTCGTGGCAAAGGGCGGCTTCATGATTTACGGAGAGAGAAAGTGGTTTCGAGGCGTTCCGCTTGGCCTGTGGTTCTTCGCGAGGGAAGGCATTCTTTCAGTGCTTCCAGTGGTTTGCCCCAAGCCCGCTGGCGCTTTGCGGGTGGTGCCTGGGCGCGTGAAGAAAACTGATTTTG
Source organism: Candidatus Micrarchaeia archaeon (assembly GCA_039794045.1). GTDB lineage: Archaea > Micrarchaeota > Micrarchaeia > Norongarragalinales > UBA8480 > JBAMLY01. Next base: position 43,559 of record JBAMLY010000009.1, on the reverse strand, counting down.
CGAAAATGGTTATTAAGATTCTTGGTTTAACGAACAATGACGGCGTGCTTGCGTGGCTTCCCGGCGACGCAGACGCTGCTTGATCGGGAGTGATTTTCGTGTCAGAAGATTCAAGGGAGTCAAAGAATGGCGTGGAACTAAAAGTTGCCGAGGCGCTGCAAATAGATTACGCTAAGCGCGTAGTAAGAATAGACGCGAAGAGCCGCGCCGCTCTAGGCGTTACTACTGGCGACGTCGTGGAAATAAAAGGCAAGAGGATTACGCCAGCCATAGTGCTTCCCTCGCACCCGAGCGACGAGGGACTGGGCTTGGTGCGCATGGATGGCTTGCTCAGGCAGAACTTGGGGGTTGGGTTGGGAGACCGCGTGAGCGTCAAGCGCGCAGAAGCCAAGAAGGCGACGAGAATAATTCTCGCGCCTAACCAGCCATCGCGTTACGCGCCAGGCTTTGACGAGTACGTTAAGAAGACTTTAGTGGGAAAGCCGTTGAGCAAGGGCGACGTAATAAGCGTCAGCGTTTTCGGCACGCCTTTCCCGTTCGTCGTGGCGCAGACTGTGCCGCACGGCAACGTCATCGTCAGCCAAGAAACAGAGTTGCTTTTAAAGGAAGAGCCGATGAAGGAGCTCGGAAAAATCGCTACGATTTCTTACGAGGACATTGGCGGACTGAAAGAGGAAGTGCAAAAAGTAAGGGAAATGATTGAGTTGCCCATGCGCCACCCAGAGCTTTTCGAGCGCCTAGGCATCGAACCCCCAAAAGGGGTACTGATTTACGGGCCGCCAGGAACCGGCAAGACTTTGCTTGCTAAAGCGGTTGCGAACGAGAGCGACGCGCACTTCATCACGATCGCGGGCCCCGAAATAGTCAGCAAGTTCGTGGGCGAAGCTGAAGAGCGCTTGCGCAACATCTTCGAGGAAGCAGAGCAAAACGCTCCCTCAATAATTTTTATTGACGAAATCGACGCCATCGCGCCCAAGAGAGAAGAAGTAGTCGGCGAAGTAGAAAAACGCATTGTCTCCCAATTGCTTACTTTAATGGATGGCTTGAAGAGCCGCGGGCAGGTTGTAGTCATAGCAGCAACGAACCGTCCTAACGCGATAGACCCCGCCCTGCGCAGGCCAGGACGCTTTGACAGGGAAATAGAGATAGGCGTTCCCTCCAAGGAGGGGCGAAAAGAAATCCTGCAGATTCACACGCGCGGCATGCCCCTCGCTGAAGACGTTAGCTTGGACGAACTCGCAGCCATAACTCACGGCTTCGTTGGCGCTGACTTGCAGTCGTTGTGCAAGGAAGCAGCAATGAAGGTTTTGAGGCGCATTCTGCCAAAAATAAATTTGGAGGAAGACACTATTCCCGCCCGAGTTTTAGATGACTTGAAGGTGACGAAGCACGACTTCGAGGCAGCCAGGCGCGAGATACAGCCTTCAGCGCTTCGCGAGGTTTACATTGAGGTTCCAAACGTTAAATGGGAACAAATAGGTGGACTGGATGACGTAAAACGCGAGTTGCGCGAGGCAGTGGACTTGCCTTTGAAGAAGCCAGAGGTATTCAAGCGAATGGGCATTCGCCCGGTTCGCGGCATTCTCTTGTTCGGCCCGCCGGGGACGGGCAAGACTTTGCTTGCTAAAGCGGTTGCGACCGAGAGCGAAGCAAACTTTATCAGCGTCAAGGGCCCCGAGCTTTTGAGTAAGTGGGTTGGAGAAAGCGAGAAGGGCGTGCGCGAGGTTTTCCGCAAGGCCCGCGTTGCCGCTCCCTCCATAATATTTTTTGACGAGATTGACGCCGTGGCGCCTGCGCGCGGAACCGACGAGGGAAGCCACGTTACCGAGCGCATGGTGAACCAGCTTCTAGCAGAAATGGATGGCTTGCAGTCGCTGAAGGACATAGTAGTAATAGCTGCAACCAACAGAGTCGACATGGTTGATCCCGCGCTCTTGCGGCCAGGGCGGTTCGACAAGCTCTTGGAAGTGCCGGCCCCTGACGCGGCTTCGCGGGAAGCGATTTTGCGCGTGCATACTTCGAGAATGCCTTTAGATAAAGACGTTGACTTGAAGGCGATAGCCAAGCAGACGGACGGCTACAGCGGCGCTGACTTGGAGGCGCTCTGCCGCGAGGCTGGAATGGTTGCCTTGCGAGAAAACCTTGAAGCAAGCAAGATTACTGCCAAACACTTCGCTAAAGCGTTAAAGATGATTAGGCCTTCACTTGTTCAACCATCCAAGCCAGCGCAGAGGGCTGGGTATGCTTGAAGTGGCTAACGCAGAAGTTTGAAGCAATTGGTGGCAGGAGAGGAGAATTTTATGGATAACCAAGAAATGCTGAACATTTTCGTTGCCCTTACCGTAATTTCTTTTGCTTTCTCTGTAGCGTTCGCGGGAGTGCCTTCTGACGCAAGCTTTGCCGTCACGTTTGCAGTCGTTCTCTTGACGGTGGGCGCAGGCTTCGTATTGCACGAGTTGGCTCACAAGTACACTGCGCAGCACTATGGTGCTTTCGCTGCGTTTCGCGCCTGGCCGGTTGGGCTGCTTGTAGCTGTAATGACTTCATTCATGGGAATAGTTTTCGCGGCGCCTGGCGCGGTATATATTTTTGGGCCGCACCTTAACCGCAAGCAGAACGGAGTGATTTCTATCGCCGGGCCGCTCACTAACTTGGTTGTCGCATTGTTTTTCGCTGGAGTGTTGTTCTTCGTCGTCCCCCTCGTGCTGGCTTCAGGCAACAAGGAAGCTGCGGGAATGGTTGCGCTCGTGGGAGGGTTGGGCTACAAGGCGAACGCTTGGCTTGGTCTCTTCAACACCATTCCCTTCTTTCCTTTCGATGGAGAGAAAATATTTAAGTGGAACGCAGTTGTATGGGTAGTGTTAACTGCCGTGCTTTTCTTGCTGGTTTTCGGCCCGGCGTTTTTCGCGGGAACGCCCGCCTGAGGAGGAACAAAGAAATGGACGAGAAAGCTCAAGTCAGCGCCGAACTAATAATAATCATTGCAGCAGTCATTGCAGTTGCAGTCGTTTTGATTACTCAGCTTCAGCGCACGGCTCAAACCGGAAAAAAAGTAATCGGCAACGAAACCGAAAAAGCGTTCGACGAGATAGCGGACATAAAGTAGAAAAGCTTTGTCCACCACTCTATTGCTTGATTTGAATGAGCGTACTCAAAGACTTTATTCAGAGGGCAATAGCCTTCGACTTGAGTTCAAAGGATTTGAAGCTCAGGGTAGCCGACTTGTTCGGCATAAGCGAGCGCGAGGCTTCACTCGTCATAATAGGCGCAAAGAACTACAAAAACCTCGCCGCAGTCAAGGCAGCTAAAAAGAAAATCGCTTTCCTTCCGCACTGCATTCGCAGTCCCGTCCGCCTCGTTAAAGGCGAGTGCCGCGCTTCCTTTGACGAGAACGGGTTTCATTGCAAGAAGTGCGACGACACCTGCCAAGTAAAGCTCTTGCAGGAGCGTCTGAAAATACCTGTTTTCGTTACTCCCGGCAGCACCATATTATTCAGGATAATAAAGCGCGAGAAGCCCGGCGCAGTTATTGGCTTTGGGTGCATTCGCGAAATAGAGGACGGGTTGGCGGCATGCGAAAAACTCGGGATTCCAGCGCTCGGAGTCGCTTTGTTGAACGACGGATGCTTTAAGACGCTCGTGGACTTCGAGTCAGCCAGCGAACTGCTCTCTCAAGTAGGAGCTTGGAATAATGCGCAAGCACAGCCAGGCCAGCGTTGAACTAATAATTCTTCTTGCGGCGTTGTTCGCTTTTCTTGCCGCCTTTATTCCAGCAATAAATTCTGCGCGCGCGCTCGCGAATTTCGCGGCAGTGTCGCGCGCTCAAGAAAGCGCTTTAAGCAGGGTAGCGGAAGCGGCTTCGCATGCGTCAGTGCTCGGCAACGGCAACTCTTTTTCAACCCCTGTTTTCCTGCCGGCAGACAATACTTCTTTTTTCTTTGACGCCGACTCCGGCGAGCTTCGCATGAGTTTTGCTTCAAGTGGCAGGGCTTCAAACAGTTCGCGCGCCCTCTCATTCCCAGTGAGCCTCTATAACGCCACTCGACTTCCACGTGGAAGCTTTCAGGCAACTGTTTCTTGCTTGAACGGGGAAGTGCGGGTGTCATTCGCTCAAGAAAAATAGCCAACCGAAACGCTGGCGACGAAAAACTTTTTGCCGTCAAAGAAAGTCCTCTGCGCCGACGCGAAATTGTTTGGCTGTCTATCGCAGTTTACTGTGATCTCGTTTTCTGCAGCCTTTACTTTAACGCAATAGTTTCCCAGAGAGTGCACTGCCTCAAAAATTTTTTCGCGCAACGCGGTTGCCTCGCCCCCGCCAGCTAATTCAACTACCGCCTTCCTGTTTTCGTGGCTCTTGCACAAGACTTCAGCAAAGTCTTGCGCCAATTGGAACTCGTAAACCCTCTCGTGCCCGACAGGCGCGTTGGAGGTTACAACCAGCGCAGCAAAACCGGTTGCCGCGAGCAAGCTCAACAAAGCCTCTACAGAGAAAACTAGTCCCTTCACCGCGCGCACACCACCAACACTACTTCCTTTTCTTCAAGCAAGGCAAGCCTCTTCACGCAAACGCCGCCGCCAACTACTTCCGCGCCAACAGGGCGCACCCATGCTTCCACTCTTGCCCCGAAAAACCTGGAAAGCTCGCTAGCTTCCTCGCGCGCCGCGCTTTCAGCGTCTTGCACGAGCTCGTGAGAGTGCACGGTTGCGCTGCACTCGGCAATCCCTCCCTCGCCAACGCACTTTTTCAACAAGAAGTCGGCAGATTCTATGGCCACGCGCTCCAGGAATGCTTCCCTGCTTTTTTGTTCGAGGCTTATAGCGTTGGCGCGCAAGGAAAAAACAGCTAAACCCATTATAGCTATCACTAGCAAGGACGCGATTGCGGCATCAGAAGAAAAAAACCCTTTCTTCACGAAAAATCTTTCTCGCTTTGTTTTACTCGCATTTCTTGAGCGCCTTGAATTGAAGCAAGACAGGAGGCGTTCGCACTCGCTTGCACTCCGCCTCGCGCGGTGAACGACACGGACAACAAGTGCTCGCCTGCCGCGCTCAAGTTTTCTGCGCCCAACCGCATTGCAGTGTTCTTGCCGTTCAACGCGAAAGAGTCTACGAAAAAGCAAGCGTTTTCCGCCCGCATTCGCGCCGTCACTCCTGCTGTCTTGCCTTGAATTGTTTCAGCGATTCCTCCTTCGAGCGCAAGGAAAGCCGTAATCAACGCAAGATAAGCCGCAGAGGAAACCATGAACTCCATTGAAAGCTGTGCCTTCACTCGAAATCCTCTCCGGCTAGCGCTACCGCGGCTACTCCCTCCCTAAAGTAAAGGCTGGCGCCAAAAAACACGCGCCCGCCTGCGGCGCCGTACACTTGCGCGATTTCTGGAACTAAGGAAAATCCGTTGCGCGAAATCCTTGCCTTGCCGAGCGCATCGGATTCAAGGAAAGCCATTGCCGCGGGCACGAGTTCGCCCCTCCACCCGACCACCAGCTCTGAAAAGTCGTGAGCGAAAAACGGCTTTACAGCACGCCGCGCTTCAAGCACTTTGTTTTTCAGCAAAGAAATTTCTTGTTCCGTTGCCACGCCGCACCACAAGTCAAGCGAGATGCCACGCGAAGCAAATTCTTTTTCTTCGAACCACTCCCACTCCGCCAGCTTGAAGGCCACGTCCGCCACTCTTTCCTCGCGCGAGCTTCCTCGAGCGCTTTCCAGCACTTGCTTCAAGGACTCCTTCAACTCCATTTCAGCGTAATGCCTTTTCTCCAGCAACAGTACTCTGTAGTCCGCTTGCGCCGCGGCTGAAGAAGCTTTTTCTTGAAGCGCCGCGAACGCCGTCAACGGCACCACCATCGCTATTACTAGCGCGAAACTAATTACGGCCTTCAATTTAATCCAGCTTTTTAAATCGCGGGCGAATAAATAATATCATGGTCTTAAAACGCGTTTTATGGGCGTTGTGCGTTCTCTTGTTCGCCGGCTCGGCAGCCGCCTACTCTGACTACTCTTTCTCAGTCAACGTCAAAATAAACCACGACGGCAGCGCGCACGTCACAGAAAAAACAGTGATCATCTTCTCCAACGACTTAGAGAAAGAAGAGTTCGACGCGTACTTAAACACCGGAGAAAACAGCGTTCTGGAGTGGAAGAAGTTCAGCCGCAACGTCCGCTACCACTTCAGCGGCGAAATAGTTCGGCTCGCCACCACCAAGATAACCGCGCGCAGGGAATACGGTTTGAGTTTTCAAGCGGGAAGCATCATGGTTGACTACGACGTTGACTCTTCCCTCTTTGACGCCGAGAAGACCAGCAGCCGCCTCACAACTTACTCTCTTCACTCGAGTTATTTGTCGTTCGACTTGTCCAAGAACAAGGAAATGGTTTTAGGCAACGGAATGCAACTCCGCTTTGTTTTGCCATCCGACGCTTACTTAGTTGAAGCTGCTCCAGCCCCCGACTCGTTAGAGGGAAACGTGCTTACTTGGAACGGCCCGCTCGTGGGCTCGTGGAAAATAGTTTACTCTGTTGAACAGCCTCTCGCGGAAGAAGTCAACCAGTTCTTTGCCGACTTCTACGAAAACATGTTCGGCGTAGTGCCTTTTGTGTTGCTGGTGGGCGTAATTGCGTTCGTCGCCGTAAAGCTCTGGCGTTCAAAGCAATAGTTAGTTCCTGCGCGTGGCTTCCCTTACAGCGACTTCTTCGTCTTCAGTGAACTTGAAGTACTTCGCGGCCCCCTTAGCTCCTCCAAGCAAGGGAATGAACGCCGTGCGCGCTTCCCTGGAACTCGAGTGCGTCGCCGCAGCTACTTTAAGCGCCGCGGACTTAAGCAAGCTCCTGCTCTTCATGCTTGAGCTAAGCGACTTTATTGAGGAAGGGAAAGAATACTTAACGAATTTCGGGTAAGGCGCTTTCTTGCTTAAAGCCACTCCAGCCAACGAAACGCTGCGAATGTACTTCAACAAAGAATAGTCCTGGCTTTTCTTTATTCTTGCCTCGAAGACCGCGCCACGCGAAAGCCAGTCAAGCGCTCTCGCGACTTCTCCGGCGTCCTCGTATTCCACGGCAACGTTTTCTTCCAGCCACTTTACGAAGAGGTTCAAGTCAACGTCAACGTTTTCGGCTGCGAGAACTGCTTCCTGGAAAGAAGAAGCCTTAAAAACAGTTTTCACTGCGTCGAACACGTTTTTCTCCCTGTCTCGCGCAGGAGTGGAAACTAGTTCTGCGCCACCCGTGCAGTTGGCTTGCAAGTCATTTATGGCGCTCCTCAAGTCCCCGTTGCAGTTCCTTGCTATCTCTGACAGGAAGGGGCACTCGACGCCCTCTGCCGAGGCGATTCGCTCGAGTACTTCAAGCACGCTCGCAGAATTGACTTTCCTCATTTCCAACAACGAGCAAAGCGCGCGCAACGGAGCTAGTTTTTGTTGCCATGCGTCATTGGCTAAAAGCATTACTGGTTGGGTTGACTCGCGTACAATCCTAATCATTTCAGGGATTTCGCCCCTGTCGAAAGCTCCGTCTACTTCGTCGAACAAGAGCAAGCGCGTGTTGCCGAAAAAGCTAGTCGAAGAAGAACTTATTCCTACCAGTTTATGCATTGTCTCCGAGTCACGCAAGTCCGAAGCGTTAGTTTCAACCACTTCCCAACCCATTTCAGCCGCGAGCGCGTAAGCCAAAGCAGTCTTGCCTATGCCGGGAGGGCCGTAGACTAAGAGGGGCTTGACGCGCTTTCCACGCGAGAGGTTAAGCGCCCACTTTTTTACTTCGTCTTTTGCGGATTGGTTGCCCGCGAACTCTTCCAACGAGGAAGGGCAGTGCTTCTCGCACCAAAGCAGGGGACGCGTTCCGCGCTTCATGCAATTTTTTTCTGCGGCTAGTTTAATATTGGTTGCGCGACAAAAATTCTTGCGTTTCATTCACCTGCGGCGAAAACATGTTTATCGGCATAGTCGGCAAAGCAAACGTTGGCAAGAGCACGCTCTTCAATGCCCTCACGTTGGCTGGCGCTCCCATGGCTAACTACCCCTTCACTACCATCAACCCCAACAAAGGAATAGCGTTTGTTTCCGCGCCCTGCCCGCACGTGCAATTAGGCGTAAAATGCAGTCCCCGCAACAGCAAGTGCGTTGAGGGAACGCGCTTGATTCCAGTGAATGTTTTAGACGTTGCCGGCCTCGTGCCAGGCGCGCATGAAGGACGAGGGCGCGGCAACCAGTTCTTGAGCGACTTGAGCTCCGCCGACGCCTTGATACTCGTAGTGGACGCTAGCGGCGGAACTGACGACGAAGGAGTCGCAGTAGAGCCTGGAACGCACGACCCCTCGCGCGACGTTTCATTCCTTGAAGAAGAACTCGATTACTGGTTCGCGGGAGTAATTCAGCGTAACGCAGCAAAGTTGAAGGGCAAGAAGCAAGCCGAGCTCGCGCAAGCCCTTTCCGGGCTCCGCGTCACTCCAGACTTGTTCAAGCGCGCAACCGAAAAACTTTCCTTGAACGAAAATTTTTCCTCGTGGAATTCAAGCGATTTTCTTTTACTGGGAAGAGAACTACGCAAGGCAACGAAGCCCTTCGTGGTTGCCGCAAACAAGGCAGATTCTCCGTTCGCCGAAAAAAACGTGGAGCTTTTGAGGAAGGCTTTTTCTGGTTGCGAGATAGTTCCCGTTGCTGCGGACGCAGAACTCGCTTTGCGGCGCGCCGAAGAAAAAGGAATAATCAAGACAAGATATTCTGCCGACGGCAGGCAGTCCTTCGAGTTAGTAAAGCACGACGCCGACGCGCGCTTGAAGACCGCCTTGAACAAAATAGATGACGTTGTGCTTAAAAAATGGGGTTGCACTGGAGTTCAAAAAATATTGAACTATGCTGTCTTCAAGTTGTTGGACTGCATCGTTGTTTATCCAGTGGAAGACGAGAAACACTTTTCAGACCACTTCGGGAACGTCTTGCCTGACGCGGTGTTGCTGCGCAGGGGAAGCACTGCTCTGGACTTGGCTGCCCAGATTCACTCCGACTTAGCGAAAGGATTTCTTTACGCTGTTGACGCGAGAACGCAAATGAGGATAGGCAAGGAAAAGCCTTTGAATGACGGAGACATCGTGAAAATAGTTAGCGCGCGTTGAAGGCATTGAAGGCAGTTAGCGCAGCAGCCTCTCCATCGCCGCGTCAAAAGCTTTTTCTAACTCGTCGTCAAACGCCACGAAAAAAATTTTTTTCAAGCCGCTTTTTTTTCGTGAGACGAAAAACTTTGCTGCTGCAACCATAGTGTTCGTGGCTTCCCTGGCAGAAACTCCTCCAACGCCAGTCCCCATTCCAGGAAAGGCAATGCTTTCCACGCCGAGCTCGGCAGCCTTTGAGAGAGCGGCTGCGACAGCCAAGTCAACTGCCTTAGCGTTAGTCTTCTGCGCTGGCAAGCTCATTGTTGGAGCGTGGATTACGAAGCGAGCATTCAACGCGCCCGCGCTCGTTGCAACCGCGCAACCTATTTTTATTGGCGCGGCTGCCATCGCGTCTTCTTCTATTCTGGCGCCGCCTGCGCGCTTTAAAGCACCGGCAACGCCGCCCCCCATTTCGCCGCGAGAGTTAGCTGGATTGACGATGGCGTCTGCCTTGAATTGAGTCAAGTCTCCTTTCTCGCTCGAAAACTCTGTTCCCTTGAAAACCACTTTCTTCAAAGCAGTCCCTCCTTTATTCACGCGAGTTTTAAGAGCCGCGTTCGCCCGCCACTCAATCCAGCAGTCCTCCCATCCACTTCAACTGCTTTCACTAAACCTTTTTTTTCCAGCACGCAAACGTAGTTGCGCAGCGAACGGTCTGTTATTCCAGGCATTTTCTTTCTCGCTTTCTCGTATAATTCCCCGGAAGTTATTCCTTTCGCGCTGGCTTCAGAGAGCAGGCTCACCACCATTTTTTCTCCATCGCTCAAACCCGACTCCAAAAAATTTTTTCTCTGCTGTGAAAACGGCGCGGCGGGAAGCTCTTCCAACGCTATTTTCTTTGCTGCCGTCGCTTCGAATGCCTTGCGCGCGTCCTCGGCTTCAACTTTCTTCTTGTTCTCGCGTTCAGCGTTCCTCGCAGCATTCAAGAAGCACTCTATCGCCACGCGCGCGTCCCCGCCGAGTTTTGCGGCGTGTGCAGCGCAAAGCGCTATTGCTTCCTCTTCCCAGGCTTGCGGGAACAAAGCGAGTTTCGCGCGCTCGCGCAAAATGTCTTTGAGTTGAAGGGGATTGTACGGCTTGAATTCTATTGCGACTCCAGCGAACGAACTGCGAATGCGCGCGTCAAACTCGCTTAACAAAGATGCGTTGTTCGTTAAGCTCACAACGCCCAAGTTTACGCCGTGAATTTCTCCGCTGCGGCTCAAATCATAGAAAACGCTTTGTTCTCCCTTGTAAAACAAGAAGTCTACTTCGTCGAGCGCGGCTATCAGCGTGCGGTCGTCTTTCTTGGCGTACTCCATTACGCGGTTCAAGACTTCGTCTACGGCGACGCCGCGACGAGGCATTGCCGCGCCCAGCGCTTCAGCCATTCGCGAGAGCACGGCGTGCCTGGTGTTGTTCTGCCAGCAGTTCACGTAAATGGGGAGGACTCGCGAGGAAAACTCTTGTAGTTCCTTTAAGACGTAGCGCGTGCAAGTGGTTTTGCCTGTTCCAGTTGGGCCGTAGGCTATGACGCTGCGCGGCTTTCTGCCGCTTGCAGCTGGCTCTAAAGCGAGAGCCATTTCCTTGATCTGCGTTTCGCGGTGCAGTACTTGGGGCGGCAAGTAGTCTGGCAGGAGGGGGCGCTCGTCGCGTATGACGTTGTTTTCAGTAGCGTGCTTGAACAAGGCCATGAATTCTTTTAATTCAAGGAGGCATTAATATTTTGTCATGGCGCTGAAATTAGCCCAAGGGATTTTCTTGCTTGAATTGCCTGAGCCGTCCAGCAACGCGTTCCTCGTGGAAGGCAGGGTTCTCGTGGACCCCGGGCTTTCAAGCCGCGGCGAACTAGAAGAAGAACTGCGCGAAGCTGGAACGCGAGCACGGCAAGTGAAAGCTATTCTTTTGACTCACTCGCATGCAGACCATTCTTCCAACGCCCGCTTTTTTCCGCACGCGTTAGTGCACGCGCACCCCAAAGCAGTGGAGAGGCTGGGTGCCGGGAAAGCAAGCGAAACTGCTTTCGACTTGTTCGGCGTGCCCCCTCTTCCTTGCAAAAAGTATGCGGTCTTAAAAGAGGAAAGGCAAGAAATCGAGGGAATTAATTTAAACGTGATTTTCACGCCCGGCCACACCGATGACGCGGTTTGTTTTTATGAATTGAAAATGAGGACTCTCTTTTGTGGGGATACTTTATTTGTAGGAGGAGTGCCGAGGATCTTCTGCGGTGGCTCTCGCGAGTCACTGCTGCGCTCGTGGGGCAAGATAGAGAAAGAGTGCAGCGGCGCGCGCCTCGTTTGCGCGGGGCACGGCCTGCCTTCCAAGGATTTAAAGAAAGAGCTTGAGTTCTCGCGTTCGTCGCTCTAGCACTCGGCTTTTTGCTTGGTTTCAGCAGGCTTACTCCATTACTTCCATTTTGCCGAACTTGCCGAGCGTGAGTTGGGCTTTGTCTTGCCAGCTGTTCACGTAACCATTAGTTATGTGTACCACGTTTCCTGCCTGGACTTTGTCTATGTCGTCGTTCCAGAGGACCAGCATTATCGTGCCGGAAGCGTCTTTCAGCGTTGCGTTGGCCACGCGGAGAACGCGTCCGTTCTTGTTTATTTCGCGTGGTTCTTCTATGTTGATTATTTCCGCTTTCACGTCAACGTTTCCCGTGCCGGGCTTCAAGTCGCTTATCTTCATTTGCAACCACTGTCCTTTAATTTCACTGACCCAGAAAGAGTCGTTGAAGACTTATCGGCATTCTTATTTATATTGGTTTTCGCTTAATAATACTCGTTTCAACTATTGTTACTTTCGGGAATGAAGAATGGAATTGCAGGAAGAAATAGCGGAATACGCGTTGGAATACGCTTTGTCGAAGGGAGCTTCTTACGCTGAAGTGCGACTCGAGCACCGTGCAGGCAATGGCTTCCTGTTGAAGAACGGAGTTCCGGAATCAGCCGAAATAACTAGCGCGGCTGGAATGGGGGTGCGCTTCGTCGTCAACGGAGCACTTGGACTAGCTGCTGTAAGCAAGCTCTCCAAAGAAGGAGTGCGCGAGGAACTAGATGCTGCGCTCTCAATAACTCGTGCTTCTTCCCGGGCCTGCGAGAAAACCATTTTTTCCGAGGAAAAGTCAGCGCGCGCTGACTTCAAGGCACCACAAAAAAAGAAGCTCGCCGACTTTGGAGCCGAAGAAAAGCTCGCTGCCCTCAAGAGCGTTGACGAGGCACTAGTTTCCGCTGCGAGCGGAGTTGTTGCGCGTTACTTCAGCCTCTCGGATGAACTGCTTTCAAAGTTTTACTGCAACTCTGAGGGTTCGCGTATTCGCTCTGAAATCCCGTACGTTAACTTGTTTTATTCTTTTACTATAGCGGAAGGCGCGAAAACCATTCAGCGGTTCACTCAATTCGGTGCTACCACGGGCTACGAGTGCCTTGCAGAATGGAAGCTCGAGCAAGCGATAGCGCGCGAGGCGAAAGCACTCAAGAAAAACTTGGTTGAAGCCAGGCAGCCACCAACCGAGAAAGTGGACGTGATTCTCGCGCCGGAAGTTACGGGCATTGCCGCGCACGAGAGCGGCGGTCATCCTTACGAGGCCGACCGCATTTTCGGCAGGGAAGCAGCTCAAGCTGGCGAGTCGTTCGTGAAAAAAGACATGACTGGCTTCAGAATTGGAAGCAGTGAAGTTAACATCGCCGACGACCCAACCCTTCCAGGCAGTTTTGGCTTCGTTTTCTACGACGACGAGGGAGTCAAGGCGAGAAAAAAGCGCACCGTGGAAAAAGGAGTGATTAAGGAGTTCTTGCATAACCGCGAGACGGCAGCTGCAATGAAGCTGAAAAGCAATGGGTGCGCGCGCGCCAACTTTTACAGCGTCGAGCCAATGGTGCGAATGAGCAATACTTTCGTGGAGCCCGGCAGTTTTTCGGAAGAGGAACTGCTTGAGGACGTGAAGCTCGGAGTTTACTTTAAGAACTTCATGGAGTGGAACATTGACGACGTCCGCTACCAGCAGCGCTACGTGGGCAACGAAGCCTACTTAGTGGAAGACGGTGAGTTAACGACTCCAGTCGCTCGCCCCGTGCTTGAAATTACTACGAAGGAGTTATGGAGCTCGGTTGACGCCGTGGCCTGCAACTTAGAGTTTCAGGCTGCAACTTGCGGTAAAGGAGAGCCAATGCAGGGAATTCCGGTCTTCACTGGCGGGCCATCCATTAGGTTGCGTTCAATAAAGCTTGGAAAGTGATTGCATTGAAGAAAACCGCGGAAAAAGAAGAATTCCTTGAACTTGCTGCGTCACTGCGTGACTTGCTTTTAAAGGATGGAGCTGACGACGCAGTAGTGGAAGTCGCTAGAGTTTCATCGCGTCAACTCAAGTTCGCGAACAACAAAATAGTCAAAACCGGCAGCGAAGCAGCAACCGCGATTTCAGCTTTCGTGGCGAAAGAGGGGCGCACTGCCTCTACTTCGTTGCGCGACGTTTCAGGTGACCGCGCCGCTGCCGCAGTCAAGGAATTGCTTAAGTTCGCTTCTTCAGTGGAACCAAACAAGAACTACGGCGGCATAGCTGAAGGACCTTTCTCTTACGCGCCCATAGAAGCCTTTCACGACAAGAAAATTCCTTCTCTTCAAGAAAAGTCGGTTGACTTAGTGGAAGGAGCCATTAACGCTGCCTTGGCTGCTGGAGCTAAGAGGTGCGCAGGAGTATTCGAGTGGGACGAGGAAAAACGCTTTCTTGCAACGTCTGGCGGAGTGGAAGCGCAAGAGCAAGGAACCACAGCGTATTTTTCTTTTCGCGCCATAGCAGGGGAAGGCTCGGGACACAAGGTAGGCGCTTCCAGGACGCTCTCCAAAATAGATTTTGAAGGCGTTGCCGAGCGCGCTGCAAGAGTTGCGGTTGACTCCCGGAAAGCCGTGGAAGGCAAGCCAGGCAATTACGACGTAGTCTTTGATTCCCTGGCTTTCGCTTGCTTGTTGAATGAAGTGGGCGCAGCTGCTTCCGCTTTTTCTGCCGAGTCAGGCTTTTCCTTCCTAACAGGCAAGACAGGAGAAAAAGTTGCGAGCGAGAACGTAAACTTCTACGACGACGGCCGGCTGTCGAACGGCTACGATTCTGCGCTCTTCGACGCGGAAGGCGTGCCAACTCGCCGAACTACTTTAATAGAAGAAGGAGTGTTCAAGACTTTCCTCCACAACACTTCCACTGCAAAGCGCTTCAAGGCCAAGACCACGGGCAACGCTGGAATCGTTGTGCCACGCGCTTGGAACCTCGTCTTGCGCGAGGGAGAGTGGAGTGAAGAAGAAATGGTTTCCGAGGCAAGGCACGGCCTCTACATTACAAATGTTTGGTATACTCGCTTTCAAAACTATTCTTCTGGAGACTTTTCCACTATTCCACGCGACGGCTTGTTCTTGATAGAAAACGGTGAGATCACGGGCGCGGTAAAGCACTTGCGCGTAAGCGAGTCAATGCAGAACCTCTTGGAGTCCGTCGTCGCAGTCGGAAAAAAAGCAGAACAAATAAAGAGCTGGGAAGCAAGCACTCCCACAGTCACTCCCGCAGTGCTCGCGCGCTCACTAAAGATTACGAAGCCCACGAGCTGATTAAAGTGAAGCGGAAGCGCCGCGCTGAAGGGCCGTGGCGGTCTTTTCACGTGCGCCCCGAAGACGAGCATTACGACGTTGCAACGTATTATTCGGGCGCCGAGGCTTCGCGCTATGCTTCAAGCAACGCCATGAAGAAAATCCAGCACAACTTGACGCTTAGAGCACTTGAACTCGCGCTCTTTCCGCTTGACTGGCGAGTGCTGGACGCGGGTTGCGGCGCCGGCTTTTCCCTTGAAGTGTTGCGCGAGGCAGGCTACAAGAAAATTGCTGGCTTTGACGCCGTCCTCGACTTACTAGAACACGCGAAAAAGAAGGGCTTCGCCGTGCGCTTGGGCGACTTGCGAAGCATTCCTTTTCCCGCGCGCTCTTTTGACGCAATATTATCAATTTCTGCACTCCAGTGGCTTACTGCGCGCAATGCCAAAGAAAACCTTGAAAAAGTTGCCAGCGAGTTTTGGCGCGTCCTCAAACACGGGGGCAAGGCAGTGATACAATTTTATCCGCGCAGCGAAGAGGAAGCCCTCGAGGCCGGCAAGGCGTTCCGCGCTCGCGGCTTCAAAACCACTATAGTTACCGACAACCCCAAAAACCCCAGGAAAAGAAAAGTCTTTATACTACTCTCTAAAGAGCCAACCCAAGCTTTTAAATATCGAAAAAAGCATTAATTTTGCTACCCAAAAGTGGTTAATCTTTTTAGGGGGGGATTTAATGAAGGGATATGTTGGTTTGGCGGCCGTCTTGCTGGTGGCTGCCTTGGTTGTGGGCGCCGTAGCCGCAGCTCCCTTGATGTTGAAGGGCAGCATGGCTTCGCGCGTTAAAATGCCTTTCTTGAAGCAAGAAAAAAAATTGTCTTTGAACTTCTCGGTGAATACTGCCTTGCAAGCAGTTGACATTTCCGCAGGAAAAGATGTTTCCTACATTTTTAAGATAGGAAAAAATTATTACTCGGACATTCCCGCTTACTACTCGGCGGCACAAAACGATTCTTCTTTGAGTGACTGCGTGCAAAAAACTTACGGGTTCTATCCAGAGCGCTTTAACTGGATTGACTTTTACTGCATTAAGTCAACGGGGGAACAAGTAAAAAAGACTCTCGCTCACCAAGACTCGCTCGTGCCCTCCATGCCATGGGCAATGCTGTTGAGCAGCGCGAAAAAAGACGAAGTTTTTAACTTGTGCGGTTACAAAAAAGTTGGTTCAAACCAAGACATTTGCTGGGTTTACCAGAACTACTACGACAAGAATTACTCCTTGCCCTCCAACTTTTTCAGGATAGACCTCGTTACCTACTACGGCAACAACGTTGACTACTCGCTCGCCCCAGGCAAGGAAATCGGCTGGATATTCATTGACGCCAAAAACGGCTTGGTGATCTACGACGTTCAAGGCGAGGGCTGGAAAGTTTCAGGGAACCCAACCTTCGACGCACAAATAATTCTAGGCAACAACTAAAGAAAAAACCATTTTTTTTCTTTTTTTTGTTTTTTT
>JBAMLY010000009.1:0-27255 GCA_039794045.1 Candidatus Micrarchaeia archaeon | reverse complement strand
CATGGCTGTGCCAAGAGTTACGGATGAAAGACTGAAAAACTTCGCTGAACAAAATAATCTTTCCACGAAGCTTATTGATTTGGGATTTGATTTGGAGAAAGCTAATGGCTCATTTGAAATAAATACTTCTAGTGGCGTCAAACGTCCTAAGTTCGTTTTTGTGGACACCGCGAAAAAAGTCATAGTTTACTATGACTGCGATGTTTGGACTAAAGAGGGGTGCACTGCTGGCTCAAGAGGATGGGCTCTCAGCAACGCGTCAATGTTTTATCTCGTACTAACACCCAAGTAAATTTTTTCTTTTTTTGTTTTTTTCTAGTTGTGCCCAACACGTTTAAAAACTATTTTTTCCCAATAACTTAGCTCGATTTTTAAGTTGTTTTTGGCGGCGTTGTAGTGCGGTGTTTATTGGTGGTTTTGAATGGCTGAAGAGGAAAAAGCAGTGGAAGGAGCGGTAGAGGCTGGCGTGGAAGAGGAAGAAGTCGACGAAGAATCTGAAAACCTTCCTTTCCCGAACGCGAGAGTCGTGCGCATAATAAAAGCTAACTTGAAGAAAGAACACCAAATAAAGCGCGACGTAAAAGAAGCCGCTAACTTGTTGTTGGGAGAGATTTTGGCTGACATTGCGCAGTCCATGGACAACGAAGAGTTTTTCACGCTTTCCATAGAGCACTTCAATAAGGCGGCTCGCAAGTACCGCGAGATTGGCTTGAACCAAAAGCGCATTCGCAAGATTCAAAAAGTTTTGGAGAAGCAGCGCGCAGAGTTAGACGAAATTATTGCTGAGATAGAGTTGGAAGTGCCGCCTGAAGCGCCTCAAGCGCCCCAGCAAAGTGTTTGAATGAGTGACGAAGACTTTTCAGTTAAGGCAGAACAGCTTAAGAAGCAGAAGGACGCAGCGCTCGATGAAGTGCTTTCCTTGAAGGCGAGAAACCGCGCCAACATTGAAGCGCTCAAGAAGGACTTGGAGCTAGTGAGAACCGAGCGCGAGGCACGCAACAAGGAAAACGAGGAAGTGAAAAAGCTTAAAGCGCGGCGCGCCGAGTTGCAGGCGAAAGCCAACGAGTTGCGCAAGGGAGTGAACGAGAAGATCGCCAAACTCAAGGCTTTAGGGGGAGGCAACTCGCTCGCCATAGAAAAACGCATAGAGCAACTGGATTACTTGCTTCACTTCGAGGGCACTTCTCCGAAGCGCGAAAAGGAAATCGCTGAAGAAATAAACGAGCTCTCCAAGAAGTTGAAGGGCTCCAAGGAAGCAGACGAGCTCAGGAAGGGCTTGAATGCCTTGCGCGAGCAACTGCGGCCCATCGTCGAGGAAGCGAACAAAGTTCACGCTGAACTGGTGGAGCACGCGCGCAAGAGCGACGAGCACCACGCAAAGATAGTTAAGTTGAGTGCCGAGATTGATGCGCTTCACGAGAAAATAAGTTCTGGCATCAACGAGTTGAACGCCAAACTTGAAGCGCTTGGGCAAGCGCGGGAAGAGTATAGAGAAGCGCGCCAGCTTATCAGCCAACGCAACCGCGAGCAGTGGGAGCGCGAGAGGGCCGAGTACGCGCGCGAGCGAGCCGAGGAAGAGCGCGAGCGCGAGAGGGAGCGCGCGGCAGCAGAAGCCTTGAAGAGAAAGAGAGTCGAGGCTTTGAAGGAGCGCGCTCAAGCAGTGAAGGAAAAACTGAGGTCTGGCGGGAAACTGTCTTTCGAGGAATTCCAGCTGCTTCAGTTCGCCAGCGAATGATTTTTCTATTCATTAGCCTTATTCTTTTTTCATGGCTGCCAGCAAGTTGTTGGACTATGCTTTAGGGCAAAAGGACGTGCTCAAGCCGTTCGGGCACTTTGAGACTCTATTGTTTTATGCTTGCGTCGCGCCTTCGCTGTCGCGTTTCTTGAAGGGAAAGCTGTTGGCTGCAAAGAACTGGCTTCCTCGAGGCGCCATGCCTTTCCTGATAAAGAGGGGAAGCAAGGAAGCCCCGCTGTCGGTTGAGGAATTAATTGAAGCGGTGGACTTGCGCTTTCTTGAAGTGCGCAGGACTGCTGAGCACTTGGAGGACGCCAAAACTAGTTTGAGCGAAGCGCAACGAAAAGTTTGGAGTTATTTTTTGCCGCGCAAGCTCAACGACTTTTTTTACGCGACGAATGGAGAGTCGCCTGGCCAGCAGTTGGATAGGGTGTTTTTCGACTTGGACCGGGGGGCGGGCGTGACTGCCGAGCAAGCGCGGCAGGCGGCAAGCGCTTTCGTTGAAGTGGTTTCGGGCGACGAAGAGTTTGGCGAGCAGGCGGGTGAACTGGTTTGCGGTGGTCCTTTCGCGTGCTGGACTGGTAGTTCCTTTCACGTTTACTTGTTCTTCAAGAAGCCGCAGCCGAACTCGGTTTACGAACAATTGTTTCAGTACTCTAAGAACGATCCGCTGGCTAGTTTTTCTGGGCGTTGGGCTGCAGCGGTAGCCAAGCAGACTAAGCTGAGAGTGGCGGGCGGGCACGAGAAAGTTGCTGGCGTGATAACGATTGACCCGTCGCAGACGCCTTCAGGCAAGCTTTGCCGCGTTCCTCTTGGCTCGCTTCACTTGAAGGACGCGGTCACGGTGGACGGAGTCAGTCTTCCGCTGGCGCTTGACGAATTGAGGGACGCGAAGTTCGTTGCAGAGCTGCAGGAGTACTCGCCGCGCAGGCTTTTGGAAGAGTTAAATAAGTGGGAGAAGAAGCTTCCTAAGCAGTTCGCGTCGCGCTAGCCTTTCTTCTTAAACAACAACCAGTTCTTGCCGTCGCCCTTGAAGTTGATCAACTCATATTCTCCGCGCAATCGCTTGCCGTGCAACACGAATTTTATTGCGCGCTTGCCGTACTCAACTAACTCGTATTCTCCCTCGTCAAAAATTTTTACCTCGCCAGCGCCGTACTCTCCAGCTGGAATTGTTCCCTTGAAACCAGCGTAGGAAAGCGGGTGGTCGTCTACTGTCACTGCAAGCCGCTTGACGCCAGCTTTTTCTGGAACGCCTTTTGGAACAGCCCAGCTCTTGAGAACGTCGTTCACTTCTAGGCGCAGGTCGTGGTGGTGGTGTTTGGCGTAATGGTCGTGGACGACGAAAACGAGTTTTTTCATGCAAACTAATTTTATGGTGGGCGTATTAAAGAATGCGTGGAAAACGAGAAAGAGTTCATGCGGAGGGTGTGCAGCGCGCTCGAGCATAGGTTCGGCAAGCGCACCGGCTTGAAGCCAGAGCCCGACGCGATGGACTTGCTAGTTCAAACGATTTTGTCTCAGAACACGAGCGACCGCAACAGCGAGCCCGCGTTCGACGAGCTAAAGCGTTGTTTTCCTGAGTGGGAGCTAGTCCTTCAGGCGCCAGAAAAGGAGGTTGCGCGCGCCATTCATAGGAGCGGCTTCTACAACTTGAAGGCGAAGCGCGTAAAGGAAGCGCTTGCTGAAATCAAGCGCAGGCGCGGCGAACTCAACATAGATTTTCTTGCAAGGGAAAGTGTGGCGGAGGGAATGAATTTTCTTACTTCGCTGAAGGGAGTGGGGCCGAAGACTGCGGCAGTCGTCCTCGCTTTCGCGTTCAACAAACCGCTCTTGGCGGTTGACGTTCACGTTTACCGCGTTGCGAGGCGGCTTGGAATTGTTCCAAAAAAGTTTTCACGCGAGAAGGCGCAGGAAAAACTGAACGCTGTTGTTTCGGATTCGCACAAGCTTTCTTGCCACCTCAACCTCATCGAGTTGGGGCGCACGGTTTGCAGGCCGCGAAAACCTTTCTGTTCCAAATGCCCACTGAAGAGATTGTGTGCTTTTGCTCGCAGGCGTGGTTTCGCCTAAACGCTTATTAATTTTTATTGGCAAATAAGATTTCAAGAGATGTTTGAATGGCTTACTGGGGAGTTCTTAGGCAGTTCATAGTCAACGCCGTTTTCTGGGTTGGCGTGGCGGCAATGGTTTTGGCTGCTTTGGCAGGCGACTTTTCCTTGGTTGCCTTGTTTGCGGTATTGGTGGCAACCAATTTCTTGCTCTTGTTATTGTTGAAGGCGCTCGCGCCAAACGCTTTCAAGGAATTCTTGGGTGCCAGCGGCAAGGAAAGCATTCAGTCTAGCAGCCTCGGCTTCAGGGTTTACCCTCTTGCCTACCCGAAAGTGCTTGACGAGGAAGGACGAAATTACGTGCCTGAACTCATTCACGTAGACATTCAAACAGGCAACGGCATAGTTTTCAGGGGCAACTTCAAACGTGAAGCGCTCAAGCAGTTAGAGAATGCTTTGAGTCAGGCGCTAGCGTCTGGAACGCCGGCACAGCCTTTGTCGGTGCCGCAGGCAAAGCAAGCAAAGGCTGCGTTGAAGCCAGGCAAGAGAAGGAAGGCTGGAAAGTGAGTCAGGCGAGCCTCCACTTTGGTCCGCTTGAAGTGTCTTCCACGATTACGCCGAGTTTGTTGAGGCGCGCGCGCACTGCGTCGGCGGTCTTGTAGTCTTTCCTGGCCTTCGCTTCCTCGCGTTTCGCGATTAGTTCGTCTATTTCTTCTCTTGGGATGGGAGGCGTTGCTGGCTCCATAAAGCGCAGGAGTCCGAGCACGGAGTCAATTCTGTTGATTGCTTGCAGGGCGTTGTCTGCGTCTTGTTTGCTCATCGCTTTTTCTTCCATTAGCTTGTTGAGGGCGCGCTGCATTTCAAAGAACGCGGCTAGTGCCTGGGGTGCGTTCAAGTCGTCGTCCATTGCTTGCTCGAATTCGTTCTTCATTCTTTCGACTGCCGCGCTTGCCTCCCTGCTTTCAGTGCCTCCCTCGTATTCGCGGAGCCTGTTGACGAAGTTGAATATTCCTTCAACGGTTTTCTGGCTTCCTTGCAGGGCTTCAAAAGTAAGGTTTTGTGGCATCCTGTAATGCGATGAGAGCAAGAAGTAACGAATGCCTGCTGGCTTGAATCCTTTAGCGAGCAAGTCGCGTAGAGTGTAAAAGTTGTTGAAGCGCTTCGCCATCTTCTTGCCGTCCACCATCAGGTGCGCGCCGTGCACCCAGTAGCGTGCGAAAGGCTTGCCTGTTGCTGCCTCGCTTTGTGCTATCTCGTTCTCGTGGTGGGGGAAAATTAAGTCGACGGCGCCGCAGTGAATGTCAAAGCTTTCTCCGAGTTCCTTCAAGCTCATTGCACTGCACTCCAAGTGCCAGCCCGGCCTTCCCTTGCCGAGCTCAGTCTCCCAAAACACGTCCCCGTCTTCCTCGTCCCATGCCTTCCACAACACGAAGTCGCTGACGTTTTCTTTCTCGTACTCGTCCGTGCGCACGCGCGCTCCGGCCTTCAAGCCCTTGATGGAGACGCGTGAGAGCTTGCCATAAGAAGGAAATTTCTTTATGCTGAAGTAAATGCTTTCGTCTTCGCTCTTGTAGGCAAAGCCTTTGTCGAGCAGCTTTTTTACTAGCGCCACCATTTCCGGAATGTAGTCTGTTGCGCGGCACCACACTTCTGGTTCTTCTAAGTTGAGTGTTCGGCGGTCTTCAAAGTATGCTTTAATGTATTCGTCTGTGAACTCGCGTAACGGAATTCCTTTCTTTCTTGAGTCGCGAATGGTTTTGTCGTCAACGTCAGTCAAATTCATTGCTTGCATTACTTTAAATCCCTTGAATTCAAGGTAGCGGCGCAGTACGTCCTCGAAAACATAAGTTTTCAGGTTGCCGATGTGCGCGAAGTTGTATACTGTGGGGCCGCACGCGTACATTTTCACGACGCCTTTTTCGAGGGGGTGGAATTCTTCTTTGGCGCGGCTCATCGTGTTGTAGATCTTGAAAGCCATCTTGTTCTCCTCATTGTTTTACTGCAGCAAGAAATTAATAAGTCATTAGGGCGCCGAGGCAGGTGTTTCGGCGGCGAAAGCGCAACCGCTTAAAACGTCTCCGAGCCCCACAGTTCCATTGCTTTTTTCCTGGAATTGCGATGGAATTACTAGGGCGTAGTGGTCCCCGAATTCCGCGATTCCCTCCAAACAAAATTTTTTTGGTAGCTTGTTTTCGGTTGCGAACTCAATTAACTGCTTCAAGCCGCGGGCGGAGACTGGCTTGCGTGTTGTCGCCTGCATTTCGGCGGCCGAGAACTCACGTCCTACCCTCGCCTTCGTCGTCGCTGCGAGGGAAGCGAAGAGGGCGGCGTTCCTAGCTTTTTCTGGTGGGACTGCGCACGGCTTCCGTAAGACTATGACTTGAAGTCCTGGCGCGTGCACGTGGACTCTCTGTATCCTTGTTTCGCGAAGGATGGCGAGCGCGCTCTCGTAAAGCAAGGAAGCGCTTTCTTGCTTTGGCGTGCCGTGGCTTGCCTTGCCTGCGAGTTGAAGCGCTTCTACTTCATTCAATCCCAGGCTGTCAAAGTTTTTTGTGGCGTGCTTTACCACGCTTTCCTGTATTTCTTGGCAGGGAAACGGAACGAATTCGAGGTGCGCGCGCAGGCGGCGGTTGCCTTTCTTTAGTGCTTTGATGGCGCGTTCTTCTAGTTTCACGTAGTAGTCGAAGGTCTTCCCGTTGTCGTATTTTGGGAGGAGGTAGTGGTGTCCGGCGAGCACTACACAATCGATTTTTTTGCCGAGTTGAGGCAAGACCTTCATCGTTTCTTCGTCGAATGATGGCGTGCCGGGAAAGGGAGTGGCGAGGATTAAGCGGTTAGAGCGCGGGCAGGAAACGATTCTGTCGTGCGCGCGCACGCTTTGTCCTTTGCTGAATTCAAGAATCCAATTCGTTTTTTGTGGGTCGCTTTTGCGGCACGCGTTGCGCGCGCTTTCAAGCACTAGTTCGCCGTTCGTTGTCGTGGTCGGGAACAATACTTTCTCGTGGAGGAGCTTGAATGTTTCGAGGGGGCGGTTTGGAGTGTAGAGCACCGTTGTGGCGCCGAGGCGTGATAGCTGGCTGGAAATAATGCCTGCTTGTCCGCCAAGTTTTCTGGCGTGCCTCGGAAACTTTTTGGGGAGAGTTGAAGCGAATTCGTTGGTGGTGGGCTTGTGTCCTGCCTTGCCTTGCGCGAAGCAAAGCATTAGCTCGTTGGCGAGTTCTTCGTCGCTTGTTACCTTGGCTGGCTCGGTGGGAGGAAAGGATGCCTTGCGTGCGGCTTCAGCCAACTGCTTTCGCGAGAGGAAAACTTGGCAGTCGACTAGTGCATTGTAAGCGCACAATATTTTTTTTCCTGCGATGGTTGTGTTGCTTGCTTTTCGCAAGAGCTTGTTCCAAGCCGTCGCGAGGGACTGCATCAAGGAGTCACTACGAGAGTTCCTTTTTCTTGTGGCGTGCCAGAGCCAGTGTTGACTTGCGTGTAGTAAGTGTACGTTCCTGGCGTGGTGGGAGTAAAGTCGATGGTGACTGGATAGTACTTGTCTTTCTTGCCTGTTGCGGGGTTGAAGTCGGGGCCAACGAGAATGCGCCTGAAGCCCCACTCGGGGTTGTCTATTGCTATGCCGTGTCCTTGCCCGCTTCCGTTGTCGAGTGCTTGCACGATGAAGCGCACTGGCGTGCCTGCCTTTACAGTGATGCGGTCTGGAGTGAACTGCCACTGGCTGGCGTTGATGTAGAAAACTTGTCTTTCAGGCGTGGGGGAAGGAGTTGGCGTGGGCACGGGAGTTGGAGTTGGAGTGGCAGTGGTTTCGGGGATGAATGCGTCGCCGGGTTGCAGGGAAGGTTTGGCGGTGGCCGCGGGAGTGACTGAAGGGGAAGAGAACGGAATGTTTTCCGTTGAAGGCGATGGAGTCAAAGCCGTTGCGGCAGTAGCTTGAGCTTGCGACGGCGAAGGACTTTGGGGGGCTTGCTGCGTGCAACCAAGCAAGAGCAGCGCCGCGAACAACGCGAGAACAAGTAAAACCTTGTCACTCAAAATAACGCACCTCAAAAATTCTTGAAATAATTTTTTAAGAGGAATAAAAAAAGGTTTGCGTTCTGGGCGCCTTAATAGAGTTGGGATAGCTTCTTCAGCCATTCGCCGAATAAGGAGACTTCCTCTAAAGTATTGTAGAAGTAGAGGGAGGCGCGGACTGCTCCGTTAATTGCCCCCAAGTGCTCTACGGCTGGCTGCGCGCAAAACATTCCAGAGCGAACAGCTATTGAAGCACTCTTGTCAAGCATTATGGCGACTTCGTGGGGGTTCTTAGCGCCCTTTAAGTTGAAGGCAGCAAGCGCTCCCTTCTTTGAGGCATCGGTTGGGCCGTAGACTACGGCGTTCGCGGAAGCGAGTTCCTGCAAGAGCGCGGCCGCCAGTTTTTCCTCGTATTCTTCTATGGCGCGCATTCCGATTCTAGACAAGTAATCGCACGCTGCCGCCAACCCCGCCGCGCCCGCGTAGTGCTGTATTCCTGCCTCGAATTTGTGCGGCGGCTCCAAGAATTCCGCGCTTTCAAGGGAAGCGCTTTTGACTGTCTCGCCGCCAACGAGGAAAGGAGGAATTTCTTCGAGGAGTTTTTTTCTCGCGCAAAGCACGCCTATTCCAGTGGGCCCGCACATTTTGTGGCCGCTGAAAGCCATGAAGTCAGCGTCCAACGCGTGAAAGTCTATTGGAGAGTGCGGGGCTCCCTGCGCCGCATCCACTAATACGAGGGCTCCGTGGTCGTGCGCCACGCGAATTATTTCTTTCAATGGCGCCTTCGTCGCAGTAGTGTTGGTGGTGTGGTGTACTACTACGACCCTTGTTTTCTCGCTTATTTTTTCCTTGAATTGTTCGGCGTGCACAATTCCTTGCTTGTCTGCGATAACGAAGTCTAGCTTAAGTTTTTTCTCTCTCGCTATTTTCTGGCACGGCAAGAGCGCGCTGTGGTGCTCCATGTTCGTGGTCAGTATAGTGTTGCGTTCGTTTTCGAAGGGAAGCGAGTGCAGAACGAGGTTGAGTGCTTCAGTCGCGTTGCGCGTCCAAACCACTTCTTCTGGCTTCGCGTTAACGAACCTCGCCACTTTCTTGCGGCTTTCCTCGAATATTTGTTCGGCTTCATTTCCGAGCGCGTGCTGCGACCGCCCCGCGCACCCGCTGTGCTCCAAGTAATAGTTGTTGATCGCGTCTATCACTTGCATTGGCTTGAGCGTCGTGCAGGCGTTGTCAAAGTAAACGAGTTTTCGTCTCTTCTGCAAC
Source organism: Candidatus Micrarchaeia archaeon (assembly GCA_039794045.1). GTDB lineage: Archaea > Micrarchaeota > Micrarchaeia > Norongarragalinales > UBA8480 > JBAMLY01. Next base: position 18,195 of record JBAMLY010000009.1, on the reverse strand, counting down.
AACGGAAAGTCTTCACGTGCCTTGAATGCGTTGAAACCCATTTTCACGCCTTCCTTTCCTCTTCCTCGATTGCTCTCGCGAACTCGCCGTAAGGCTGGGGGCCCACGAGTGGCTTTTCGTTCACGAAGAAAGTTGGAGTGCCGTAAATTCCTGAAGCAATTCCTTGCTCTACCATTTGGTTGACTTCTGAAACGGTTTGGTTTTCTTGAATGCATTCTGCGAGCGCAGAAGCATTCAAACCCATTTGTTGCGCTAGTTGCTGGAGCACCGCGCTTCCCTGCGAGAGCTTTTCCTGGTTTTCAAACAACGCAGCATGGTACCTCCAGTAAGCACGGGAGCCTTGCTTTGCGGCGCAGAATGCTGCTTGCGCAACGAGCTTGCTTCCCTTGTGAGAAGGAATTGGGAACGGCTTGAAAACAAAGTAAATCTTGTTGTCGTAGTCGCGCAGCAACTGCTGCACTGTGGGCTCTGCTTGCTTCGTGTAAGGGCAATCATAGCACCCGAATTCCACGAGCTTTACTGGCGCGTCAGGCGAGCCGAGCGTTATCCCTCCTTCAAGAGGCGGCGCAACAAGCTTGCCTTGCGGTCCTCCAGTCGAACAAGAACTAAGGCTGCTGCTTGCCGTTCCGTTCGCAAGTGGGTTGAATACGCAGAACCCGCCTTCTGGGCCGTTGCAGTTGCCGTAAACCACGAAATTGTAAACGCCTTGCGCGGCAAAGAACAAGCTAGTGAAAGTCACTATCACGAGAATCCAGGAGAATACTTCAAAGTACTTGTTCAACGCGCGAGCCAGGCGCGGCGAGTGCGGAATAGTTTTTGCCACTAACGTCGCCTTAATACGCTCGTCGAGCTTGCTCTCGCACTTGCGGAGCGTCAGCCTTCTGAACACACAGTCGAAAGCCTCGGCCGCCAGCGGCCTGTACTTGGCGCTGAAGATCGCCAGCATGCCAAAAACTATCAACGCGATTATGCAAATCATTTGTTTTCAGCACCCGCTTTCCGCGGCAAGCGTTTCAAGGCTTTGAACGCCCTCTAGTTTTTTTGCGCCGTTAAACCAAGTAGGATAACCACGCACGTCGAATGCGTCGCACGCTGGCCTGTCAAAGTCGCAGTCCACTAATGAAATGTTTTCAAAAGCGTCTCCAAACAATTTTTTTTGAGCGTTGCAGGCAGTGCACCACTGCGTTCCATACATTGCCCAGCCCTTTTCACTCAAGCAGTTGGCAAGCGCGCCCGCATTAACTTGCGTGCTCGGCAGAGAAAAAACGGCTAGCGCGGCAAAAGCTATGACCACGACTGCGCCGACAACATAAACAGTCTTGATAGCCATTAAACCACGAGCAATAAAGAGTGAATTTCAATGTTTTTAATTCATTCGAAAATTACTGGCCGCACCCCCCGCTGCCTCCGCCGCACCCTCCACAACCGCCTCCGCAAACCCTGCCTGCCGAGGAATCTGCGTTTGCAGGCACGTTGCCGTTCTCATCCTCTACTAAGAGTTTTCCGCCGCCCATGCCCATGGGACACGAGAAACGGAACTCGCCGGCCTTGCTTGCAGTGAACTCGATGACGTTGTCGCCTTCGGAAATGTGTTTGAAGACGCCGAAAGCCGGAACCGTAACAGTTGTCATGCAGCCGCACAGCGTATTGGTGTCAACTTCCATGCGGATTGTGGTGCCGATGCGCGTGCGAATGGTTTGCGGGTCATAGATACCGTCCTTGTAGGCAAGCTTTACGACTTGCACCTTGCCTGTTGCAGGAGCTGCCGTAGCCGCGCCCGGTGAGGAGTAAACGCTTATTTGCGTTGAACCCTGCTGGGAAGTTTGCGTGTAAGGCGGCGCGCCTTGCGCGTTCGCCCCCCATGCCACGTAGGCTACTCCTACCGTGAAGACTGGTATGAGCGCCATTCCGATGTATTCTAAGTTTTTCATTTAATCACCTACAATTTCGTCCACTTCAGGGTGAGCGAGTTGGTTACGACTGAGACGCTGGACAGCGCCATCGCACCTCCCGCAATAATCGGCGAGAGTAACCAGCCCGTAAAGGGATAGAGCACTCCTGCCGCTATCGGGATTCCCGCGATGTTGTATATCAAAGCCCAGAACATGTTCTGCCTTATTTTCGCCATGGTCTTCCTGCCGAGCTTTCGCGCCTGCCTGGAATGACGCGCTTGAAGGCGCACCGCGTAGTGCAAAGGCTGTCACAAAAAGAGATAATCTCCGCCGAGCGCTACGGAAAAATAAACAAGCTGCGCCTCGCTCCCGCCGTCTTCGAGGCGCTGAAAAAGAAATAATTTGTTTTTTACCCGCAGGTGCACTTAGAGACTGGCATGCCGCAGCCTTCGCAGTAATCTTCTTCTGTTGGGCTGCCGCACTTAGGGCACTTTTTGACGAGCTTCTTCTTCTTTTTAATGTCTCCTTTTCTCACTGGCACTGCGCGCCACCTCGTCTTTTTTCCGCAGTGAAACCCTTTTCTTTCTCGCGCCATTTAATGTTTTTGAATGCGTCTTTTTCTAGGGCGGTAACCCTAGCTCCTTTTTCCGCGCAAGCTATCGCGGAGTAACCGAGCCCAGCGCACACGTCTAAAACCTTGTCTCCCCTTTCAACGCCGACGACTCTCGCCTTGTTTTCAGCGTCTTGCTTTGGCGGCGCTTGGCCGTCTAGTGCATTCTCACGCCACTTATTTCAATCGTTTCAAGCTCTGGCAGCAGCTTGTAGAACTTGCCGTCCCTGAAGAACGCCGTTTTTTCTCTTTGTTCTGTCAACTCACTTCAACTCGAACACTATTTTTCTTCCCGTGCTGTCAAAGCAGTTCGTGCTCTCAGGCGTGAACGGCGGAACGGAGATAAAGTGCGCGCGCCCCATTCCCGCGAAGTTGCGTAAGTCCTCGCGAGACGGCAGCGCCGGACCACGCGTGTGCGAGTGAAAGCTCGCCAAGCAATCCATTTTCGGGGGAAGGAACCACGGCGAGTAGCCAGCCCAGTCTTCGTGGTAAGTGCTGAAAGGAGGAATTATGAGTTCGTTCAAGCGCAGCACCCCTTTTTTTTCAGTGCCCCTAAACAATCCAATGAATTCGTCGGGGAAAGTGTGCTTGCTCGCCTCCAACGCCGATAACAATGCTTTCCAGCGCACTATCACTACTAGTTTTTGCTGCACGTTATTTCACTAAGCCGCTTAAGGCACTCTTCTTTTTCAATTTTTCCCAGCCGCGCTTCCTCAACTGCATCCTCGAGAAAGTGCGCGCTTTCAATCATTAACTGGCAGTCGACTGGACGCGGCGTGCCGTCCTTGCCGCCGTGAGCGAAAGAGTAACGCGCTGGGTCGCGCCAGCTCGGCTCCTCGCCGTACACGAGCTTGGCTATTAAGGCGAGCGCGCGCACGCTCTTGGGCCCCATTCCGCGCAAGCAAAGCATTTCCTCGTAATTTTCCGGCGCGAAATCCCTCATTTCCTCGAGCGCCTTGTACTGATGCAAGTCAATCAGGTGGCCGCGCTGCATCCGCATTCCCTTGCTTTCGCCTTCGAACAACGCCAGCGTCGTCTGCCCGGCGACGAAGTGCTTGAACTCGCCTTCCCTCAACGCATCCAAGGAAGCCTTCCTGCAGCCTTCACTCTCCGCCGCGACCATGTTGAGCGTCTTGCCACTTGAATTGCAGCACACCGCAGAATGCGGTTCTTCCACGAAGCTCTTCACTTCCTCGCTCAGCCAGTGATAGCGGCGTGCGGCGCCGCCCTTGATTGCGCCCAGCCAGTCAAGCGCAGCGTTCTCAGGCGCCCTCAAACCTTGTTGCACGACCGCCCACCCTCCCTCTCGAGACAAGAAGAAGCAGTGGTGGTAAAGCTGGAAGCCGTCCTGCACTGCGGCGCCATCCACTTTCGCCGCCAACTTGCTTGCCCGCACTAGCTTTTTACCGTCCAAGCCCGCTGCTTCCGCGTGCAAAAATATTTCTTCGGGCGCCTTGCGCGAAGTTTTTCCTTTGCCGCCCGCGACCGCAATCCCGTGTTCTTCAAAGTTCAAGCCTTCTTTTAACGCGCCGCACACAGTAGTAGTGAGGCCGCTGCTGTGCCAATCGAAGGCCAGCGCGCAACCAAGAGACTGGAAGAAGAAAGGATTAGAAATGCGGCGCAGGAACTCGCGTTCGCCGTGCTCTTCAACGATTGCGCGCGTTATCGCTGCTCCCAACCGCTTCATGCGCGGGAAAAGCCATTTCGGGCAACGGCCCGCGTGCAGCGGCAGCTCAGCAACCCCTGTTTTCATGAAGAATTAGCAGCGTAAAGCGAATAAAAGCAGTGACGCCACCGGCTTTCCAGTGTTCAGCCGAACACGCCGGGGAAGAAGGTCGTGACTGCGAGGAGTAAGGAGAGCACGAACATGATCGCAGTTGTTGCGCCTGCGAGGACGTTGAAAAACTTGTCGTTCTTGTACTTGCCCATGACTTCTTTCTTGTTGATTATGAGGAGCATAAAGACGAGAATGAACGGCAACAGTATTCCGTTGGCGGCCTGCGAAATCAGCATGATGGGCAGTAGCGGCGTGCCGGGAACGAGGATGAGGGCGGCGCCGAAGACTATGAATGCCGTGAACAAGCCGTAGAATTGCGGTGCTTCTCGCAGTTTCTTGTCTACTCCTGCTTCCCAGCCGAACGCTTCACAAACAAAGTACGCGGTTGAAAGCGGCAGAATCGCTGCCGAGAACAACGAAGCGTTCAGCAAACCCAACGCGAAGAGTTGGCCTGCGAGCTCTCCCGCGAATGGGGCGAGCGCTCTCGCCGCATTTGCGATGAAGTCAACGTCGTTTTTTATGTGAAGTCCGTTCGCGTGAATAGTTGCCGCGCAAGCAAGTATTATAAAGAATGCCACTACGCTGACCATCACGCTGCCAATTATCACGTCCCACCTCGTGAAGAAATAGTATTTCTTGTCCACGCGTTTTTCTACTATTGACGCTTGAATGTAGAACTGCATCCATGGAGCGATCGTGGTGCCAATTATTCCAATCAACATCAATAGATAGCTTGAGTCGAGCTTGAAGGAAGGCGTTACTAGGCTTGCTCCAACTTCGGCCCAGTCAATGTGTGGCACTAAGAGCGCTGAAATAATGTATACTACATAGAAAGCGCTTGCCGCGAGAAAAACTTTTTCGACGCTCTTATAGTTGCCTTTGACTACGAGCAACCACACGAGCACCGCAGAAAGCGGCACCGCAACGAGGCACGAAACCCCGAAAAACTTGGAGGCAGTAGCTATGCCAGCGAATTCCGCGAGCGTGTTTCCAAAGTTTCCAATCACGAGGGCGAGCATCACGAAAAAAGTAGTTTTCACGCCGAAGTTTTCCCTTATCAAGTCAGACAAGCCTTTGCCGGTTACGACGCCCATGCGCGCAGCCATTTCCTGCACTACGAACAACGCCACCGTGATTGGCGCCAGAGTCCACAACAAAGAGTAGCCAAAGTTGGCTCCCGCAGCCGAGTAAGTAGCTATCCCACCCGCGTCGTTGTCAACGTTGGAAGTAATTATTCCTGGCCCTATTATCGAGAGAAAAACAATGATGCCTGCCCACGTGAGCTTCGCTTTATTCGCCATGAAATCTTCACTGCTGTATTTTCGTGCTTATCCTGGGAAGCCTCTTGCGCCATGCCGGCGGAATTATGACGTCTATTATGTCGTCTGCCTTCACGCGTCCCCGCAAGCGGTACTTAGAGTCTACAACGGGCACTGCAAGCAAGTCGTACTTGGCGATTAGTTCGGCCGCTTGCGAGATCGGCGTGTTGACGTGCACGCGAATTATTTTCGGCCGTTTCAGCATCACGTTCGCGATGGGCTCCGAGGGCTTGGCGCGAATCAAGTCTATTATTGGGGCCACGCCAACGAGCCTGTTACGCGAGTCAACCACGTAAATACTGTAAGGCGGGAGTTCAGGGTTTTCGCGTATTTTGTTCAAAGCCTCGCCGCAAGTCGCGTTGTCTTGCACTGAAATGAATTCAGTTGTCATGATGCTGCCTGCCGTGTTTGACTTGAACCCCATTATTTCGCGAGTTATTTTAGCGGCTCTCTCTTCCATCTTGGAAAGTATTTCTTCGCGTTTTTCCGGCGATACTACGGCGAGCATGTCCGCCGACTGGTTTGGGCTGAGGCTGCCAAGCAAGCGCGCGGCTTTCTCAGCTTCAAGCGCTTCGAAAACCGATTTCTGTAGTTCCGGCGTTGCCTTCCGCAGTGCTTCTGCTGCAGTCGCGTTGTCGAGTTGGGCTAGAATTTGTTGTCTTTCAGAGTGTCCTAGTTCTTCCAATACCGACGCTATCTCGGCTGGGCGCAGGTTGCTTACGTCCTGCCTTGGTTTCTTGAGCTTAATCAACTGAATTTGTGGTTGCAGTGGCGCAACGTAACTCCACGGAATCAATGCGTCGGCGAGCCCCAAGTACTCTCCCACCCTCCGCAACCCCATCCTGCGCAGCAGCCCCTTGAATCCCACGTCGAAGCTTATGACGCTGAACTTGTTGTTCACTTCCGCGAGCGCAACATCGTTTACGCGCACTACCTTCAAGCCATTAGTGTCAACTATTTGCTTGTCGAGCAAGAGTTTCGCTAGCAAGGCATCTTTTTTCTTCAACGGCTGAAGGCTTGCTTCGTCAGCAGTTTTTGAGAGGTATATTGCGTCAGTAAAGCGGTGGACTTCCTGCCACTTTATCTTGCGTTGCCTTCCCCTACCTTTTACGACTAGACAATCTATTTCTGGGAAGTAGTCGCCCACTGGCGCTAGCGTCAAGTCAGCCAACCGCCCAATTTTTTTGCCGGTTGCGTCAACAACTCTCTTGCCGAGAAGCTGGCTCAAGTAAACGATGTTGAACAAGACTCTTCTCCCCTCAATTTATTGACTCGAAGATTTTCTTCATTCTCAGCGCGTCTCGTTCTATGGCGGGGCTCTCGCTTATAATCGTTCCATCGCAACCGAATTCGTGGAGCGCTTCCGCGAGCGGCTTGAATGGAGGAACGTCGTGGTCCATCGTCAAGTGATTCAACTCTCCTTTCTCGCTGAAGCGAATGCTGCTCATATGACAGTGAAGTTCCCGCAACGCGGTTTTGCCGCAGTGCCTTTCAAGCTCTTCCAATAATTTGCAGTAAGACTCTTTTCCCTTGATTCTACCGTTGTCGCGCGCGTGAACGTGCGCCCAGTCAATCGTTACGGCGAGCTTCTTCCAACCAAGCTCGCCGCTTAACTCTACGAGTTCTTCGAACGAACCAAAAGCTGTTGGCTTGCCAGTTGTCTCCGGCGACAAGCGCGTCAAGCCAAGCTTTTCAGCCTCAATTCCCTCAATCAATTCCTTTAAAGCATTCTTCATTTTCTTGAAGGCTTCCTGTTTCGGCGTGCCCAAATAAAATCCAGGGTGGAAGACGAGGCGTCCTCCGCCAGCGGCTTGAAGGACTCGAGCAGTCCTCATTATTTCCCCTACGGTTTTCTCGTACTTGGCTTTCTCGGGAGACAACAAATTCAAATAATAGGACGCGTGAGCGCTTAAGACGACGTCGTCTTTTCGCGCCTCGCTTCCAGCCTGTCGCGCGTTTTCTTCGCTCATCCTGCATCCGTGAACGAACTCGAACTCGAAGGCGTTCAAGCCCATTCCTGCCACGCTCTTTATTCCTTCCAGTGACGAGCAGTTCGCGCAACTCAACGGAATGCCTGCAGTTCCAAACCTCATTTGCTGTTCTCCGCTTATTATTTATATTTGCTTGCATTAATTTATTCGCGCCTAATTAATTGCTTTCGCCTTGTGGCGCGTGAGGCGGTTTCATGGCAAACGTTCGCTGGCTAGGTCATGCTTCATTTGAATTAGTTTTAGGAGGCCGCTCGCTCTTGTTCGACCCCTGGTTCGAGAAAAACAGTGCCCACGTCGTTCGCTTGGTTCCTCCAGCTGCTTCGCCTGCCTCATTCCGCCGCTGCGACGCAGTATTCGTTTCTCACGAGCACTTCGACCACTGTTCTCCTCGCGACGTTCAAGTGATTTGCGAGAGAACACAGGCTCACGTGGTTGGCCCCGAGCCTGCCCTCGCGTTGCTTGAAGTTAACCCCCGCCTCAAAGTCGCAGTAAGCGCCGGCGACGCCTTCAACTTGCTGGGCTTGGACTTGGAGGTCGTCGAGGCAAAGCACCCTCAGTCCGAGGAGCCAGTGGGCTTCCTCGTTCGCGGCGAAGGAAAAACTATTTACTTTGCTGGCGACACCTATGATTTTTCTGGAATGAATCGAATAGAGTGCGACCTGGCAATGCTGCCGATTGGCGGCACTTACACGATGGACGTGTTGAGCGCGGTTAAGGCGTTGAAGCTCATGCGCGCCAAGTACGTTATTCCAATGCACTTCAATACTTTCGCGCGCATTGAAGCCGACCCCAAAGATTTCGCGAAGCGAGTCAAAGCAGAAACCAAGACTGTTCCAGTCGTTCTCGAGCCCGGCGAGGGCTTCACAGTTTAACGATTAAAAGGTGGTTTGAGTGATTACGGGAGGAAAAATATTGTCCGTTGAAGCCAAGAAGCTCAAGGAAGGCACAGTTTCTGGAATGAACGTCAACATAGGCATTGAAGACGTGAAAGCAGAAAAGAACGGGTTGGCTTTCAAGTACGCTTACAGCGTGGAATACGCTCCAGGCGTGGCCGAGTTCAAGATAGTTGGAGAAATTTATTCCGACGACAAGAACGCGAAGGCCGTCGAAGAAAAGTGGAGGAAAAGCAAGACCCTGGAACCAGGAGTAGCAGAAGAACTCTTGACAGCAATAACTTATTCAGGCACTGCCGTGGGAACACTCCTGGCTTTCTCGGTTGGAATTTCAGCGCCAATAAACGTTCCCCGCGCTAGAATCGCGCCAGCCACGCCGCCTGCTCCAGCGCAGTGAACGCCTACGCCCGGAAGGAAAGAAATCCTTGCTTGGCTTGGTGCTGCGGAATCGTTTGAAGCACGTTGACTGTATCCAGTCCAGGCATTTCCCTTAATTTCTTCACAAGAGCTTCTACTGCTTCCTTTCTTCCCTGCGCGGTTACCTCAATGCTTCCGTCGCCTAACTCTTCTATCTTTCCCTTTACTGCAAGTGAGCGCGCGGCGTTAGCTATCGCGGCACGCATTTTCCCAGTTTGTCCTTGCACCATTATTTTTGACTCTATTGCGTCACTCATTTTTCCCGCCTCGCTTTTTCTTCGCGGAACTTGATTAACGCCACTGAAACGTTGTCGTAGCCACCGTGCGCGTTAGCGCGCTTTACGAGTTCCCGCACGGCTTTCCCCAAACTATTCCTTGAAATTATTTCATTTATTTCTTTTTCTGAGACTTGGTTGGTGAGCCCGTCGCTGCACAACAAGAACACGTCACCATGCTTCGCGTAAAGCTCGCGAAACTTGGGAGTTGGAGCCTCTTTTTGCCCCCCAATCGTTTGAGTCAAGCATCGGTCCAATGGGTCCAAGTGGTCTTCGCTGAGCATCACCAAGCGGTTGCCGCGCTTGATGTAAATGCGTGAGTCGCCCACGTTGCCGAATAATACTTTTCCATTCGGCGAAAAGTGCAGCGCCGCTAGAGTAGTTCCCATGAACTTTGCAGGATTAGCTATACCCTTGTTTCCCTCGAAAACCGCTTCGTGCGCGTGACGAAACATCCTGTAAAAACTGGCGGGCTGGCTTGGATCAAATTTTTTTGATGCGACTTCCACAGCAGTACTGCTTGCCACGTCGCCCCTCCCCGGCGCGCCCAACCCGTCCGCGACCAAGAACAACTTCTTTGACTTTATGACGCGCACTCTGTCCTCGTTTTTTTCTCGCACGCTTCCCTTGTGAGTCGCTTTTGCGTACTCTATTTTGAACATGAAATTATTGTGGAGCGCCGCCTTTTTATGTTGTTTCTAGCCCCAAAATTCGCCGAAATACGAGTCCAACACGAAGTAAAGCACGCCCTCGAAAAGAAAGCCCAGCACTGCAAGCAATGGGTCAAGCGAGTAAAACAAGTTCGCCCCGCCAAACAAAAAGAAAGCCAGCACCAAGAAAAGCAGGGCAGTCAAGCCACACAAAAAATCTGTGGGCCGCACTGGCCTCCACTCGCTCCAACTAATTTTCATGCAATTACTTCCAAGAAAACTTTTTGCCTCCAAACCACACAGAAGGCCTCGCAAGAACTACGTCCTCGTGAGCGCCTGCCTCGTTCTTGCCTCCGAACCCAGTGTTTTGCCCGAACGCCACGTGCACCGTGCCCCACACTTTCTCGTCGTAAAGCACGTTGCCAACCGGCTTTTCGTGGGCTTTGTTAGTCCCTAAAGCAAACTCGCACAAAACCATTGAGTTGCCGCCCGCTCGAAGCAGTTTCTTGGCGAGCGGTTCCGCTCCCTTGCTCCACCCAACAATTCTTCCTTTCTCTACGCGCAACAACGCATTGTCGCCAGGTTTTATAAGTCCGGCGTAGTAGTCCACGCTCACCACGCCGTCTGAGCCGCGCTCGAGTGGCGCAACGAACACTTCTCCTGCAGGCAAGTTGCTTACAGTCCCCCGCCTGGAAAAATCCGTTCCATTAACCCCAATGTGCCTGCCGCCATAGCGCACGACGAAGTCACTGCCCGACGGGGTTTTCACGCGCGCCCAACTCGCTGAACGCATTGCCTTCAACACGCGGGCGTTGGCTTCTCTTATTTGCTTGTCGTCGGCTCGCGCGATAGCCGAAAAAACTTTTGCGGTAACGCCCGGAATTGTTACCCCTCGCAGTCCCCTCGCAGCAGCTTCCACTACTTCCCTTGAGTGCGTGACGCTGTTCCTAGTCGGCGCGACGAGCACCGTAGCCCACTCCAGCGCCTTCCTAGCCCCCGGAATAGGGCTGCTGGGAAGACGGTTTCCCGGAATTCGCTGGAGCCTACAAGAAATTCCTTTCTCTCGGCAAGCCGCCACGAAAGCTCCAGCAATTCGTGGTTGCGCGCCATCGAAAAGCACTACCACGCGGTCTTTTTGTGTTGCCTTCAAGTTTTCTTCAAGTATTTTCTTAGCTGAAGACAGCAAACTCATTTGCTTCACTCCAGGAAAAGCAAGGCCTGCATTACAAGCATTCCCGCAAGCATGGCCGCGAGTTGCACTACTGACTTCTTGAGCGGCGCTTCCTTGTGGAGCTCGGGAATCAAGTCCGAGCCAGCAATATAGATGAATCCGCCGGCCGTGACGCCGATGAGGAGCGTGCTAACTTGAGGGGAAATGCTTCCCAGAACAAGCACTGCAACGCAGCCCGCGAAAGCAGTCAAAGCACTCAAAAAATTGTAGAACAATGCTTTCTCTGGCTTAAAGCCAGCGTGCACGAGCACGCCGAAGTCGCCGAGCTCTTGCGGGATTTCGTGGAGTACCACGGCAACAGTCGTCGCAACGCCGAGGGGAACGGAGGCAAGAAAGCTGCCTGCAATGACTGCGCCGTCAAAAAAGTTGTGCGTCGCATCTCCCACTAAGTTAATGAACGCGACTGGGTGCGTGTGTTGCGCGCTAGTGAGCACGTGGCAGTGACGCCAACGCAAGAACTTTTCCATGACAAAAAACAAAACTATTCCTGCGAGGACTGACAGTTCAGCGCACGCGTAACTGCTTTCCAGCAAGTCGGGAATCAAGTGAAGGAAGGCGTCCCCGAACAAAGCACCAGCCGAAAAACTGACTAGCACCAACAATGTTTTCTGCAACGAATTCTTGTTCAACACAAGCGTTGCCGCGCCAGCAAAAGAAACGAGGCTCACGACTGCAACGCTTGCCAGGGAAAGCAGTGCCTCCATTTAATCACTTCAAAGCAAATGAAATAAGAAATGAAATAAAAAAGAAGAGGAAAAAAAAGAGAGCGAGGAAATGTTCAGCCGAACAAGGCCGCGAGGCCTTCAGCGGCTTGCGCTTCCTTTTGTTCCTCGCTTGGGCCTTCCTCTTTCTTTTCTTCCTTCTTTTGAGGAGTGGCTTCAACTGAAGGAGCTGCCGCGACTACGGCCTTCTTCTTTTCCTCGTCAATGTTTATTCCTTCTAGTGAGCTCACGAGAGCTTTTACTTTGGCATCGTTGACGTTGACGCCGGCAGCCACGAGGACTTTCTTGACGTTTTCCTCGTTTATTGGCTGTTTTGCTTCATTCAACAACATTGCTGCATAAACGTACTCCATTTTTTACACCCTCAAAATTTTTTTTGGAACGCAAAAAATCAAGAAAGATTTTACTGGGTTGCCGGGTTTTCGGGCGCTGCTGGAGGCGCTTGCGCTTCCGGCTGCGCTTCAACTTTTTTCTCGTTGTCCTCGGCTTTCACGTGCGCAGCTATCGCTTTCGCTTGAAGTTCTGCTTTAGTTATGGCGGCAGGCATTGCTTGCGGCGTGAAGTACTGCGCTGCCAGCGCCACGGCAACTGACTCGTTGTGCGCGCGCGCTATCGCCGAGCGATACCATTCCTCGTCCACGTCTAAAATGTCTGGAGTGAATATCACGCCGTTTTCCCAGACTGCCTTGACTTCTATTCCTACCTCGAATGGCTTGATGTCTAGTTTGGAGAGCACGCTCGCGACGGCGGGCGAGATCACCTCGCCTTTTCTTGCGACGACGCAGTCCTTGTTGATGACTATTTTTGGTCCCTGTATTTTTGCGTCTATCTTGGCTTGCTTTAACTCAGTGAGTACGGGGCCAGGAGCGAGGTTGGTTTCTCCGGCGGGAACTATTATGTCGTTGTTTGCGGTTTGCCCTGCTTTCGCAAAAGTCTTGCTCTTGTTCTGCTTCAACAACTTAAATATCTTGAAGGCCGGCAAGTCAGTCAAGAGAAGCAATTCGGCTTCGCTCATGAATCCTTCGAGTTCCTTGAGTTCCGGCCTTGCTTCGTTGAGGGCGCGAGTCAAAAGAGTTTTTCTCCCAACTTCAATGACCGCGTCGCCCCGAATTTTTTTCTTTATTGCGTTGTACTGGCTGCTCTTGAGGCCCTTTATTGATACTATTGCGGCAACCTTGTACTTCTTCAAGTCCGCCTTGACTTTTTCAACGAATTCCTGTTTTTCTTGCCTGGTAATCATTTGAAATCACACTTTTGCGGGCTTGCCCATCGTGGACTTAATGTAAACCGAAGCAACCTGGGATTCCGGCACTTTATGCGTTATCGCTTCCAGTACCGCGAAAGCATTGTCAGTTATTTGTTCCTTGCTCATGTCTTCTCTTCCAATGAGGCAGTGAACGCAGGGCAGGAACTTGCCCTTGTTTTTTACCGTGATAGACTGCTTGGTTTTCTTGACTAGCTCCGCCAAGTTAGCGTTAGGCAGTATTGGCTTAGGCACTTTTCCTTTAGTGCCAAGAAACTGGCCCAAGTTCTTCGCTACCACTGGCATCAACTGCGTCGAAGCAAGCAAAGAGTAAGAAAGCAACTGCTTTTGTTTTGCTTTGTCTGAAGCGAAGCCCGGGATTTCAGCGCCGCTTATCACTAAGTCAGCCACTTTCTTAGCGTCCAAAGCGAGTTGCCCGTCCGCGAAAACCGCTACCTTAACTTCCTTTGGAGGGTGGGGCAGCACGACGTCCAAGTTAATGCGGTTTTCCGGCTTCTTGAAGTCAATGTCGCGAAAGTTTACTGCCAAGTCAATGCTTTGCTTGAATTTCCTCTCGCTTTTCTGCGCTAACGCGGCTTCAACTGCCTTTTCTATTTTCTTGCGGTCTAAAGTCAATCAAACTCACTCTTGCATTATTCTCGTACAAGGCTTTCCTTCCTGAAAAGCTGCGCTTTGCAGCAATTCCCTCCTAATCCACGCGGATTAGTGCAACGGGAAAACCAGTGCAATAATTTTTGGCGGAAACCAATAAAAACCTTGTCCTGCCCTCCTCCAGGAAAGCTTTTTTATTAGCGTGTTTTAAGCGCTTGCGGTGGTTTTTCTTGCCTGCCAGCAAAACAAAACAAAAAAAGCAGAAAACGGTTTTAGAGCGCGAAATAGAGTTAGCTGAAATGGAGCGCTGGGCAATGGATGGCGTGGTAGGCATTGCTTTAGCGATTGCTTTAGCTTTCCTTCTCTTCGAGCAAGTTCCTCAAGTGACTGCTCCGCAAGCTACTCCTGCGCCTTCCTTCGAGCCGACGCCATTCCTTGAAACTAGAAATCAAGCAATCGCGTCGCCAACACCTTCTCCTCTCCTGCAGCCTTCCCCCAAAATTTTTGCGGGAACGCCGTTGAGCACCTGCACGCAAATAAGTAGGGGCGGCACTCCATCACTTCCAGCTAAGTATTACTTGGCTTCCAACATTTCATTTTCTGCTGCCGGAGGCAAAACGGAATGCATTGCAGTGGACGCGGACTACGTCGAACTAGACTGCGGCAAGCACGCGCTAGTCGGCGACGGCAGAGGAGCAGGAATTTACTTGCGCCAGGGAAGCCACGCAGTAGTTAAAAACTGCGTCGCAACAAATTTCGTTGCCGGCTTGCAAGTAGAATCCAACGACAACATCGTAGTAGACAGCGAATTCAACTACAACACGGAAGGAGTCTGGGTTTTTGGGTTGCGCAATTCCTTTGGCAACGTGCGCGCCAGCCACAATAAGGACGCAGGCCTCTACTTAGACAGTGGAACCACTTTAAACAATTTCTCAAACTGCGTTTTCAACGCAAACAATCAAGGCCTATTCAACAACGCGGGCTCAATTCAAGTGAACTCGTTTAAGGGAACCAGTTTCTGCGGCAACGCCCATGACTTAGTGTGTAACCTCGGCAACACAATGGATTTGGGAGGCAACGCGTGCGGCGACAAAGACTCTTGCTCTATAGCCTGCGGAGAGTGCCAGGAAGGCTGACTAATGTATTTTAGAGTCCCACTTTCCAGCCTCTACTTCCTTCAGCGCTTCCTTCGCGTTCTTTCCTTCGACGGTGACGCCGAGACTAAGGCAAGTCCCAATCACTTCCTTGACGCTTGCCTTCAAGTTTCGTGCGAGGCTCGCGCTCTCCTTCATTTTCGCTATCTTTACCACTTGCTCTATTGACAAGTTGCCTATGACCTTTTTTCCCTTGACTCCTGCTTCCTCTTTAACCGGCTCTTTTATTCCGAGCTCGCTCTTTATGAGTGCGCTCGCCGGCGGAGTGCCGACCTCTATCTCGAAGCTCTTGTCGTTTTTTTCGACTATGACTTTAACTGGAACACTCATTCCAGCAAACGCTTTAGTCTTCTCGTTGAGGGCCGAAATGATTTGTCCCACGTTGACTCCAAGCGGCGCAAGAGAGGGGCCAAGCGGCGGCGCAGGCGTGGCCTTCCCGCCTTCAATGAGCGCTGAAACAGTCACTTTAGCCATTCAAAACACACCCTTTCTATTGAACAACGAAATCTTATTGCGGAACGAGCTTCACGGCACTTGCCTTTATTGTGACGGGAATCGGGACTGCAACTTCAACGAGTTCAACGGTCACGTCCTCTTTCTCCAAACGCACTACTTTAGCGCGCTCTCCCTTAAAAGGCCCGCTAACGATTTCTATCAAGTCGCCTTTGTTCAACACTATTTCTTGTGGCTTGCTCTCCAAGAGCTCTTTGACTTCGCTTACATTCATTGACTTTGCTAGAACTCCTTTCACGTGAGGCACGTTGTTAATCAACTGCTTTGCCGCGATCTCGTCATTGCTTTCCACCATCACGTAGCCGCGCAAGCGCGGCGACACAAGTATGGCGCTCACTGGAGACTTGAGCTTCAAAATCTTCTTGTAAAGCAAGTCTGCAACTATTGCTTCCTGTCCCGCGGTTACTCTGTACACGTAAAGCATTCCATCATCCCTTCAAGAAAAACGCGGCCATTGATACCGCGAAACCAATCAAGCCAATAACTATCATGCCAAGCGCAGTGCTGAAAGCAATGTGCTTGAACTCGTCTGGCTTCGGCTTGTGCGTCACGTTGAGGACGCGCTCGCTTTGCTGCACGAAGTTCTTTATCTTGCCCACCAAGCCCTTCCTTTGCTCTTGTGGTTCTTGTTGTTGCGTTGGAATATACATTTCAATCCCTCTTCAAACGAATTCCAAGTCTATTTCTTCACCGCTCGATTCGCGTGGCTTTCCCTCTTTTATTCCAGCTAGGACGGTGAGCACGCGCACGCTGCGCTTCTGCATTGAATTGTCTATCGTGGCCCCCCAAATAATGTGTGCTTCCTTTGAAATCTTGGCGCTTATGGCGTTCACTGCCGCCTCGGCTTCGCCGAGAGTCAAGTCCTCCGCGCCAGTAATGTTTATGAGTGCACGGTCGGCTTCCCTCACATCCAAGTCAAGCAACGGCGAAGAAATGGCTTTCTCGGCAGCTTCAATCACGCGGTCCTTGCCTTCGCTTGCCGTTACCTCGCCCAAGCCAATCATTGCAGTGCCGCCACGCTCTAGAATAGTCCTCATATCAGCAAAATCCAAGTTAACCAAGCCCGGCTTAGTAATCAACTCAGTTATTCCTTTTACTGCGTTAGTGAGAATGCTGTCAGCTATCTTGAACGCCGCATTCAAAGGCAGGTCGGGAACGAAGTACAAGAGCTTGTCGTTCGGAATCGCTATAGTCGTGTCAGCTTCCTTGCGCAACTTCGCCAGCCCAGCTTCAGCGTTCGCCATCCTCTTCCTTCCCTCTGAAGTGAACGGCATAGTAACTATTCCTATGACTATAGCGCCCTGCGCTTTCGCTGCCTTGGCGATGACGTGGGCGCTTCCAGTGCCAGTGCCGCCCCCCATTCCAGCAGTAATAAACACTAAGTCGGCCTCGCCAATTGCTTCCATTATTTCTTTTTCTGACTCTTGAGCAGCTGCTTCTCCAACCTCGGGATTACTTCCAGCCCCCAAACCCTTAGTCTTTTTTTTGCCGAGCAACACTTTCTTGTCCGCCTTCACGCGCAGCAAGTGCTGAGCGTCAGTATTCATCGCAATAAGTTTAGCGCCAGCAATGCCTACTTCACGCATTCGGTTTATCGTGTTGGAACCGCTTCCACCAGTTCCAACCACTACTATTTTCGGCGCGCTGCTTTCAAGAAACGCGAGTAACGCCTCATCTTCCTTCGACATTCCACCGCCAGCAGACTGAACCACTGTATTCTTGCCGCCAAACAATTTATCGAAGTCTTCCACCAATAAAACCAACTCCCGAACCCCAAAAAAAAGCACGGCCTCCAAAATAGGCGCATTAAATTAACGCAAGAAATACGCTTGAAAAACTTAATAATTCTTTTGATTCACGGCAACGCAAGCGAAAGGCTTGCTTGAGTGGTTGTTTGACTGGTTTTGTGGCTTGACGCGTTTGTGCTAGGAAGTAAAAGTAGAGCGGTACAAGTACGCTTGCCCGCCGTTTACGGTGTTCCACTTCGGACCTGCAATGCCGACGTAGAGCCGCCAGTCGCCTGTTGCGTTGAACAGTTCAGCTGCGCGGGAATAGTTGAGCGTGCTGTTGAACGAGAGCGTCCAGACATTGTTTTGCGGCTTCCCGTAAATGAGTCCTTTATACTGGGCGGTAAGTGCGTAAAATGTTTGGTTATGCGCGTCATTGAACAAGCCACGGACGTTGGTATCCGAGGGGGTCAAGCTATCAGTCCATGAGGATGCATCGTCGGATATGTTAACTATTTTCGTGCCTGCTGCGTGCATCTTGTTTTCGAAGGGCTCGAGGGCGTAAACTACGTTAACACCATAGCCGGTATTGCCAGTCCATCCCACGGTGTTGTTGCGCCAGGCTATTGCGTCTCCCATCGCACCAGCATAGAGTTTGTCCTTGAATTGTTTAAGTGAAAATATTCCTGTTGCTTCAGTTAATTCATTCCACCATGTTTTGTCATCACTACTGTAAATTATGTAGCTTACGCCAGATGCTAAGCTTACGGCATAAAGAGAATTGTTGTAAACTTCGAGTGCTTGTATGTATCTCTCTCCTCCAACGCTTCCGTTATATACGACGTTCCAGGTGCTGCCATCATATGATTTGAGTATTACTGCAGTCTGTCCGCTGGCCAGCGAATAGCTTCCTATCCCTGCGTATAAGGCCATTCCTGAACCGTTGTCGTATTGTTCAAAAGCATAGACTCCTCCAAATGCGGGAACATAAGTGTTGCCGTCGAACACTTTTTGCCAGTTGACTCCGTCCGAAGAACGGTAAATCGAGCCATTCTTGTATGTTCCTACATAAAGCTGGTTCTTGAAAACTGCAATCGCGTTCACAGCTCCTTCCTGGAAAGTATGGATTTTCACGAAAGGCGGAACAGTCAGCGAACGCCAAGCTGTAG
>JBAMLY010000008.1:0-34489 GCA_039794045.1 Candidatus Micrarchaeia archaeon | reverse complement strand
TTCTTTTTCAAAGAAAAGGAGGTGCGCTTTGGTTGGCCCACCTCCCCGCTTGCAAGTAAGGTTTTTCGCGTGCGGGTATAAAACAGTGTGTTTTCTTGTTTTTTTTGCGTGGCAAGGCGAAACCCTAAATAACGTTGTTTCGACAAATAATTTTGTTGAGTGGGCCCATAGCGCAGTCTGGCGGCCTTTTTCCTTCAAGCGAGGGAGAGGGTTGGGCAAATAGCGCAGCTGCCTTCTAAGCGAGCCGTTAACGGTTTTGCGGGGAAAGCAGAAGGTCCTGGGTTCAAAACCAGCTTCCTTTCTTTGAAAGAAAGAAAAGGAGGTTGGTGAGGAAAGTCCCAGTGGGCCCGCCTTGCTTTTTTTTACGTGAACGTATTTTAAGTGGCGTTTTCCTTGGTTTTTTCATGGTTTTGCTGGGTTGCGCGCCTTTGCGCGTCGAGTTTGACGCGTTGAGTGGAGTGCCTCGTTTTGGTGGCAGGGTTTTGCCGCCTGTCTTGCAGCGTACTGCGCGGGACTTGCGTTCTGTCTTGCTTGATGTTGAGAGCGGGGAAAGTGACCGCGTGCTTTACAGGGTTTGGCGCAATGTTTGCAGGCGAGAGGACGCCCACGTTTTTGGTTTGGCTGGCTTGGAGTACGATGTCACGGTTTTGGATAGTGTTTTCGTGAAGCCGGAGCGCAACAAGACTTTCGGGCACTATCACTCTGTTGCGGTTGATGGTTTGGAGTACCCGGAAGTTTACGAGGTTCTTTTCGGTGAGGCCTTGTTTTTGTTGCAGCGGCATGCCGCGCCTCAAGCGGGGGAGGTGACCGACGTTTTGGTGGTGGAAGCGCGGCCCGGCGACAAAGTATTGGTTCCACCGGGATGGGGGCATGTTTCAATTAATGCCGGCAGTTGCGCGCTTGTCCTAGCTAACTTGCAGGCAATGCAGTGCAGCGCGGAATACGAGTTGTTTAAGCGAAAGCGTGGCGCGGCTTATTATTGTTTGGAGGACGGCAGTTTTATTCCTAACAAGCACTACCGCCGCCTTCCGCCGTTGAAGCGCGTCAAGGCAACGCAATTAAAGTACCATGCTTTGCTTCATTCGTCTAATTTGTATGCTTCTTTTTTGGAGCACCCTTGTTTTTACGGTTTCTTGCGTGATCCTGAGCGGTTTAACCAGTAGGCTTTAAAATTCTCGCTAAATTATTTTATTGCTGGTGTCGGCTGAATCGTGTTTTAAGAGGAGGGGATTAAAGTGGCGAATAAAGTAATTGTTTACATGACTCAAACTTGTCCTTATTGTCATATGGCTGTAGATTACTTGAGGAAAAACAAGGTGAATTTTGTTTCCTACGATGTTGGTGTTGACGAGAGGCGCGCGCAGGAAATGATTGAGAAGAGCGGGCAAATGGGCGTTCCCGTGATAGATGTTGACGGCAAAATAATCGTGGGTTTCGACAAACCAGCTATTGCGAAAGCTTTGGGTTTGAAAGAGTGACTGGCGCTTGCCGCGTTTGCGTGACTTGATAGTGGTTGGGGCTGGGCCTGCAGGCGTTACTGCAGCGATTTACGCTGCCCGAAAGAAGATGAGCGTCCTTGTTTTAAGCGAGAGGGTGGGAGGTCAGGCCGTCTTTAGCGGAGAGGTTGCTAACTATCCTTCTTATCAAGTCATTTCTGGGGCTGAGCTTGCGAAAAAGTTTTTCGACCACCTCTCTATTTTCCCTGGCGTGGAGTACGAGGAAGGAGAAGTCGTTTCTTTGTCGCGTGACGCGGATGAGTGTTTTACGGTTAGAACGCGTAATGGTTTGTTTAGGGCGCGTTCGCTGGTAATCGCTTCTGGTGCTAGGCCGCGGCAGTTGGGCGTGCCAGGCGAGAAAGAGTTTGCAGGCAAAGGAGTTTTTTACTGCGCGGTCTGCGATGCTCCTTTGATGAGGGACCGCGTAGCCGCCGTGGTTGGCGGCGGCAACTCTGCTTTGGATGCAGTGCTGCAATTGGAGAAGGTGGCGAGGAAAACGCTGTTGTTCACGATAAACTCTGAGTTGCAGGGAGACGAGGTAATGAAGGAAAAAGTTTTGGCTTCGAGGAAGATAAGCGTTTTTTACTCGGCTCTTGTTGCGAGGATTGTTGGAGGCAAGCTTGTTTCTGGCATGGAAGTTTTAGTGAATGGCAGGAAAAAGTTTTTTGCTGTGGACGGCGTCTTCGTCGAGGTTGGTTACGAGCCAAGCACAGGTTTTGCGAGGGGTTTCCTGAAACTCAACGAGTTCAACGAAATAATTGTTGACCGGCGGCAGGCTGCCAGCGTTCCAGGGGTTTTCGCTGCTGGGGACTGCACTGACTCTCCGGCAAAGCAAATAATTGTTGCTGCCGGGGAAGGCGCGGTGGCTGCGCTGAGCGCTTGGAAGTACTTGCTTGCAAGAAAAGAAAAAAAGAAAAGGTAGGGGGGAAGGCATTCAGGCTTTCGCTCTGGAAAGTCCTGGCTTGTTGCAGTGCTTAATCCATGCCGCCCATGTCGCTGGAGCCGCCTTTGTCGGTCGGGGTTGAAGATTTTCCTTTCGAAGCTATTATGTCGTCTATGCGCAGAATCATTTGCGTTACTTCGGAAGCGCTTTGGATGGCTTGCTTTTTCACTTTCAGTGGCTCTATTACGTTTAGCGCTAGCATGTCTGCCACTTTGCCTTTGATTACGTCTACGCCGTAGACGATGCCGTCTTTTTTCTCGTGTTTGGCGCGCAGTTCTACTAGCGTGTCGATTGGGTCCATGCCTGATGACTCGGTTAGAGTGCGTGGAATGACTTCAAGTGCTTCTGCGAAGGATTGTATTGCTAGTTGCTCGCGTCCGCCGACTTCAACTGCGTACTTTTTCAAGCGTGTTGCTACCTCCATTTCGATTGAGCCGCCGCCCGCGGTGTACTTGCCTTCTTCTATGGCGCTCGCGACTGCGCCTAGGGCGTCATTTACCGCGCGTTCTGCTTCGTCTACTACGTGGTTCGTGCTTCCGCGAATGAAGATGGTTACTGCTTTTGGTTCCTTGCATTTTTCAACGAAAGTCATTTGCTCTCCCGCGATCTTTCGTTCTTCAACAGTGCCTGCAAAGCCCAAGTCTTTGGGAGTCAAGTCGTCTAGAGTGGTGACGATGCGCGCGCCGGTCGCGCGTGCGAGTTTCTCCATGTCGCTTTTCTTGACGCGTCGGCAAGCAACAACTCCTTGTTTTGCGAGGTAGTGTTGCGCGACGTCGTCTATCCCTTTCTGGCAGAACAAGACGTTCGCTCCGCTTTTCACGACTTTCTCCGCCATTTCCTTCAGCATTTTCTCTTCTTGTTCTAGGAAGGCAGTCATTTGCTCTGGCGAGTTGATGTTGATGCGAGCGTCGGTTTCGGTTTTCTCTATTTCGAGGGCAGCGTCCAAGAGAGCGATTTTCGCGTTTTCAACTTTTTTTGGCATTCCTGGGTGGACGACTTCCTTGTCTATGAGGACGCCGTTTATGACTGTAGTTTGGAAGATGTCGCCGCCTTGTTTTTTCTCTATTTTGATGTAGTCTTTGTCGATGAAGTTTTTGCCGTCGCGTTTTTCTGCGACTTGAGTCACTGCTTTTACTACTAGGGAAGCCAAGTGGTCTTTTCCAGCGCCTGCTCCCACGGTCTTGCTTGCCATGCTGATGCTCGCTATTTTTTCAAGGGTTTTCGTGTCGCTTATCTTGACTTCCATGCCTATTTCGTTCAGGATTTGGAGCGCCTTGCTTGCAGCGAGCTTGTAGCCGCTTATTATGGTGGAAGCGTGAATGTCTTGGTCGAGGAGTTCCATTGCGTTCTTCAAGAGTTCTCCTGCGAGCACTACTGAGGTGGTAGTTCCGTCGCCTACTTCTTGGTCTTGAGTTTTAGCGATTTCTACCATCATCTTGCCTGCAGGGTGCTCTATGTGCATTTCTTCAAGGATTGTCGCGCCGTCGTTCGTGATTACGATGTCGCCGAGCTCGCTTACCAGCATTTTGTCCATGCCGCGGGGGCCGAGCGTGCTTTTTACTGCCTGAGCGACAGCGTAAGCCACGGCTATGTTTGTGCGTTGAGCGTCCCTGCCTAGGACGCGGCTGCTTCCTTCTGGAAGCATTACTATTTGCGGGTTTCCCGCCATTTGTTGCTGCATGGAAATCTACCTCCTGTAAACTAAATTGTAGGAAAATGTTTTGCGCTGCTTTAAGGTGTCAAGTGAGGCACTAAAAAAGCAGTAGTATTATTGCTTTAACTTATTTAAAATTATTGTTTTTTTGAGTGCATAAAGCGTAGCCAATCATTTTGTAAGCTAGTTTTGCTGCGACGAAGTCTGGTGCCCGCATTCCTGGAATCGGCGCGAGCTCCATGACGTCCAAACCAATTATTTTTTTTCTCGCCATCACTTCACGCAACAAGAAAGTTGCTTCACTCCAAGACAACCCGCCTGGCTGGGGAGTGCCGGTGGCAGGCATAAGCGATGAATCTAATGCGTCCAAGTCGAATGTCACGTATACTTCGCGTGGCAGGCTTGCCGCAATTTTTTCGGCTTTCCATTTTGCTTTCTCGATCGCGTAGAAAATGCGGTTTCCTTTTTTTGCGGCATAATCTATTTCTTCTTGGATTACGCTTCTAACTCCCACTTGCGCGCAAGCTATTCCTTTCTCGCTTACTCGGCGCATTACGCAGGCGTGGTTGTACTTGCTTCCCTCGAACTCGTCGCGCAAGTCAGCGTGCGCGTCAAACTGCAGCACGCCCATCTCAGGGTGTTTTTTTCTTGCTGCTTCCACGGCACCGAGCGTGAGAGAGTGTTCTCCGCCCAGCATTACCGGGAAACGCTTTGCTTCAAGTATTGCTTCGACTGCTTCCTCGACTCTCTCAATAGTTTGCTTAGGGCCATCCGTGGAAGGCTCGAGCTCGTCCAAAGTGTAAAAGCCTTTAGCGGCCGGCTCGCAGCCGAGTTCTTCGTCGTAGAGTTCAAGCTGTCGCGAAGCACTTATTATTGCGTGGGGGCCATCCCGCGCTCCGCCGCCGTAAGAGGTGGTCGCGTCGTATGGGACGGGGAGCACTACCACCCTGCATTCGTCGAAAGGCTTTCCAGCGCCGCAAAAATCGTATTTTGCTTTAGAGTGAAACAATTCCAAGCAACCACCTTGCACCACAAAATATTTGTTTGTCTTACTATTAAAAAGACTTTACAACTTTTTTGGTTGGGAGTGGTATTCTTGAGCAAGAACAAGCACTTAATGGGCCCGGAAGTTGAAACTAAACAAATAACTGGGAAGGAGACTACAAAGGAATTGATTGAAAACGCTTTCCCTGCTTTCGTGGGCAGGCAGTTGCGCAACGGCTACAAAATTTTGGAGCGCATGGTGGAAGAAGATTGCGCAATCGTTTTGACGATGTCTGGCGCCATGACGCCGGCGGACTTGGGTACTTCGTGCGTCGTTCCCTTGATTAAGAAAGGAGTGGTAGATGTTTTGACGACGACGGGCGCTAACTTGTACCATGACGTGCACCGCTTGATCGGAAAAAAGCTTTATGCGGTAAACCCTTTCTTCAGTGACACGGAATACCGCAAAAACAAAGTAATCCGCATTTACGACATTGGCTTCGACGAGAAAGTGTTGCTTGACACCGACAAGCTTTTTTCGTTTTTGTTGAGCCAGCCTCCCTACCAGCGCACTATGACGACGCCAGAGTTCCACTACCAGTTGGGCTTGGACCTCGCGCGACTGATTGAACAGTGGGGGGCTAAGCCAAGCGAGAGCAACAGCATTCTCGTGCAAGCCGCGCTCAACAAAGTCCCAGTTTTTTGTGGCGCGCCGCAGGACGGCTCGATTTTCTTGAACGCCGTAAAGCTCGCCAGGCTTTCAGCACTGGGCGTGAAGGACTTCAAGTTTTCTTTTGACTTGGCGCGCGACGTTTACGAGTTCGCGGCCTTGCACTACTACGCGAAGAACCATGACTCCAGAAAGCTTGCCGTTGTAGTAGTGGGCGGCGGTGTTCCCAAGAACTACTCGCTTCAACCAGAGCCCACTTTATCGCAGATTCTCTTCATTGAAACGAATGGCTATGACTACGACATCCAAATTTGTGACGCCAACGTTGACAATGGCGCTCTTTCTTCCTGCACTGCAGGGGAAGGGCACACGTGGGGTAAGACGAGCGCGGAATGCGTTGTGAACTCGCAGTACGTTCACGCAGACGTTACGGCAGTGTTGCCGTTTTACGTACATGCTCTGTTGCAGAGTGGCTTGAAGAAAACTCCAAGGCGCTTCATGGAGAAAAAGGACGAGGCAGTGGCGTTGTTGGACGAGGAGTTGAAGAAGAAGACCACCGAATTGCGTAAAACGCTGGAGTTTCCTTGAACTCACTTGCTTGGGGGGTTAGCGGGTTGTGGGGCTTGCTCTTGCTTTAGTTGTTGTTGTCCGTTTTGTTCTGCTAGTGCCTTAATTTTCTCTTTCCCATTGAATACTAAGACTGCGGCGGCCACGACGCTCGTCCACAAGCCATTCTTGTCGCATATGGCGGACTGGGTTATGTTGGTGGTGCGCACGATTTTGCCGCTCAACTTAAATGTTTGCTCTTTTTCGTCCCAGCTTTGTTCTGGGTCGAACTCCAAGCCAAGCGTGGAAGCTAGCATGGATGCCGCCAAGTCTTCAGCGTACTCGCCTGCTTTTTCTTCTGTTTGGCCGAACGAGTGGTGCTCGCTCAAGTAACCGTAAGCGCTCTTGTCTGCTGGAATGCTTGCGCCTATCGATGCTGCAATCAAGCGGTTTGGCTCGTTTGTTGCATTGCGGCTCATCACCACGAAAGTTATTTCACCTGGGTTCAAGAGTTTTTCTCCTATCTTGCGGGGAATTATTTCAGCACCTGGAGGAAGAATGCTTGAAACCGTGACGAGGTTGCACTTTTCTATTCCTGCGTCGCGCAACGCCAGCTCGAAAGAGTGAAGTTGTTCTTTGTGTTTTCCAACTCCTTTCGTGAAAAAAACGGTGTCTGGTATCAATCCCATTTCTTTTGTTCGCCTCTATCCAGTTTTTTTGTTTGACTGCCGGCACTTAATTCTTTTTTATTTGCTTACGCTTAAAAATATATTTGGCTGTGTTGAAAACAATTTCATGAAGTTTTACTTGTCTACTCCGCTTTATTACACTAACGCGCCGCTGCACATAGGACACGCTTACACTACTATATTGTCTGACGCACTGGCGCGCTTCAAGCGCATGCAAGGTAGTGAAGTCTTTTTCTTGACTGGAACCGACGAGCACGGTTTAAAGGTTTGGCGCGCTGCTGAAGCCGCTGGAAAACCACCCAAGCAATTCGTGGACGAATTGATTCCTGGAATAAAAGCGCTTTGGGCGAAGCTAGGCATTTCGTACGACCACTTTATTCGCACTACTGACTCTTACCACGAAAAGCAAGTGCAGCAAGTCCTGCAAAGGCTTTACGACGAAGGCGACATTTACAAGGGAGTTTACGAGGGGTGGTACTGCCTTCCCTGCGAGAGCTTTTTTACTGATACTCAGCTCGTGGACGGAAAGTGTCCGGACTGCGGCCGCCCTGTTTCGCGCCAGAGAGAGGAAAGCTATTTCTTCAAAATGTCTAAGTACCGCGAGCCGCTGCTGAAGCACTTCCATGAAAACCCTGGCTTCGTAGAGCCTTCCTTCCGGACGCCTGAAGTGATAAACTTCTTCAAGGACGAGTTGAAGGACTTGTCAATCAGCCGCGCCTCACTCAAGTGGGGTATTCCCCTCCCGTTCGACGAGAGCCACGTCACCTATGTTTGGTTTGACGCGTTGTTTAATTACTGGACTGGGCTTGCTTTCGACGGCGACATCGAGAGACAGAAAAAGTTTTGGCCTGCCGACGTTCACGTAATTGGTAAAGAAATTCTTCGCTTTCACGCCGTCTACTGGCCGGCAATGCTTTTGGCTGCTGGACTGCCTTTGCCGAAAAAAGTTTTCGCGCACGGCTGGCTCACAGTCGATGGCAGGAAGATGAGCAAGAGCCTTGGGAACGTCGTTGACCCTCACAAGCTCGCCGACAAGTACGGCGCCGACGCGCTAAGGTATTTCTTGCTACGCGAAATCGCTGTAGGCGCTGACGGTGACTTCAGCGAAAACGCTCTCGTGCAGCGCTTGAATAACGACTTAGCTGCAGAGTACGGAAACTTGTTGAACCGCACTCTCGTTATGATAGAGCGTTACGCTGGCGGAGTCGTTCCGGCTAGCGGCGTTGAAGGAAACCCCGAGAAAGAGTTGGCTTCCATGGCTTTGAAGGCGCGCGACGAGTTCGTTGAGTGCTTTGAAAAAATGGAGTTTCACCACGGCCTCGAGAAGCTCTGGGTTCTCGTGAGGGCGGCAAACAAGTACGCTTCCGACACCGAGCCGTGGGCGCTCGCTAAAAACAACGATGCGCGCTTGAAGACAGTGCTCGCGCACTTGCATGAGTCGCTGCGCGTTGTAACTCTTCTTGCTTCGCCTGTCATGCCTTTCAAGGCGCAGGAGGCTTGGCAACAGCTTGGAATGCCTGGATTGGTTGCGGGGCAATCGATTGAATCCGCGCGCTGGGGTGCCTTCGCTGTGGGAGTCAAAATAAAGCGTGGCAGCGTGCTCTTTGCGCAAGTGAAGTAAGACAAACAAGAGAAAAAGTTGTCTCGCGCTGCTAGCGGTAGTTGTGAGGTTTTGGGGCGTAGAACTTGTCGTTCTTGGCTGGCTCGAGAATTATTTTGGTTGGCTTAGGCTGCCTGACTGCGTTCTCGAGGGCCCTAAAGTTTTCAGCCATTGCTTGCGCTTGCCTTGGAGTGCAGTTGCATGCTTTCTTGATTTCTTTCGCGATTGTCGAGCGCTTTTTCGGGTTTGAAATCATTTCGTCGAGTTCTTCTGGCTTTAATTTCTTTTTGTCAACTGCTTTTACTGCTTTCCCTACGCGTTTTTTGCCGTCTTCCAACTGCGCTTGACTGAAACTAGTTTCCCTTGGCTTCAGGAAGCGCTTGTGGCGGAAGACAAAGTTCAAGAATAAGTCGAACTCGTTTGGGCTAAGCTTCTTGTTCATGAAATAATTTTACTTAAACCAATATATATGTTTTACTCGTAAAACGATTATGGCGGGAAAGGGCTTGACGCAACGTGAAATGCGGATGTTTCTCTCTTTTGCCTTGCCGTGCAGCGGCGACAGGGGCGTGGCCAACCGCGTTGCCGAGTTCCAGCGGGCTTTAAGCGCTGGATGCGTTTGCTGGGAGCACTTGCAGTTGTTTCCAGATGCGTTAAACGGCGTAAAGAAAGCGTTAGAAGAGAATAAACAGCATCCAGTAATAACGCATTTTTTTGGTGCGCACAACGCTGACAGGCTGGCGCTCGCCCGTGTCATGAAGAAGGAGGCGGAACACTGTCTTGCCTATCCGTGCACAATACTAATCAAGGGCGGCGAGTTTCGCGCGCTGACTCCTGAAGGAAGGGAAATCGCGGTAACGCCGGGCAAGTACAAGGAACTGTTGCGCGACGGCAGAAAAGTCTTCGTTCACCGCGGCTTGGTGGTGTGGCTTCCAAACGATTCAGAGTACTCGGCTGCGCTGAAGGCTTACGTGCAGTCCATCAAGAAAGTTAAACGCATTTCTTCCAAGCGGAAATAGCTGCTAGTGCTTCCTTTCGCGGAACTATTTTTTGAATTGTTTTAGCTTGCACTATGACGTAGTCGTCCTTTCGTGGCTTCACGCAGATTGCGGCGGCCTTGCGCTTGCTGCCGTCAAAGTAAGTTACTTCAACGCCGGCCTTCATTACTCGCGTTACTTTGCCTGGAACCGCCAAGCACAAGAGCATCCCAAAAAACTATTAAGAAGAACTATTTAATTTGTTTCATGGCTTCAAGAATCATTTCAGTGTGCGGCCGCCAAGTCCTGGACAGTAGAGGCAATCCCACCGTGGAAGCAGAAGTGCGCACCAACCGCGGCGTCTTCTCAGCCATAGTGCCGTCGGGGGCTTCCACTGGTTCTTTCGAGGCGCTTGAACTGCGCGACGGCGGCAAGGCCTTCGGAGGCAAGGGCGTCCTCAAAGCTGTTGCGAACATTAATGGGCGAATCGCTAGCAGAGTGAAAGGCGTTGACGCGCGCTGTTTGTGTGAAGTCGACGAGCGCTTGATTGAATTGGATGGCACGCCAGACAAGAGAAAGCTTGGCGCAAACGCTGTTCTAGCGGTTTCAATGGCTGTCGCGCGGTCTGCCGCCGCGGAACGCGGAATCCCCTTATACGCTTTCCTTGCAAGAGTAGCAGAAAACAAGAGATTGCGTTTGCCTTTGCCGCAGTTCAACATGATTAATGGCGGCAAGCACGCTGGAATCGAGAACGATTTCCAGGAGCACTTGCTCGCGCCAATCAAAGCAAAAACTTTTTCTGAGGCGCTCGAGATAGGCGCGGAGTGTTTTGCGGAGCTGAAAGCAATTTTGAAGAAGAAGTTCGGTGCTAGCGCAACGCTGGTTGCCGACGAAGGCGGTTTTGCTCCTCCGTTGAAGACCGTGGAGGAGCGCTTTGACGTGTTGTTGAAGGCAGCAGAACAGGCAGGCCACGCTGACAAGGTTGCGTTGGCGCTTGACGCGGCTTCCAGCGAGTTCGGAAAGGACGGCGTTTATTTGTTGCGGGGAAAACAGTTTTCGTCAAGCAAAATGATTTCGCTTTACGAAGGGCTTGCAAGGGATTACCCGCTTTACTCAGTTGAGGATGGCTTGGCGGAAGACGACTGGGAAGGATGGGTGGAACTAAACTTAGTTCTCGGAAGAAAGCTGCAGCTTGTCGGTGACGACTTGCTTGTAACTAATGTTTCGCGGATAAAGCGCGCAGTGCAGTTGTGCGCTTGCAATGCACTACTTTTGAAGCCGAACCAGGTTGGGACTGTCTGCGAAGCAATCGGCGCTGCGCTGTTGGCCAAGAAGGCGGGCTGGCGCATGGTGGTTTCGCACCGTTCGGGAGAAACAGAGGACTCTTTCATCGCCGACCTCGCAGTTGCTTTGGGGGCGAGCCAATGCAAGTTCGGCGCGCCGTGCAGGGGGGAGCGCACCGCGAAATACAATCGCTTGCTGCGCATAGAGGAAGAGCTGGGGCGCAAGGCTGGCTTTGGCTTGAAGAGTTGATGGCGTGCTGCAAGAAAAAGGACAAGTAGTTGCTGCAGAGCACGTTCACCCTAGACTGCGGAGCGCCATAGAAGACTTTGTGGAAAAAAGAGACTCGCTCTTAAAAATGCTGGTAAAGGAAGCTCCTCTTTCTTTGGCTGCTGCCGCGTTCGTGCCAGGAGGAGTAGTAGCTGCTTTCGCTTCAGTTAAGCGCTTCAACTCGGTTTACAAGAATTACTTGAAGGCGCATGACTTCGTTTCTCAAATGATTTTCTCTCACAAGAAAATAACTCGCTCTGATTATTCCGCTCGCTACAAGACTTACGAGCTCGTGGAAAAATACGACTTCGTCGCCGTAAAAGAAGACGGCAGCCTTCACTTTGTTTCACAACCGCCTTCGAAAAAGCCGTTGTGGTTGCTTCCCCTCGTTTCAAAAAAACGGTTAAGCAAACCAAGCAAAAAGAAATGAAGTGATTGAAGAGTGCTCCAACCGGGATTTGAACCCGGGTCGCCGGCTTTCTGCGCAGCGCCTTTTCCTTTCCGTCAACGCTTTTCGAGGAACGGAGCCCCGAAGGCGGAGCGACGAAGAAAAGGGTTGCTTGAAAGGCCGGTATCCTTGACCGAGCTAGACGACTGGAGCAACAAAAAATCGCTGAATAATTCTTGCAGGCAATAAATAAATTCGTTTCAGTAAGGTAGAACGCCGCTGTCGTCAACTATTTTCTTGACTTGCGCCCACACTTCTTCCCTGGTTTTTGAAGCGTCTACCACGAAAATTTTTTCTGTCGGGAAAAGCCTTGCCACGTCCAAGTAATTTTGGCGCACTTTCTCCGCGAACTCGAGTTGCTCGAACTTCTCGTTCCCTTCTTTTCCCTCTCTTTCGCGCACGCGCTCCAAACCAATCTTTGCTGGCAAGTCAAGCAACAAAACCAAGTCAGGCGAACGCATTGACTGCTGGGAAGCCATGAGTTCAGCAAGTGGAATTCCTTGGGCTTGCTGGAACGCGATAGTGGAATACTTGTAGCGGTCGCACAACACCACGTACCCTTTAGCCAGCGCTGGCTCTATGTGGTTGCGCAAGTGCTCGCGTCGGTCGTTAACGTAAAGCTCTAGGCACTGTCTTGCTCCAGCGTAAGGGTCTTTCTCGCTGCGCAGAATCTCTCGAATTCTTTGCCCGAACCTCCCATGCGTTGGCTCGCGCGTGACGAGAACGTGATCGTATTTTTTGGAGCGGTTCATCACGTATTCCTGCAAGCGCGAAGTAATGAAGCCCTTGCCGCTGCCGTCAATTCCTTCCACGACTATAAAAACGCCTTTCTCCGGCAATCAAAAACACCTCTTAACTCAAACCATTTTAAGTGCTACTGCGGCGACTGGCACTAGAATGTTGTCGTCCAAGCCCGCGTCAACGCTTTCCACTAAACCACAAATTAAAGCGTAACCAAGTCCCGCCACGCTCATGAAAGCAAGCGAGGCAATTCCTCCCGCCAAAGTAAAGGCAAGCAACCCCCGCCAAGTTTTTTTCTTGTTCCAGGGAAGACGCGTACGGCCAGTCAAGCCCACGAGAGTAGAAAAACCGTCCCCGAAAGCGAGAATCATTACCACCCCCAAACCAAAAGCGCGGTCTGGAGAAAACGTGAGAGCAAAAAGAGCGCCGGCAACGAAAGCGAGCGCGCCATGAAAAGGCATGACGCCACCTCGCTCTAATTGCTTTAAAGCCTCGTCGAAAACTCCTATCGAGCCACCTAACGCTTTAACTGTCGACAAAGCAAAGCCAGCGCACAACACTGCCAACAAGAACAACAAAGTAAGCTGGAAACCCGCCACGAAAACCGAGGCGACTACAAGCAAGCCAGCCAACACGTGCACTGCCTGCCGCCGAGCTTCCTTCAAGTTGACTTCCGCCAAGAAAAAACACCTTCAAACACTGAACTAATACGCTCTACTATAGCGTCGGCCACGAAAAACAATACTACCCCAAGAGCCACTCCGCCGGCGACCTGCTCGAAGCTATGCACTCCCAAGTAAACCCGCGAGAAAGCCACGAAAACCGCCGCAGGCAAGAACAAAAAGAAAAGCCAAGACCCCACTGAAGCGGCAGCGAAAACGAATGCGACTACCGCGTGAGCCGAAGGAAAGCCGTAGTCTTGCTCGCACTCGACCTTCAAGTTCGCGCAAGGACGCGGTTGAGCATAAACGCTTTTCAGCACCGGAACCAACAACAACGCCAACGCCAACGCGAGCACTAAAGCCTTCTTTTTCCGCGCGAACAATAGCCCGGCAGGCAAGAAGAACACTCCCAGCCCCCAGTACTCGTGAAAAAAGCGAGCCACAACAGTAACCACTGAGTTACTCCAAGAAGAAATCAAGGCAGTCAAGTCCATGAAACAAGTTAATTAGCAACGCTTTTTATTGATTCTCGCCCAAAAACAAAATAATTTGCCGCGGTAGCTCAGTTGGTTAGAGCGCCAGTCAGCCTTTTTTCGTCGCGGCTTCGCTCGGCTGCAAGCCTTTGCTTCGCTGCCCGAAAAAGCTCCACGGAAAAGCTGGCGCGAAACTCATAAGCGAAAAAAAGCGCTCGTCGCTTTAAAGTCGCTCGAGCCATCTGGAGGTCGGGGGTTCAATTCTCCCCCGCGGCACTCTTACTTCAAGGTGTTTTGAATGGCTGAAACGCGTTGCGAGGGAGGAAGGCTTTACTACGACTGCCCTTCGCGCAGTTGCTTCAAGGTCAACGCCAACGCCATAGTGCGCAACAAGGAAGGCAAGCTCCTGCTTATTCGGGTGGGCAAGGGATACTACGAAGGCTACTGGAGCCTGCCCGGCGGCAAGGTTGCGGGCGGCGAGTCGCTGTTCGATGCCGCCGAGCGCGAGGTCGAGGAAGAGGCGGGAATCCGCGCCAGGGCCGAAAAACTGGTTTGCCTGGGGGAGCTGATAGGAAACCCGTGCCACATGTTCGTAGCCATAATTTCCGCGAAACCGTTGGAAGGCGAGCTCAAGGCGGGCGCGGATGAAAGCGGGGCCGCGTGGTTTTCCGAGGAAGAGGCGATGAAACTTCTCCTGCCTTTCGGCCGCAAGGCGCTCGAGTGCGAGAAAAGCGGCGCAAAACTGTTCCGCGTGACCGCCGAGGACGAGCTGCCCCGCAAGCAGTAATTCAGCGCGCGGCACTCCCGTTTTAAATCCTAGGCGAATTATTCCTGTAAGGTGATCGAGTGGGTTTTGTTGCTGAATTCAAGGATTTCCTGAAGAAGTACCAGGTTCTCGGCCTCGCGGTCGCGTTCATAATCGGCGTCGCGGCCACCAAGCTCGTGACCGCCCTCGTGAACGACCTCGTGATGCCCATAGTAGGGATGATTATTCCTGGCGGCGACTGGAGGACCATCGCGGTGCAGGTCGGCAACTCCAAGTTCCTCATCGGCGACTTCATCGGCGCCGTCATCGACTTCATCATAGTGGCGCTCGTAATCTTCCTCATGGTCAAGTTCATCATGAAGGAGGACGCCACGCAGAAGCGCTGAACGGTAAACTGCAATGAATGCCATCGAAACAACTAGTTTGACCAAGCGGTTCGGCAAGCTCACCGCAGTGGACAAGGTTTCGCTCAGCGTCCGCAAGGGCGAGACCTTCGGCCTCCTGGGGCCCAACGGCGCGGGAAAGACCACGCTCATCTCCATGCTCGTCACCACCAAGCACCCCACGAGCGGCAGCGCGAAAGTCAACGGCTTCGACGTTGTCCGCGACTCGGGAAAGGTGCGCGCCAGCATAGGCATAGTGTTCCAGGACCCCTCGCTTGACGAGGAGCTCACCGCGCGGGAAAACCTCGAACTGCATGCAGTGATGTACGGAGTGGAGCGCGCGGACCGCGAGCAGCGGATGAGGGAAGCGCTGGAAGTGGTTGAGCTCTCAGACCGCGCCAAGGACCTGGTCAAGACTTTTTCCGGCGGCATGAGGCGCAGGCTGGAGATTGCGCGCAGCCTGCTGCACTACCCGAAGGTGCTTTTCCTCGACGAGCCCACGCTGGGCCTGGACCCGCAGACGCGCGAGCACGTCTGGCAGTACATCCGCCGCCTGAAAAAGGAAAAGGGGATCACGATAGTGCTTACCACGCATTACCTGGACGAGGCGGACAGCCTCTGCGACCGCATCGCGATAATCGACCGCGGCAGGATAGTAGTCCGCGGCTCGCCAGCCGAGCTGAAGAACTCCCTCGGCGGCGACATAGTTGAAATAGCCTGCGACGACAACGCGCTTCTTGAAAAGTTGCTGCGCAAGAAGGGCTGCTGCAGGGAAGTCCTTTCGGAGAACAGCAAGCTGGTTGTCCGCGTTTCCGAGGGCGAAAAGCAGATTCCGAAGATAATCGAGGCCGCGCGCTCGGCGGGCCTGAAGGTTTCATTCGTGAACCTGCGCAAGCCGTCGCTGGACGACGTGTTCCTTCACCACACCGGCAGGGCGATCCGCGAGGAAGGCGCATCGGCGAAGGACGCGTGGCGCATGAGGCTGAAGGCGGGGAGACGCCCATGAACGTGAACCTCTCGGCAATCTACTGGCTGTGGAAGCGCGAGATCATCCGCTTCTGGCGCGCGAAGAGCCGCGTCATCGGCAGCCTCGGCATGCCCTTCTTCTTCCTCGCAATAATCGGCACTGGCCTGAACGGCGCGCTCAGCCTTCCGGGCTTCAGCGGCTCCTACATGGAGTTCATCGCGCCGGGCATACTCGGCATGGTGCTGCTGTTCGGCTCGATTTTCTCTGGCGTCACGATAATAATGGACCGCCAGTTCGGCTTCCTCAAGGAAACGCTAGTCGCGCCCGTGAGCCGCACCAGCATCGCGATAGGCAAGGCTCTTGGCGGCGCCACCACCGCGGTCATCCAGGGTTTGCTGATGCTCGTGATTGCGCTGCTGATGGGCGTTCACTTGAACCTTCTCGCGCTGCCGCTCGCAATAGTCTTGATGGTGCTGATTTCGGTGGCCTTCGTGTCGGTCGGCATAGCAATCGCCTCCATGATGGAGGACATGCACGGCTTCCAGCTGGTGATGAACTTCCTCGTAATGCCGATGTTCTTCCTCTCCGGCGCGCTATTCCCGCTAGTTAACGCGCCCCTGCCTGTGCAGGCGCTTTCCTACGCGAACCCGCTGACTTACGGCGTGGAGGCGCTGCGCTTCACCCTCACCGGCTCGTCGGAACTGCCGCTCGCCCTCTGCGTGGCGGTGCTTCTGCTCTTCTTCGTCGTCTCCACCTACGCGGCGGCCGCGCTTTTCAAGAGGATAGAAAGCTGACTGCCGGCCGTTTTGCCTGTTTTTTACCTCTAGGAAAGGGTAGTTTTCCCTAGTAGAATAGTCTTTTTAAAGGACGGCGCAGTGAGTTAAGCGGTGGGTTTGCGAGGGGTTTTTCCTCTAAAACTCGCTTGAAACCAAGGTGATCTGTAATGGCAAGGAAACCCTTTGGCGGCATGACCGTCAGTTTCGCCAGCGTCTCCGACACTACGCTCGGAGAAGTTTTCGGCAACTCGAAGATGGCGCCCAGCGAGATGACGAAGAAGCTGTGGGCGTTCGTAAAACGCAAGGGATTGATGGGCTGAGGCCCGTTAAATCCTTTATTTTTTATTTTCTTTTGATTTTCTTCAGTGTTTTATTGCTTGATGTGAACTGTTTTTCTTGGCGAGAGCAGCAGACACGACTGGCGGCATGCTTACCGTGTTTGGATGACTGCGCGCCGCATTGACTGCAAGAAAAAAAGCTCGAGCTTTTCCTTCAACGAATTCGAGTAATGAATTTGAGTGCCTTCTTCGCGGCTTTTTCCTCGAATCCGTGCATCAAGTGGTCCGACGAGCGGAAAACCTCTATTTTTGCTTTGCCGCTAAACCTTTTCTTTAGCTCTTTAATTGGCACATACTCATCCAAGCCAGCTGCTATGACTAGCAAAGGACACTTTATTTTCGCTAGCGCGTCGTCCAAGTCGGTTTCCGTCCAACCGCGCCATGCTCGTTTGGTGACGGCGAAGCTGCGGCCGAAAATCTTAAAGGTGTTGTTATTAAAGAGGTGAGCATACTTCTCGAACTTCCTTCCCGGCGCCAACAAAATCACGCCAGCAACTTTGCGGTGCGCTGCGGCGAGAAGGCAAATATTGGCGCCGTAACTGTGGCCTGCGATGAATATTTTTTTGCTGTCAACACCACGCATTTTACGCAATAGCGCAAGCGCGTCAAGAATTTGTCGTTCGTGTTCGTGAACGCCAACTATTTTTTTTGCGGGCTTGTTCGCGTTGCAGCCAAAGAAGTCGAAGCGAAACACAAGAAATCCAGCTTTGCAGAACTCGTGCGCAAAGACAGAGAGAAGTTTTTGTTCTTTGCGGCCGAGGAAGCCATGGCATAAAACGAGGGCAGGAACCTTTCCTGCGGCGAGCGGCACGTCGAGAATCACTGAAACCTTTTTGCCTTGCGACTTGAAAACGATTTTTTGCTGCAAGGAAAAACACCTTTTCAGTATTTGAGTTTTGAGACGTCTTCCTTCAGGCCCTTCCACCAGTCGCCCGAGTCGGTTTTCTTCAGGAGGGCTTCGTGCATGTCGTGGAAAAGGAGCTTGACCGCGATCTTCTCAGGGTTTTTTCGTCCTTCCTTGCAGCACCAACCCGAGTTCCTGATGACCTTAAGCTGCCCTGCTTCAAGAAAATACTTCAAAAGGTCGCGTGTTTCGCTTTCACTCATCAAAACCATCTTCACTCCAGCACTGCCTTGATGCGTCGCACTCCTGCGCTAACCGCTTCTTCCTTGAGAATCTTGAACTTGCCGAGCTTGGAAGTGTTTTCCACGTGGGGGCCAGTGCAGACTTCCTTGCTCGCGCCTGGAATAGTGTAAACCGACACTTTTTCCCCGTATTTGGCTGTAAAGAAAGCCAGCGCGCCTTCCTTTCTTGCTTCTTCAATGGTTTCTTCCTTGCGTTCTACTGGAATGCCTTGCTTTATCCACTCGTTGACTTGGTCTTCCACTAACTTGATTTGTTGCGGCGAGAGTTTTTCAGGCCAACTGAAGTCAAAGCGCAGCCTCTCGGGCGTTATGTTGGATCCTTTTTGTTGCACGCTTTCGCCCAAGAACTTTCGCAGCGCGGCTTGAAGCAAGTGAGTAGCAGTATGTAACGCAATCGTTTTCTCGCTGAAGTCGGCGAGCCCGGAAGCAAATTTTTGCTTGTTGCTTTCGCGCGAAGTTTTTTGGTGTTTTTCAAGTGCTTCTTGAAATCCTGTTTCGTCCACGACGCCATTTTTTTCTTTTGCGAGCTCGACAGTCATTTCAAGGGGAAAACCGTAAGACTGATACAATAAGAAAGCGTTTTCACCCGAAATTCTTCCACTGCTTTCAAGGAATATTCGCTCGAACTCGTGAATGCCGCGCTCCAGTGTTTCCGCAAAGCGCTTTTCTTCTTTTTCTAATTCGGCGAACACGAAGGCTTTGTTGCGCGTTAGCTCAGGCCAGTCTGCGCCATAGATTTCGATGAACAACTCGGCGACCTTCCTGCAGAAAGGCGTCTTGACTCCAATTTGGCGCGCGTGCCGGATTGCCCTGCGAATGAGGCGGCGGAGCACGTAGCCGTGCTCGACGTTGCTTGGCGTCACTCCCTTCTCGTCTGCCAACACGAACGTCGCGGCGCGCAAGTGGTCTGCTATTATGCGCAGTGACTTCTCGTTCGACGAAACAGCGTTTTGCTTTAACCAGTCCATTACTGGTTTGAACAACTCTGTTTCGTAGTCGCTGGACGCGCCTTGAAGGACTGCGGCAGTGCGTTCCAACCCCATTCCAGTGTCAACGTTCTGCTGGGCAAGCTTAGTGAAAGAGCCGTCCTTGTTTTTGTTGTACTCCATGAACACGTCGTTCCAGATTTCCACCCACCGCCCGCAGTGGCAGCCCGGGCCACAGCCTTCCTTGTCGCACTCGCCTTCCTTCCTGCCAGTAAAGTAAAACATTTCAGTGTCGGGGCCGCACGGCCCGCTCTGGCCTGCTGGGCCCCACCAATTGTCTTTTTTTCCGTTGAAAAAAATTCTTTCCTCTGGAACTCCCAGCGAGCGCCACACCGCCGCGCTTTCCTCGTCCTTGGGCGCGTCAGAGTCTCCCGTAAAACAAGTTACTGCAATCCTTTCCTTGGGAATGCCGAGCCACTCCGGGGAAGTGAGGAATTCCCAACTCATTTCAATTGCTTCCTTCTTGAAGTAGTCGCCCAAGCTCCAGTTGCCGAGCATGAAGAAAAAAGTGTGGTGGCACGCGTCCCCAACTTCGTCGATGTCATCCGTGCGCAAGCACTTTTGCACGTTAGCAAGCCGCTTGCCGCGCGGGTGCGGCTGCCCCAAAAGAAAAGGAACCAAGGGATGCATTCCCGCCGTAGTAAACAAGACGGTTGGGTCGTTCTCTGGAATGAGTGAAGCAGACTCTATTACTGCGTGCTGCTTTCTCTTGAAGAACTCTAAGTACTTGTCAGTAATCTCTTTCGCAGACAGCATTAAACCACCATTAAAACAAAACGCTTGCAGCGCTTCACGCGTCATTAAAACGTTTCGTTGGGGGCGGCGGGCCGTACCCCGCTTTCTGTTTTTTGATTGCATTGGACTAAGCGGCCGTTACGGCCTTGTACCAAGCCAAGCACGTTTCACTCCACGAAAGGGCTCGCCTCGTTCGGCTTTAGCTTCACTTGGCTCGCTCTTCTCCTGCTTCCCAGCTCGTTTTCTTCATTGCTCTGCAGGACGGATGTCGTTTCTGCTCTTGGCTCCCGCCTTAAACGGGGCGCTCTCGCGCCTATTGCTGGCGAAACGCCAGGGTAAGCGGAAGTTCCTCAGCGGCACGCGCTTGCACGCAAATGCCACCGACAGCAATCCACCCACCGCCCCCACCAATAAAAAGGTTTTTTTAATATAAAATTGCTGTGGAAGACCGTTTTTTGCTCGTGAAAAGCCTAAACGAAGCCCAGACAGGCGAAGGAGACTTGAACCTCGCGTTCTACAGCGCCTGCTCGCTCTTAGGCGTAAACAATTTCTTCGTGGACGCGCGCTTTCACGAGTTCGCTGGACTTAAGGCAGAAGTGAAAATACAGGGAGGCAAGATAACTGCGCGCGTGAGCGACGGCTTCAAGGCAGCACCACAAGAAGCAGTGCAGGGACTCGCGCTGCACTTGCTTTCCAAGGCCTTCCGCAAGCACGCAAGACCAGAGCACGCTTGCCTCCTGCGCGCGTACAAGGCGTTCGCTGCAAGTGCTTCAGCTTCAAGGCTCTCCGACTCGCTGCGCCGCCTGCGCGGAAGAAGAGTGGGTTCGCGGGACGAGGGAAGCTACTACGATTTAAGGCGCGAAATGGCGGCAGTTGTTAGCGATTACGCAGAAATATTTTCGGGCGTGAACTTGCCGAAGATTGCGTGGTCTCGCGAGAAAAGCTTTACTAGGCTTGGCTTTCACGACTCTGCCACCAACACGGTTGTAGTGAGCAAGGCATTCGATTCACCAAATTGCCCTTCATTCGTTCTCCACTACATTATTTTCCATGAGCTCTTGCACGCCAAGCACGAAGTGTTGTTCGAGCGAGGCAAGTCCTTGCGCCGCACTGTTCACTCGCACGCCTTCAAGGAAGACGAACGCAATTTTAAGCAATTAAGGCAAGCAGAAGAATGGATTAAAAGCAAAATGCGTTGGCTGCGCTAAAACGACGACGAAAACACTACCTTGCCCCTAATTATTTTCACGCCCTCCCGCTTAAGCAACAATTCTTTTTGCCGCGCGCCGCCCTTGCCTGAGTAGCCTCCAATTGCTCCGTTGCTGCGCACCACACGGTGACAAGGAATCTTGGGCGCGAACGGGTTGCGGGCGAGCGCGTTAGCGGCCGCACGCCAAGCGCGAGGCGCGCCTATTGCTTGCGCTAGCTCCTTGTAAGTAATCACGCTTCCTCTCGGAATTCGTGAGCAAGCGCGCCACACCCGCTCGTCAAAGTTTTTTGAAGGGCGCTTTCTTGCCGAGTCCTTCTTCTTTTTCTGCTTCGAGGACGACGTCGTCAAGACTTCCTTTCTCTTTGTTTCGCGCATAGAAATAGTATGTCGCGAACGCTGCAATGACTAAGAGGGCGGCCGCCAAGTAAACCTCGCTTTTTCCTGCGGCGAACAAACCAGTAAGCCAATCGTTTTTCTCTTGCTCTGCCTTCCTGGCTTCTTCTTCGCGCTTGCGGTCCTGCATTTGTTGTTGGGCTTCAAGTAACTTGGACTGCGCTCGCTTTAACTCCACTTCCGCGAACTCGTAGTCGTCGAGCTTCAACGCGTTTCGCGCCGTGTCCAGCGCTCCGTTTACCTCACTGGCGAACGCTGCGCTCTCGTTGTCGAGTTGCGCGGCTTCAGCGGCGGTTACCGCGATTTCGTCGCTTAAGGCGCTCGCTTTTTTTTCTTCTTCAGTCAACGGCAACGGCGAGAGGCTGGCGTTAACTAAAACTTGTTCGTAGTGTTCCTCTAAAGCGTTTGCTGGCTTGTTCAACACTATTAAAAAGTTCTCTGAAAGCTTTGAGTTGGTTGAGCACTGCCCGCCTTGAACGTTGCAGTAAAGCTTGAAGGAAAGGCTTTTCCGTGCACGACTGTCCGGGCTCCTCTTGAAGGAAATCCAGGCATCACCGTTTTTTGCGGTCGTGGAAATGCGTCCATAAATTGTTATGCCGTTTGGCGCTTGCGCTTGCAAGGCATTGTCTGGAACGTTCCACTCTACTACGATGGGGCGCTCGTAATCAAATCCAGGCAGTATTTCCGAATAATTAAAGTCTCCGACGACGCGGACGAGCTGCTGTGCTTCGCTTACAGTAATCGTTATTTCGTGGTTTTCCGAGGCAACCGCGCCAGCAAAAACAGTGAGCAAAGCCAGGAACAAGCCGAAACAAAAAAACAGTTTTTTCAATGAGCGCCACCCAAATAATTTTTGGGCGCTTCGTTTTTAAAATATGCTTGCCGCTCGGCATTGAAGAAACTGCGAGCGCAGCGCGCGTTTGCACGCTTTTACTGGAAAGGAACGGAGTCATTTCTTGACGTGCTAAATGGTGTTGCTTTTTGGGTGAAAAAGTGTTACCCCAAAAAAACACTATTTTCAGTTCTCTTCCCTTCAACGCGCTCGCGCGCTCTGGGGAGCGATGGCAGTGTTTTTTGGGTGCGGACTTTAGTAGCAGTTAGCTCGCCAATCGCTTGCGCTCTTGGTTTACACTCCTGCCCTATCAAACCCGTCTGCTACGGGCGTCCTAAGCTGGCTCGTTTTAGGAGGGGCTTCGTCCTTGAGATGCTTTCAGGACTTATCCCTTGGCGCGTGGCTATGCTGCCTGCGTTGACACAACAGCTTAACTAGAGGCGCCGATTTCCCGTTCCTCTCGTACTTAGGAAACCTTACCCTCAGCCAGCCAAACACTCCGAGTAGATGCCACCAAACTGTCTCGCGACGTTTTGAACCCAACTAACGTGGGACTTTAATGGATGAACAACCCAACCCTTGGTGGCTCCTGCACCACCAGGATGTCCCGAGCCGATAGCGATGTACCAAACCGCGTGGTCGATATGAACTCTCGCACGCGACGAGCCTGTTACCCCCAAGGTACCTTGTCTGTCAGAATAGGGCCCCATCAAGAGGCACACTATTGTTCGTTAACCCCCGCTTTCGCGTCTGCATCCCATTTTGTTAAGGACACAGTCAGCCCAACATTTGTGTTTAACCCTCTACAAAGCGTTTCTGACGCTCTTGAGTTGAGCTTTGGGCGCCTTTGTTTCGTTATCGAAGGCGTACCGCCCCAGTCGAACAACCCATCTGCAGCTGTCCCTTTAGGGTAAGCGACGTAGTCGAAGAAGAGCAGTGTCACACTTTCGCCTATCCCGCCCCCGAAAGAGCGGACTTAACGGCTCCTGCTTACGCTTTGCATCACCAACCGCGACGCAACTACAGACTGTTGTTAAGGTCTATGGGGTCTTCGTTTCCCACTCGGAGTCCACGGCATGTTCACCGTGTAGTAGGTTCGCCAGGTCCAAAGCAGGGACAGTGGGACGCTCGTTACGCCATTCATGCAAGCCGCCAATTAAGCGGCGAGGTACTACGCTACCTTAAGAGAGTCAGAGTTACTCCCGCTCCTTAGCAGTCCTTGACTGAGTTGAACCCCAGCTTCAGATACTGCTGGTGAGCAGGCGTCGGCTTCAGTACTCAGCGTTTCCACCTTGCTGAAACCTGTGTTTTTGGTAAACAGTCGACGTCCCCTTGTTACTGAGACCTACAAGTCCTCCTTGATGTAATCTTGGAAGAAGTGTAGGCATCCCTTCTTGCTAACTTACGGGACTAACTTGCCGAGTTCCCTTGCTTCGGTTTTCCTGCCACGCCTTAGCTTTCTCTGCTAGGGGCACCTGTACTGGTTCTTGGTACGGACTCGTTGAAAGCTTTCCAAGCCATTTTCACGGGCCCACGGAATCAGCCGAACCCTTGCGGGCTACTCCAAATTTGTGCGAGTGCTCCTCACAACGAGACTTCCTCGCGCTATCTTTGTTGAACGGCTTCGCAGCCGCTCGGCTTATCCACAGGCGTCTGACTTGAACTTGCGTTGCCGCGCGCCCCAACGAGGTACACGATTGTTAACGTGTTTCCCTTTCGGCATCACGGTTACGTTTAGCCTTAGGACCGACTTACTCTTGGCCGACTCGCCAACCCTCTTCTCTCTTTCTTCTTTTCTCAAAAGAAAAGTTGGTTTCTAGCGTTGCCAAGAAACCCTTGCCCTTCCGGCGTCCAGGATTCTCGCCTGGAATAGATGCTACTAGCACCAGGATATTTGTTACTAACCGATCCAGAGGTTCTCGCGAACCTCCTTCCACTCAGTCAGTACACCCTCCTACCAAATCTGCAGTTCAACTGCAGTTCCACGGTATCGGCGAGTGGCTTAGGCCCGATAGTTTGCGACGCCCCAGAACTTGACTGGTCCGCTGTTACGCGTTGTTTAAAGGATGGCTGCTTCTAAGCCTACCTCCCAGCTGTCTGAGAACCAAGACGTCTTGACTTTCCACTTAGCCACTTCTTTGGGGCCTTAACCGCAGTAGGGGTCTTTCCCCTCACGGAGTACGCGCTTACCTCGTACATCCCAACTCCCGCCTTCTACGGCGACTCTAGCTTCGGAGTTCGACGAGAAGGTGAGGATTTTACTCCCCATGCCCCCTAATCGGTGGCTCTACCTAGAGTCTGCCTCCAGCGAGGCTGTCCTGGGAGACACTTCGGAGGGAACCCGCTAATGCCGAGCTCGAATGAACTTTCATCCCTATACGTGAGTCACCCGGTCGGTTAGACCAGAATCGGTTGCGGACCTCCACCACTCGGAAGAGCGGCTTCATCCTGCTCACGCATAGATCGCTTCGGCTTCGGGTCTCAAGACAGTGACTCGGCGCCCGTTAAGACGCCCCGCCTCGCCGCTTGCGCGGTTGCGCGGAATCGCTTTCGCTTTGCTTAATGCTCGCCACTCCCTTGAACTCCCTGGCCCTTGCTTCAAGAAGTACGACGCAACGCTGTTTGGCGCGCTTTCGCGCGCTACATTCCTTTCACGCCACGTCTCACTGTAGCCGCACAGTTTCAGGCACTTTTAACTCCCCTGTCGGGGTGCTTTTCAGTTTTCCCTCACGGTACTCATTTACGCTATCGGTCTCGAAATATGTTTAGAGTTGGAAGTTAATCCTCCCACGTTCTTGCAGCCATGCAAGGCTGCCTTACTCTGGAACTCTCCACGCCCGAAAACGCTAGTCCTACAAGGCTTTCACTTTCTAAGACGGAGCATTCCAGCTCACTTCAGACAATGCATTTCCGGTGCTAAAAGGAGGTCCAAACACCACATTCGTCCCCTGCTTGCGCAGAGGCA
This sequence comes from Candidatus Micrarchaeia archaeon, assembly GCA_039794045.1. Taxonomy (GTDB): domain Archaea; phylum Micrarchaeota; class Micrarchaeia; order Norongarragalinales; family UBA8480; genus JBAMLY01. The sequence continues at coordinate 9,558 of JBAMLY010000008.1, read as the reverse complement.
TTCGGTTTGCTCTACTCCGCTTTCAGTCGCCTTACTCACGGAATCCCGGTTGGTTTCTCTTCCTCGGCGTACTAAGATATTTCAATTCCGCCGGTCTTCACTCGTCTCCGAGCAATTCAGGAATCCAAGGATCAAAGGACGCCTGCTCCTACCCTTGGCTTTTCGCAGCTTGCCACGCCTTTCATCGTTTTCCGAGCCCAACCATCCACTGTACGGCACTAACTAGTAGCACTTTTTTCCCAAAAGACCATTACACGGCAACCGCTTTCGCGGCTTCCATGCACGTGATCTTCCGTTAGACTCCTTTCCTGTAAAAGCTTCATACCCGACTTTTTTGCTTGTCGTTCCACGCTCCAACGCAAACACTGTCGCGCTTCACTTCAAGCAAAGCCTCCTGGCTTGAAAGCCCGAGGCAGTCGTTCCGCACTGCGCTCTACAAAGCCCCTCTCAATCAAGGGGACTTACTCGCGAGCGGCGCAACCAAAGAAACGGTTGCGTTAGCAAGACACGCAATCGAATGCGTTGCCCTGCACGAAAAAATGGACTCGACGGGATACTCCGCTGTCAGGCGCGGCGTTTTCTCTGCGCCACGCCCAGCGTCTTTTCTCCTACGAAAAGAAAAGAGGCATGGCTTTTGAACCCGCGACCTCCTGCTTTCCCGGCAACCATTCTCTTTTTCCGTCAACGCTTTTCGAGGAACTGAACCCCGAAGGCGAAGCGACGAAGAAAAGGGTTGCTTGCAAAGCAGGCGCGCTACCACTGCGCCACGAGCCCACAAAAGTTTTTTTGCAGAAGACCAAGGAAATTGCAAATCATCGAGGCAAGCTCGATGCTTTAGCGCTTCCAGGCGGAATTGATTCCTGGAATTCTCCGAATTAGTTCTAGTTTCGCGCGAGAACAGAACTTCTGCGTTCGCGCTTTCGACCAATTGGAGGTGATCTAACCGCAGGTTCCCCTACGGTTACCTTGTTACGACTTAACCCTCCTCACAAAGCTTTAGCTCGACTCGAACCTAAGTCCGAGCCTCATTAAAGCCTCGCTTGGATGGCTTGACGGGCGGTGTGTGCAAGGAGCATGGACATATTCACCGCGCGATGATGACACGCGATTACTAGCCATTCCAGCTTCATGGGCACGAGTTTCAGCGCCCAATCCGAACTGAGGCGGAGTTTCTGAGATTGCCTTCGCCTTTCGGCGTCGGAACCCATTGTCTCCGCCATTGTATGCCACGTGTGGCCCAGGAAATTCGGGCCATACTGACCTAGCGTCGCCCCCTCCTTCCTCTAGCTTAACGCAAGCAGTCTTCACAGAGTGCTCTTTGAATCACTTCAAAGATGGCAACTGTGAACGGGGATCTCGCTCGTTGCAGGACTTAACCTGACACCTGTACCGAAAAACAGCTCCCATTCAACTCTCGTCTGAAAGCAACGCCCGCGCGTTTAACGCGGTTGGAAAGCTTTCCTTCATTCGAGGAAGCTGCTCTTTCACGGCACGAGCTGACGCTGGCCATGCAACACTTCTCGGCTTGTTGGCTAAGGTCTTCAGCCTGAGCTTCATCCTGCCGTCTTTCCTGGTGAGTTTCCCGGCGTTGAATCCAATTGAACCGCAGCATCCACGGCTTGTGGTACTCCCCCGCCAATTCCTTTAAGTTTCAGTCTTGCGACCGTACTCCCCAAGCGGCAGACTAATCGCCTTCGCTACGGCACTGCACTTGCTCGAAGCAAGTGCAACGTCTAGTCTGCATCATTTACTGCCAGGACTACCCGGGTATCTAATCCGGTTTGCTCCCCTGGCCTTCGTCCCTCACCGTCGGACGTGTTTTGGTCAGGCGCCTTCGCCACTGGTGGTCCGTCAAGGATTAAAGCATTGTTACAACGCGCGCAACAAGTCGCGCTACGCGCGTGATTTAACCGCTCCCCCTGACGTACCCCTGACCTCCCCCACTCCCAAGCCCGGTAGTGTTTCCTGCAAGCCTCCCAGTTAAGCTGGAAGATTTCACAGGAAATTTGCCGAACCGGCTACGGGCGCTTTAGGCTCAATATTCGCGGACACCACTCGTGCTACCTGTATTACCGCTTACCGGCGACAACTCGTGAGTTGTTGCCGCTGGCGGCTGGCACAGGCTTTACCCACCACTTATTCTGCCAGTTATTCGGACTGGCCAAAAGGCATTCTTTCGAATGCCACTCGGACTACCCCCGTCACGCTTTCGCGCATTGCGGAAGTTTCGTAACTGCTGCACCCCATAGGGCTAGGGCCCTTGTCTCAGTGCCCTTCTGGAGGCTACTACTCCCATAGCCCCTACTGATTATTGGTTTGGTGGGCCGTTACCCCGCCAACAGCCTAATCAGACGCAGTCCAATCCTAGAGCGGAACTCCCTGCAATTCAGGCTCCTTTTCAGCAAGGCTTCCTTCCAGAAATCCTTGCCTATAACGAATTCGCTTCAATTTCTCGAAGTTATTCGAATCTCTAGGGTATGTTGACTACGTGTTACTCAGCCGTACGCCAAGACCGGAAGCCCGGTCTTAAAACTTGCATGTCTTAGTCGCAATCCGATAGCAGTGCCCTCCAGCAGGATCGACTGGTGTGAGGCTCACGCGCGATAGCGCGTGGCCGTAGAGGGCCGCAAGAACTAACTCTCAGCTTTTTTGCTCCCAAGGTCTTCTGCATCAAACCCGAAACGAACGTCATCGACGCAAAAGCGCCTGTTGAAGTCTCCTCGGATTATCACGACGCCGTCAACGCCCGCGCACTGCAAGAAACCCGCAAAGGCTTCTCAAAGCGCGCGCACTGTAAAGGCTGGAATGCCCTAAACGACTGTAAAACGCGTTGCGGCAAGAACGACGCGACGTCACAAAGAGAAGTCAGTCGCGTGTAACACAACTTATCTCAAAATAGGTATTTAAACCCTTCGCCTGTTCTGCGACCCAAATTCCTGTAATAGGTTGAGGCGCGCGTCAGCTTCAATGATTTCCTTTTCGGCTTCATTCACTACAGCGCGGTAAGAGTCCACGCCTATTTCTCCTTTCATGTACTTGCGTTTAGCTTGCTTGATCACTTCTGCAGCGTTTTCCTTAATTGCGTTCAACTCCTCTATTTCCTTTAGCTTGGATTCTACAATGTCTTCCACGGCTTCCCTTTCATCCTCTGTTTTAAGGGGGACTTGAATAGAGAACTCTTGCGCTTCCATTTCTTGTTGCGCGAAAGGCCAAATGCCTTTCTGGTACCACAAGTAAATTACCACCATTACTTCTGCTGCAATCAAGGCATTCAAAAGCAGTTCCACTTCAGGCGACGCAAACAAAAACATTTTCGCACCACTAAAACTGGCGTTGAAGTTATTTTAAAACCATCAGGGGAAGAGAACCCCCCGCAAAACCCTTGTTTTGATTACTTCAGCAGGTGCGGCGAACAACAACAGCACTCCGAGAAAGACCATTATTGCTCCCCCTATTGCTTTACAGTATTTTGCGTACTTTTGTGCGATGCCGCTGCTTACCGCCAAACCAGCCAAGCCGAATATTATCAAGTCGCCCAACATGAAGAAAAAGTCGTATAGTATGAGGTACGCATAACGCTCTATGGTGCTTATGTTGCTTATTGCCAGTACTTGAGTGAATATCGCGGGAATTGCTGAAGAACACGCAAACTCAACCGAGTTAACTACAAACGCGAGCGCTATGATTGAAACAATAATGCCTGCCGAAAGCAGGGAAGAAATTATTCTCTGTATTTCGCTCGTTTTTTATGCGATTCTTCGCCACCGACCTTGCAAACCAATTCTCTTTTCGTGGTCAAGTACTCTTTCAGGCTGAGAACGCCCCCCAACTGCAACCAATCCTACCAGTATAGTTACTGCTCTGACGTATTCCCCTGAGAGGAAGGCGTTGAGCCACGCAGTCATGAACAAGAAGTACAAGACTTCCTGGCATCGTGCCGCCTATGTACTCCGCCAGAGTTATCGTTATATACAAATTTTGCCCCGCACGCCGGGCACTGAGTCATTATCGTGTCCATCTTATACCCGCAAGCCGGGCAAACATAGTAGACCTTGTTGGCCCTGGCCAATTCCGCATTAAAGTCGTACCCGCATTTTACGCATTTTTCTGCGTCCAGTTCATTCAGCGTACTACATTTCGGGTATCATCCCACATCCATTGTGATTGGGTAATACCCGCTTGGGCGCGTGTACTTGTTGCTTGTATACTCGTGACCCTCCCTTCTAAGCAGCAAGTCTATAATTCCCATTGTTTCACTTTTTCATATTCGCGAGCACTAACCAGACGCAGTCAGCAAATCCAGGATTATTTTCGCCGCCACCATGAAGAGTATGAGCCCTATTACCGCCTTAACTTGGCTTCTGCTCAGCGTTTTCTTCATCAGGTGAGCCCCCAACAGGGCGCCGAGGATTGAACCAACCACGCAGATTCCCAAGAGTGTATAGTCCATATTTCCAAGGGAAACATGCCCCAGAAAGCCTGCAAAGGAGGAAAAAACGACTACAAGGGCAGTCGTAGCTGCCGCTTTTTTCGGGTCAAGGCCCTCCCATACCAGTACCGGAACAATGAAATTCCCGCCGCCCACGCCCAATAACCCTCCAAAGAATCCGGCCGCAGAGCCTGTTGCCACGCCAATCGGTAGCGACTGTTCGACATCTGCGTCGATTTCCTTCTGCTTTGGTTTGTAAAAGAGCATCATAGAACCTGCAAACACCAAGAATCCTGCAAACAACCATAGCAGGATGTTCTTTGGCAGGTGCTCCGCAGTCATTGCACCCAGAGGCGAAAGAATGGTAGCGGCAATAATCATCGGTATGGCAATTTTGTATACAACCAGCTTTTCCCTCGCATAGCTTATTGAAGCAAGAGCCATGGAAATCGCATTAAGAAGTAGGGCTATCGACATGGCGGTCAATAGCGGTACTTTCAGAGCCAGAAGCACTGGTATCAGTATGAACGCCGCGCCCAGCCCCGCGATTGTCAGAACCGTTGTAAAAACAAATGTAGCCACGCCAGCAATTATGTACTCTATCATCTTGCGCACCCGCCAATCCTATGCCGCCACCGTTTTTCCTTACTTTTCATATCCTGAGCAGGGAATGCAGTATGGTTGCCCGTCTTTCATCCTCACGTATCTGTCAAAGACGTATTCACCGCAAGCAGTGCATTTTGTCTTGTTGAACGAACCCTTTACAGGACTGAATTTGAAATCGGGCTTCGGCTCCACCTTGAACATGAACTCGTCTGTCTGCTCATAAACCCAGTTTATAACTTCATCCGTTACTTTCGCTGGAATTTGGGACGGTTCAATGCCTTCTTTGCGATATGCGAAGAATTTAAACTTCCCCATGGCATCGACAAACTCCGGTTTGAGGGCGTACCTTACCGCGCCCTTTTTAGGGTGGTAAAACGTTGCGGCCAACTTTCCGTAAAATGTCTTCGCCATCAGCAATTTCCCGTATGTTGCTCCGGTTGCTATCTGCATCCCGTCCATCATGCACGCCTGCGGGTGGCCTTCGCCAATTTCAGGGAATACGAAAAAGCCGTGATCGCTTTCGTGCCCTACCCCAAGATGCTCCATGGCCAGCATGCCCATGCGATATCCTATGGGCATGAACGGGCATTTATGCCCATGGAACTCAAACGCCCAGCCTTTCGGTACGTATTTTGTTGTCGTGTTTATCTACCTCCATATGTCTATTCATCGCAAATCACCAATCAAACCATATTGAAAACTACCATGAGCCCCAGCGCAACCATTATCAGCCCGGCTATCAGATGGAGTTTCCTCAAGTTTTTCTCCTTCCATTCGTTCATTTCCTCGGCTTTTCTGAATCCGCCATACATTAAGAACGTGATTACGAGCAGAGGCGCAACAAAGAATAGGTTGTATAATAAGAGTATTGGTATTGTTGCCAGCATAGTAGACTTTTCCGCAAGCAGTCCGAGAATGAATATATACGGGCCTCCAGTGCACGGCAGTTCGAACAGGCAAACGACAAAGCCCATAAGGAAAGCTCCAGCAGGAGAAGTTACAGTTCCGAGCAATTTCTTAAGCGTGGGCCTCCAGCTTCGGGGTATTTCCATCACAAACCCGCCACTCCCATACCATAGGAAGTCCTTTATGTTCAATACCCCTAATAATATCGCGACCGCGCCTATTATCTTGTAGAACCAGTATGAAAGGCCAGATACCTGCAGGGCTGAAAATAGGCCCAACCCGAACAAGAAGTAAACTATGTATATTGAAATAGTGAATGCAAGACCGCCCCTAAGTGCCTTGCTCTTGTCACCCGTATTCAATAATGTTCCAAGCAGTATCAAGAGAACTGCAAATGCACAGGGGTTTATGGAATCCACGAGCGCTGCGCCTATGACAGTAACGAGTGAAAGTTCGCCCAGCGGCTTGGTCTGAGATGTGGGTCCGGTTTCCCCAAGCGGATTCACTATCTTTTCTAAATCCGGGCAGCCAACACCAATATTTGATTCTATCTCGTGTTCAAGTTTTTTCACTATCGGTTCGTCGCCTACAAGATAAGTGTTTCCTATAAATATTGTCGGTACTCCACTTTCGTTTTCCGGAATCCCGTAAGAGTATGCGAACTTGTTGAACAACACCAGATTCGACTTGTTGTTGTATATCTCAAATCTATGGACTTCAAGATTTGGATATTTTGCCTCGATTTCATTTATGAACGGCTCAACTTTCGCGCAGTGCGGGCACCCATTCCCATAAAAAAAGTAAGCGCAGGTCTTATTGCCAGCATCAGCAGCCCAAACCTGACTAGCAAATGAAAAAATAAATAGGAGCATGATTGAAATTCTCAAAAATCTAGAGCTATTATTCATATTAACGCCATTAGTTCTTTTTAGTGCGGTTCTTGGCGCAGAAATTTCCATGTCAACCACCTATGATTTTTCCACAGTCTCCTCCAATTTCTTGTCCAGTTCCTTTTTCGCCCTTGCAACTACGCCGTTATCAATGATTATTTTCCTGAGCACCTCCTTGCCAGGAAAGCTTATCGCATCCCAAAGGCAGGTGTTCGAGCACGTGACGCACCCGACCAGGCAGTTGTTCGGCCTGGCCACAATTGGCTTATTTTCCTTGAAGTCCCAATCATATACGTTTCTGCCGCAGCCCGTCGCGCACATCCCGCAACCCACGCATTTGTTTTTGTCTACTGTTGGATTCCATTTTATCCTGTCCCTTGCAATCCCATGCCATTCTAAAAACTTTTTGTCGTCAGCCATTTCCATGACCTCTGTTTGTTCTGTCTTGAATGCCGAGCACGACCAAGTCCTCTTCCGATTTTATGCTTCTTACTTCTCCTTTTTTGATGTAAATGCTTTGGTTTTTTCCTAATAGAACGCTCCCGTTACTATCCGTGAACACTCCTTTTCCTTCAAGAACGGTTAATAGCACGCCGTAATCCTCGGGATGGGGTTTTATCTCAACGCCGTTTTTAAGGCATATTAACGCCGCGTGAAATCCCTTGGCGTTGAGAAAATGGCGTTTGACGGGTTTTTCTGAGGAAAAAACAACTTTTTCTTTCAGGTCATAAGCTTTCATTCTTTATCCCTGTTTATGTGGCAAGATCTCTTTAGCACCTTTCCTTTTGCGAAACCAATTGCCTTGAACACGTCGCAGACCCTGAAGTCTTTTATTCCGTAAAACACTTTCTTGCCGTCCCTCCTCGACTTCAACAGCCCCGCTTGTTCCAGCTTGCCTAACTGTATAGATACCGTGGACTGCGCGCGCTTGACTTTGGGGAATATCTGGCAAACGCATTTTTCGCCGTCCAGCAGGAACTCCAGTATCTCGAGCCTGGTTTCGTCCCCGAGCATTTTCAAAAATCTTGCTGCTTCCTTCATATTGACTTATTGATACACATAAATATTTAAATGTTTTAGTGTAAATTGTTGGCGGTGCTTTAATGAAAATAGAGATTCTGGGAACTGGATGTCCGAAATGCAAAACCCTTGAGGAAAATGCGGGGAAAGCGGTTGCCGAGCTTGGAGTAAACGCCGAGATAGTAAAGGTGACGGATATCGGAAAGATTGTTGGCTATGGCGTAATGTCTACTCCCGCGATAGCAGTGAACGGCGAAGTCAAGGCATACGGGCGCGTTGCCGAAGTTGAAGAAATAAAGAAGTGGCTGAAGTAAATGAAGAAAGGTATTCTAGTTGCGTTTGCGCTGATAGCATTATTGTTTGCTGGATGTCTGGGGGCGTCCGGGATGGCGCGGATGCGAGTGTCGCAACCAATGCCGGCGCCGGCGCGCCTATCGTCTCGAATGCCAGCGTGAGCGCGTCGGCTTTGCCTACTCCTAATGTTTCCGGTTTATCCAACGTTTCAAAAAACATTAGGTTGAGGTAATATCTTGGGTTTGCTTGAGGATTTAGGGGCTTGGGTTGCTTTCCAGTTGTTGAAGCTGGAACCAGGCAGCCAGTTAGGGGAGGCAGTGAATTTTTTCGTCTACGACTCCGTGAAAGTGCTTCTTCTTCTTTTGGTAATGGTTTTCCTGGTGGGCATGATAAGAACGTACGTAACCCCCCAAAAAGTTAAAAAGTGGCTCGGCGGAAAGAAGGAAGGCGCGGGAAACGTTTTGGCGGCCTTGCTCGGGGTGCCGACTCCTTTCTGTTCGTGTTCAGCTGTTCCGCTGTTCATCGGGTTCGTCGAATCCGGGGTTCCGCTGGGAATAACGTTCTCGTTCTTGATTTCTTCCCCGATGGTTAACGAAGTCGCAATAGCATTGCTTCTTGGACTGGTTGGCTGGCAAATTACTGGTTTATATATTTTAAGCGGTCTTTCTGTCGCCGTGGTAGCAGGGATTTTGATCGGCAGAATGAATTTGGAGAAGGAAGTCGAGGACTTTGTTTACGAAATCAGGTCGAAAGAAGTCAAGGAAAAGCAAATGACTTTGAGGGAAAGAATTGGTTTTGCGAAAAACGAAGTAAAAACCATAATGAAAAAGGTAAGCTTATACGTCCTTATTGCAATCGGGGTTGGCGCGTTCATTCACGGTTACGTTCCAGTTGGTTTCCTGGCTGAAATCGCGGGAAAAGGCAGTATTCTTGCAGTGCCAATTGCGGTAATGATAGGAATACCCTTGTACTCCAATGCGGCTGGAACAATCCCAATAGTCCAGGCTTTAATGAGCAAGGGAATGGCGGTCGGAACTGCGTTGGCGTTCATGATGAGCGTAACCGCCTTGTCGTTTCCGGAAATGATTATACTAAGGAAAGTTCTCAAACCAAAACTAATAGCAATCTTTGTAGGAATACTATTCGTGTCAATCGTGTTGATCGGACTGCTTTTTAACGCGATAATTGGTTAAGGCGAGAAAGCAAAATGCTCTAATACGAGGAAGTAGTGCGGGGGGAGAGATTTTCCCCAACCTCTTTTTTCTTTCTTTGAAAGAAAAGAAGCTGGTTTTGAACTCTCGTAGGCGCTAAGCCACAGGGTTCTAAGCTTGGCAAAACCCCGTCCGCGTTGGACAAGGTTTTCCTGCCCATTTTCCAGGCTCTGGCACCCCCGCGCTCAATAATTAGTGACGC
>JBAMLY010000007.1:0-35500 GCA_039794045.1 Candidatus Micrarchaeia archaeon | reverse complement strand
TTGCTTTTACTGAAGAACTTTATTGCTTGTGCGAGTTCTTTGTGTGTTTTCGCGTATTTTTCGATTGGGATTTTTTTCTGGTGGGCTTCGCATGCTTGGACGAGGGCGGTTGCGCCTGCGCGGGTGCCTTGGGGGTGGGCGTGTACGCCTGCGCCCATTGTGGTGATGAAGTCGGTGTTGCCTATGGCGTCGATGAATGGTTTGAGTAGGGTGGGGTTGAGGCCGCCGGAAATGATTGGACAAGTTTTTTTTATGCCGCGCCAGCTGTCGTCTTGGAGGATGGGGTGGTGGGCTAGGTCGCGGTGGACGAGTTCTATTGCTTCCTTGTCTTTTTCTGGGATTGTGCTCCATTCTTGTTCGAAGAACAAGCCTCTTTCTTTGAAGTGTTGGATGTTGTGGGCGGCGATGATGTCTTCGGTGCCTCCCTTCATTTTGCCGACGCCTGCGGTGCCGGTGTGGATGCCGGAGGCTCCTGCGAGTCGGGCGAACTTTGATAGGACTAGGACGCTGTACCCTATTGGGTTTTCTGGGCGCGTGAAGGCTCCGTGGCCTGCGCGGTGGAAGTGGATGAATACGTCAGGGTATCTTCTTCGCAGTGTTTGGACTGCTGTCCAGCCAGCGGTTATGCCGTCTACTAGGAAGGCGTAGCTGCCTGGCTCGAAGCCTGCGCTGCGAATCATTTCGCAGCGTTGTATCATTGTGTCGAAGTCTGCTGCTGAGACGTTGAAGGAGTGGACTTTCTTTTGGCCGGTTTTCTTGACTGCTTTGTCCATTGCTTGCTTTACGTGTGCCACCATTTTGTCGTAGGGGCAGAAGTCTTGGTTTGCTTGTGGTTCGTCGTTTTTTACGAAGTCGCCGCCGCCGACCCAGAAGTCGTAGCATACTTCAGCGTATTCCGCGGAAGTCAAACCCATTTTTGGTTTTATTATGGTGCCGAGTATTGGGCGGTCGTGGACGTCGAGGTATTCGCGCATGTCGTCTATGGTGTAGCTTGGGCCATCGTATTGTTCCAGCATTGCTGGCGGGAACCACGCGTCTAATAGTTTGAGGGCTGTTACTTCCTTCATTCCGAATATGTTTCCAGCAATGTAGGTGAGAATGTTTTGGATGTTGCCGCGGCGGTCGAACAAGCGCCAGGGGTAGGCTATCCAGACGAGGTTTCTCTTCAAGTCTAGTTGGTATACTTTGGCGTTCATTTCGCGGGAGAACGGTGTTTCGGTTTCTACTTTGAAGTTTGTGCCAGTGGATGATTCGGCGGCGACTTCCGCGGCTGCTTGTAGGGTGTTGAGGGTGTTGCTTGGCTTGAGGTGGTAGACTGTGAGTAGGTATTCCCCGTTTCTTGCTTCGTCGCCTAAATCGAGGTCGACGTAGGCGGCTTGGTGTTGGTTTAGTGTTTTGAGGAGTTGTTTTTCTTTCGCCAAGAGTGGTTTCACCTCATTGCAGGACTAAGGCTTGCGGGGAATATAAAACAAGCGGGCGCTTTTCAGCGGTAGGCGAGTTTGATGTCTTCGGCTGTCACGGTTTTGCGGCCTGCGTGTTTGGCTAGTTGTACTGCTTTTTGGGAGATGTCTGTCGCGAAGTCTTCGAGGATGTCTGCCAGCGCGGCTGCCGCGTCTTCGCTTACTCTGTCTGCTCCTGCTTTTCGTATTAGTCTTTCTACTGGTGCGAGTGGAATGTCAGCCATTTTTTTCAACCTTGTTTTTTTTAATTGGTTGTTCCTTTAAAGTTTTTTGGGGGGGAGTTGTTTGGCTTGGTTTGCGGCAGTGAATTGAGTGAGTTTTGTGGTGGCCTGGCTTTGAAGCCTGGCGTGGTGGAGCTTCGTTCTTACCAGGTTAGCGCAGCTAAGTCTATTCTTGCTGAAGGGAATTCTTTGCTTGTGATGCCGACGGCGTTGGGCAAGACGTTTGTTGCTTTGTTGGTGGTTGCGGCTTTCTTGAAGCGTTCCAGCAAGCGAGTCTTGTTCTTGGCTCCCACGAAGCCTTTAGTGGTTCAGCAGGCGAAGCGGTTGGCTGGCGCTCTCGATGTTGGCGAGTCTGAGGTTGTAGTAGTTTCCGGGGAAGTGGGGCCTGCTGAGCGGGCAAGGCTTTATGCTGGGGCTAGGGTGGTGTGTGGCACGCCGCAGGCGGTGGAGAACGACTTGCTTTCGCGCCGCCTTGACTTAAAGGATTTTTCTCTAGTGGTTTTTGATGAAGCGCACCGCGCGGTCGGTGATTACAGTTATGTTTTTATTGCGCGGGTTGCGCGCGAGGCTGGAGCGTTTGTTTTGGGTTTGACTGCTTCTCCTTCTGCCGAGCGCGAGAAGTTCGGGGAAGTGGTAGAGAATTTGGGCGTGCGGCACGTTGAAGTCAAGAGCGAGGAGGACGAGGACGTTCGTGGTTATGCGAAGCCAGTGGCTTTGGCTTGGGAGTTTGTTGAGGTTCCGCGCGAGTTTTTGTTGGTGCGTGGCTTGCTTGAGGAAATGCTTGCTGAGACGATGCGGGCTTTGAAGGAGTTGGGCGTGGTTGAGAGCGCTGACGTGCGTTTGGCGAGCAAGCGTTTTTTGTTGCAGTTGCGTTCGCGTTTGGTTGGCGCTGCCGAGAAGACTCCAGGGGTTTTTCGCGCGATTAGTTTGCAGGCGAAGGCAATGAATTTAGAGCACGCTATTGAGTTGCTGGAAAGCCAAGGGGTTTCTTCTTTGCTTGGTTTCTTGAAGGGAATGCGCGAGCGAAAGGCGAAGAGCAAGGCTGTGAGGGAGTTGTTAAGCGATTTTCGTTTGAGGAAGGCGGAAATTGCTTGCGAGGGCTTGTTGGCTGGGGGGGTGGAGCACCCCAAGCTTGCGCGGTTGAAGGAGTTGGTGGGCGCGGCAGTGGCTGGAGGCGAGAGCGTGATTGTTTTCGCGCACTATCGTTCTACTACGGACAAGATCGTGGGCGAGTTGAATGGCGTGGCCGGCGTTAAGGCTGAGAGGCTGGTTGGTAGGGCGCGGGAGGGCATGAGTCAGCGCGAGCAAGCTGGTTTGCTTGAGCGTTTTCGTGGCGGGGAATTCAATGTTTTGGTGGCGACGCAGGTTGGGGAAGAGGGTTTGGACGTGCCTGGAGTGGATTTAGTGGTTTTTTATGAGCCGGTTCCGTCCGAGATTCGCTTTATTCAGAGGCGGGGGCGTACTGGGAGGGCGAGGGCTGGCAGGGCAGTCGTGTTGATTGCTAAGGGCACTAAAGATGAAGCGTTTTTCTGGAGTGCTCGCAGGAAGGAAAAGGCTTTGAAGGTGCAGCTTGGCTTGTTGCGTGGAGCGAGGGGGCAGAGGTTGTTGCGCGAGTTTTAATTTTTTGTCTTCCTTTTCATTGTCATGGACGAACTCGTCTTCGGTGAGAGCGACAAGCCAATTGTTTTCGTGGACGACCGCGAGTTGAAGAGCGCGTGCGCTAAAAAACTTTTTTTGTTGGGGGCGGTCTTGCTTCCGAAGAGGTTGAGCGTGGCGGACTTCGTTGTTTCGCGGAGGGTGGGTTTGGAGCGCAAGGCGTTTGGTGACTTTGAGGCAAGCATTATTGATGGGCGCTTGTTTGTTCAGGCTGGCGAGTTGGCTGGAAACTTCGAGCGTCCCTTGATTGCCGTGGTGGGTGGTGGTGAGGGGCGAGTGCACGGCAAGGCTTTGCGTGGCGCCGTGGTTTCTTTGGTTGTTGATTATGGCGTGCCAGTATTGTTTTTCGGTGATGACGAGGAGCTTGCCGAGTTTATTTTTCATGTTGCTGAACGCGAGCAGTTGAAGCAGCCTAGGGAAGCGCGCGTGCGAGTGGCGAAGAAGGCGTCTTCGTTGGAGGAGTTGCAGCGTTTTGTGGTAGAGGGTTTGCCGGGCGTTGGGCCGGTTGCCGCCAAGCGCCTTTTAGAGCATTTTGGGAGCGTTCAAGGTGTTTTCGAGGCTGACGAGGACGAGTTGCAAGAAGTGGAAGGGATCGGGGAAGAGAAGGCGAAAGAGATTCGGCGAGTGGTTTCATCTCGTTATGCGGCGAGCGACTAGTTTTGTTGTTGTGGGAGAGTTGTTTGCTCTTCTTTTTTCTGAGCTGCCTCGCTTATTTGAAATGTTTCGTGGAAGTGCTTTGTTGGCTTGAGGAAGCGCGTGTTGCCTTTTTTTTCTGCCGTGATGTAATTGTGTTCTTTTAGTTCGTGAACGTAAGCGTATATTTCTCCCCTAAAGTATTTCTTGAGCTCGCTTTGAAGCATTCCTCCTTTTTTGGCTATGAGGGCGAGAATGCGCGAGCCCTTGCGCGTCAAATCAACTTGCTTGGATAGCTTTGCTACGGGGGCGAGGTAGGCTGGCTTGAGTTCCATGGAGGCGGCTTGCTCGTCGACTGCGACTTCGAAGGCGTTGCCGTTTTCCTCGTATTGCTGGCGTAGTTGCTCGCACAGTTTCCTGGCTTGTTTTACCGTGGTTTTTGCTGTGAGGGCCAAGTCGGCGTAGGAGAGCGGCTTGTTTGCTAGAAACAACGCGGCTTCCACTACTCTGAGGGGGTCGAGCTTGCGTTGCGTGAACGTCTTCTCTTCATTGAGTTCTTCTTGAGTTGTTTCAGAGAGTTCTTCAGCCATTGAGCATCACTTCGTGAGTCGAAGGTCTTAAAGCAAGAATTAATAAATTGTTTTCCGCAAAACTATTTTGGCGGCCGCGCAACTTTTTGTGCTCGCGTCCGACTAACTGCGTCACTTCCTTTGAGACTTGGCGCGTTGAATGAGAGTGTTAGAATGGAGTTTTTAGTTCCCCAGGAAAAGTATTTGGAGGCGGGAATTCACATTGGCACGAAGACGAAGAACGGCAGCATGCGCCAATTTATTTACAAGGCGCGCGAGGACGGCTTGCACGTGCTTGACTTGAAGAAGACGGACTCGCGTTTAAGGATTGCCGCTCAATTTATTGCCAAGTACGCCGCGGAAAAAGTTTGTGTTGTGGGCGCGAAAGACAACGCGCAGAAGCCCATACAAAAGTTTTGCGAGCTTACTTCTTGTCAAGCGCTTAACGGGAGGTTTACGCCGGGGCGTTTTACTAACCCGGCGCGCCCAGACTTCGTGGAACCAGACCTCGTCGTTGTAGTTGACCCTGCCGTGGACAAGCAGGCGGTAAGCGAAGCGTTTGAAATCAACGTGCCCGTGGTTGCGTTCTGCGACACTAACAACAACTTGCGCAAGATAGATTTGTGCATTCCAACGAACAACAAGGGGCGCAAGGCGCTGGCTTTGTTGTTCTGGATTCTGGCGAGAGAGGTTTTGAAGGCGCGCGGCACGATTGTTTCTGACGAGGAGTTTCCCGCGCAACTGGAAGACTTCGAGGTTTGAAAGTCTTCCACTTCTTTTTTATTTTGGTTTTCACTTGTTTTTTTATGGGCGCGCGGCTGCCTGCAGTGGCTGGGTCTTTTTATCCTTCAAGCAAGCGCGGAATCGAGGCCATGCTTTCTCGTTTCGCGGCAGAGTGCAATCCTTTTGAAAGCGGAGCAGTGAAGGCGGTAGTCGCGCCTCACGCTGGATGGGTTTACTCGGGGAAAACTGCTTTTCATTCTTTTAAGGCGTTGAAGCAAGCGTGCGAGCGAGAAAAGGGAGTAAGACCGGTTTTCGTGATTGTGTGTCCAAACCATTCTGGGACTGGCGCGCCTGTTGCGCTCAGCATGGAGAATTGGCTGACTCCTCTTGGCGAGGCGAAGTGTTCGCAGAAAGTGGCTGCCTCGGTTCTTACGCACTCGGAATTTGTTGTAGTTGATGAATCTGCGCACGAGAGAGAGCACTCTGCGGAAGTGCAGCTGCCTTTCCTCCAATACTTTTTCAAGGAGAACTTCGAGTTTGCCGCAATTGCTTTGTTGCGCCAGGACTTTGTGGTAGCGCGAGACTTGGCTAAAAGTATTTTGATGGCTTCGAGGGAGGCAGGCGAAAAAGTTTTCGTGGTGGCGAGCAGCGACTTTACTCATTACGAGCCGCGGCGCAGAGCGAGAGCTAAGGACGAGCATGCTATTGAGGCGTTGCTTGAGCTTGACTCCAAAGAGTTTTTGAAGCGCGTTGATGAAGAGGGAGTGAGCGCTTGCGGGCCTGGCGCAGTGGTTACCGCTGCAGAGTACGCGAGGCTGGCTGGCGCTCGCAAGGGAACGCTTCTTGACTTTAGTGACAGCGGGCGCGTGAGCGGGGAGGACTCTGTGGTGGACTACGCTTCAATTGCTTTCCAGTGAAGAACTCAGTAATAGTCTGGTTCTTGTCGGGGTTCTTTTTCTTTATCGCGCGTCATCGCGCAAAGTATTACTGTTAAGCCGAGCAAGGCTAGGCCGAGGTGCGAGTTTGATTCTACTATTAATTCGAAGGCGGCGAGCGCGGTTATGGAGAGGGCGGTTACGCCGTAGAAATCGGTTTGGTTTTGCAGAGTCGCGTTTTGCAAGCGTTTCTGCGAAACCATTTCGTACATTTTTTCACCAGCTTTTTTGCGAGTGAAGCCAGAGAGGCTTGACGCGAGCAGGCACTGAAAAGGAATTGCCTCCTTGAAGGCTGCCTTTCAAGTCTCTCGGCCCACTACCCTTTTTTCTTCAAACTTTTTTGCCGCACCCCCACCATTCTAAATTCAAACAACTATATTAATGTTTGTTTTTTCCACAAAATAGTAGAAATTATTATTTTTTGTTTTAAAAATTACAAAATATTGTTTTTCTTGTTGTTTTTTGTGGTAAAGTTTTTTAAAATGATTGTTTTTGTTTTGTTTAGGTGGGTTTTTGGCTGGCTCTGTTTCTGACGCGGTTAGGGAAATAGTTTCTGAAATGTCTTTCTTGGCGTTGCCTTTCAAATACGACTTAATTAATTTTTCTGCTTTGGGGCGCTTGATTCAGCCCCTAGTGGAAAAGAGAGTGGGTGGTCCGGTCTCGCTTGATGCAGTAGTGATGGCTGTAAGGCGGCTTCGCTTGCAGGAGAGCTTGAAGGAAGACCAGGGAGTGAAAAAGTTTGCGGGGCAGTGCAAGCTCGTGTTGCGCGCAGACTTTTTCGTTTTGAATTTGAAGCCGCGCCCAGAGCTTTACTCTGCTTTGCTTGACTTTGAAAAGCAAGTGAATTGGGCGATTGGAGAGAAAATGTATCTCTTGCTGCGCAGCGACGAAATCACTGTAATTGGAATGTCGAAGTTCGTGAGCAAAGTGATGGCGCTAGTGAATGACTTGGACGTCTTGGACTTCTACAACAACATCGTTTTGCTGACGGTGTACTTCGGGCCTGAAGCGCAAACGGTTTCCGGGCTGTTAAGCATTTTCGCTGACCAACTCGCTTACTCTAACACGCCAGTGATAGCGAGCTTTCATACGCGTAGCCGAATAAGTTTTGCGCTGCGCGAAAGCGACGCCACGCGCGCTTATGATTGGCTGAGCCGTGCTCTGAGGAGTTACGCCACCACGCCATAACCATAATGCTTTAATGTGGTTGTGTTTTACTCGTTTGATGCTTTGTGGGGGTGGTCAAGTGAAGAAACTGTTTTTGGTTTTCGCTTTGCTTGCCTTGTTCGCGGTTCCTTTCGCGGCGGCGCAGGCAGACGATTTGAAAGACTTTCGCGGCAACGCCTTGCGTGCAAGGCTAAGCTACCTTCAGTGCAGGGTCGCATTCACTGTTTCGCAGCTTGACTCTATTGCCGCCAGCGACGCTAATGCTACGCAAATGACTTCTTTGAAGGCGAGCTTGGAAAACGATGTCGCTGTCCTCGCTGGCTATGCTGCCAACGCAAGCGTCAAGGAATTCGACTCCTACGTGCGTTCGTCGCTCGCTCCCCACGCTAGGGAGGCAGTGAGGGCGCTTTCCTTCTTCAAGCGCTCGCTGGCAGGCAAGAACAACACTGCCTTGCGCAAAAAGCTGCGAGCCGACTTCCAGGAAGCGCAAAAGGCTTTCGCTGCCTGCGAGTCAGAAAAGCAGGCAGCTTACGCGAGAAATCGCATAGATTATTACAGGAAGTGGGCGAACGATTGGAGTAATACTGTTTCCCGGCTTTCAGCGAAGGGCTTCGACGTCTCGCAATTGCAGGCTGTGGTGGATGACTTGCAGTCTCAAGTCATTGCTCCTCTCCAGGCTGCTATCGAGAGCGGCAACGCCTCTGAAATAATGGCTGCTGTGCAAGACGCGCGCAACAAGCACTTGCACTTGTGGGCGCGCTTCGAGGTTGCCCTCATTCGAGCTCACTTGCAGCAACTTGAGCCAATAGCTGAAAAGTATCGCTTGCAGGAAATGGTGGGTTCTGTGAACTCCAAGGTGGCCAGTGCTTCCGCTCTCGCGGTTCCAGGCAGGGTTTACGCTGAAGGAGAATTTCAGGAGGTTTGGAGTTACTTGAAAGATGCTGCGGATGACTTGAAGGCGTTGGCGAAAGCAATTCGCGGCAACGCTTCAACTATTGCGTCGCCTTCCACGAATCCGTTGAACGAGTCTGCCGGCAACGCTAGCTGAGGGGGGTTTGAAATGAAGAAAGCTTTTTTGTTTGCAGTAGTGCTTTTGTCTGGATTGCTTGCATTTGGATGCACCCAACAACAGCCGAGCGCTCCGGCAATGCCTTCTCCCTCGCTTGCGGGCGGCGTTTCTCAAGCGCAGACTTCCAATCCTGCTTCGGTTAACTGTATTCAGTTGGGTGGAAAGCTAAGTATTCGCAAGGACGCGTCAGGAGGCGAGTACGGAGTATGCGTTTTCGCTAACGGTTCCGAGTGCGAGGAATGGGCTTTGTACAGGGGAGAAGGATGCAAGCCGTTGCCGACGGCCAGCGCCGCTGCCCCTGTTTCTTCGGTTAACCCAAGCAATGCAGTGGATTCAGTTATGGCGATTGACGTGGGAGAAAACCCTGACTATGGAACTGAAAGCCAGCTAGCTATTTCAAGCGAGGAGCCCTGAAACTCTCCCTTTCTTTTTTTGGTGCTTTCAAAATATATTTAAAGTTTGCCGGCCCTATTTTTGCGCTGCTTTTTTTTGCCTGATGAGATGAAGGCAGCCAAAAAGAAAAACCAATGAAATGAGGTGCAGTGTATGGCTAAGAGTTACGTTAAGTTTTCTACTCCTGCTGAAGTGCAGGCTAAAGCGCTTGAGGCAGTGGAGGCGGCGCGCAACGGCGGCGGGCTTCGCAAGGGAACCAACGAGGCAACCAAGGCAATTGAGCGCAGCGACGCCAAGCTCGTCGTGGTGGCTGAAGACGTTGACCCTGAAGAAATAGTAATGCATATTCCGCAGTTGTGCAACGAGAAAAAGATTCCCTATGTTTACGTTGGAGAGAAAGCGAGGCTCGGCAAAGCAGCAGGGCTTTCTGTGGGCACGGCAGCGGTAGCGATAACCAAGCCGGGCGCGGGCGAGGCAGCAGTCAAAGAGATTCTTTCCAAGATGGCTGGCGTTATTCCTTCTCTTCAAGGATTGAAAGTCGAGGCAGGCGAATCAGAAAAGGAACGAAAGGAGGAAAAGAAAGAGAAAAAACCAGCAAAGAAAGCCAAGGCTGCAGCGGAAGGAGAAAAGAAGGAGTGATTTCTTCTATTGCGAGAGGTAATTCTTAATGACTGAACCCAGCAAAGTCGAGGGCGGGAAAGCGCTTGCTTCAACGCAAAAGGAAGCAAAACCAATTCCGCCGCAAGCTCCCAGTTTTTCGGAGGGCTTTCCAGCGGAAATAGTTGAAGTGATAGGACGAACTGGCGTTTTCGGGGAAGTAAACCAGTGCATGTGCAAGGTGCTCGAAGGCAAGGACCGCGGCCGCGTTATACGCCGCAACGTCAAAGGCCCGGTGCGCAAGGGAGACATAATAATACTGCTTGAAACCGAGCGCGAGGCAAAGCCACTCAAGCCTAAGAGGAAGTGATGACTCGTGACAGAGTGTTCTTTTTGTGGAAACAAGATACCAGTCGGAACTGGTTTTACGCTCTTCAAGCGCGACGGCACGGCAATTCATTACTGCAGCAGGAAATGCGAGGCTAACGCGAGAATGGGGCGCAACCCTCGCAGGAAAAAGTGGACTAAGAAGTTCGTTAAAGGACAATGAGAGGATGCAAGCATAATGCTGGGCCAACTTGATTGCAGGGCACTAGAGGAAAAGTGGGCCAGTAAGTGGGAACAACTAAAGCTTTACGCTTTCGACGAGTCTGACGCCAAGAAACCAATTTTCTCCATTGACACTCCCCCTCCTTTTCCAACTGGCGAATTCCACACTGGAAGCACGCTGAACTGGTGCTACATTGACTTCGTGGCGCGCTTTCGCAGAATGCGTGGCTTCAACGTCTTCTTTCCCCAAGGATGGGACTGCCACGGATTTCCCACCGAAGTAAAGGTAGAGAAAAAGTACGGGAAGCTGCCCAGGGAAGAGTTTCGCAAGCGCTGCCTTGAGTGGTCCCACGAAATGGTTGCTTCCATCAAGACTCAAATGAAGCAAATGGGTTTCTCTATTGACTGGAGCCGCGAATACTATACTTTGAACAAGGAATACTACAGCGCAGTTCAATACTCTTTAATTGAGATGTTCAGGAAAAACCAGGTTTACCACCAAAAACATCCCGTCCTATGGTGTCCTTCGTGCGAGAGCGCCATAGCGAAGGCTGAAACCGAGGAAGTAGAGCGCGAGACTCTGTTGAACTTCTTGAAGTTTAAGTGCTCTGCAGCTCCTTCTGGAGTGCTTTTGATTGCGACTACGCGTCCAGAGTTGTTGCACGCCTGCGTTGCAGTGCTCGTCCACCCAGAAGACGAGCGCTTCAAGGCGTTAGTGGGCGGAAAGTGCGTGACTCCATTGTTTGGGAAAGAAGTTCCGATTCTAGCCGACCCAGACGTGGACTCTTCTTTTGGGACTGGCGCTGTAATGGTTTGCACTTTCGGCGACAAGACCGACGTCGTTTGGGCTTACCGCCACAAGCTGCCAATAATTGATTTCATGGACGAGCGCGGCCTCCTCGTGAACGCCGGCGCTTACGACGGAATGCCTTTGGCTAAAGCGAGAGCAAAGATTTTGGAGGACTTGCAGGCAGCCGGCTTGCTTGAAAAACAAGAAAAGTTGAAGCAGACGATCAAGATTCACGACCGCTGCAAGAAACCAATAGAACTCCTTAATTCCCTGCAGTGGTTCATTCGCTTGAAGGGATTCGAGGAAACAGTGAAGAAGGCGGCGCACTCTATGCGCTGGGTTCCAGACCGAGCACGCCAGCTTTTAATGGACTGGGTTAACGGTTTAGAGTGGGACTGGTGCATTTCCCGCCAACGCGTTTTCGGCATCCCAATTCCTTTCTGGTACTGCGAAAAGTGCGGCGAGGTTTATGCGCCGAAAGAGTCTCAATTGCCTGTAGACCCCACTAAAGACGAGCCGCCAGTGAAGAAATGCCGGTGCGGCGGCGCGTTGAAGGGCGAGACCAGCATTTGCGATGGCTGGGTTGACTCTTCAATTACTCCTTTGTTTGTCGCTGGCTGGCCTGAGAACAAGGAGTTAATGCAAAAAATTTATCCATCCTCTCTTCGCCCGCAAGGGACGGACATTATTCGCACTTGGGCGTTCTACACTATTCACCGCTGCACTCTCTTGACTGGAGTGCCGCCATTCAAGGAAGTGCTCGTGAACGGCATGGTGTGCGGCGAAGACGGCAAGAAGATGAGTAAGAGCCTCGGAAACTACGTTGAAGCCAAGGACGTCATTGCACGCACGAGCGTGGACGCCTTGCGCCAGTGGGCAGCGCTTTCTGGTTCTACCGGCAACGACAACTCTTTCTTTTGGAAGGACGTGAATTACGCTCAGTCGTTCTTGAACAAGTACTGGAATGCATGCAAGTTCGTGGAAAAGGCGCTCGAGGGATTTGACGAGAAGCAAGCTAAGTCTGCTCCGTTGCGCTTGACTGACCGCTGGATTTTGAGCAGGCTCAACGAAACAATTGGCAAGTGCACGAAGTTCATGGAGGACTACGACTTTTATTCAGCGATTACTTTGCTTCACTCGTTTTTCTGGCACGAGTTCTGCGATTTTTATTTGGAGGACGTCAAGCACCGCATTTACGTTTCGCGTGACGGAAGAGAACCGGACGCGAAAAGCAAGCTCGCCGCGCAAAGGTGTCTTTACGAGGTAACGCTTAAGACGACGAAAATGCTTGCTCCGTTCGCTGCCTTTACTGCCGAGGAAGTATACCAACAACTTTTTGCTGCAAGGGACGGCGCGCGCAGCGTGCACTTGACTGACTGGCCTGTCGCAGAAGAAGAATATTTAAACAAAAACGCGGAGAATATTGTGGGCGTTCTTCACTCTCTTCTTTCCAAGATACGCAAATTCAAGGCAAGCAACTCTCTCGCCTTGAATGAAGAGCTTTCGAGCGCGACGGTTTCTGCTTCAGAGCTTCTTCTCAAGGAGTTAGAGGAAGTAGAGGAAGAACTTCGCGTCGTCGGAAAGCTGAAGAACGTGGAATTCAAGTTGAAGGAAGAAGGAGAAGTTGATTTGACTGTAAGCGTTTGAATGCTTTCAGCAAGGAGTGGTTGTAATGGCAAGACTGCACAGCAGGAAAAGGGGGAAAAGCGGCTCCAAAAAGCCGAGCGCAAAACAAGCGCCTGGCTGGATTCCGCTCTCCAAAGAAGAAGTTACCGCGTTGGTTGAAAAGTATGCCAAGGAAGGGAAAAGCGAGGCAGCAATAGGCCAGGCTTTGCGCGACGAGCACGGAATTCCTTCAGTGAAGCTCGTGACTGGCAAGACTATTACGCAGTTGCTGAAAGAAAAAGGCTTGGCAGGCAAGTACCCATCGGACTTGCTTGACTTGATTCGCCGCGCCGTGTCAATGCGCAAGCATTTGAAGGACAACCCGCGCGACAAGTCAAACAAGCAGAAGCTCATCCACGTTGAAAGCAAGATCAAGAGACTAGTTCGCTACTATCGGGGCAAGAAGCTTCCCAAGAACTGGGTTTACGACCCAGAAACTGCAGCGCTCATAGTGAAGTGAGGAGTGATTGAATGGCAAAAAAAGTAGTTGACACTTGGAAATCAAAGTCGTGGTACGCCGTTCTGGCTCCCAAATTCATGAATGAAGTGCAGTTCGCGCAAGTTCCTGCTTTGGACGACGAGCACTTGATGAACCGCGTCATTGAAGTGCCGTTGAAAGAGATAACAAAGGACATCGCGCACATGTACACTAACGTGCGAATGCGCGTCACAGAAATAAAGGGCAAGACTGCTTACGCGAAATTCATTGGGCACAGTATTGCGCGGGAGTACTTGCAGACGCTCGTGCGCCGCCACCGCGAGGCGCTTTGGATAGTGCTCCCCGTTTCCTCCAAAGACGGCGTAGAATTCAAGGTGAAAGCACTCGTCGTCACGGCTGGGAGGGCGAGCTCGGCGAAAAAGACTGCCTTGCGCAACGCCATGACCGAGTTTCTGAAAAACAAGGCTTCGACGAATACTTTCGGCAACTTCATTAACCTCGTCTTGTACGGCAAAGCCAGCAGCGAGGCAGTCGGAGTGCTGAAGAAAATAGTTCCAATTCGACGCGTTGAAATATATAAGACGGAGTTAAAAGAAGTTTTCGACGTTCCAGAGAAACAAGAACTACCTGAACGCGAGGCAACCGAAGTTCGATCAGAAGCCTCGCCGCAACCCCAAACATGATTTTGCGGGAGTTCAGCTTAGTTTCCTTCAACCAAGCTTTTTAGTGTAGCGCTCAAGTGCGGGCTCTGCATCCAAACGCCTACTTCTTCTTCCGCCGGCGTTTGCTCGTCTGTCAAGAAAATTAGTGCTTGGTCGTCCGCCACCACGAACCTAGTGGGAAGCTCTCGTTCATGCAAGTGCACTTTTGAAGCAATGTTTTTCGGAACGTTTTTTGAGACTACCTTTATTTTGACTCCCTTAGAGCGCGCTTTCTCTATCTCGGCCGAATACGCTGCAAACTTGCGCGCCACTCCTTCAGTGCTGGAACTTATTATAATGTGGTTTTTGGCGGCGCCGAGCATTGAACCTATTTTAGAGTAGATAGCGTCTCTTCCTTTAAGCGTCCAAACGTTTTCGTCTATGTTAAATTTTTCGGCGACTTTAGTGTTCTTCATTTTAGCGCTTAACTCACTGCTTATCTTCTCCATTGCAGCTATTTCTTCCAAGAGGGCTTGTTCCTTCTGCTTCTTGAGCGTCTTGATTGCCTCCGAGAGCGGCAGGGAAGCATAGCGCACTGGCCTGCCTGGCTGAAGCGCCACAAAGCCCTTGTCTTGAAGGCTGGTTAGCACGTCGTAAACACGCGGGCGGGGAAGCTCGGCTTTCTCGCTTAACTCGCCGGCAGTGCTGGTGCCCAAGGCATTCAAAGTATAGTAAGCACGCGTTTCGTATTGGTTGAGCCCCAGCCTGCGAAGACTGTTAAGTATTTCTTGGTTGTAAGGCATAGAATTCGCAGAATTCACAGAACCCTTCTTTTTAAATTTATCTTCACTTGGAAAAGTTTTTTCCATTAATTGCAAGCCGCGCACCCTTTTTTTTGACGTATTTCTTTTCAACTAACAAATATATAAATGTATTTACTTTTCAAGAGTAACAAAACAAAAGCTTTTTATATGTTGCAACTCATTAATAGTAACATCATTGAACGTGGGGTTGTGTTAATGAGAAAACTCGTTTTGGCGTCCGCGGGCGTTGCCTTGATTGCGGTAGCATTGCTCGCAGGAATGGCTTCTGCGTTGTCGCTTCAAGCTTCGGCTTCATCGGTTTCGCTTACTGACGAGTCGAGTGCTCGCTTGATCGTCTCGTTCACGAACGACGACAGCCAGCCGCGCTTGTTTGAAATCAGCGCGCAGTCCAGCATAGTTGACGCCTGGTTTGACGCTTCCCAGGGACTCGTGCCTGCAGGCGCTACTAAAAGCATAATCGTGCGCCTTTCCACGCCTTCTTGTTTCGAGGGAGATTTTCCAATCAAGTTGTCGGTTTCTTTGAAGAGGCCCGACGGCTCCAAGGCAGAGAGTGCTTCCTTGCGCGTAGTCGCCAGCGTTTACCCGTTGCGCGAGTGCCCCCAGTACTTTCACGCGAAACAAGAAAACTACAACGAGTACAATGGAGCCCACGCTTACTTTGACCCGTCTTACTACTACGTTCAAGTATCTCCTGTTTTCCCGCAGTCTGACACGATAAAGATAGAACCCGGAATTCTTCGCACCATAAAAGTTGAGCTACGCAACTTCGGAGCCGCAGGCGACTTTCAACTCAAGCTCGTGGGCGACGACGACGCATTAAAGCCGGTATTGTGGCCAGAAAAACTAGCGCTTTCGCGTAATGAAGTCGGCAAGGCAGAGTTTGACGTTCGCTGCGAAAACGCGGCAGAAGGAGACTCACTTCACTTGGCTCTCCAAGTCATAGAGGGAGGAAGGATAGTAGGGTGGAAGGACTTCACTTTCAAGGTGGTAGCGCCAGCGCAGCCAGCTCGCGCTCTGCAGCCTTCAGTGAACGCCTCACCAGACAATTCCAGCTTGCAGTACGCTATTGAGATCACGGTTTCAAATCCAGGCAATGAGACCTTGAAGGAAGTTTACGCAACGATAACCGGCTTGCCTGACGGCTGGATAGTCAAGAGCCCAGCGCCCTTTGACTTGCAACCCGGCGAAAACGCCACGAAAAAAATTTACGTGGAAGCCACCACTTCCGAGGAAGCCGCGAAGCCAGTTCTAGTAGTTTCCAGCGAGGGAAAAGAAATTTACCGCAAGGAACTCGAGCCAATCAAGGGAAAAAACGGCGGCATTACTGGCATGTTCATTGCAGCTGTCTCCAACAACTTAATCGTAATAGCTGTGATTCTCGGCGTGGCAGTAGTGGTTGCCCTTGCTTCAGCGCGCTTTAATTTCGTTGCAGGCAGGGCTTCTTATTACGAGAAGCTCGCAGCCATACGCGAAGCAGTCTCGCAGCAGCAAGCAAGGATTTAAAACTCGGTTGGCTTAAGGTTTTTCATGGATGAAAAAGCGCAGGGCGCCATTGAATACATTCTCTTGGCTGGCGCAGTAGTGCTCTTTATAGTCATAGTGATTACCGTTATCAAGGCATTCGTTTTACAGCCTGGCGCGAACCAGACTCAAAACGCTTCAACGGAGTACTTCACCCAACTCGCAAACTTTTCTAATGCTACGGTGAACCCTTAATGGCTTGGGGAATAAAGGGATTGAAGAACATCGTGAAAGAAGAACACCACGGCAAGGCTTTCGCTGAAACTCGGGAAGGCAATAGCTTGATTCATTTGGGGAGACGGGTGAGCGAAAGCGATGTCGCCAAGCTCGCTTCGGCTTACGGTTTTTCAACGCAAAAGTTTCGCAACGCGTTACTGATAAAAGACTCGAAAGGCGTTCTAGTGGCTAAGCTTACTCCCTTGCCTCGCGTGAGCACGTTATTCATTGAAGCCGGCAGCAAGCGCAAGCGTGAAGCCCTGCAACTCGCTCAAGACTTGCTTTGACTCACCAACCTAGGGACTCTTCCACTGCTTTAGCTAGCAATACTTGCAGGAGCGCTGCCTCGTCTTCTGTTATGCTTATTTGGATTGCGCTGACTTTGCCGTCGCGTCCCTGCGATGAAACTTTCAAGAAGTAACCATAATCGCCTTTAGAGAAGCTGACTGCGTTGTTTTTGACTTCCGTGCCCAGCGTGTACTGTCCCTTTGACGGGTCGTGGAACAAGTCCACGCTTTTAATGCGACCTTGCAGTACTGCGAGGAGCTTTCCCATGTCCGTCAAACCGAGCTTGAAGACTATTTTGTTTCCCCAGTCGAAAGCGTTTTGCTGTGCGCCCTGCGCCTGCGAAGCCACTTGCCTTGCTGCTTCCAGGAAAATGCATTGCTTTTCGCGGTTGAAGTCAAACTGGACTGCGCTGCCCGAAGAGTTCTTGTTGGGCTTGTACACTGAGAACTTGTTTTTCGGCTGACTCATTTGCTCACTTTTTGGGGGCGAGTTGCTGGAGCATCGAGCGCTTTAATAGTTCGTCTTCTATTTTCGCCCACAAAGGCATTATTTTGCCCATTATTATTTTGCGGCGCTTTATCAGCGGGTTTGACTCTGGGTAGCCATGTTTTTCGCTCAACTCCTTTATTTGTAGGGTGAGCCGCTTGTTCAACTCATGCAAGTTAGTTGCAAGTTTTCTTAGCGATTCCGTGTCGTCAGCACTCGCCGCGTAAATATTTTTCAAGCGCGCTTCAACGAATTCTCCGAGTTCCTCGTCGTTAATTTTAGAGAACGCGTGCAAATTATCTATCAAGTAAGTAACGTGAGTTATTCCTTGACTGTCCGCTGGTTTTTTCTTGGTTTGGGAAAGTATTTTTGCTAGCTCGTGGGGCGGCAAATACCTTGTTTTTTCCAGGGCTTCAGCGAAAACGTCTTCCTTGGCGTGGCGCGCCTTCGTCTGAATTTTTTCAAGTTTTTCGGCTGCCGCGTCTGCCACGGCAATTGTTACGTCGTTGGGGTTCAAGTGCGGAAACAGTTCTTGGAATGCCTTGCTGACGTCAGTCACGCGCGCCGGAATTCCTTCTTTTTCCAGTTTTTCTGCAAGCTTTTTTGATGTGAGGTAAACCACTTTAGAGTCAACTTTTTGCGGGGGAATTTTTTGGAGCACAGTGGCGAGAATGCCTTTTATTTCTTGCGTGCCGTAGTGTTTTTGGTAAGGCAGAGGCGGCAACTTTTCAGCGTCTATTACTGGCGCGTAAAACATTGGGCTCGTGCTTAGTATCCAGGCAATGTTGTTGATTACGTGTTGCTTGTTGGGCGCGGTTTTTGGGTTTAGTTTTGCTATGTTTTCAATCATTTTTTTGTGTACTTCCATTATTTCGTTGGGGCGAGCAAAAACTTTTCGCGCGTACAAAAAAGAAGGTAAGTCAAGGAAGTGGTTCGTGAACAAGTTTATCGCGTAAGCGACTTTCTTCGAGTTCGTTGTAGGGTCCGGCGAGTATTCCAAGCTTTTAATGAATTCCTTCATTTTTTCAGCGCCGAAGTTCTTCCAGTGCTCTTTCACTGCTTGCGTGACTGACGGCAGTTCCCTCGAAAGAGGTTTGCTTCGTTCAGGCATTTTACATCTCCCGTCAATATTTTGGTGTTTCGCCCTTATTTAGCTTTCAGTTTGCTTTCCTGCGAAGTTGCTTGCCAACAAGTTCAGCGAACCGCAAAGCCACCAAGCGAGCGCTTCCTCCACGCACCTTCAACGCCGCCGCCACGTCGTGTCCTCCCCCCGACACTATAGTTGAACCAAATTCTTTCTTTAACTCCGCAATCACTGGGTTCGCTGCCGCGCCGCGCTTCATCGCTTCCGCGTTCGCTCGAAAGCTTATGCGGTCTCGCGTGAAACCCAGTGTCACCACTGCGCCACCCAACTCCAAGGAAAACTTGTTGTGCGCCTCGTTGACTGCTTTTCCTTTAGAGGGATAAACGTTCTTGGCGCAACCGCACTTTTCGAGGTCGAGCAAGACAGCGCTCGCATTGTCTCCAATCGCAACTATTTTTGCTGTCTTGACTGCTTTTTCAAGCATTTCCATTACGTTTTCCACGGCTCTAGCGTAATACTCTTTTAACGCTCTCCTGTCTTCAAGCACTCGCTCGTAAAAAGAAAGAGGCTTTTTTTGCTTGCTCGCTATGAGCAAGTAATCAACTGCTCTCGCAAGCAAGTCGTCTTCCTCGCGCATAAAACGACTGTTGTCGCTCTTGAGCGCTGCCCTCGCCCATTCTTGCGACGGCGCGCAACCCATAGCGCTTGCTACCTCAAAGCAAAGCAGTCCAGCACAGTATTCAGGCCCTAATCCTTCTTGTTGGGGGGCTACAATGCAGTCGTAGTGCCCCTCAATTTTTTTTGGGAACGGGTGGTGGTCTATCGCCGCCACTGCGAAGCCAGCGCGCCGCGCTAGCTCCACGCCTTTTTCGCTGTCCTCGTTCAAGCCAAAGTCCACCACCAACAACAGCGGCGCACGCAACTCGTGCTGGCACGCGTCCCTCCGCGCGTCTTCCTCAGAGTAAGCAGAAGAACTGCTTTGCAGGCAGTAAAGTGAGAGCGGGACTCCAAGCAGCGCCGCTTTTTCCTCTAAAGCCTTCTTGACTATAAGCGCTCCGAACACTCCGTCTCCGTCGTCGTGGTATTCCAAGAGCACTGGCTTGCGCTCCACCAAAGTTTTTTCTAGAAAGGCAGCCATTTTCTTGAAGCGCTGCTCTAGCTTGCGTAGTCCCTCGTCTTCAAACAAGTGCTTCACGAAAGAAACTGGCAAGTAATTCTTTTAATTGCGCGCTCTCCTACTTTAAAGGAAGGGATTGCATGCCTTTCAAGAAACCGTTTTTCACTGAAGAACAAGTCGCTTTAAAAGAGAAAGAACTAGCGGACAAGATCGACTCCTTCATTAAAGAAAATTTTTTTGGCGCGAGAAAACCAGAAAAGTTTACTGGCACGCTTCACTACTTCGGGTTAAACAACGGAGCCATCTACGTGGAAATAAAGCCTTCCCTGTCTTACAAGCTCTTTCACTTGAAGCCAGCTGGCAAGAAAGGGTTCAAAACCGAAAAACTAAATTCATTGCGCGAAGCCGCCTTGCGCGTGCTGGCTTCAACAGCAAAAAAGCCTTGAAGGCTTAAATGCTTACCTTCAAGTCAAGCGCTTTCTTGAGTTCTCGGTAGCGGTTGCGAATCGTTACCTCCGTCACTCCCGCGACGTCGGCGACTTCTTTTTGAGTCCTCCGCTCTCCAGTCACGACAGAAGCAATGTAGACCGTCGCAGCGGCCACCCCCATTGGGCCGCGGCCGCTTATGAGGCCCCTCTTTATTGCCTTGTCAAGAATTTCCTGCGCTTGCTTCTGCGTCTCACCACTCAACTTCAACGCCGTAATGAAGCGCGCAATGTAAAAGCGAGGGTTCGTCAAAGGAACTTTTAATTCGAGTTCTTGGGCTATCAAGCGATAAGTGCGCCCTATCTCTTTCTTGGGAATCTCGGCGACAGCACTGATTTCGTCAAGCGTGCGCGGAATGCCGTACTGCCTGCATACCGCGTAAATCACTGCGCTGACCACGCTCTCAATTTGCCTGCCGCGAATCAAGCCTTTCTCGACGCACTTCCTGTAAAGCAGGGCGCACGCCTCGCGAATGCTTTCGCTGAGACCCAAGTGCGACGCGACCCGGTTTAGTTCAGTCAAAGCTATAGCGAGATTGCGTTCTATACTGTTTGATATAGAAGCACGCTTGTGCCACTTGCGCATCCGGTAAAGCTGTGCCTGCTGCGACGGCGCGATCTTGCCGCCGCGCGCGTCACGATTGTACTGGTCTATTTCGGTGACTAGCCCTTTGTTGGGCGACATGTACTTCAACGGCGCTCCCGTGCGGGCGCGGCTGGCGCGCTGTTCCGCGTCGAAAGCCCTCCACTCTGGTCCTTCTTGGACGAGGCTCTCTTCTATCACGAGCCCGCAGTCAACGCAAGTTATTTCTCCGCGTTCCGGGTTCTTCCTAAGCCTCGTGCTTCCGCATTCCGGGCACTTCATTAAAACACACCTTGTTTTGAGTCAGTCAGCGTTTTTCCCTGCAGTTTCCCTGCTTCTCTCACGAGCGGCTTCGCCAAATAAAGCGGCTTTTCCACGCGCCCAATCGTGTCGAAAACCTCGGCCACCGCCTTGCCATTCAAGTAAAGCTTTGTCTTCCGCTCTATGCCGGCCCCCCCGCCGCTCAAGACGAGGTTGCCACGCGAAGATAAGTGCTCTACTCTGAACTCCAAACAAAAAACACTCCGCAAAACGAAGAGAATTATTAAACTGCAACGATAACTATTTAAACTTTTTGGCGAATCCGATATAAATACTTTTGCCTCTCGCTTGCGTGGATTTTTTTGTTTTTTTAACGTGTTTGGATGACTGGGGTAGAAAGTGCAAACTTTTAATTTGCTTGTGTTAAAAAGTGTTTTCATGCCTCGCGTTGTAAGCGAAATGGTTAAGGCTGGAATGCTTTCGAGTGGTCATGCTTTAATTCTGGCGCGCGTTTTTGGCGAGACAAAGAGCGATGAACAAATAAGTTTGGCGCTGAAAAAGCTTTCTCCGCGAGGGAAAGACTTGTTCGCTAAAGCTTTCAAGGCAGGGCAAGAGAACGGGTTGCTGGAAGTCGGCGTTCACGAGTTGCAGGGAAAAATTTATTTCTTGCGTCCTGCGTGGCGCGAGAGACTCAAGGCTTATTACGAGAATAGGGAAGGCGAGGCAGAGAAAATGAGTCTCGTCAAAACAATATTTGATGCCTTCAAGACTGCTTGAGTAGCACCGCGTTTACTATGCCGTGTTGTCCTGGGCGCGACGTGACCTTGGCTTTGCCGAGCTCTGTTTCTATTATTGCGCCTTTGGTGACGATGTTTTCACGTGAGTAGTGGCGGTTGTCTGGAGTTTCTACGACGTTCGTTATTTTTGCTTTTTTTACTTCCTTGCCGTTGGACACGTTTGCGTACAGCACTGAAAGCGCGGCGACTTTGCGGTTGCCTCCTTTTGTGCGGAAGGCGTCGCGTTTCTCGCTTTCCGTGTTTTTTTCGAAGCGAGTGCGGCTGAAGAATCCGCCCCAGTGAGCGCGTCGCTTGTCCCTCATTTTGCGTTTTTTTCCGCCCGCGCCGCCGAGCTTGGTTTTGAATGCCTTGTGGTATTGAACCATTATTTTTCTCCTCCGAAACAGTTTTAATTTTGGAATTGGATTTCCGTTACATGCAAGTATTGTTCTTGGAAAGCGATTTAAAGCAAGCCGAGCTCGTGGCGGAACTCAGGAAAAGCCTGGAAGGACCTTTTATAGTAGTAAAACCAGAGCTGGGAATTTTTCCTCGCTTCCTCAAATATTGCCTCTTTTCAACTTATAAATCTTTTCAGGAAGAACGCGCTCCAGCCAAAGACTTTGCGTTGTCGTGGCTCTGCTTTGTTGCTTGCACGCCTAAAATAGATAAGGCGTTGGCCTTGACTGCGCCACGTAAAAACGTTTTCGCCGTCGTTTCAGAGTCGCCGGCGCATGTCACCGCAAGAATAGGAAGGGAAATTCGTTTTCCTTCATCTGCTAGAGAGCGGGCGAAGGCAGAGGAAGAGGTTGCGCGAGAGTACGACGTGAGCAAGGCAGCACTTGAAAACTATTGCGTAGAGGACTTGCTCATAGAAAAAGCAGCGGTTTCTCTGCTTTAAACGAACTTGCTTAAATCCATTTGCTTGCAGCGCAGCCGCTTCACAGTCTCCCACTTTTCGCGCAGGAAAGGCTTGACTGCTTCGTCGTTGAAGTGCTTGCACAAAAACTCTTGGGTTACTAGGTCGCTTGAATAGCCCGAGCCAAACTCGCTTCCAACCAACTTTTTTATTTTCTCTATTTCCGCGTCGCGCTCTACTTTCGCTAGAATGCTGGCAGCGCTGCAGCACGCGTACTTTGCGTCTGCCTTGTTTTCGCTGACTATTCGCGCCTTTCCCGTTTTTCCTACAAGGTACTTGCGCAGCCTCTTCTCAAACAGCGACGGCACTGGGTCTGGCGAGTCTACGAATATTTTTTCGAACTCGTTTCCTTTAACGGAAAGCTTTTCTTGCAGTTCGTTCAACGCTTGCGCGGCGTGCTCAGCCTCTATTTCGTTGAGGCTCTTTGAACTCATTTCCTTGCTGAGTTGCTCTGCAGTGATTTTTACTAAGACATGCTTTCCGATTTTGCGGAGTTTAACCGCGAGTTCTTGGCGGCGCTGGGCAGTCAACTGCTTTGAGTCCTTGACTCCCATTCGGCGCAGTTCTGGTTCCCAGTCGCTGTCGCACGCGAAAGCGCAAATTACTAGTGGCCCAATTACGCAGCCCCTGCCGGCTTCGTCAACGCCTGCAACTATTATTTTCTCACCACCCAACCAAGAAAAAGTGGGGTCGCCGAGATTCGAACTCGGATATGCAGGTTTCTCTCGGCGAAATCACTGCTCCTGCGAGCTCATTTTTCCAGTAAGCTTTGCTACTGGAGCTTCGGCCGCCCAGCTGAGGGCGACTGCCGTTCTGCCAGGTTATACTACGACCCCAACAAAAGAAATGGCGTCGCGCGAAATAAAAAAGCTTTTGGGCGCCGCGACGCGTTCCTTCGTCGTTACCACCTCAACAACCACCACATTTAAATACTCGTAACTGCACAGTAGTAACATAAGGTGGGTTTATGAGGCTCGGTAATGCTTTGCTCTTTGCTTTAGTATTGCTTGCAGGCTTTTTTGCCTCGAGCGCTAACGCAGGGATTAGTGCGCAGGTGGCAGTTTCGGTTTGGGGGAGCGCGTACTATGGCTACCCTGCTTACTCCGTGTTCGGCTGTAATCCTTTCGCGGCTACCTACTATGTTTCTCCTGGTTCGTGGCTTTACGTTGAACCACAAGTTTATCCTGGTTTTTCCTTTGTTTGCGGCAATGGTTACACTGGCTTCTACGACTGCTACTACGCTTACCCTGGCACTTACTACTTGCAGTGGAATTACTATGGTGTGCCGTGTGGCGGGGTTTACGTGAACGTTGCCCAGTACCCGTCTAATCCTTCTACTGTAGTAATATACAATACTGCGCCCCAGCCCACTCCAGAACCAGTTTACTGCGCAGATGGAACTCCTGCCGGCTATTGTTCTTCCGAGGAACCAAAGTATTGCACGCCGTGGGGTAACCTAGTGGAAAAAGCTTCTCTTTGCGGTTGCCCTGCAGGAAAAGAAGCTGATGGAAACCACTGCGTTGACAAAAAGTGCAGTGACGGCACTCCTTACGGGCAATGCAATGCCAACCACGAGTACTGCGACAACGGGTTCTTGCGCGAGCGCGCGGACGTTTGCGGTTGCCCTGAAGGAGAAAGAGCGAGTGGGCAATACTGCGAGCCAACCAATTCTTATTGCACGGTTTCGCTCTCGCCTTCCACTCAGCGCGCCGGCCAGCCGGTAAGCGTAAGCGTTCACTACGTTGACTTTGCTTCAGCTCCGTATACTGCGGTGGTGGACTGCGGGAACGGTGAAATAAAGTCGGCTTACTGCCAGGGCAGCAGCCGCGATGGCTACTGCTACTCTTCTTGCACTTACTCTGAGGACTCTGCGTTAAATAGTTTTTTAGTGAAGGCTAGTTTCGCTGGAGCCTCGTGTTCCGCGCAAGCGTCGATAGCTCCAGCCAAAGCGTCGACTGCCTCTATTCTAGCCAAAGTAACAGACTGCGGCTCTGGAGCACCCATTCAATCCGCTTCGGTTTCGATTCAAGAAAATGGTGAAAAGCGCAGCACCGACAAGAACGGCGAAGCATTGTTCAATGACTTGAGTGCGGGTTCTTACACTTTAAGCGTCTTAGCCGATGGATTCGGCGAGCAAGTGGTTTCAGCTAACGCGGTAACCGGGAGAATCGTTGCAGTTGAAGCGTGCTTGAACAAGGAAGTATACGACTGCGACGTTCAAGCCGAACTTGTCTCGCAAGCTGATTGCAACGCGGGACCCACTCAAAGTTTTCAAGTAATGGTTTCGAACAAGCTCCAGGAAGCCAACAACGTTTCAGCTACTTACAGTGCTTCAGTCCCATTAAGCGGTCCGGCATTTATTCCTCTTGCCGCAGGAGAAGCTCGCATAGTCACAGTTTCTGCTTCGCTGCCTCAAGGCTACTCCGGTGCCGCCAACGCTATTGCATCCTTTAAAGGCAAGAAACAGTGTTCTGCGAACGTTGCGCTCCCGCTGTGCTTGAGTGGCGGAATTTCTCTTTCAGCCAGCGATTTCTCCAAGGAAGCGCTTGCAGGAGACGAAGTTTGTTTTGATTTGATGCTGCGCAACCGCGCCGACAAGGAAGCCATCGTTCAAATGCAGGCGAATGGAGACTGGGATTCCAAGTTCGACGTTTCGCGTGCATATTTGGCGGCTCACGAGACGCGCGCAGTAAAGTTTTGTACTTTCGTGCCAAGCGGCGCTAGTGGCCAACACGACTTCTACGTTTCTGCTCAAAGTGATTTGAACGACGCGCAAGCAGTGCTTTCAGTAATCGTGCCTTCTTCACTGGTTTCAAGCAACTTCGGCTCGAAGTGCAAGGCATTGAATGTTTCCAAGTCGCGCGTCTACGTTCCAATAAGCTTGAAGAACAACGGGCTAGACGGAGATTACTTCGTTGAAGTAGAAGGAGTGGACGGCGTTTCAGTAAGCGTTTCACAGCCAAACATATTTGGGTTCCAGAACGGAACCAATCGCACGATATACGTTTCCCTTATTCCAGAAGACTTGCCGGCATCTTCTGACGCGCACGCGTTGCTCCTCGTAAAGCGCGGTGATTCAGTTGTATTACAGCAAGAAATTTGCTTCCGTAAGTCTGGCGGCGACTATTCCTCTTTCGCTGAACTAGCCCAGCCCCACATCACTGTGGTAAAAGGCGAGCGCGCTTCGGCTTTCCTGCGCGTGCGCAACACGGGCACAATGGCTGACAAATACTTTGTTTTCCTCACTCCGCCTTTCGATGGCGTGGCTGTTTCACCTCAAGAACAAGAAGTTCAACCAAAGAAGGAAGCCTTGTTTGAAGTAAGCGTTTCGCCTTCCGCTTTAACTCAGGCGGGCGAGTACGCGATTCCAATTCAAGTGTTCTCCCAGTACGCTGACCCTTTGAACGACAAGCTAGTAAAAGAAGAAGTCTTGCGCGTCACGGTCCTCGAGCCTCCCAAGTCAAGCGCTTTGAATGCAACCATTTCCGCGAGCGAAGTATGGTTCGAGAAAATCAATGACTCGCTTGCAGCCAAGTTCAGCGTTACTATATCCAACTACGAGTCCGACTCGCTTTCTTACTCTCTTGAAGTCAACGGCTTGCCTGAAGGGTGGAATTACTCTTTCGAGCCAGCTCAAGTCCTGCTTCCCTTCGGCCAGTCAAAGACTTTCAACGTCACCGTAATCACTAAGGGAATGCAGGAACAAGACTACAACGCCACCGTGGACTTGAAGGCGAGCGATGGCCGCCTCGCCTCGCTGCCAGTGAAAATAAGCGGTAGCGAAGCAAAGAAGGCAGGACTTCTCACTGGATTGTTTGTTCTCGGCGGCTCCGACGACATTATACTGGCGTTCCTAGTGATTCTCGCAGTCGCTGGAGCGTACACTTATTACAAGATTCAGCGCCTCAAACAAGAAACGGCCGACAAAAACGACGCTCCCGCGGTCTCTTGAGGGGAGAGTTTGATGCGCCGCATTTTTTTCCTCTTGTTTTTGTTTTTCTTTGCAGCCGCGGCCAGCGCTGACTCACTTTCATTTAAGCAGTTAGAGCGCGGCGCTTGCAGTGGAGACAACTTGTTTCTTCAATTCACTCTGCGCAACGACGGCGACTCCTTGAAGCACTACTCGCTTTACTTGCGGGGACTCGACGGCAAGTCGTTCACTGAGTTTTCGCCGTCGCACGTGAGCGTGCCCGCGCGCTCTTCCGTCGACTTCGAGTTGTGGGCTACTGCCGCTATTGACGGAATTCCAGCAGACTACGTCTTAGTTCTTTCTGCGGTTGACGCTTACGGTAATATGTTGTCCAGCCAGGCAGTGGTTTCGCTGGATTCTTGCGAGTACGCTGACGCGCAAATAATTCCCTCGCGTCCTACTGCGTGCATTGGCGGCGTCACCCCAATTTCCCTCGAAATTCGTAATGCAGGGAAAAAGCCTGTGGCGGTGTTATTGAATGCCTCGCTTCCCTTGCAGTTCACGCTTGACCGCGACCGCTTTGCGCTCGCTGCCGGCGATGACGCGCGTGCAACGCTTTTCGTGGACGTTCCAAAAAACTTTTCGCCGCAAGCCCTGCCTTTTTCAGTGAGAGTTTCTACGGCTGGTGGTCGCTCGCGCGAAATTAATTCCTTGATTTACGCAGACTACTGCCCTAACATCAGGCTCTATGCTCCAGAAAAAGTGTCTCTTCGGGCCGAAGAAAAGCTGGACTTGCTGGTCACTATTGAAAACTACGGCGGCAAAGACGACGTAGTCGTACTTTCCCTTGACTGTGCGCCGTTCGCTTCTCTTTCTCCCACTGAATTCTCTCTTTCTGGTGGTGCTTCCGCGTCTTCCGTGCTTCACTTGGCGCCACTGTATTCTGATGGTGGCAAGACTTTCTCTTGCAAAGTTGTCGCGCGCTCGCAGCGCTATAGCTTGTCTTACTCAGCGCAAACCAATATTACTGTGCGCCGCGTTCCAGGAAAGGAAGTGGGAGAATCCGTGGTGGTTCAACCAAATGATTTCGTGCAGCCCGCCGCGGACGCCGAAATAATAATTGATTCTTCGGAGTCGATGGCTGACTTCGTGGGCGGAATGCGCAAGATGGACGTGGCCAAGGATTTCGCAGACTACTTCTTGGAACACGTTTCAAGCATGCGGGTGGGGCTTAGGACTTATGGCTCGCAGTATTCGACGAATGACTTGCGTGCTTGCAGTGATTCAGTCCAGCTCTCACCAATAAAGCAAGATAATGTTGCCGCGGTAAAGGCAATGGTTGCTTCTCTTCAGCCGCGCGGAATGACGCCTCTTGCTTTTGCTTTGCGCGAGGCAGTAAACGACTTCGAGCGCAGGAACGACAACTTAATAGTTTTAGTTAGCGACGGCGTGGAGAGTTGCGGGCAAGACCCTTGCTTGTTAGCTGGAGAGCTTCGCGGAAAAGGAATCCGCGTTTACGCTATTGGTTTCAACATAAACGAGGCTGGACGCAACCAGTTGAAGTGCGTGGCAGAACAAACTGGTGGCAGGTACTACGACGCCGGCGACTACAGTGAACTCTTGGGAGTAATCGACCAAATTTTCGTGCGCAAGCAAGTTGCTGACAACCTCTCCATTGAAGTTGGCGAGCCAGTAATAGTCTCGCAAGACGAGGAAAGCGCGTCTGTGAAGCTCAACGTTTCAGTTTTCAATTACGGTGACTTTACTTCTGCTCAAGCGAGCTTGGAGGGACTACCTAAGGAAGCAAACTATTCTTTTGATCCCGCGTCGTTTTCGTTGGCGCGCAACCAGAATGCTTCATTGGCGCTCGCCGTTGTTATCCCGAGAAAGCAAGAGGCTTACAACGCCACTATAGTAGTTTCTTCGTCGCATGGTGTGTTCTCCAAGCAAGTAGTTCTTTTTTCGCGGCAGCCATTTAGCTTGACTGGCTTGTTCGCGGCGGCAGCGCCTGCTCTTGCAGTGTTTGGCGCGCTAATGATTGCCGCGCTCGCAGCGCTGGCTTTGTTTGCGAGAAAGCGCTTGAGCGAAGGTGGCGCGCGGGAGTTGTCTTCCAGGCTAAACAGGATAAAAGAATTAATTGGTTCTTCGCCTCAGCGCCCGTTGCCAGTGGATTCTTCAAGTGCCGAGGACGAAGAACTTGCCTTGTTTCTTTCTTCAGCGTCGCGCTAGCCCTCTGTTAAACAAGCATTAAATAGTTTGGCGCGCCTACTTTCTTGAACTGATTTTGTGGCGGTGGTGAGTGGTGGAGACAGAAAGGACTTTTGTGATGGTGAAGCCGGATGGCGTGCAGCGTGGCTTGGTGGGAGAATGTATTTCGCGCTTTGAGCGCGTTGGCTTGAAGCTCGTCGCCATGAAGATGGTAAAGCCTTCCGCGGATTTCGTGGAAAAGCATTATCCTTCCAGCGAGGAGTGGCTGCGCTCGGTAGGCGACAAGACCCTGAACTTTTACAAGGAGCATGGTTTGGACGCCAAGCAATTGGGGGCCAAGGACAACCTCGGCATAGGAAAGCTAGTTAAAAAGTGGTTGTGCGACTTTATTTCTTCTGGGCCAGTCGTTGCAATGGTGTGGGAGGGCCCCTTCGCAATAGAGCAAGTGAGGAAGATAACTGGCAATACTTTGCCTGCCTTGGCTGCGCCTGGAACGATTCGCGGAGACTTTTCAGTAGACTCTTCCTTTACTGCCAACGCGGCGCAGCGCTGCATTCACAACATAATTCACGCTTCTGCGAACCGCGAGGAAGCCGAGAACGAGGTGAAGCTGTGGTTCCAGGAACGCGAAATAATTTCGTGGAAGCGCGCAGACGAAAAAGCTTTGTTTGGTTGACATGAGCGTTCCGGTAGTTAAAGTGAAAGTCGCTCCGCACGGCAAGGGAATTACTTTCCCGCAGTACATGACTGAGGGATCAGCTGGAGCGGACTTGCGTGCCGCGGTAGAGGAAGAAGTAGTGATTGCGCCTGGCGAGACTGCCTTGATTCCGACGGGATTGCATTTCGAGATTCCGCGGGGTTACGAGATGCAGTTGCGTCCAAGAAGCAGTCTTGCCTTGAAGGGAGTAACGCTTCCCAACTCGCCTGCGACGATTGACTGTGACTATCGCGGGGAATGCAAGGTGATTCTCTTGAACTTGGGTAGCAAGCCTTTCACTGTAAGGCGCGGTGACCGCATTGCTCAGGCAGTGTTGGCGCGCGTGGAACGAGCTTCCTTCGTCGAAGAAGAAGAGCTTTCAGGGACTGCGCGCGGCGAAGGCGGGTTCGGCAGTACTGGGAGGGGTTTTGAGGACTGATTTTATGCTGCGCCAGCCGGTAGTCACCGTTCTCGGCCACGTGGACCACGGCAAGACGAGCTTGCTTGACGCCATACGCAAGTCCAGCGTGCAAGCGCGAGAAGCGGGCGCTATCACGCAGCATGTTGGCGCTTCCGAAGTCCCGATTTCCGTGGTGAAGGCTAGGTGTGCTGATTTGGTTTCAAGGATGAAGACTGAATTCACTATTCCGGGGTTGCTCTTCATTGACACTCCTGGGCACGAGGCTTTCGCGAACTTGCGCCGCCGCGGGGGAAGCATTGCAGACATAGCGATTCTCGTCATTGATATCAACCAAGGAATTCAGAACCAGACAGTGGAAGCGATAGAAATACTTCGGGAGTACAAAGTTCCTTTCGTGGTGGCAGCAACCAAGATTGACGCGTTGAGCGGGTGGATTCCAGTGCCTGATGCTTGCTTTTCTGCTTCCATCGCGAGGCAACGGCCTGACGTTCAAGCGTTTCTTGACAAGAAGTTGTACGAGTTGATTGGAGCTCTTTACTCTCACGGTTTTTCTGCGGAGAGGTTCGACCGCGTCACTGACTTCACTAAGCAACTGCTAATAATTCCGGTGAGCGCGCACACTGGCGAGGGAATTCAGGAGCTCTTGATGTACGTTGCCGGGCTAGCGCAAAAGTTTTTGGCGGGCAGGCTAGAGCTTCACGAGAAGGCGGCAGGCAAGGGCGCCATTCTTGAAGTGCGCGAAGAACCCGGGCTAGGCAAGACTCTTGACGTGATTCTATACGATGGAGTGGTAAGGGAGGGCGACCAAATAGTGTTCGCTACGCAGGACGACGCAGTCGTTTCCAAGGTGAAGGCGTTGTTGAAGCCAAAGCCGTTGGATGAAATGCGTGACCCCCGCCACAAGTTTTCTTCTGTTTCTGAAGCGCACGCTGCTTGCGGAGTAAAAATAGCTTGCGAGGGAGCTGACGCGGCCGTTGCCGGCTCTTCGCTTTACGTGGTTTCCAGTGGCGAGGACGTCGCGGCAGTGGCTGCTGCAGTGAAGAAGGAAGTGCGCGACATAGTTGTTGAAAGCGACGAGCTTGGCGTGGTGTTCAAGGCGGACGCGCTTGGCAGCTTGGAGGCCATCACGAAGCTTTTCGCGGCAGAAAATATTTCGGTGCGCCGCGCCGCCATCGGCGCGCTTTCAAAGAGGGATGTCGTTGAGGCTCTCGCAGTCAAGGAAAAAGACGCTTTGAAGGGAGTGGTTTTTGCTTTCAACGTAGAGGTTCCCGCTGACGTCAAGGCCTTCGCTGAAGAAAACAAGGTAAAAGTCTTCGAAGAGAAAGTGATTTACAACTTGATTGAAGATTACAAGCGGTGGGTGGAAGAAGAAAAAGTGCGCGAAAAACGCGAGGCGTTCGCGAGCCTTGCCTTGCCTGTCAAGCTTTTAGTTCTACCTGGTTGTTGTTTTCGAGTAAGCAATCCTTGCGTGGTGGGCGTGGAAGTGCTTGAAGGCACTCTCAAGAAGGACGTGGAGTTAATGAACGAGGATGGCGTGGTGGTGGGCGTCGTGCAAGGAATCCAGCACGAGAAAAAGCCTTTAGAGGAAGCGCGCAAGGGCCAGCAAGTAGCGGTTTCCATTCAGGGTCCGGCTTTCGGGAGGCAGTGTTGGGCGAAGCAAGTGCTTTACAGCAGCATTCCAAAAGAGGACGCTGCGCTCATTGAAGAAAAGTACGCTCAAGCTTTTTCTTTCGAGGAAATGGAGTTGTTGAAGCAGATAAAGAAAATCAAGGGGTACACTGTTTTTTAAACGAATTCTGCTTGAACCCCGATTCCCTTCTTTAACGCTTTCTCGTAAACCATTGAAGCGGTTGCCAGGTCTTGCACTGCCAGTCCAGTGGAACAGAATACGGTGACGTCTTTTTCGTTCTGTCTTACTTTCTTTCCGTTGCGTACTACGTCAACTATTTCTGCGGCTACATCGCTTTCCTTGAACAGCCCTTTAGAGATTGGCACGTTGATTTCACCGCTGTGGGACGCTTGCTCTAAATTGTCTACTACGACTTTGGCGCGCTTTAGTATTCGCGGGTCTAGTTCTTGTTTGCCGGCCGCGTCGGCGCCCACGGCGTTAACGTGCGCTCCTTCGCCCACCCAATCGCTTTGTACTATGGGCGTCCTGGATGGAGTGACTGTGCTGATCACGCTGGCTCCGCGCACGGCTTCTTCTACGCTTTCTGCGACCATTATTCTTGCTTTCCTGCACTTAGCCTGCATTTCTGAAGCAAATTTTTCGGCGAGCCCTGGTTTTGCGTCTGTCACGCGTACTTCCTTCAAGCGCGGCAAGACTTCTTGTATTGCAAGCAACTGCGTTCTAGCCTGCGTTCCAGCTCCCACTAACGCTAGCACGTCGGAGTTGGGGCGGGCAAGGTGTTTAGTGGCTATTGCAGCCATTGCGCCAGTCCTGAAGGCAGTCAACTGCGCTGCCTCCATTACGGCGAGTGGCGCGGCGTTAGAGGCGTCGTTCAATATCAACGTCGCCATTACCGTGGGAAGTCCTTGCGACGGATTGGCGGGGTAGACGCTAACCCATTTTATTGAAGCGAATTTTCCTTGGTGGCACGGCATGGCGCGGTAGTCGCCGTTCGGCACGTTCAAGTAAATTTTTGGGGGCATGCTGAAATCTTTCTTTAAAGCGTTTTCAACTGCCTTGATTGTTTCAGGCATACTCAATAACTCGTTCAAATCTTTTTTTCCTAGAACAAGGGTTTTCATGCAACCACCTTTTTCATTAAGCTGCGAAACGGTTAATAAGTTTCTCGCCGCTAGTTATTGCATTGCTCGGGCCATCTGAGCTGTCGAGTTATAACTGGGAAGGGTGTTGCGTGAATGAAGTTAGTAATAGCGGACCCAAAGACAGGCAATTGCTTTCAGCGCGAGCTGGACAAAGCGAGGGAGCCACAGCTTTACGGGAAAAAAATTGGAGACGCTTTCGACGGCGGCATTGCAGGCTTGGAGGGATACAAGCTTGAAATCACTGGCGGCAGCGACAAGGACGGCTTTCCAATGAGGCCGGAAGTGCACGGCGTTAGGCGCATTCAGTCGCTTTTGAGCTCTGGCCCTGGCGTGCGCGGCCTCGGCAAGGGGCAACGCAAGAAAAAGACAGTGGTAGGCAATACCGTGGGCGCTCACACCATGCAGTTGAACACGAAAATAATAGAATACGGTTCCAAGACGCTAGCCGAGCTTGGCTTCACGCCCAAACCGAAAGAAAAAAAGGAAGAAGCTAAATAGGTTTTTTCATTTCACGAACCGCGCGTGAATTTCGCGTCTGAGCCAGGGCCTGGCGTGGTAGTAGACGCGCCACTCTTCAACGCGCAATTCTTCTTGTTTTAACTCGGGAAACAAGTTGCGGGCTTCCTGCAACGAAAAATAATGAGTTATTATTCCGTTTCCTTTCCTCCAAGTTCTTTCCTCTACTTTCACGCCTTTGCCTTGTCGCAAGTCGCCTTCCGCGAAGTCGCGGAAAAAAAGAGTTCCCCCCTTTCTTAGCACGCGAACGGCTTCGCTTGCAGCCTGCCTTCTCTCGCCTTCAAGCAAGTGCCCCAAGACGTGAAAACAAAACACGGCGTCAAAAAACTCGTCTGCGTACTCGAGGCGCCGCGCG
The DNA here is from genome assembly GCA_039794045.1 of Candidatus Micrarchaeia archaeon. Lineage (GTDB taxonomy): Archaea > Micrarchaeota > Micrarchaeia > Norongarragalinales > UBA8480 > JBAMLY01. The sequence goes on along the minus strand of JBAMLY010000007.1, from coordinate 2,557 downwards.
TCCATGAGCTTAAGCGTTGCTTTTCCTTCAACTCGCTTTAAGAGGTCGCTGCACAGCTTGAGCGCGCTCTTGGAAGAATCTATCGCATGTAATTCAAAGCCCTTGCGGGCGAGCGCTGAAACGTTTTTGCCGTTGCCGCACCCTATTTCAAGTACTTTGCTTTGCGGGGGGAGGTTCAAGTCAAAGTTGGTTGTCCCCCTCCACGCCGCGCCGCGCTTGAAGTAGTCTCTCTCCCAGGCAGTGACGTGGGAAGGAGCTTTAAAGGCAAGATTTTTGAACACATGTTTTTTACTAGTTTAAAGTAAAAATTTGTTGTGGAGGCGGTTGGTGTGGCATTGAAAAAGCGCAAGTCCTTCTTTGATTTGTTTAACTTAGACTTGGACGAGGAATTTGAGCGCATTCAAGAAGAAATGGAGAAAATGATTGAGCGCGCGCAAAAGACTCCGGGCGCGAGAGTGCAGAAGTACGGTCCATTCGTTTACGGTTTTTCATTGCGTACTGGCCCAGACGGCAAGCCAGTTTTTGAAGAGTTTGGCAACGTTCCCCCAGTAGTGAAAGGAAAAGCCAAGAACTTCGGCGAACGCGAGCCTCTAGTTGATGTTATAGAGGGAAGTAGAGAAGTTACCGTGATAGTGGAGCTGCCCGGCGTGGAGAAAAACGAGATAAGACTGAGGGCAACCGAGGACAGCTTGCTCGTTCGCGTGGACAACCCCAACTACAAGTACTCCAAAAACATTGATTTGAGGGTTAAAGTAAAGCCAGACACTGCCAAGGCAACTTACAAGAACGGCGTCCTAGAAGTAAAACTAGAGAGAGCGAAGCCAGGAAAGGAAGAAGAAGGAAAGCCGGTAGCCATTCAGTGAAGCCCTAGAACAAGGCTTCCCTTAAAGCGTAAGCGGCTTCCTCGTCGCTTTGCGGGTTGCCGACCACGCCAGCGCCCAACTCTATTCCTGCCCACACGTTTGGCCTTGGATAGACTTCAGCGTGAAAATGAAAGTCTCTTCCCTTGGGTGCGTTGTGGAACGCTATAGTGTAGTCCTCGCACGCTAGCCCTCGCTCGGCGCCCACTATTCTTGCAAGCAAGCGCAAAAACTCTGTTCCTTCTTGCGTACTCAATTCCGTTATGCTTCGCGCGTGCCGCTTCGCTATTATCCAGCACTCGAACGGAAAGCGGCCAAAGGGGGGAACAAAGGCAGTAAAGTTCTTTGTTTCGCTCACGAAACGCCATTGCTGGCCCCGAAAGTGTTTTTTGACGTCGCAGAACCAGCACTTGCCTTCGCGCTTGGTTTTCTTCACGAAGAACGCTTCCCTCTCAATAATTTCGGGCACGAAGGGAAAAGAAATTATTTGCGCGTGCTCGTGCTCAACGCTCGCGCCGCCCGCCCGCCCGTGGTTCTTGAACAAGAAAACGCATTTTATTCCTTTTCTTTTCTCGAGCACTTGAAACCTGTTCTTGTACGCTTCAAACACTAGTTCGAGTTCATCGCTTGAAAGCTCGTGAAACAACTTGTTGTGTTCGCTTGTCTCAATTATTACTTCGTGTTCCCCGAAAGCTGGACTGCGCCAAAATAATCCTTTTTTCTTGAACTTCTTAGCGGGAACCACGAAAGGGTACTTGTTCTTGAAGGCGCGCACGCTCCAGCTGCCCTTGGAAGCCACGAAAGTAGTTGGCTCTATTGGGTTGTCGAAGGGGCAGGTCTTCCTTCCTATCCACTTGTAGAGTTGCGTGCGTTTTCCGCGCAGGCTCGCGTTCACGACGATTGTCTTCTTGGTAGAGTCCTCACGGAATTCAGGCATGGCTTTCACTTGTAGGCTTAAATAGGTTCCCAAATAAAAATGAATTGCAGGTTTAGGTGAGGTTGTAAAATGGAGCAAGTAATACTCGTTGACGAGAACGACCGCGAGCTAGGCGTGGGCGAGAAAATGGAAGTGCATCGGAATGGCCAGCTGCACCGTGCGTTCTCGATTTTTGTTTTCAACTCGGACGGCAAGCTCTTGATTCACCAGCGCGCGAAAGAAAAGTACCACTCGGGCGGCTTGTGGACTAACACTTGCTGTAGCCACCCGCGGCCAGGCGAGAAGCTTGACGAGGCGATTCACCGCAGGCTGGTGGAGGAGATGGGCTTCGACTGCCCCCTCAAAGAAGTTTTTTCGTTCGTCTATCAAGTGAAGTTCGAGAACGGGTTGTTCGAGCACGAGCTCGACCACGTCTACATTGGGAAGTTCGACGGCGACCCAAAGCCCAACCCAGCTGAAGTGATGGATTGGAAGTGGGTGGACTTGCGCGAGCTGCGCGGGGACATAAAACGCAACCCCGACAACTACACTTACTGGTTCAAGGAAGCCATCGACAAGGTAATCGACTACGTGAGCAAGAACAAGTTATAATTTTCAGTTTAGGCGGCATACTTGCGCGCAACATGCGCAATGAGTTGTTTCCTAACTTGTTCCAAGTACTCGTTGCTTCCCTGCCGGTACTCCTTTATTCCTTTGAGCCAGGCAGCTGCCTTCTCGCCTTTCGGGTTGAATGAAAGGATTGCTTCGTCAGGAGTTTTTG
>JBAMLY010000006.1:0-38943 GCA_039794045.1 Candidatus Micrarchaeia archaeon | reverse complement strand
TTTTCCTGCCCATTTTCCAGGCTCTGGCACCCCCGCGCTCAATAATTAGTGACGCGGCAGGTTTTTCATTATTTTCCTGTGCTCGTGCACGAACTACGCGTACATTGGATTGGCTTCCATTTCCTTGTAGTTGTCGTGCATTGACTTCATCTTGTTTAGTGCTTCCTTTATTTTTTCTTCTATTTTTTGGCCTTCTGTTGCGAGTGGCTTTGTGTCAACCTTTATTCCAATTATTTCGCTTAGCTTGTCTAGTAAGACTGCGCTCGCGCCGGGGTCGAGGGGCGCCTGCGTTTGCGCCATTAAGTTTGCGGCATTAATTTTTTTTGCAGCGCATTCTGCTATCAAGACGCCGCTTACTCCTTGCGTGGCTCCTTCCTTAATGAGTTCGACGCCGTTTTTCTTTAGTACGTCCTGCATTTGCTTGGTTGATGCTATTCCAAAAATTTTTTTGCCTGTCTCTGGGACGGCGACGCCTGCAAGAGAATATATTGCTCTCGCTTTTTTCTTTTGCGCCCACTCAATTATTTTTTCGGTGAGCGGCAAAACTATTTCGGCGGGGATTACGAATTCGCTGAACAAGACTATTAAGTTGTGTTTTTCGCTTGCGTAAATGCGGGCTGGCGAGACTGGCGTGTAGTCGTGGATTGCCGCGACTGGAGGGAAGTGGTTGCTTGCCAGGTAGCCTGCGAGCTTCATGCCTAGTTTTTCCGACAAGTAGGAAGCGCTGATGGTTCCAACCATTCCTATTCCTGGAAAGCCTTCTATTATGATGGGGTTCTTCAAACGGATTTTCTCGATTTCGCGTATTTCTATCAAAGCAACCACCTTGAAGGAAAAGGTTTTAGTTGTTTTAAACTCTTTGTTGAGTTTGGTTGGGTGCGTTTGCTTTGAGGGAAGCAGTGCTTTGTTTCGCGGTAGACTCTTTCAACGAAAAAGTTTTTTTGTTGCGAGGGCGTAGTGGCGCGTGGAATGGTTTTTACTGCGATTTAGTGGAAGGAAGGGCAGAGGACTCTGTTTCGCGCTTGTTGTTCGATGAAGGAGGGTTGTCGGTTGCGGCTAGTTCACTGGAGAAGGCAGGCGAGCTGTCACTGGTTTTTGCTTGCGCCCCTGAAAAGAACAGGTTGGTTCATGTTTGGCTTGCGCGCTCGTTTGCCCGCGTTTCAAGCAAGCACGCAGGAAGCGCGGCGAGCGCTTTCCGCTTCGACGAGCTTCCCAAGTTGTCGTGGGGCGGGGGAGAATGGCTTCCTGAGTTGTTGCGCGGCGGAAGAGTAAGCGGCGTAATAGTTTTTTCTGGGGCGGACAGCAGTAAAGCATGCAACGTTAGCGTTGTCGTGTTACCCAGAGAAGCCGATTTAAATGACTTTCACTGATTGAACCAAGGCAAAGGCGAGGAGGGAAACCGGAAAAAAGGCAGTGAAGTAAAGCACTGCTTTTTTAGGGGTTCCCTCCTGGAAGGCGATGAACGCGCTCGCGATTGCAGCGAACGCTACGAGGTAGGCTTGCGCGCCGAAAACTGCTGCTTGCAAGAGAGCTTGGCGGGCTGCATTGCTTTGTGCGCTGAACTCGCTTACTCCTAAGTCAAGCGACGAAACTATGTTTAAGAGCAAGCCGAGTATTAGCGGCACGAGCACTGCGCCAGCCATCAAAGTGTACTTCTGCATTGAAAGCGCTGAAGCGTTTTCTCGCGCTATCGCTTGCAAGTCGAAAACGTCTTCCGCCACTTCCTTTAGTGGCTGGCTCAAGTTAGCGCCGCTCTTGTAGCTCTGCGACAGGAGGGCGCACGCGCGTGAAACCAATCGCGAGTTGCATCGCTTGCTCATTGATTCAAGCGCTTCCGGCACTGAAGCGCCAGCGTCCAGCAAGCGTTTTGCTCTCGCGAACTCTTCGCTTAGCGCGCCGTAATCTGATTTTGCTACGCTAGCAATTATTTTCTCTATCCCGGTTTTAGATGGAAAGCTTGCTATCTGAAACAACGCGGAGGGCAAGGCTTCCTCTATTTCTTGCCTGCGTTTTTCTCTCGCGTACTCCAAGAAAAAGTAAAGCAAGACTGGCGGGAACGAGAGCGTGATGAATACTAAGAGCAACTGCGTGGAAGTCGTTGTACCGAATACGGCAGCTTCAATTGCGGCCGCGGCAGCAGAAGCAGCGCTTGTTGCTGCGAGCAATTGCTTGAATTCAAGTTTGACTCCAAGGCGCTTGAGTTCTTCTTCAAACATTTTTTTTCACGCAGTCATTATTTTTGGTGCTTTGCTCTTCAAGTAATAAAGTACGGCGGCGTCAGCCGCAGGAAATACGCCTATGAAGAATAATACAATGTCGGAGGGAGTAAAGCTCAAGTCGAGGAACTCGCTTCCCACTATAACGTATGCTGCGAACAACGCGGGGACTATGCAGCTCGCCGCAATGAAGAGCAAGCCAAGAAAAGACGCTTGCGCCGCGTAATTCCTGCTCTTGGCTTTCTGAACTTCCGAGAGTTCTTCCGCGAGTTTTTTCAGGCCTTCTGACGCTGTGCCGTGCTCGTAAGCGAACACGAGTTGCATGCAAGCGCGTTGAACTAAGAGAGAGCGCGTTCGTGAAGCCAGTTTTCGTAGTGCAGCGTCCACGCTCTCGCCGCCTGCCTCTATTTCGCTCAAGACTTTCTTGAATTCCTTGCTGAGTTCCCCGTATCCTCCCCTGGCCACAGAGTAGAGGGCTTTCTCGAAGGAAGCGCCGCTCGCGAGTTCAACGCTTGCAGTACGCAATGCGATTGCGAGGTCGCGTTCAAGTATTTCTGCTCTTTCTCTTGCCTTGGCTCGCGGGTAAGTGGACAAGGCGTAAAAACAGGCAGCGAAGGCGGCTGGCTGTAATGCGATGCTTGCAGTCAAGTCGAGTCCGAGCGAGAATAGTGACAGGGAGCAAATGGTTGAAGCAAATGCTGAAACGATTACGGCGAAGGAAATGAGTTCTTGGGGAGTCGCTTTTATGTTGGCGACGGCGAGGTCTTGCGCTATCTTGTTCTTGAATTTTTTTGAGAACGGCGTTGACAAGTCTGTTATGCCGCCAAGCTGGGAAATGACGTTCAATCAAGCCAGCCTCGCTACTTCTTTAGCGAAAGACGAGTGGTCCAGGTTGCGGGCAGAGAGTTCAGCCAAGCTCTTGGCTTTTTTCTGAACGAGGGAAGCGATTTGTTCTTTCCTCATTCGGTAGCTCGTCTTCATTTTCTCGAACAAGAAACAATTTTCGTAGTACTTTGTTTTTTCTAGGCAGTCTTTAGTTGGATTGTAGGAAAAGAGGACGCCTAGTTCTCCGTCAGCGTTTACTTCCGTTACTTCGGTTACTCTCCTTATTTCACGTTGGACTCCTTGCTCGTATAACGGGATTCTGCGTTGTACCACGAAAGCACTCACTGCAGGCAGCTCGTCTTCTCGTGCTCCAAGAGAGCGGAGGCGCTTTACTGCTTCGGCGCTGTTGCCGGCGTGGAAGGTAGCGTAAGAACCACGCGCTTGCCCCGAAAGCAATGAATCAAACAGCGCTTCTACTTCTTCTCTCGAGCGTACTTCGCCGATGATGACGCGGTCGGGGCGCATTCGGAGGGTGTCGCGCACCAAGTCCTTCATTTGTATTCCGAGTTCTTCGTTGGCTACTATCCTGATAGAGTGCTTTTGTGGAATCCTTATTTCAGGTGTTTCCTCTACTATTACGACTCGGTCGTTTTGTGGCACGAAACTGAACAATGCATTCAGTGTAGTAGTCTTTCCTGAGCCCGTGTTGCCAGCGACTATAATTGAAGCGTCTGTGAACAAGAGAGTCCAAAGGAACGCGGCAGCCTCGCACGACAAAGTATTGGAGTTGACTAAGTCTGCGACTGTCAATGGGTTTTCCTTGAATTTGCGGATCGTTATTTCTACGCCGTTTGCAGCAACTGGAGAAATGCTTGCGTGAAGCCTGGAACCGTCTGGCAAGGTTGCATTCAATCGTGGGTTCTGGTAAGTTATTCTCCTGCCTAGGGAGCGCGCCATCTTGTTGATTGCGTTTACGGCGTAGTTTTCGTTTGTTAAAACGCAGTTTGTTTTAAGCCATCCTTTCCTGCGGTGGAAGACCCTGATTGGGCGGTTTATTCCTACCACCGAAATTTCTTCGAGTTCATCGTCTTCAAGCAGCTTGTCGAGCACGCCGTAGCCGCAAATGTTCATCGTGCAAGCTTCAACTATTTTCTTTGCCTTGTTTTTCTCCATGAGCAAAGAGTTTTCTTCGCAGACTCTGTAAAGCAAGGCGTGCAACTTGTTTTTCACGGCTTCTCGCGAGGGAAGGCGATTGCTTTCCTTTTCTTCTTTAACGCCTTCCTGAAATTCTCTTATTAACAGCGCGGCAAACTTTTGTTCGCGCGCAGAAAACTCGTCGCTGGAAGCCACGACGTATTCTTCCTCGCTTGGAGTGCGCCTTGCCTTGTTGACTCGCCATCCAAGCGCGTCCTCTTCCAGCGAGAGCGCTCCGCGCTCGCATGCTTCAATGCAGGCTGGAACTTCCCTGGAAGCGCACAAGTCGCACTTTATAGCGTCGTAGGGGCACTCGCCTTCAAGGCATTCTGCTTCTTCCCCGCACTGAAGGCACTTGAAGATGCTTTTGTCTTTAGGGTGCAGAGGGCACGCTTTAAGGCACTGGCCGCAGGAATTGCATTTGCTTTCGTCTAGTAAGATCCTCATTTCAACACTATTGTTAGAGTCTCTCCTTCGCGCACGCGCTTGCGCGACGCGTCGCCGGCTGGAAGTTCGAGCAAGTACTTTGCTGGTTTTTTCGGCGCTATCCATGCTTTCCAGGGAGTAATGTTCTTGCGTACATCAACAACGCGTTTGTGCTCGTCGAGGAACACGGCGTCGAATGGCGGGCAGAAGAAGGAGTGGATTGCGTTCGAGAAAGTGGCTTCAGCGTCGAAAACGAAAAAAAGAGGAACTGTTTTTTGCTTGAACATTAAGCCCTTCATTTTTTGAGGCGTTGAAAGCAGGGCATCGCACTTCCAAAGAGTGTGGCTTTTTCTTTTGATTAAGGCGGCAGCCATTTTTTTTGCCTCGCTTGAGACGCAAAAACAATTTTAAACAAATAAAGGCAACAGTATTTAACTGAAATTTGTTTTATATCCTATTCTGTATAAACTCGCGTGGGAATACAATGCTTCCTAGTAGTGTCGCAATAATTCCTGACGGAAACCGTCGTTTTTCGAGGAAGGCAGGCGTCAGCATTCAATCAGCTTACTTGGCTGGCTTCAAGAAAGTAGAGGAAGTCGCTGGTTGGGCTGGCGAGGTAGGCGTTTCTTCGCTTAGCTTTTGGGCGCTTTCTCTGGAAAACTTTTTTAAGCGCTCGAAAAACGAGTTAAGCATAATTTTTTCCTTGTTTGACAGAAAGCTGGGCGAAGCAATTTCAGACAACCGCTTCAACGAGGAAGGCGTTCGCGTCAAGTTTTTCGGCAAGCTTGACTTGCTTCCCAAGACATTGCAGGAAAGAATGCGCTTACTCGAAAAACGCACGCAGGACAACAAGCGCATTGAACTCAACATTGCAGTCGCTTACGCTGGAAAGGAAGAGCTTTTGCATGCCGCGCGAGCGATCGCGCTAGACGTGTCGCTGGGAAGAATATCTCGCGAGGACATCAACGAAGAAAGCTTCGAGAAATACCTTTACTTTACGCGTTCTCCTGACTTAGTTATTCGCACTGGCGATGTACAGAGGCTGAGCGGCTTCATGCCTTGGCAGGCTGGCTACAGCGAACTCTTTTTCTCTAAAAAGCTTTGGCCAGAGTTTCAAAGAACGGACTTCAACGAAGCCCTAGACTACTACGCTGGAGTAAAACGCAATTTTGGGAAGTAGTTACTTCACGAAGTAGTCCATGTCGCCAGCTAGTTCAAGCAACTTGTTCGCTCTAGCGAGAGCGCTTAAAGCAACCACGCCTTCAGCCAAGGAAGCTGTTTTGTCGAGAGCGAGGCGCGCAAAAGAGTGCGCGGCTAGAATGCCGCCGTATTTAGAGCGCCACGCTTTCTCGTAGTCTGCATTAGCGGCAATGCATTGAGCCGCGACTTTCGCGCATAAGCCACCGAACACTATTCCGCCGCCAGTGGTTGCTTTCGTTTGGCCTGCCGCGTCGCCTGCAAGCAAAACATTTTCTTTCCTCGTCTGCTTTCTTGCTGCTAGCGGAATCAAGGCGTTGAACTCGCGGCTTTTGCGTGGCTTTCCGGAAAGCGCGCGGGCCACGACTTCTTGCTCGTAAATGGCTTTCCTGCCAAGCGCTTGCTTTTCATGCAGCGTGGTCGCGAAACCAATTCGAGCGCGGCTTCTGCCAGACGGCACCAGCCAACCAAAGAAGCCAGGAAACTTTTCTCCGTCAAGGAAGACGTGAACGATTTTCTCGTCTTCCAGCAAGCATTCCTCGTATTCTGCCTCGTAAGCGAGAGCCATTTTGCGCGCCGGAATTTCGGGGAATCGTGCGAGTCTGGCCACCGTGGACGAAGCGCCGTCTGCGCCAACCACGAAGCGAGAGCCGAGGTCAAGCGAAGAAACTTTTTGGCCGTAAACTATTTTTGCGCCCTCTCTTTCAGCTTCAGCCGCGCATTCCTCGTCGAATTCCTGTCGTTCAAGCACTAAAGCAATTGGTTCCCTGCTTCTAATGCGGAGCACTGCTTTGCCGGCATGAATGTCTGCGCCGCGCACTTCGTTTGCTGTAGTGCGCGCGTAGTCGACTCCAAGCGAGTCAAGCCCACGCCTTGAAATTATTGCCGTGCACTTGCCGAATTTTCCGGGCCGCGAGTCCTCTTCAAAAACTATAGTTTTCAATCCTAGCGAGGCGCATTCCCTGGCGCAAATGCAGCCAATCGCGCTGGCTCCAACGATTGCGACGTCGTACAAGTAGAGCACCTTCAAACAAGTTTTTATTGCGCGCGCTGTTTATTATTGCATGGTTGAACCTTTCCTCTACGGAAGCTTTTTGCAGTTAGTGGTTGGCGTAATTTTGTTCGCGGCAGCTGGCTTTCTTTCATTTAAAGCTTTGTTTGGCGAGAGCCGCGGAATTGAAGCAATTCTTTTTTCGGTGGTGCTTGGCGCGCTGCTGCCCTCGCTTCTGGTCTTCTTCTTGAACTTCTTTTTAGGCTTGAAAATGGATTTTTTTGCGGTCGCGGCCTGCTTTGTCTTGGTCGCGGTTGCTTCATGGGTTGCTTCAACCAAATCGCGCGCGCAGTATAAGCAAGTCTAAAACCATTTTGGCTGCCGCGCCTGGACTCACGCTTCCGCCACTCGCGTAACTCCATTCCACTGGCACTTCTCTTACTTTGAGTTTCAGGCGGCGCGCGAGGTAAAGCATTTCCACGTCCCATGCAAAACCGCTTTCGCGCATCAAGGAAAGCATTTTCTTTAGCGCGGAGCGGCGGAACAACTTGAATCCGCACTGCGTGTCCGAGTAAGGCAACCCTCCCACGAGCTTGACGAGTAGTGCGAATGTCGCGCTCGCAGTTTTTCTGTGCGGGGGAATTCCGCTTACACTAGATTCTGGCAGGCGCCTGGAAGCGATTACAACATCGCAGTCTTTCAGGGCTTTCAAGAGCTTGGGAATTTCCTTGGGCGGCATTGAAGCGTCTGCGTCGAATGTTAAGACGTCGCCATGGGCTGCTTTGAAGCCTTCCTTCAAGGCTCTGCCTTTGCCGAGAGGCTTGCGAAAATCTATTAAGCGCACGCGAGAGTCTCTTTCAACGAATTCTTTGACGACTCTCCAAGTGTCGTCTTCGCCATTGTTTACGACTATCACTTCGCTTTTCAGGCGCGCTTTATTCAAGAACCTCAAAAGTTTTTCCAGCGTTGCTTTAATGCGTTTTTCTTCGTTGCATGCTGGAATGACTATTGAAAGCATTTCACTCGTTTCTCCACTCAAGCGATACTTCTTTGAAGCGCGAGAGTTTTTCTCGAAACAATTGCTTTATTTCTTGGAGGCGCTCCCGTGTTTTTGCTTCAAAGACGAGCACGAGTGCAGGCTCGTTAGATGAAGCTCGCACTAGTCCCCAGCCGTCGCTGAATTCCACGCGTGCTCCATTGACTTCGTTGACTTCGTATTCTTTCTTGAATTCTTTTGCTAGGGCTTCGACTACGCCGTACTTTTTCTCGTCTGGGCAAGTGGCGTGAATGGTTGGTGAAGTGAAGTAGTGTGGCGTGGTTTGCAGGAGCTGGGAAAGCGTTTCGTCGCGACCCGACAAGTATTCCGCTAACCTAAGTGCAGCATACGTGGCGTCGTCGAAGCCGTAATAGTTGTCCCAGTAGAAGAAGTGCCCGCTTCTCTCGCCAGCGAAGGGAGCGTTTGCTTCGACTGCTTTTCTTTGAATGTAGGAGTGGCCAGTCTTCCACATGATGGGCTTTCCGCCATGTGCTTGAATGTCTTCTTGGAGGGCGCGAGTGCACTTCACGTCGAATACTATTGTGGCGCCAGGCTTTCGCTCGAGCACTTGGCGCGCAAGCAAAATCATTAAGCGGTCACTCCAAACGTTTTCTCCTTTCTCATCTACTACTCCTAGCCTGTCGCCGTCGCCATCTACTCCTATTCCTAAGTCCGCTTTTTCTTGTACTACTTTCTTGCTAAGCGCTTGCTTGGCTTCTCTTAGTTCCGGGTTTGGGAAGTGGTTTGGGAAAGAGGGGTCTACTTCGCAGTACAAGGGAATGACTTCGCATCCTGCGCGTTCAAGAGCTTCTGGAGTGAAATCGCTTGCCGTTCCGTTGCCGCAGTCCACGACTACTTTGAGTTTCTTCTTTACGCGTACCCGGCGGCTCACGTCAGACAAGTAAGCTTCCTTGACGTCGGCTCGGCGCAGCACTCCTTGCGCGAAGGGAACGAAATCTTCCTCTCTAATAATACGCTTTAACTCGGCTATTTCAGGTCCGAGAAGGGTTTTAGAGAAGTCGTCAGCCAGCTTTACGCCGTTCCACTCGTTTGGGTTGTGGGAAGCGGTTACCATGAAGCCGCCCCGCGAGCGCAAGTAGTGTTGGGCGAAGTAAAGACAAGGAGTGACGGTGACTCCAATGTCAGTGACGAGCAAGCCGGTGGACAGCAGTCCCTGCAATGCGGCTTCGCAGAGTTCTTCAGAGGAAGGACGCGAGTCCCTTCCCACCACACACTCTGCTACTCCCTCGCGCAAAAGAAAAGAGCCAAAAGCCCGCGCAATCAAGTTCATTGTTTTTGCGTTTAGTTCTGTTCCAACGCGTCCACGCAAGTCGTACTCGCGGAACACTGTTTCCTCCACTTCAGCCAAGCAAACCCTCCTAACTCGTTTTCTTTCTCACTCTTTTAAAGTGCTTTTCCATGCCTTCAAGAGTTGTTGAACGTCGCGTGCCCCACAAATTTTTTGTCTCAAGCGCGACGCTCCAGGAAAGCCATGCGCAAAGTTTTGCGCGTGAGTTTTCACGTAACTAAATGACGTGCTTGTTTTTCTTGCCAGGCTCAAGTATTCCTTGAAGAGCGCAAGTTTTTCGTTGAATTCATTCTCTATTCCCTCGAATACGAGGGGGTTTGTTGCTGCGGCGCGCCCAATCATTACCGCGTCACAGCCTGTTTCCAACATTTTTCTTCCAGCGTCTGATTTGGTTTGCACGTCGCCGTTTCCTATCACTGGTATCGCGAGCTTTTCCTTGAGTTTTTTAACGTGCCTCCAATTTGCTTTGCCTGAATAGCCTTGCGTGGCGAGACGGGCGTGAATGGCTAGCGCCGATGCCCCACTGCGTTCGATGGCCTTTCCAGCTTCCAGGAAACAAGGTTTCGAGTAGCCGCTCCGAATTTTTACGGTGACTGGCAGCCTCGTGGAAGAACTTACCGCGCGAATTATTTCCTCTAGTCTTTCTAGGTCAGTCAAGAGCTTTGCTCCCGCGCCTTGCCGAGTTATTTTTGGGGCGGGACAGCCAGCGTTCACGTCAATTAATTCTGCTTTACCGCTTTTTTCTGCGAGCTTTGCTGCTTCAGCCATTTTTTGTGGGTCGGCGCCAACGAGCTGTATTGCGTGCGGCTTGTTTTTTGGGAGCCTCTGAATTCTCTGCAGTGCTCCCTTCGAGCCACGCAAAAGCGATTCAGCGCTTACCATTTCACTGTAAGTAATGCCTGCGCCGTGCTGGACGCAAAGCATTCTGAACGCGGCGTCGTTAACGCCCTCCATTGGAGCGAGAAGCAAGCGGGAAAGTGAAACCACTTTTTTTATCGTGAATGCCTTCATGCAATAGTTTTTTTATGCGTTCCTCATTTAATTGGTTGGGTGGAGTTCGTGGTTTCGACTGTCCAAGACGAAGAACTTACTGCTGGCTTGAGTGACGTACTGTCTGAAGTTCGCACGCTGCTTACGGTGGCTGGCTTGTTGTTTGCTTTCTTGTTGAACTCTTTGTTTTTCGCTAACTTCAAAGATCCAGCGCAAGACTATTTGTTGCTTGCGTCAGTTTTTTCGTCCCTTATTACTATAATGGTTTTTGCAATGCCTGTGTTCTACCACCACGTGCAATTTCCTTACAAGGACAAAAAGAAATTCATTTTGCGTAGCCACAGCTTTATTTTGTTGGGGCTCGCCTTGTTTTTCGTGACGCTTTTCCTTACACTGGTAATCGCTTTCTATAACAAGTTAGGCGTGTGGTCGTTTGCTTTTGCTTTGGCGACTTTCGTGGTGCTCGCTGTCGTTTACAAGGAACGCAGCAAAATATTTTTCTTGGAAGAAAAAATAATTAGTAAAAAAATTTAGGCGTTGCATGACGCGCAACCGCCGGCGTACTCTGCTGCGAAAACCATTTTCTTTGACGGCGCGGTCGCGGTCTCCATGTTGTCTTCGTTTTGTTCTTTCCTGCGCACTTTCTCTATGTTGAGCACTTGTTCTTGCCTGCTGCGGTCGCGGTAAATGGTTATTCCCTTGCAGCCAGTCTTGTAGGCGAGCAAGTAAACTTTTTCAACGTCTTCCACTGTGGCGTCGTGCGGAAAGTTTACTGTCTTGCTTACCGCGTTGTCAGTGTATTTCTGGAATGCTGCCTGCATGAGGACGTGGTCTTCGGGTCTTATGTCGTGCGCTGTCACGAAAACTCTGCGTATGTCTTCAGGTATTTCTGTTATCGACTGTATCGAGCCTTGCTTGACTATGTTTTTAATCAATTCTTCGTTGTAGAAGCCGCGTTCCTTAGCTATTTTTTCGAAGTGCGGATTGATTTCCACCATTTCGGTGCCGTCCAACACGTTGCGAATGAATGAAATCGCGAACAAGGGCTCTATTCCGCTGGAGCAGCCAGCGATTATGCTTAGCGTTCCAGTTGGAGCGATAGTGGTAACAGTGGCGTTGCGCATGGGCCTCGCGCCTGGCTTGTCGTAAATGCTTCCCTTGAAGTTCGGGAACGCCCCGCGTTTTTCTGCGAGGTCCTGTGAAGCCAGCCTGGCTTCTTCCTGAATTGTTTTCATTAGTTTTTCTGCGAGTTCTACGGCCTCGCGTGAATTATAGGGAATTCTGAGTTGAATTAGAAGGTCAGCCCAACCCATTACCCCCAAGCCTATCTTGCGGTTTCCACGCACCATTTGGCTTATTTGCGGCAACGGGAATTTACTCATCTCAATTACGTTGTCAAGAAAGTGAACTGCGAGGCGCGTCATGCGCTTTATTTTTTCCCAGTCCACCACGGTTTTACCGTTTTCTTCTTTCACCATTTTCGAGAGGTTAAGCGAGCCGAGGTTGCATGCTTCATAGGGCAAGAGCGGCTGTTCGCCGCACGGGTTGGTGGCTTCTATTTCTCCCAGTTTCGGAGTCGGGTTGAACTGGTTTATCCTGTCAATAAATATTACTCCGGGCTCGCCATTCTTCCAGGCCATGGTGACTATCAAGTTGAATACTTTTCGGGCGTTCAGCTTGTTCACGACTTTTTTAGTGTGTGGGTTGACGAGGTCGTATTCCTCGTTTTTCTCCACGGCTTCCATGAACTTGTCTGTTATCGCCACCGAAATATTGAAGTTATTTATCTCGCCTTCCTTTTCCTTGGCGACAATGAATTCAAGAATGTCTGGGTGGTCCACTCGCAGTATGCCCATGTTGGCGCCGCGCCGCGTTCCCCCTTGCTTTATTACTTCTGTGGCGGTGTTGAAGACGCGCATGAAAGAAATAGGGCCAGAAGCCACTCCCATCGTGCTTTTAACGACGTCGCCTTTCGGGCGCAACCGCGAGAAGGAAAAGCCAGTGCCTCCCCCGCTTTGGTGGACGAGGGCAGCGTATTTTACTGCGTCGAAAATGCCGGCCATGTCGTCTTCCACGGGGAGCACGAAGCACGCGCTCAACTGCTGTATTTCGCGTCCTGCGTTCATGAGCGTAGGCGAATTTGGAAGGAATTCAAGCGAAGTCATTGCTTCATAGAATTGTTTGGTGGTTGCTTCGAGGTCAGCATTTGGGTCAAATATTTTGTCGGCTTCCGCGATGTTGCGTGCTACTCTCTCGAACATTTGTCGCGGCGTTTCTATTACTTGCCTGTTTGCGTCTTTCTTGAGGTAACGGGCTTCAAGCACTTTCAAGGCGTTGATGGAGAGCTTCAAGTCGTCTACCACGCCGAAAGTGTTCTTCATTTCGCGTATTTTGCGGTGTTCGTGGCGGTAAAGAATGTAAGATTTTGCGGCGTCGATTTGCCCGCTTTCCATGAGCACTTTCTCTACTATGTCCTGGGTTTCTTCCACGCTTGGTGTCTTTTCCTTCCCGAAAAATTCTTCGAGGTTTTCAACTACTTGGTCTGAGAGTTTTTCGGCGAGCGCGGCGTCGGCTTTCCCAACAGACTCAAGTGCCTTGTAAATAGCGTTAGTTATCTTGGTTTGGTCGAAGGGCACAATTCGGCCATCCCTTTTTCTCATGCTTGCAATAAAAGTTTGCTTCATGCCCCCCCACCCCTCGTATGAAAAACTTGTAAAACGCGCACGAAAGAAATTTTCTCAAGTCAGTCTTTTAATGCTTCCCACAAAATTTCTTCTTTGTAGTTGACGCTGATGCCGGCGTCGTTTATGATTACTGGGTGAACTGAAATATTGTGGTTTGTTCCCCTCATTTTTCGAATCAATAGGTAGCGGTGCGGTGGCATGAAGTTCAAGGAAATCACGCCGTCCGTGAGGAACTCTTCAACGCCGAAGCGGCTGAACTCGTTCTTGCCGCCAAGCGTTTCGCACGTCAAGAGCGTCGTACAATTTATCTTGCGTAGTTCTTCAATCAAGACGTATAACGCGTAGCGAATTCTTGAAGCTTCGTCAAGCCAGAACGACAACGCGGTGACGCTGTCTATGACGAGACGCTTGGCGTTCATTTCTCGCGCCTTGTCGACAATGCGCTTTATTTGTCCTTCAATGTCGGTCTTCATGTCTATGGATGGCTCGAACTTGAATATTTTGAGGAGGTTTGCGCGCTCGAGAGGCAGCAAGTCCCACTTGAAGCGCTGCATGTTCCACCAAATGTTGTGGGGCCCCTCTTCCAACGTAACATAAGCGCCAGGCTCGCCGTATTGCTTGGCGCCAGCGTACAAGTATTGCAGGCACAAAATGCTTTTGCCGCAGCCAGCGCCGCCGCTGACTAGGATGGAAGAGCTTTCAGGAAAGCCGCCCTCCAGCATTTCATCCAGTCCAGGAATGCCGCTTTTAACGCGAATCATTCAAATCAACGAGTGTAGCGCGCCACCAATAAAAAACCTTTCTTTTAAAAGCATTCATTGCATGGCAACGCCGAACAAGGAGCCCACCAAGTAGCCGGCTACTGCTGCGGCCACGCCTATTCCCGCCATTTCCAAGCCACTGCGGAGGGGCTTGCCTACAGTGAGGGCCGCCTTTGTGGCTCCAGCTCCAAACAAGACCACGACCGCCAAGGCAACTGCTGCCGTCATAGCCTGGCTCGCCGGCAGCACGGTGAAAGGAGCGAGCGGAATCACTGAGCCAATGAAAGAAGAGACTCCAACTACTGCGGCTTCGCGCAAGGGATTAATTTTCTTTTCTTCTCCCCCAAAGCCGAGTTCTTCAGCCATCATTGTTTCAAGCCACTTCTTCTTGTTTGAAGTAATTTTTTTGACGATGTCATCCAAAGTCTTTCCGCGGAAGCCCTTGCGCATGTAAATCAAGCGAATTTCTTCTCGCTCTACTTCCGGAATATTCTCCATCTCCCATTTTTCTTGTTCTTCCTCGCTCTTGTAGTGGTCTTGGGCCGCGCGCGATGAAGTGTACGCCACTGCCGCCATAGAAATGCTTTCCGCGAAAGTTCCGGCAAGCCCAGCGGCCATTACCAGCGAAGAATTAGTGGTAGCGCTAGCCACTCCCAAAACGAGTCCGAGAACGTTGACTAGCCCGTCTTGCCCGCCGAGAATAACTTGGCGCAAGAGCGGCCCAGCGGGCGTGCGTCGAGCGTGTTGTTCTAATTCGGTTGCGGCTTGCCTGGCGGCTGAAGCGCGCTCGTCGTGTTCTGCGAGCCTGCGAATCACTTCTTGATTGCTTGGCTTCATCCAACAAATTCGAGAACGCTTCCTTTAAAGTTTTTGTTTTGCGCTTTTAGTGAAAGTATTTATATGCGCTGAAGGAAATAAGTTTACCCGCTTTGCGCAGAAGAGTAATGCAGCATGGACTTGCTTGAACTCGTCGTGAAACCCACTTGGAAGGAATTCTTGATAGAGTTAGTTGCAAGCAATCAAATGAATCCGTGGGAAATAGACATTGTGAGCGTCGCAGACAAGTACTTGCAGAAAGTGCGCCAGCTCACGGCTTTAGACTTGCGCGTTCCAGCCAACGTGATACTTGCTTCTGCTCTCTTGCTGCGTTTCAAAGCTGAAGCCCTCCAGTTAGAGGAAGAGGAAGCGCCTGAAACAGTGGTAGAAGAAGCGCCACAGTACTTCAACGAAGAAATTCCTGAACTCATCTTGCGTGCGAACAAGCCGCGCCGCCGCAAGCTAACACTTGAAGAACTTATTCAAGCCGTTGACGACGTCATGAAAGCTACTTCAAAGCCGTTGCCAGTGAAAACAGTTCCTCAAATGCTTTCAATTCAGTTACCTAAAGTGGACATGAATGACTTGATGCGCGAGGTTTACGAGCAAGCAATTGCTTTGAAGGACGAAGAAGGAGTAGTCTTGTTCACTGACTTGCTTAAACGAAAAGCTGGTGCTTCTCCTTGCCCTGGAGAGGGCAACAGCCACGCTCATGGCTTCTGGTGCTATGGCACAGAAAACGTGGTGATGACTTTAATGCCTGTCTTGCACTTAGTTCAAGAAAACAAGTTGCTGGCTTGGCAAGACCAACTCTTCGGCGAAATATTCATTAAAGTAGTCGCTGAACAGCAACCGCAAGCCGTGGCGCAAGCAAATTAGTTGTCCGGTTGTCTTCCAGCAAGCGAGGGTAATTCAGAGAAAGAAGAAATCCTGTAATCTGCTTTCACTTTCTTGTTGCGCGAGTTCACCACCAAAACAAATTTCACTCCCGCGCCCCTCGCTGTTTCAGCGTCTATTTCAGTGTCTCCCACGTAGAGGGCCTCGCTTGGCTTAACGCGCAAGTCGTGCAGCACTCGCGTCAAGGGCTCGGGGCTTGGCTTTGTGTGGCTTACCTCGTCAACTGAAATCGTTTCATCAAACAATTCAGCAATTTTAAAGAAGGACGTTACTCTCTCGACGTACGCTCGTTTTCCGTTGGTTATTATGGCTGTCTTTACGCCGAGCCCGCGAATTTGGTTTAGCGCTTCCTTTACGCCGGCCTTCAAGTGCGCCATGACCGGAAAGTAAAAAGAATAGTATTTTTTTCTGAAGTACTCACTCATTTCAGAGATTTTTTGGGGCGTGGCATGTTGACTCGTTTCCGCGACAATGAGTTCCAACCATTTTTTTTCGGCGTTTCCCGCAAACTTTATTACTTGCTGCATTGAAGGCGATTTTAAGCCGAACGCTGAAAAAGTATTTTGGAAAGCGCGCGCGAGCGCAGCATCGCTGTCAACAAGCGTGCCGTCAATGTCGAACACTACTAGTTTGATCACGCTTAAAGGATGGGCTGCAAAAATAAAAAACAGTGCGGCCGCCGGGACTTTCGAGGGGTAGAAGGGACGCGAGAAAATTGAGGCCCCTACGCCGAACGAGCGACGTCCCCTTGTTGAACCCGGGCCACGAGCTTGGAAGGCTTTCCCCGCTTCACTCAAGTGAGCTGAAGCGTTCGGATCATACCGTTGCCCGTGTTTCCTCTTGCTTCAAGAGAAAACTGCTTTAGACCACGGCCGCAACAAACTTTGTTTATTAAGGAAGCCGAGTTTTATTAAATGCTTTTATGGCGTGCCATGGCTTACTTGCGTATGGCAACGCCGCCTTTCTCGAAGCAGAGTTTGTACTTCTCACCCACCACAAATTTGGGGTTGAGTTCCTTCCACTCGCCCTCGCTCATTATTATTAGGGCGTCGTTGTCCCAAGGAATTGGTCCTTGTTGTGTTGCGTGCTTGAGTGAGTCAATTTTTTTTCCGAAGGCCACCATCACCATTCTCTCTCCGCTTACGGAAATTGGTGACGTTATTTGATAGCAGATAGTGTCGCGTTCCACCATTTTTTCACCGTTTCTCTTTTTGACTGGTCAAGCTACTTTTTCTCTTTCCTAAAAGAGAAAAATGAGGTTGATGGGGTCGCCGAGATTTTCAGCGTCAAATAAAATAAAATCTTTTTTCTCTTTCTTTAAGAGAAAAAGGAAGTGCTTTTGAACTCGGATCGCCAGCACCCTTAGCCGCGCCAAAAACATTTTTTGCGCTCAAGCTGGTAGGCTAGCCAGGTTGTCCCACGACCCCCCACAAGATTTTTGTTTTTCGCGCTTAAAAGCGCGAGTAAGGAAGTATTTCGTCAATCAATTCAACATGGCTCAAGAACATGCGGCGGCAGCAATACCGGTCCATTCCCAAATCATTCAATACTTTGGCTGAGGATTCGCCTTTGGAGACGCGCTCGACGTACTCGTCGTACTTTTCAGCTACTGGTTTGCCGCACGTAAAACACCTTACTGGAATCATCATGTTGCACCAACCTCAACGATACGACTTCGTGAATCTTGCCCGCGCTTTCGGTCCTTTGAATTTCTTTGGTTCAACGCGGCGCGAGTCCTCGACCAAGAGCGACCTGTCGTACTCAATCATTTTCGCTTTCGCGGCCTCGTCTCGAGTGGCTTCAATCAATGCACGCGCTATCGCCGTTCGCGCGGCTTGCGCTTGCCCCATAGCGCCGCCGCCGCTCACGTTGACATCAATGTCGTAAGCACTCGCGTCAACGAATTGAGTTGGTTCACTGATTATTTCGCGCGCGTAAGGAGACTCTATTGCTTCAAGAGCTAATCCGTTGACTCGAATTTTTCCCTTGCCAGGCCTTAACACTGCTCTCGCGATGGCTTCCTTGCGCTTTCCGCGAGCTATTATGTTGCTTTCCCTTTTCTTTTTTGAGGCTGCCATGTAACTCACTTCTTTTTTCAGTATTTCCAACCGAGCTTGAAGCACAATTCTTCAAGCGTGATGCTCTTGCATGAGAGCTTGCTGGCGTCCTTCTTTGTCTTTACTGCTTCCTTGAATTCTGGGGGGACTCCCATAAACGCGCGAAAATTCTTCAATGCCTTTTCACCTCGCGCCGTCTTTGGAAGCATTGCCTGCACCACGCGCTTGAACAAGTAGTCGGGGCGTCGCGGCCACTTTGAAGCATGCTCTGGGTTGGCTTTGTTAGTCATTTCCCTTCGCTTGCGGTAGACTTCAACTACTTTTTTTGGCTCGCCTGAAATCACGGCTTTCTCGACGTTCACGACTACTACTTTCTCGCCTTTGACCAAGTTTTTTGCGACGAGGGCGGCAAGGCGGCCCATTATCGCGTTTTCTGCGTCGAAAATCATTTTCTCTTCACTTCCTTTAAACCAATAATTTTACTCCTTTTCCTTTAGCGTTTTTTTCCACGAGTTTATTGATGGACTCGAGTTTGCAGCCAGCTTTTTCGAGTTTGGCCGCGGCTGCCTTGGAAACCCTCCAAGCCGCTACAGTGATTTTGTGCTTTATTTCTCCTTCCGACAACAGCTTTCCTGGAATGAGGACGACGTCGCCTTCCCGCGAGTTCTTTTCCAAGTCAAACAAGTTGACTTCCACGCGCTTTCGCGTGGGCTTCGCCAGCAGGAAAGCACTCTTCCTCCAAATTGGCGCTTTGTTCTTCGCCGCCGCGCGCTCCAAGAACACTACGAGGTTCTTCAATTGAATGTTTTCAGGTCCTCTCCTAACCACGTTACTTTCACTTCCTTTGATGTACTAAGAATAGTGCGGGGGAAGGGAATTCCCCCAACCTCTTTTTTTCTTTCTTTGAAAGAAAGGAAGTTGGTTTTGAACCCTCGCAACCTCTACGGTACAGACACCTCAAGCCTGCGCATTTGGTCAAAAACTTTTTTTGCCGTCCAACGGTTCGTGTCGCGGTTTTTGAGGCCGCGTTGAGGTCCGTTTTTCATGCGGCATGAAAAAAACTTTTTTTGACCAGGCTCTGCCACCCCCGCTTCTTACTCATTACTTATTGTTTTTCTCCATTATCTTTTTTTTCGCTTCTTCTTCATTGATTCCTTCAAACGCGACTTCTTTTTCCCTGTTTTTCCAGCCTTTCACGATGTGGGCTTTCGCGCCAGCGAGTTCACTAAGTTTTTCTTCGAGTTCCTCGTTCGCTTGATTGTCTTGTGGCTTCGACTGAAGTCTTACAACGAGGACGCTTCCTCGCTCGCTTACGCCAAACGTTCTCGCGTTCGGTATTGCGCGAACCCTCATTTAAAGCTCCTTCGCAAGCGCTTTCGCGCGCGAACTCATTATTTCGAGTGCTTTGTTTAAGTGCTCTTTTGGTGAAATGTTGTTGTAGGTTTCCACGAAGAAAATGAATTCTGTGGCGCTTGGTTTTACTTGAAAGTTTTCGGGCGCGGCGTCAGTGCAAGCGTTGCACAAGTCGCATGCTTCCAAGTTTGTTGGCTCTCCTTTTTCGTTGAATACTTTTCTGGGGCAAGCATCCACGCCTGCCTTCAAAGCGCCTCCTTTTTTGACGGTTATTTCGGGGAAGGCATTGTAGGAAGCGAGCGCGCACTGGAATTTGGCGTGCTGGCGCATTGTTCCCTTCACTGCAATGGCTTCGAGGCGCAGCCTCTGTTTTTCTCCGAGTTTTATGATTGGAATGTTTTGGCAGAACACTCTTATTTTTTCGTCGGCAGACTTCAAGTCTTTAGAGTACACCGTGCAAGGGCCTTCCTTGTCTAGAGCGAAAGCTATTTTTGCGTCGTCGGCAGCGTCTTCATCGTAGTACAACGGAATTAGGGCTAGTCTGTTTGCGATGTACTCGTTGTACATTGGGCTATTGTTTTCGAAGAAGTCTACTTCGTCTATAGCGAAAGAAGGCAAGTCGGTTATTATTGTTCTGCGTAAGGCGTTGACGAACGCTGGCGAGGCATCGCTTATTTTGATGGTTAGTTTTTGGGGCGTGCTCTTGATTATTTGAAGCTTCATTTTTTACACCCTGCGTCCTCTCTTTCCGCCAGGTCTTTTCGTGGTGTCGGTGGGAATTGGGGTGACGTCTTCTATTTTGCCTATGCGTAGTCCACTGCGTGCTAGCGCGCGGATTGCTGCTTGCGCTCCACTGCCAGGCGTTTTAGTGCCGTGGCCGCCTGGAGCGCGGACGCGCACGTGGACTGCATTGATTCCTCTTTCCTTGGCTTTGTCCGCTGCCTTGAACGCTGCCTGCATTGCAGCGTAGGGCTTGCCTTCCTCGCGGTCTGCTTTGACTATCATTCCACCGCTTGCCTTGGAAATGGTTTCTGCTCCACTCAAGTCAGTAATTGTTATTATGGTGTCATTCTTGCTTGAGTAAATGTTTGCTATCCCCCATTTTCCTTCTTTTGGGGCGACCGTGCGTTCAAAGCGCTTGGGTGGGGCGCGCATCTCTTGTTGTGCTGGCTTTTCTGGAGCGGCTTGCTGCGTTTTTTCTTCCGCCATTTGTTTTCACCTCAAGAGCTCGCCTGCGCTTCAGCTGGTTGTGCTGGCGCCGTGCTTGCTTTTTCTTCTGTTTTTCTTGCTTGTTTTTGTTCTGGCAGTGGCGGCTGGGATTCAAAGTTGATTGGGTTTCCGTTCCACTCAATCTTGTCTTCTTCGTTGAACTTGACGAGGTAAGAGGGGGCAGTGACTTTTTGGCCGTTTACGAGGATGTGGCCGTGAACGATGAATTGGCGTGCTTGCTTGGAAGTGCGCCCGAAGTGTTTTTTGTGGGCGACTGTTTGGAGCCTGCGGTTGAGTATGTCTCTCGTGTCGAGGGAGAGGATGTCGTCAAGTGTTATTTCTGGCTTGTTGACGAGGAATCTTTGTACTCTCTTAAGCAGGTTGGTAGTACGTTCTTCTATGTGAGTGCCTTTCTTGGATAGCAGCCGCCTTGCCTCGCGCCTTATCTTGCGGAGCATGGTCTTCATTCTCCAGAGTTCGCGCATGTTCTTGAGTCCGTATTCTTCTACTAGCTTGCTTTCTTCTTCTATTCTTGCCTTATCCCACAAGCGCTTTGGGGACTCGTAGAGCTTGCGTTTCCTTTTCGGTGCTCCCATTCATCATCACTTCTTTTCTTCCTTTGAAGCGGCCGCTGTTGCTTGCTGTACTGACTTGCGCACTACGCCTACAGTCATGCCCGTGCGCCCAGTGCTTCTCGTGTGCTGGCCGCGCACTTTTTGTCCTATGCTGTGGCGCCATCCGCGGTAAGAACGAATTTCTTTCTCGCGTTGAATATCCATGCGCGTTTGAAACGCGAGATCGTTTCCCAGCAAGTGTCGGTCTTGCATGGTTTCAACGTCTCCCTTGCGATTTAATAGGAAGGCACCATAAACTATTTGCTCTGGCTTTTTCACGAGCTCTTCAACTGACTCTACTTGCTCTTCAGAAAGTTCTCCTATAGGCATCAATGGGTCTATTGAGAGTTTTTCTTGAATGGCTTTGGTGAGGCTTGCCGCGAGGTTATTGCCAATGCCTTTTATTTGCATTAAAGCATTTCGCACTTTTGTGTGGCCTTCAATGTCTTTTCCAACGAGGCGGACTATGCCTCTAAAGTTTTTTGACTCTTTTCCAGTCATCTTGCTTGCTGGATGCGCTGGCTTGAAGGGTTTCCTCTCAATTTTTTTCTCGGCTTTTTTTTCTGGTTGGTTTTTGTCAGCCATTCAATGCACCTTTTGATTAAAAGCGTGAGCGCCGGGACTGAGACACTCGGCTTTTATTGTGCTGCGCTTCCCGCACTAAGCAGGGAGCTATTGCTTTCGAACTCAGGAGGCCTTTCGGCCACACGCTTTCAGAACTCTCAACGGTCTCCCGAATTGCGGGCACCAAAACAAGAGGTTCCAGGCGTGCGCGTTAACCACTCCGCCATCCCGGCGCAACAAAAATATTTAGCTTTAAAGCCCTTAATATCCGTTCCGCCGAAGGCCAGGAGAGGCCCGCTCAAGAGTTTTTTTCTTGACGTTATTATTCGGAGAAAAACTTATTTAAAGGCTTCTAGAATGCATGAATTACTCGCTCCACGTCGAACGCGATGCCTTTCCTTGTTTTTGCGATTTCGTCTGCGCTCATCAAGGCGCGCGCGACGCAGACTAATTCGCCTTTTCCGCTTAGTATTTCCACGATGTCCCCGCGTTTTATTGAGTCGTCTAACGAGATCACGCCTGGGACTGCGAGGTCAGCGCCGGTGCTTATAGCGTGAAGGGCGCCGTCGCTTGCCACGACTTTCTTTAATTGAAGCGCGTTTTCTACTGGAATAACTTTGGGGCTGAGCTCGTCTATTCCTTTTTCTTGGTAGAGCCACCACAAGTCGCTTAGTTCCTGTAATGTTATTGCGTCGTCTTCAGTAAAGCCAGCTGCTTCCACGCGCCTGAGTTCAGCCATTTCCGCGCCGCATCCTAGCACTTCGCCGGCGTCAAAGCAAATGTTTCTAATGTAAGTGCCGGCGTCTACTCGCGCTTGAAACAAGACGTCGCGGCCTTCAACTTCTAGTACTTCAAGGGAGTAGACTTGCCGCACGCGCAGTTTTTTTGCTACCGCGCTGGCGAGTGGCGGCTTCTGCCAGATTTTTCCTCTGAAGTTTTCGAAGGCTGCTTCAAGCTCTTTTTTGCTGCGCTCTGCGCCTAAGCGCATGACGCAGACGTATGTTTTCGTGCGTCCTGAAACGAATTTGCTTGCCTTGCACGCCTCGCCTAGGAGGGTGGGCAGAACGCCGCTCACGTTCGCGTCAAGCGTTCCAGTGTGCCCTGCTTTTTTTAGTCCCAGTATTTTGCGGACGAATGAAGAAACTTCGTGGGAAGTTGGACCTGGTGGCTTGTCTATTACGATGAGGCCGTAACGCAGTCTTTCTTGCAGGGAGCGTTCTTGCACGCGCTTGCCGAGAGATGCTTCCTCTTCCTGCAAAATTAGTTGCGGCATGGTTAATCTTTCTTGGAAAGCGCGGCGTCCTATAATAAAAGTTTTTCTAGAGGGGCTCTAAGTGCTGGATGTTGCAGCGCTTCGTTTTTCCTTTAGCGTCCTTTACTTCTACGAAGTTGGCGTCTATTACTTTGACGACAGTCACTTCTTGTCCTGCCTTGCGTCCGCGTGTTTTCAAGCATTTTTTTCCTGGTTCTATTGCTGGCATTAAGACCACCTTTTTTTACTTCTTGCAGTGCCTTGCCGCGAAAGCGATTATGGCGGCAACGCTTTCAGCATCAAATTTTTCCGTGTTTATCTTCAAGTCAACGAAGTCGTGTTCTTGCACGCTTATTCCATAGGTTTTCTTGTAGCGCGCTGCGTTTTCGCGGTCTCGCTTTGCCGTGAAAGCCTTTGATTCGTTTGGCTTGGCTTTCTTGGTGCGCGCCGCCCTGGTTTCAAGGGAGGCGTCCAGCCAAACTTTTAAATCGATTTTTGGCGGTTTTACTCCCAGCTTGCGCGTTACTTTTGGTGAGTC
Source organism: Candidatus Micrarchaeia archaeon (assembly GCA_039794045.1). GTDB lineage: Archaea > Micrarchaeota > Micrarchaeia > Norongarragalinales > UBA8480 > JBAMLY01. The sequence continues at coordinate 16,014 of JBAMLY010000006.1, read as the reverse complement.
AAGCCAGATGGCGAGGCGCGAGCCAATCACCGCGTTTTTTTCTTTCGCCAATAGCGCGACTTGCTTTCTGTCTAACTCCAAGTCTATGGCGCTGTTTTTTTTGGCGAGTTCTTGCAATTTTTTTAAATTTAATCCTTTTTCTGCTGCGAGGTCCCTGAAGGTATAATTTATTTTCTTGAAGCCGTGGCGTGCGAGAGCGGCAGTTACTGTCGTGTTGCCGCAGCCACTCAAACCAGATATTGCGATTATCATTTTTATTTCTTCATCAAGTTTATGTACTTGAAGTGCGTGAGTGAAACGTCTTCCTTGTTTAAGACTCCTGCTTGGAGGCGCGCTCTTTCTTTTAAGAGTGTTTGCGTGCAGTTAGCGCACAGTATTCCTCCGAACTTGCGTTCCGGGCGTTTTTCTGTTTTCGCGAGCTTGCTGAGTTCTCCTTTTCTCTTGCGCGGAACTGCGTTGAGTTTGGCGCCGCAGAGGGCGCACTTGGCGTGCGCTGGCTTTCTTGCCTTGACTTTCAATGCTTTTTTTCCAGTAACGCTCCTGCGTTGTCTTACGCGGACGCTCGTGCTCCGCATTCTTGGAGTAACCATTTCCTGCACCTCTGTAATTCAGTAATCTTTTAAAGCGAGAAAGTATTTTGTCGCAGCACTTTATTATTGGTTTTGTTGGGTTGTTGGCTGAATGGATTGCGGCGCGCTCTTTTTCTCTGTTGCTTTTTCTGCCGCGTTCCAGACCGCTTCAACGACGATGCTGGCAAGGGCGGCGGACAATATAAAGTAGCCTCGCACCCCGTAAACGCTTGGAGAAAGTATTTTGAGTGAAAGTATTTCTTGGAAGTGCAAGCCTATTGGGAGGGTTACCGCAAAGTTTGGAAACAATGGCGTAATAAGCCAAATCGTTGCAAGAAAGGCAGGCAGAACCACTAGCATGGACTTGAACGGCAACAGCATCATGTCCTTCGTCATTTTCATTAGTTCTTTGTCTCGCGACTCTAGTTCCTTGAGCTTGGCTTGGTCGTTTGCTTTTACTGCTTGAGCGTATTCTTTTTGGAACTTCTTCATTTGCTCTTGCATTGCCTTCAAGCGCTTGCGTTCGCCGAATTTCCGGTTAGCCCATGCTGCGAATACGGCGTAAGCGACTGAAGCAAGTGAGACGGCAATCCAATCCTGCATTTTCATCCAACTATTTTTCTTAGGGCGGGATACATTTCAAACAATTGTTGTTGTGCGAGGTCTTCGTAGAACCTGTAAATAATTCCTACAGTTAATAGGATGCCGGTGCCCGTGCCGAGAGCGCCCGTAATGTCTGCGAACCACGCGAGCACGCCAACGAAAATGCTGCCAAGAATAGTGATGACTGGAATGTACCTTTCAAGAATTTTTTCCATTACGCGGGGGTCTTGCCTGAAGCCTGGGACTTGGAGGCCAGTGCGGCTTAGTTGGGCTGCAACGTCTTTCGCGCTCATTCCAGTGGTTTCAATCCAGAACCAGCCGAATATCACGCAGAAAATTACGAGGGCTACTCCATATACTATTATGTGCAGTATTTCCTTTAAGTTTGTGAAGTAAAGCTGCAAGTAAGCTGGATAACCGCCTGGCGTCAGCAAAGGCGAAGGCAGGGCAGTCGTAAAGTACGCGATTCCGTCTATTGGTTGGTTGTTCGCGTAGTGTCCAAGCAGTGGAAAGCCAGCGTTTGCTACAAACATTCCAAGTAACTGAATGTTGAGCAGGACTGCCGCGGCGAGAATGACGGGAATGTTTGAAACGTACAAGAACTTTATTGGGTAGCGCGCTCCCAGGCCGCGCGCTTGCCCGTAAGCTAGTGGCAGTTCTATCTTCATTCCCTCCACGTAGACTACTACGAGGAATACTATTATCGTAAATAATATTGGCACGAGAGACCATATTGCGGTAGCTACGTCGCCTCCCAACAGGAAGTAAATTGCTTGGGGAACGAGTCCCGCAGGCATTTCGCCCACGGTAGCGATTGAGAGAGAGCCAACGAATATGGCTTGCGTTACTCCTGCGGCGATGAACAAGGAAATGCCTGAGCCGATGCCGTATTTTTGCACGAGCTCGTCCAAGTAAAGCAAGAGAATAGAGCCGAGAGCGAGTTGTATTATTAAAACAATTTGAGTGAACAAGACGCTTCCAAGCAAGGGAGCAACAGTAGATCCGTGCAGAGCGCCGGCGGCTGGTATGTAGTTGCTTACCACGTAAATTCCTGCTTCGAAGAAGCTGAGTGCTATCGCCAAGAGTTTTTGGAGTCCTTGAAAGGCTTTCTTGCCTTCCGGCGTGTGCAAGTCGAACTTGAACAACTTGGCGCCTGCTGCTAGTTGCAAGAATATCGAGGCGAGCACTATTGGCCCAATTCCCGCCGTGATAATTGTGCCGGTACGGCTTCCGAGAAGGATTTCAAGGCGCTCGAAGCGAGTTATTCCTGCGGGGTCTACTCCTATTGGGTAGATTTGTCCTAACACGAAGAAGATGAGGAGCGCTGCGCCAGTCCAAGCCAGTTTTTCTTTGAGTGATGGAGTTCTTTCCGGCCTGCGAACTTCTGGAAGCAGGTTAGTAATTGATTGGAGGAGGTTTGAACTCATTTTCTTTCTCGCCTTTCTCACTCCGTCGAAGCGCTTCCGCCTGCGGCAGCGATTTTCTCTTTTGCTGGTGCAGTGAATGCTTTCGCGCGAACTTGAGCCTTGAAGCTGAATTCGCCGTTGCCGAGTATTTTAGCGTTTTCCTTTGACAAGTCTACAACGAAGGTTCCGTCAGGCATCTTCTGAAACTTTCCCGCCATTATCTGCTTGGCTATTTCTCCTAAAGTAATTTCGCGCACTTTCTTTTTCGTTGGGTTAGTGAATCCCTTGTGTCTCTCGCTTATTTTATTTAGCTCGTATTTTATGGTGTGAAACCACTTGTGCTTGTGGTATCCCGCGCGTCCAACTCCTCCCTTGCTTCCCTTGCCGCGCCTGTTCTTGATGTTGCCTGCGCCGTGAGAGCGGTTGCCACGGTATTTCTTGCATTTTCTTTCGTGTCTCCTCACCATAAAACATCAACTCTGGTTAAGTGTTTCAACGGTTTTAAAGCATTTTGAGTACTAGTTCCGCCATTGATTTCGCGTCGCGTTTCCCGAGAGCGCCTTCAGGCAATGGTTTTTTGATTGACGCAAAGCCTCCCTTTGGCGGGTTGAGCGCGAAAAACTCTTTCAGTCCCTTGACCGCCGACATTTTTTCGTTGGAAGCAAGCGCTTCAGCAAATTCAGGTATGCTCTTGTACTTAGAGTTTTTTGCTACGTAATCGTCAGTCAAAGGCTTTCCTCCTTTTACGCGCCCCCTTTTTTTGAGGAGCTCGGCTATGACTTCCTTGCTCGCGGGACCCCACGTAATAAAGTCTTTTGCTTTCTTTATTGTTCCTTGCATGGAAGGAGTTTCTTCCACGAGAACGCAGTGGTTTTTTCGCGTGAGCTTCAACTGGCGCAATGCGTGCTCGACGGAGTAACGTGTTTCCATGGAGCCACGAACTCTTAACACCAGTATTTTTGTCATCGTGTTTCACCCTTCGTTTTCTTCTTTCTTCGCTTCTTTTTCGAGTTCTTCGAGTCCAAGCTTTCCGTGCTTCAACTGGTTCAATTTATCTAATGCCTTTATCGTCGCGAGAACCATGTTAAGCGTGTTACGCGTGCGGCCCTTAGTGAAAGTCCAAGCGTCTTTGACGCCCGCCATCTGCAATACTTTTTTTGCTGTAGTGCCTGCAGCCAATCCAACTCCGCGTGGAGCTGGCTTGATGATTATGCTAGTTGAACTGTTCTTGCCGCGCACTTCTTGGGGGATAGAGTGAGGCGTTCCGCACCCGCACTCCCATGAACCGCAACCAAGGCGCACTAGGAAAACGTGTTTTTTCGCGTCGCGAATTGCTTCGGCGATGGCGTCCCTGGTTTCAGGCGCTTTCCCTACTCCTACTGCTATGACGCCTTTATAGTTGCCGAGTATTACGACTGCGCGCATCACCATTTTGCGGCCGCAAGCAGTCATTCTTTGAGTGCTGATGACGCTAAGGACTTCTTCCTTTAAGTCTGGAACGAGGACGTCAATAATTTCTGGTTCAAGAATTTTTTTTCCTTCGCGTCTTATTTGTTCCAGGGAAGTGATTTCTCCTGACGCTACTTTGCGCCCTAACTCTGTTCTTGGAATCCACTCTTTTGTTGGCTCAGAGTGTCTCTCCTTTTTTTCTTCGTTTGCCATTTGCATCTATTCCTCTTCAAAGCATTACAACGACATTATTTTTGTCTTTGCTTCAGCGAAAGCATTTTGCTCGCCGCCCTTCAAGTGCTTTCCCTCTATTCTGTCTTGTGGTGGCAGAATGGATTCATCGTAGGGCGCTGTCAATCCGGCGTCCACTGCGCCCTTCAAGGCCGCGAACACCACGCTTCCCTTGGTGGGGGAATGAAGCCCGATGTCTAGAATGAATTCTTTTACTCCTTTCTTTTGCGCTTTCCTTGCTGCAAGCATTCCAGTCAAGTAAGCTGAGGGAGTATTGCACTTGCCTGGAAAGCCGTACTCGCTCAAGTGCGTGGAGGTAGCGCTTGTTATTGTGTGGTCGCCTTTCTCGTTGAAGTTCACGAACTGCACTATGATGCGCTTGTTTGTCTTGCGCACTACGAGCCGGGTTTTCTCGCTTTTGAGGAGGGCTAGCCTCTTGCCGTAATCCGTTTTTCCCTCGCGCCGCCTGCGGAAGTGCACGGCGTACAACGGCCCTTTTGCTTTCGTCATCGTGAACTCACCTTGTCTTGATCGCGTTGTTTTCCTTCAAGTACGCCAGGAGGCGCTTCTTGTTCTTGAACGCGTTTCCTTTAATCATGGCGTAAACTTTCTTGTAAGTGCTTGCTTCTATTTCGTTCTTGAGTTTTCTCAACAGCTTCCTCTGCGAGCGCACTTGACGCATCCACCTTTCTTTCGCGTTTTTTGCGGCGTTAGGCGTTCCCTTGCGGCTTCCGCGTCCGCGTCTTCGTCCTGCCTCGCGGCGGGCTTGCTTGAAGCGCGCCTTGCCTCTACCAACTCCTTTTTTTGGGAGCTCTATTACTGCGCCTTCCCTTATGAGTTGGCGGACGTCGTCGCGCGTGAGGGCTTCCCCTGCTTTTTTAGCGTCAACGATTCTCACGCGTGATTCGCCACACTTCAAAATGCTTGCGGCAACTCTTTTCACGGTGTAAAGACTCATTTCAACAATCCCCTTATTTTTTAAGCGTTCAATACTTTTACTCCGAGTTCTCTGGCTTTCTTGGTTATTTGTTCTCTTTTCCTGGCGCCGACGGTGGCGCGAATGCGCGCGCACTGAGTTTTTGGGTTTACTTTCGCGAGTTCTTCTGCGTTGGCGACCAAGACTTCGCGCAACCCGCATGGGTGAACGTGCCTAGCTTTCGCCGGCTGCCTGTAGCCGACGTCCGGGTGCGCGCCGTAAGCCTTTATTTTGCGCGCCATCTTGTTGTCTATGCCGCGCGGCTTGCGCCAAGCGCGCTTCAAGCGCTTGAACATATTGACGTTTTGTCTTTGAAACTTCGGGTGTTTTGCCGCCATTTTCTCAACTCTCTAAGAATAATATATGCCGTCCTGGAATATGCGCACGTCTTTTTTCGCGATTCGCGTGGCGCGCACGAGGTTTGACGCGGTTTGCCCGACTGCTTCCTTGTCGTGTCCGCTTACCGTAATTTCTTGGCCTGCCACGCTTACTTTCGTGTCGCCAACTATTTTTGCGGTGCGGGGCACTTTCTCGCCTAAAAAGTTTTTTATGTTGACTTGGCTTCCCTTGACTTCAATGGTTATGGGGAAGTGCGCGTAAACCACTTGAAGTTTTTTAGAGTATTCTTCGGTGCATCCTTTAATCATGTTGCGCACGTGAGCTTCCACTGCGTTAACTGCTGCAGTTACCTTACGTGTTTTCTTTACGACTGGGCTGACTTTTACTTCGTCGCCTTCGACTGCAACGCTAACGATTTTTGGGTTGAATTTTTTGGAGAGCTCTGCCTTTGGTCCTTTGACTGTGACTTTTCCGGCTTCAACTTGGACGCTTACGCCGCTTGGAATTTTCATCGCGATCAACTCAAATTTTTTAGTACACGAACGCCAAGAGCTTTCCTCCTGTGCCAAGCTCTTTCGCTTTCTTGTGCGTCATGACTCCCTTCGAGGTAGTCACTATGAGCAAGCCCACGTCCTTGCTGGGGAGGTAGCGTTGCTCGTGTTTTTCCCACTCGTTATTTCGCACGTAAAAGCGGGGCTTTATGGCTCCGCAATCGTTTATCTTGCCAGCGAGTTTTACGCGTGCTTCGCTGCCGGGTTGCGTTGTCGTAGAGTAATCTGCCAAATACCCTTCTGTCTTAAGTATTTCAAGCGTTTCGCGCACGAGCTTTGAAGCAGGGCTTATCCTCGCTTCAGCGCGTCCCGCGTGTTCGGCGACTTTTATTGAGTTTAAAGCGTTTGCGAGCGTGTCCACACCGGTTCACCTTTTTTTCAGTAATATTTTTTGAAGCCTATTTGCTCTGCTTTTTCGCGGAAGCAGCGTCTGCACACGTAGAGTCCGTACTTGCGTATGATTCCGCGCGCGGTGCCGCAGAACCTGCACTTGCGGTTCCCGCGTTTCTTGAACTTGGTTTCTGTCTTGAGCAAACAACCACCCACTTATTCTGCGACTTCCTTTGCCGAAACTATTTTTACGCCGAATTTTTCTTTCATGAACGCTTGAGCTTCTGCGGCACTAACTTTTTGGCGCCCTGAAATCCTTTTCTTGGCGATGCGGCGGCATGTCACGCGCTTTCCAGGTTTTGCGAGGGAAACGCAGACGTCGAACCCCATCATTCCTATTTTTGGGTCGTACTTCATTCCTGAAATGTCAATGTATTCTTTTATGCCGAAGGAAACGTTTCCGTAACGGTCAAAGCTTTCTTCTTTCAATGAATAGTCTATTGTTTCCAGCATTTTCTTTAGCACTTCGACGGCACGGCTTCCCCGCAGCGTGACTTTCGCGCCAATGTTTTCGCCTTTCTTTATTTTGAAGGTAGGATTGCGTCGCTTTGCTTGCGTGTAAACCGCTTTGGCGCCACTGATTCTTTCCAGCAGTGTTTTAGCGTTTTCTAGTTTTTCGCCTGCGGAGCCGATACCAATGTTTAAAGTGACTTTCTCGAGCTTGACTTGCTGCATTGGATTCATTCAAAACACCAATCAAATCTTAAAGTTCTTGTCTACTACGAACAAGTAGTCTTTGAGGGTGATTAGTTCTTCTCCTTTTTCGTTTTTGAGTACTGCATCGCTCGGCGTTCCGTACGGGTACTCTATTATTTTTTCGAGTACGGCGGTGCTGCCAGCGTGCTTGCCTTTGAAGATGTAGCACTGCGCGCCTTTTTCCAGTTTGATGAAGCCTTCTATTTTTTGTGTCGGCAAAGCGATTTTTAGGGTGTCGCCCACGCTGAACTGGTCTTCTTCTTTTTCTATCAAGCAATTGCGTCCGTCGTGCAAGTTGAGTTGAATTCTTCCGTTTTTTACTGGCGTCTTGTTCATTACACGGCAAAGCTTTTGTTTTGCTTCTTCCGCTGCAATGGGGGTGAAGGCGAGTTTTCCTTTGCGTGCTAGCACGCGGTAATAAGAATTGGTTTTCGGGATTGAGACGACGTCCATCAATCCGATTGGGAACGCCTCGTCGCAAACAGCTTTGCCGTCAACGAAAAACTCTTTCGCGCGCAGTATCTTGCGGGCTTCCCTCGCGCTTCCCGCTATTTGGAGGATGTCGCGGAGTGCAACGAGCGCGGGAATGCTTTCGTCTTTCTTGTGTGCTCCTGCCCCTGTTTTTTTCAGCCAAACGAATGTCTTGCGTTGCACGGGCATTACGCGCGGTGCTGCAAGGCGCTTTAAGTGCCTTTTCCTTCCATGTCCTGCCATGCCACCATCACTTCTTTTCTTTTGCCGCTTTCGGCTTGCGTTCGGTTTCTATTATCATTAAGTTGGAGGGCTGGAGTGGAATGAGTTTTTCTTTTCCACCTTGTTTTTTCGAAACTATGCCTTCAATGAACACTTTGGCTTTCTTCAAGTCTACTTCCACTACTTTCCCTTCTTTTTTCTTGAATGACCCCCGCATTACGCGTACTTTGTCGCCTTTGCGGAGGCGCGCGCTGCGGCACCCTAGCTTCTTGCGCAGTTCCTTGCTTAAGTGTGCTCTAACCAAGCTGGCCTTCTTGTGAAGCGGCATCGAGTAAAAGCGTTTTCGCGCTTTTCGTGGCTGCTTGCTGGCGTGAAAAGCTTTTTTCTTTCTCTTGACTGCATTCATTTACAACACCGCTTAAACCACTGCTGCTGCTATCGCTACTACTTTTGGGAAGCGCTCTGCGATTTCCCTGGCGACGCAGCCCTTTATTTCAGTGCCTTTCGGCAGTCCTTGGTCGTCTATGAGCACGCAAGCGTTGTCCTCGAACTTTACTCTCTCTTTGCCGCGCTTGAATTCCTTTTTTTGTCTGACGATCAAGGCGCGCTCTTTCTTTTTTATCATTTCAGGCTTGCCTTTCTTGACTGAAACTATTACGACATCTCCAATTCCAGCGGAAGGCACTCTGCGCAAGCGCGCTTTGGCGCCCGCCACTCCAAAGATTTGAACTATTTTTGCGCCGCTGTTGTCGTCGCAAACCAAGCGCGACCCAATTCCAAGCGGCTTCGTAACCCGAGCAGTAAGTCCACGCATTGCGAATCTCCTCAAAGCTTCTTGATTACAACGTGCGCTTTAGTCTTGGAGAGCTTCCTGCACTCTCCAATCAAGACGCGGTCTCCTTCTTTGACGTTCATGCATTCTGGCACGTGAACGTGAATGCGGCTCCTTCTTTTTTCAAAGCGCTCGTACTTCGGCACTTTCCTTTGGTAGTCTATTTGCACTACCGCGCTCTTGCGTTCTTTAGCGCTGACTACTTTTGCTTCCTTGATTGCGCCCCGTACTTTCAACCTTCCGTGTTCGGGGCAACGCACGTCACTGCAACTGTTTTCTGCCATTCTGTTCCCTGCCTTTTCTCGTTGTTTTTTCGAGCGCTTCAAGCGCTTACTTGCGGAAGAGTTTTTTTGTCCTGTCTTCGGGGCGCACGGCAAAAGTCTTGCCTGGCACTTCCACGCCTTCTTCTACGAAGAAGAAGTCGCAGCAGGACTTCGGTATTCTCTTCCTTCCCTTCTCCGTTTGAAGGAGAAGAGTGTTTTTAGTCTCGTCCAAGATTCTGCCTTGAGTGCCCGCCAAGTCTTTGCAGCTTGAGCGAGCCACGCGAACCTCTTTTCCAATTATTTCTTCCAAGAGGAAGCGCGGCGCCTGCTTTCGACGAGGCCGAGGACTTTTTTCGTCTCGAACGGTCATGAACGCGACGCGAGCCGTTGAAGCTCAGGATGTCTTAATGCTTTCAGGGGGGTAACCCATTTGCACGAGGAGTTCTTTCGTCTTCGCGCGGTGGTCTCCTTGAAGCACTATGACGTTGTCTTTAGAGGAACCGCCGCAAGCGAGCTTGTGCTTCAACTCTTTTGCGGTCCTCGAAAGTTCTTCGCCTTCGAGTCCTTCCACGATTGTGACGAGTTTGTTGAAGCGCTTTTTCGTGGCGTAAATCCTTATGTAGTTAGTTGTTTCTTTTCCAATGGACTGGCAAGCGCAGATTTCTTTGGGGAGTCCGCACTTCGAACAAATTTCGCCCATTTCTATTGGTTCCTCTTTACCTTACTTTTTGTTTGGCTTTATTAAAAAATGCTTCTATGCTTTAATGCCGCGCTTCGCCAACTCTGTTTTTATTCTGGCGCGAAGGCGGCGCATTTCCTTGTATTTTCCTGGGTTGGATGGCTTGCCAGTGCCTTCAATCAAGCCTTTTTCTCGCGCTATTTCCCCAGTTATTTCAACGAGTTTTTGTTGGAGTGCTTCAACACTCATTTCATTTAACTCGTTTTTTCTAATGATCGCCATGAGAACCACTCATTTTTAGCTCTTCGCTGCCTCGCTTTTTTCTTCTTTTTTCTCTTTTTCGCTTTCTTTTGCTTCCTCTGGTTTTTCTTGCTTCTTTGCTGGCGCGCGTTTTCGGCGGGCAGTCTTAGTTTTTTCTTTTTTTGCTTCTTCTATTTTTTGTTCGATCACTGCTTCTTCGTTCTTCGGCTGCAGTGCTTGCTCTACTGGTTTGGGTTGCGGCGCCGCGAGTTCTTCTTCTTTTATGCTTGAAGCTGAAATCTGGTCGCTGAACACTGTTCCTGGTGGCACCAAGCGAACGGTTACGCCTATGGCGCCGGCTTTCAAGTAAGCAGTGTAACGCCCGACTTGAACTTTCTCGGTTTCCTTTCCTGCCTTGCGGAGGTAACCTGCTCTGACTGCGAGCGCCTTCGCTTTTCCGCCTTTTCCTACTACTTTCCCTGCAACGCGTATTTCCGCGCCTATGGCGCCCGCATCCATCATGTCTTTCAAGGCGAACCTCATTACTTGCTTTATGTTGCCACGCAACTCTATTTGCTTGCCTATTTTTTCAGCCATCAACTGCGCGTCAAGCGTGGGGTTCATTACTTCTATTACTTCTATTTGCGGGTTTTCAACGCCGTATTTTTTTTCCAGTGTTTCCGCGAGCTCGCGAATCGTGACTCCCTTCTTGCCAACCACTATGCCTGGCTTTCTAACGTGAATCGCGATGCGCGTGGCGAGCGGCGTTTTTGTCGTGCTGATGCTTGAAACCCCTGCTTTTTCGAGTTCGCACTTCAAGAACTCGGTTACCGCGAAGTCGTTTAACGCCTTCTTAATGAATTTTTTTTCGCTTGCCATCCAGTATCACGACTCACTTTTTCTTGGGCTTTTTTTGTTTTTTCTCGCGCGTTCCCTCCGCCAAAGTTATTTCGACGCGCGCGGTAACGTAATCGCTTCTAATGGCTTGCTTCCCGTATCCCAGCGTCGCTCCGCCTACCCAAAACCTCCTGTAGCGCGGGAAAGTGTTTTGCTTGTAGGCAATAGCGCTTTTCACGAACAACTTTTCGTTGTCGAGTCCCTTGTGTTCGGCGTTGGCTACGGCGTTGTTCAAGAGTTGGAGGACTATTCTTGCTTCTTTTCTTGGATACCTTCCCTTTTTTCCACCCAACTCGCTCCTGTGCCCCAGTCCTTTGTTGAACTTGTGGTAAGGAATTGCTTTCTTTAACGCAATCGCTTCAGAGAGAATCTTGCGGGCGTCGTCCACGTTTTTGCCACGAATGGCTCTGCACACTTGCGTTAAGTCCTTGTAAGAGGCGTTGTAGTCGTAGCCTTGCGCGCGCGCCACTTTCTTTTCATCTTCAACTTTGAAAGCGTACTTGTACAATCCCATTAAACTCACTTGAGTTCCACTGACTTGGAGCCACGAGTAGCTCCAATGCCTGGGCCGTGGTGCTTGACGAGCTTTATTGGAATGCTGAACTCGCCTAGCTTGTGCCCCAGCATTTCGGGTTTTATCGTGACATCCACCCACTCTTTTCCATTGTATACTTTGAAATGCATTCCAATCATTTCAGGGATTACTGGCGCGTTCCTGTAATGCGTTTTCATTGGCTTGTTCTTTGCTTTCGCGCGCCGCATTTTCTCCAAAAACTTTTTGAGTGGAGGACTCATGCGCTTCAAAGTCCTGCGCGCGTGCGCGGGAGCGATTTTCGTGAACTCTTCAAGCGAGAGCTTCTTTAACTGCTCTAATTCAAGTCCCTTGAAAGCAAATTTTTTCGCCATTAAGTTATCACTCCTACTGCGTTCTGCTAGCGCCTTGTTGTTCTGTGGGCCTCGTCTTGCCGCGCTTTCGTCCAGTGCGCCGAGCCGCAATCAAGCCGGTCTTCATTCCTGGCGGCGCATTGCGCGAAACTTGGCTGGGCGTGCCGTAAGACCTGCCGCCGTGTGGGTGGTCGTAGGCACTCATTGCTGTTCCGCGAGTAACTGGATACAATTGGTTGCGCGCCTTCAAAGCGTGGAAGCGCTTCCCGGCTTTCTTGAAGGGCTTTTCAAGTCGCCCACCGCCGCACGCAACGCCGACTGTGGCACGGCATTCTGGCGAGAAAAGCTTTACTTTCCTGCTGGCAAGCTTTACGCCCACCATTCCTGTTTCTTCGTCGTGCGAAACCACGTAAGCAACTGCTCCGGCTGCTCGCGCGAGCTTTCCGCCGTCGCCGGGAGTGAGTTCGATGTTGAACACAGGAGTTCCTTCTGGCGCGGAAGCGAGTGGAATCACGCACCCTATTGCTAGCTTGGCGTTCTTTCCGAAGAACACTTCGTCTCCTATTTTCAATCCTTCCGCTGCAATCACGGTTTCCTTCTTTCCATTTTCAAGCAGTACCTCAGCCAACAACGGCGTCCTGCCCGGGTCGTCCACGAAAGCAATGACTTCTCCGCGCAACGCGCCTTCTTTCTCTTGTGGGTAAGGCGCCGAGTAAGCGACGTCACCGTAAAAACGGTGTCCTGGAGAGCGGTAGGCTGGACTGCCTTTCCCTCTCTTTTGCGCTATAATGTGAGTTCCCATTCAAACCAACTTGAAATCAAACCATTTTCAGTTTTGCTGCCACGTCGGCTGCAGCGCCCGCCCTAGCAAAGCGCACCATTGCTTTCTTTCTACCGTCGGGTGTAACTAAGATCGTGACTTTCGCTACTTTCTCCTTAAACAACTTTTCGGCGTCGCTTTTAACGTCTTTCTTGGTGGCGCTTGCTTCCACTACAAATGTCATGCGATTTTCTCGTTCTATTCCTGCAACCGCTTTTTCTGTCGTCACGGGATAAAGAATTGAAGTCATTTCCTTGAACACCCATTAAAAGAATAATTCTTTTTCCTGCATTTTGTTCAACGCGCTCGCAGTCCACAAAGCAAGCCTTCCAGCGTCCCCGCCTGGAGCAAGCAACTCGGCGTCCAACTCTTCCACTCTCGCTACGTCCACGCCAGGAATGTTGCGCGCCGCACGCCAAACGCCTTTGTCTTCGCCTATCACTATAAGAACGCTTTTAGGCGTCTTGTAGCCACCGCGCCTGAGCCTCGCCCGCCCAGAACGCATTCTGCGTCCTTCTCTCGCACGAGCCAAGTCTTCTGCCAAGCCCAGCTTTTCAAGAATGCTTTTAACTTCTTTTGCGCGCTTGACTTCTTGGAAGGAATCGTCTACCACGAGGGGCAGCTTGCAGGAAAACTTGTGTCCTCTCTTTCTAACTATTTCCTCGCTTGCAGTCGCGGCTATGGCACTACGCAAAGCATAATTTTTTTCCTTCAAGTTTATTTTCTCTATTATTTTCTTGCATGGCTTTGGCGGGTGCGCCCTGTGGCCTCCCACGGCGTGTGGCACGATGCGGACTCTGCCGCTTCTTCCCTTGGGAATTTTTTCGCGCGGCAACCGAGAGCGCCCAGTATTTATCGTCTGCCTCCAAGTGTGCCTTCTACCATAATAGTCTGCCGTAGTCTGGAAGCCGGCGAGAACGTAGTTGCCTTTTGGTTGATAGTAAACGGAACGCTGCGCGTGGAAAGCCCTTCGAATCAAGTCCGGCCGGTACTCTTCTTCGAACTGCTTTGGAAGCTCTAGTTCTCCGTTGAGAGAGCCGTCAGCTTTTACAACGCTTACCTTCATGAAAACCATCTTGTTAATCAGATTAATAGGGCGCGCACTTCCGGTTTCTTTGATGCAGTTCCCCGCAGAGCCTTGCGCAACTTAATCATTCTCTTGGCTGGGCCGGGCACGCTTCCTTCTACCACCAAGTAATCGCCTTTTACTACTCCGAAGCCCTTGAAGCCGGCTTTCGGGGTAACCTCGCTTCCGTCGCTTCCAACCTTCAACACTCTCTTGTTCCAATCAGTTCGCCGGTGGTAACCCATTTGACCCGGGCGCGGGATAGTGTAAAAAATTTTGGCTTGAGTTTCTCCACCCAAAGCCCCGCCGTGGCGGTAAGCCCCGGTTGCCTTGTGAGGATTCAACGCGACGCCGAAACGCTTTACTACTCCTTGCCAGCCTTTTCCCTTGGTTACTGCGACTGCGTCAAAGTAATCGCCTTCCTTTAAAACTTCAGCTGCGCGCACTTCCCTGCCGAGCAAGGCCTTCGCGTTAGCGAACTGTTCCGCGGCGTTCTTGCCGCCGACAGCGACTTCCACTACTTCTGGAGTCTTCTTGATTCCAGCCTTCCACGGCTGCGTCACCATCAACAGCCTGGCTTCCACGGCTTTTGGAAGCAATTGCTCTATTTTCTCGAGAGAAGATTGCTTTTTAGCTGGAGTGAGAGCACGCCTTGCTTCTTTTGGGGCGTTGGAGGCAACAGCTTGCCCTAACACCTTGAGTCCTTCAGCTGTCTTGCCGTAAAGCACTACGCCGTAAGCGAACACTGGAGGCACTGCCACGACGGTTATCGCGCGCGTGACTTCCTGTCCCTTCAAAGGCGACTCGCTGTCGTCCACCAAGAGCGCTTGAGCCATTCCTGCCTTGTAGCCAACAAAGCCGGCAAGCCCCTTATCCAACGCCGGCCAGCACCTCACTCGGGGGTTCTGCGACGCCGCCCTCTTCCTGTGCCAGAACGCGATAGAGCCGCGCCTGGGACTCTTTTTACCCATTCAAAAAACCCTTTGAATCTTAGATTGCTTTAACTTTTTTTGCAACAGGAGGAGTCTTCTTAAAGAGGACTTTGCTTCCGCAAAAAGAGCAACGAACTCCCATTACTCCTTCCTCTATTTCGAGGTCTTCGTCCTTGAACTCCTTCTTGCACTTCCAGCAAACGTAAGTCATTCAAACCAATTCCTTGACGCCGTCAAGCCACGAAAACTCAAGCGACTTGAAAGCCGAGCAGCAAGCTCGCTCCAACGTACAACACGAGCACGAGCGCCGCGCTCTTAACCCAGTCCTGCGTCTTGAAAATCGTCTTGACTGCGTAAACCACAGCAAAAGCCATCAACGCGCCAACCGCCAAATCCCGCGTCATCACTTGAGGCAGGTAAGGCAACGCGAACAAGCCAATTACTGCGACTAACACAATCGTAATCCAGTTCGCCTTAAACACTACTAAGTAACGCAAGGCGAACCACGCAACGCCCACGAAAACAATTAAAGCCCACAAGAGCTCGTCCGTGTAAATCATTGCGTTAAAACAATTACAACAACAAATTAAAAACCTTTTCGCTTCAACAAAACCCAGCAAAAGCAAAAAAGCCCTAAAACAATGCAGAAAACGTCTAAAAAGCCACTAAAAACCTTTTTTCAGCCAAAAAAAGCGTTAAAAGTTTTTCTCTTGTATTCGGAGCGTATTTCGGAGAGTATTCTTTCGAGTTTGGCGTGGGCTTTCATCGCGTTTTCCCAGGCTTCTTCGACTTCTTTCTTGACTTGCGTTCCTTTCATTGCGTTGACTGCCGGCTTTCGCTTCGCCAGCAAAGAGGTTTCAATTTCGTCTTCCAGTTGCCGCGAGCGCATGCGCAGCCCCTCTACCTCGAGTGAAATGGCGTCAAACTCGAGCGTGAGCTCGAAGACTTTTTTAGCGAGTGCTTCAGAGTAATACCTGTTTTCCTGCAACTGGTGGGAAAAGTCGTGCAACGCGGCCACGAAGGCACACAACTCGTTTAACTTTTTGGGGTTGTAATTAAAGCGCTTCGCGAGCTCTTCCGCGACCTTGCGCTCAACTTCTTCTACTTCTTTTTTTTCAGTCACTTTAACTCAACTCGCAGCAACTAATTAAATGCACGTGTTTGGGGAGAAATAAAAATACTTTGCTGGCAGTCGCCTGCATTTCAAGGGCGCGGCGCAACACCTGCAGCCAAGCTTTCGCGAGCAACAACCAACAAAAAAAGCTCGCGAGAAAGAAAAAGCGGTTTAACGGAAAAAGAAAGAAAAACACCGTTGTTTATACTTTTTTAGCGCGGGTTTTTGCGAACGAAGCGAAGCGCAGTGACGAAGCAAAAAAAGTGCGCCTCCGTAGCTCAGTGGTAGAGCGCCTGTCTTGTAACAAAGAGAAAAGTTTTCAGCGGGAAAACAGGAGGTCGCGAGTTCAATCCTCGCCGGAGGCTTTGCTTCTTTTCTTTTTC
>JBAMLY010000005.1:0-42190 GCA_039794045.1 Candidatus Micrarchaeia archaeon | reverse complement strand
GGCAACGCTTTCGCTCGCGCAAGGCAACGCTGCTGCAACGCAAGCGAAAGGCTTGGAGGGCTTGCTTGGTGTTTCGAGCGTGGAAGCAAACGTTTCAGTGGAAGAGCTCGCAACCTCGCCTTCCGTCGTGATAGAAGGTCAGCCGCTCAAGCTTTCCGCCGTTCTTTCTTCAAGCGAGAGCGTTGAAGTGGTTGGTTGCGCGCCAGGCAATAACGCGAGTTCTTGTTCTTGCAGCGTGTCCGGCCAGCCGCCCTCGCAAGTGCTCGACTGCGACGTGCTGCCCCCAGTTAAAGGCAAGTACGTGGTGACTCTCTTGGCTGCTAGTGGCTTAAAGAAGGAAGTCGGGGTAGTGCTCAACCCCGGCGAGAAAGCCATGCTGGCGCCGAAGGCTTTAGACTTCGTTTACATGGCTTTCCAGGTTTTGATCGTTGTTCTAGTGGCTGGCGCGATTTTGTTTGGCTTGCTGGCGTTGCGCGAGAAAATGCCTAAGAACGAGAAAAAAAAGTTGGTGGAGAGAAGAAAGGCCGTGGAGGACAGGCTGGCTGCAATACAGGAAGAGTTCAAGACCAACAAACTGCTTTTCATGAAGGGAAAGAAGACGGTGGAGCAGTACAAGGCGTTCAACGAAGAGCGCACTGCCGAGCAGACGGCGTTGCAGGCGGAGTTGAAGCGCTTGAACGAGAGGCTTGAAGCCCTCGGCGTGAAGCAGTAAAAGTCGGCGTTCGAAATCGTTAATAATGGCTTCTTCATTGGTTTTTTCATGGTTTCACTGCAGGCTAGGAAGATCTTCAACGACATCAAGGCGCTAAAGATTCAGGGCGCGGAAAGAGTGGCTTCTTCCTCCCTTCAAGCATTGCTTGCTGAAGTGAATGCTAGTAAAGCGCGTTCCAGGAAAGAATTCTTGGCAGAAGTTTTTTCGACGGTGTTGTGGCTGCGTTCCTCGCGCCCCACCGAGCCCGCGCTGCGCAACGCGCTGCGCTTTGTTTTCTCTGAGTTGCGCAAGAGCAGGCTAGACGAAGTTCGCGAGTTAAAAGAGCTAGCGCGTCGTTTGACTGACAAGTACTTTGTTGCCGCGGGCGAGACCAAGAAAAAGATTGCAGAGTACGGCGCGCGCTTGGTGCCTGACGGGGGAAGCGTGCTAGTGCACTGCCATTCTACTACTGTAGTAAGCGTTTTAAAGCGCGCCAAGGAAGAAGGCAAGACGTTCCAGGTTTTCGCTACCGAGACTCGCCCGCTTTTCCAGGGAAGGATTACGGCGCGCGAGGTAAGCGAGGCTGGAATAAAGTGTTTTTTATGCGTTGACGGCGCTGCCAACTTTGTTTTACGCGAGAAAATGCTTGACTCTGACTTGGTTTTGGTTGGGGCAGACGCGGTTTCAAGCGAGGGAGACTTGTACAACAAGGTGGGGACTTCAATGATTGCGTTGGCGGCGCGAGAGCACGGCAAAAAATTTTTTTCGTGCACTGGAACGCACAAGTTCGACCCGCTTTCGTTGTGGGGAGAAAAAGAAGTCGTGGAAGCGCGTGACGCGAGCGAGGTGGTGAGCGCGCGAGACCTCGGCTTGAAGAGAATGCCTGCTAGTCTCGGAGTGCTTAACCCTGCTTTTGATTTAACTGAGGCGAGGTTCGTCAACGCTTACGTTACCGAGGTTGGATTGATTCCTCCTCAAGCGATAGTCCCAGTTTTGTGGAAGGAGTTCGACTTGTCTCGCGAAGCGAGCTTGTGAGTTGGTGTGCTTGAGGTTGCGAGCGAAAGTCTTGGACGTTGAAGCTGGCTTGAACGTAATAGTTTTGGACGACGACGACATGAAGCAGTTGGATGTGAGCGTGGGCGACCGCGTCAAGGTGAAGCTTGGCAGGAACGAGTGCGTTGCCTTGGTTGACATGGCGCGCAAGGGAGTGCAAAAAGAAGTATTGTTGTTCAGTGACGCGGCGTTAAAGCTTTCGGCGAAGGACGGGGACTTGGTTGAAGTAGAGGCGACGAAGAGGCCTGAGAGCTTGGACTTCGTGAGGAAAAAGCTTGATGGCGGGGTTTTGTTGGACTCGGAAGTCAAAGCGATAGTAAGCGACTTGATGCGCGAGGAGTTGAGCGTCGCTGAACTCGCGGCATTCATTTCCGCGGTTTATACTAGGGGAATGAACATCGACGAGGTCACGTCTTTGACTAACGCGATTTACGAGAGCGGCGACCGCCTTGAATTCGATGGCTTGGTGGTTAGCGAGCACAGCATTGGCGGCGTGGCAGCTGACCGCGTGAGCATGCTCATCGTGCCAATCATTGCTTCTCTTGGAATAAAGATTCCGAAGACGTGCACTCGCGCGATAAGCAGCGCGGCTGGCACTGCTGACTCGATGGAAGTGCTTTGCCCTGTCTCGCTGTCACTACAGAAAATAAAGGAAGTCGTGCGGAAGACTAATGGCTGCATTGCGTGGGGTGGCGCGGTTTCGATGGCGGTGGCGGATGACAAGCTCATAAAAATCCGGAATCCCTTGCGCTTGGATCCCCAGGAACTTCTTCTTTCAAGCATTCTTGCCAAGAAGAAGGCAGAAGGCGCGAGAATGGTTTTGCTCGACATTCCGACTGGACGTGGAACCAAGATTCTTGAAGTGGATAAGGCACGCGAGCTCGCCCGCAATTTTCAGTCGCTTGGAACGAATTTGGGTTTGAAGGTTGACTGCATTATTAGCGACGGCAGCGAGCCAACCATGCCTTTCATTGGGCCCGCGCTTGAAGCGCGCGGCGTTATCGAAGCCTTTCAAGGCAAAAGTAATGGCTTGCTGGTGGAAAAAGCGTGCTTGTTGAGCGGCGTTCTCTTGCACATGGCTCGCGGCGTGAGCAAAGAAGAAGGGTACAGGCTTGCTCGCTACCAGCTTTCTTCAGGGAAGGCGTTTCAGAAGTTCAAGGAAATAATTGCTGAGCAGGGCGGCAACCCCGACGTTTCCCCTGAAGACATTGAAGTGGGAAAGTTTTCTGCCGTGGTTTCGGCTTCAAGCGACGGCAAGGTGAACCACATTGACAGCCACGCGATTTCCCGCGTTTGCAGGGCTGCCGGCGCTCCGTTAGACAAGAGGGCGGGAATGGTTTTGAAGGTAGTAGTGGGCCAGCAAGTGAGGGAAGGCGAAGCCTTGTTTGAAGTGTTTTCTTCGTCAAAGGAAAAACTTGACTACGCTTTGGAGACGGCTGGCAAGGCGAGAGTAGTCGAACTGGAAAAAATTATTTTGGACGTTATTTGAGTTAACGGGTTTTGCTGCGCCAGAAGTCCTTTATTTTTTCTCGTGCTTCTATCTCGTACAATTCTTTTTCTGTGCTGTCTTCGGGCAAGCCTTTTTCGGCGTATAATTGCTTTAAGTGGCTTGCAAGAAGGGTTGCTTCGAGTTTTCTTTCTTCCGGCGAGATTTTCGAGTAGTGTTTTTGTGCTTCTTCCAAGAGAACTTTTTTGCCGAGTGACGCCATGTTTTTTATGGTTTCTATTTGCTTGACGTTGAGGAGTTTAAGTTGCACTGAGGGAGGGAAGGCAGCGATTTCTGAAAGGAATTGCTTTACGCGCTCGTCTTCTCCGATGGGGTGACTTTTTATTTGCTCTACTTTTTCGCGCACTTCCGCCACGCGCTTGGCTACTTCGTGGCTTATCTCAATTACCGGCATTTTCGGTTCCCTCAAAGCTTTTTTGGTGGCGCGCTTATTTATTTGTTTGCGCTATTTTCATTAAGGGGATGCAATGGCTGTTCTTCAAGAAATTGTTTTTTTCCTCGACCGCGAAATGAATGTCACAGGAATAGAGGACGACTCGCTGAACGGCTTGCAGTTCGAGGGAAGGCATGGAGTGCAGAGGGTTGCTTGCGCGGTGGACGCGTGCGCTTACTCGTTCGAGAAGGCAGTGGAGGGCGGGGCGGACTTGTTGGTCGTGCACCACGGAATGCTTTGGAGGAACCGCGAGCCAACGCCTTGCACTGGCGTTCAAAAAAAGAAGTTGAAGTTGCTCGTCGAAAACGATTTGTCTGTTTACGCGTGCCATCTTCCCCTCGACTTGCACTCGCGCTACGGCAACAACGCCCTCATCGCGAAAGCAGTTGGCGTGGTCAAGCCGAAGCGGTGGGGTGATTTTCACGGAACCAAGATTGGTTTTTGGGGAGCGCTCGCCAAACCTGTTTCGCTTAAAGTGCTCGCTTCTCGCGTGGCCGGCTTTTGTGGGGGAGAGTCGCGCGTGCTTTCCTATGGCGCGCGAGTCGTGCGGCGAGTTGGAGTGGTTTCAGGCGGCGGGGGGTCCGCAGTGGCTGAAGCTGCCGTGCTTGGCTTGGATGCTTTCGTCGTAGGCGAGTTGAAGCAACACGAGGCGGTGGAAGCGCGTGACCTCGGCTTGAGCGTGGTTGAGGCAGGCCATTATAATACTGAGACAGCCGGCGTGAAGGCACTCGGCAGGCTCTTGGAGAAAAAATTTGGAGTTAAAAGTTTTTTCGTGGACGCTCCCACCGGGGTTTGAATCACATTTTGCGCAGTGCTTCAATTCTTTTCTCGAGTGGCGGGTGAGTGGAAAGCAGTTCGCTCAGCGAGGCTTTCTTGAACGGGTTGGCTATGTAGAGCGGCGCAGTTGTTTTCGTCGCGAAACGCAACTGGTTTTGGTCTTCACCGATTTTTTGGAGGGCGTCGGCCAACCCTTTAGGGTAGCGCGTGATTAGTGCCGCGCTGGCGTCAGCCAAGTACTCGCGCTTGCGCGAGATTGCCAAGTGCACTAGTTGAGCGAAGAAGGGTGCTAGCAAGGCAAGAGCTATGCCTATTATTGTTAGAATGCTTCCTCCTTCCTTTTGCTCTTTTCTCTCACTGCCGAATAACAGGGAACGCAGGAAGAAGTCGCTTACGATTGCGATTGAACCCACCATTACTACTGCGAAAGTCATCAAGCGAATGTCGTAGTTTTTGATGTGGCTCATTTCGTGGGCGATTACTCCTTCGAGTTCGTCTCGCGAGAGTTTTTCGATGGCGCCTGTCGTGACAGCGATCGAAGAGTGTTTTGGGTCTCTTCCGGTGGCGAAGGCATTGATTGCAGGATCTTTTATCACGTAAGCCCTTGGCTTTGGCACGCCGGCCGCGATTGACATTTCTTCTATTATGTTGAGTAGCTTCTTGTGTTGTTGTTCGTCTGCTGGCGTGGCGCCACTCATTGCGAGCACTAGCTTGTCGCTGCCGTAATAGCTTGCTATAGCGCTTACGGCGGCAATGAACACGCCCACGATTACTCCAGCGGTTCCAAAGGCGGTGACTTCACTTGCAATCCAACATATTGCGAGTACTAACGCGAACAAGAAGGCCATGAACAAGTAAGACTTCAACTTGTTCCTCGTTATTTGCGCGTAGAGTTCAACCATTAGCTCGCCTCAAGCCCTGCCTTGCTTTAAGGAAACTCAGAACTTGATTTTCACTGGCGCCTTCTCGGTTTCCTGTGCTTGGAAGTACTCGCGGTCCTTGTAGTTAAGGATTAACGCGACTAAATTGTTTGGAATAGTGTGAATGGTTTGATTGAATTCCATGACGCTGTCGTTGTAGAACTGGCGCGCGTACGCAATCTTGTTTTCCGTGCTGGCGAGTTCTTCCTGGAGTGACTTGAAGTTTTCGCTTGCGCGCAGTTGCGGGTAGTTCTCGGCAACCGCGAAAATGCTTTTGAGGGCGGAAGTGATTTGGTTGTCTGCCCTAGCTTTTTCTCCCACGGTTTGTGCGCTCAACAGGGCGGAACGCGCTCTCGTCACGTTCTCGAAAACGTCTTTCTCGTGTTTCGCGTAGCCTTTCACTGTTTCTACGAGGTTGGGGATGAGGTCAGCGCGGCGTTTTAGTTGCACGTCTATTTGCGACCAAGCGTTGTCCACGCGCGCCTTCAACACGACTAACCCGTTGTAGAGCAATACGAAGGCGATGAAGACTATTGCTAGTATTCCTATTATTATCCATTCAATCATTAGTTTTCACCAATTTTTTTTCGCGTGAGTTGCTTAAATTCTTTTTGTTTGCAGGCATTGGGTTTTCAGTATTCTATTCTTGCGATTCGCGCTTCAAACAATGCGACTGGCATGGTCAAGCCAAAGCCTTCCAGAACTGCTGGACTGACTTCGCCAAGCGCGCCAATTTCTTTTCCTTCGCTGATTATGGCGGCGGCGCGGCCGTGAATGAATTGGTCGTGGTGCGTTGGCGCAAGCTCGCAGTTTATTCCTTGCCGCTTCAGCACCTCCATTGCGAGCGAAGCTATCTCTGTAATTGACGCCGCCGCATGCGCGGTGGCCGCGCAAGCTGAGTAGTAAGTGCTGCTTTTCTCGTGAGAGCGCTCGTCCCTTAATACCACTTCTCCGACCTCGAAAACTTTTTGTGGGTAGGGCGCGTGCGTGTTTTTTGAGAGAAGTTCCAGAATGTTTGGCGCAAGCGAAGAACGAATTAAGACGTAGTCCTTGCTTACTGGGTTTGAGAGCAGCAACGGTTTTTCTTGCGCACACGCTTTCGCGAAGCGTTCCTCGCTTGCGAGCACTGGCGTGCTGGCTTCAAGGAATCCCGCGCCTAGGAGGAGGTCTCGGCATAAATTCGTTTTTCTCGTGAGCGGACTTGCTTCGCCTTTGGTGAAGACGCTTGGGCGCTTGGGCTCGAATGCATTGTAGCCGTAGCCAATGCTTATTTCTTCTACTAAGTCGATGGGGTGAATGAAGTCAGCGCGGTAGCGAGGTATTTCGCAGGCTATGAAGTTGCCTTCTATTCTTGCGCCAATCCTTTGTTTTTCGAGGCACTCGGCGGCTTCGCTGGGACGCAAGTTCAAGCCCAGCACCCGGTTGGCTTCGGCCGTGGAAACGTGCATTATGGTGGGCGCGTTTTCGGGCGTCACAAGTTTTTTTTCGGCGTAATTTATTTTAACGCCGTGTATTTTGGCGCCGCGGTCAGCGAAGTTGGCGCACAAAATGTTTAACGCTGTGTTGCACGCCTCGAATTCCGTTCCAGTGACTTCCACGAGCAAGCGAGTAGTTTCCTCTGTTACTTCCGTGCGCGCCGCATTTATTATGGGGGGGAACGAGACGACGTCACCTGAAGCGTCGAATATTACTGGGTATAATTGTTTTCCTTCGAGGGTGAAGGCGTACTCTATTCCTTTCGAGTGCTTTTCAAGTATTTCTTGGAGGTTGCAAGCGGTTTGCAGGCCGAGGGGAACGAATGACGCGTCGCGGGGCCTTACAGCACGGTAGTAAAGCGGCGGCCTTATTTTTTCGTAGTCGTGTATTCCGATGGCGGCTTTTCGCCTGCGGCGGCCGTGGGTTTGGTGCAGTTTTTCTTGGATTTGCATTAATTCTGCTATGTCTTCGTCTTCGAAGCTAGCGCCTTCCACTACCGCGCAGGCGAGAAAGGGGCGAATTCCTTGAACGCTTTTGTCGACGGTTGCCTCTGTTGACGCTTTCGCCACGTTGAACAAGTGAAGTCCTTTTTCTTGTCCCAAGAATCCTTTGAGGGCGCGGGCGACGCCTTCGCTGGAAAGCAAGTCAGGCCGGTCTCCTGTAACCTCTATTTCGAGTTCTTCTGGCGTTGAAGATTCCACGCCGCACTTTATGAGCGGCAGTTTTTCTTGGAGTTCCCCGTTCGAGAGCTCTCTCCCAAGCAAGCGGTTCAAAATCTTTTTCTTGAGGGTAACAGTAACCATTTCGTCACCATGTTGTTAGGCGGGGTGCTTCCCGCAACAGTTTCTCGTCGAACGAGTGCAAGTCACGAATGTCTTTCACGTTCAAGCGAATCATTGCTAGGCGGTCTATTCCGAGGCCCCACGCGAGGACGGGCACTTCGACTTGGAGAGCTTCAAGCATTTCGGGCCTGAACATTCCTGCGCCGCCCACTTCAGCCCACCCTTTTCCAGGTATTTTTGCGTGCAGTTCCACGCTCGGCTCAGTGAACGGGAAGTAAGAAGGAACGAATTTCACGCTTTCAGCTCCAAAGATTTCGGTTGCGAAAGTCTTCAAGTAGCCCAAGAGCTCGCGGAAGTTCATTGCCTCGTCCGCAACTATTCCCTCGCACTGATTGAATTCAATGAAGTGCTTCCAGTCTATCTCGTCTGGACGGAATACTTTCCCTATGCAGAACAAGCGAGCTGGCGGCTTGAGTCCCCTCGCGAGGTTGCGGGCGCTCACTGGCGTGGTGTGAGAACGCATTACCAGCCTTTCGGCGGTGGCGGCGTCCCACTCGTATTGCCAGCCCCTGCTTCCGGCCACGCCTTCCTCGTGCGCTTTCCTTACTCGCTTTAATAGTTCCTTGTCTGCCACTGCGCCCCTCGTCGGCTCGAGCAAGTGAAAAATGTCGTGGATTTCTCGCGCGGGGTGGTCTTGCGCCATGTACAACGCGTCCATGTTCCAGAACTCGGTTTCAATTAGGGGACCGTGCACTTCCTTGAAACCCATTCCTATGAGCTGCCTTCGTATTTCTTCGAGGAACTCTTTATAGTAGTGCTTCAACCCTATTGCAGCAGATGCTGCAATCGTGCGCACGTCGTAGGGCTTAAACTTGTGTTGCTTCCAAGTTCCGAGCTTCAACATTTCTGGAGTCAGCTGGGAAACCATTTTCTCGGCGCCTTCGCCGGCGTCGCGCAACGCCTTCGCTCCATCGCCAGTGATTCTTGCGAGAACAGTTTTTTGTTCAATGGTTTTCGCTAGGCCGCGCAATAACAGAGTCTTCAAAGTCTTTTCTCCCACTGCAGTGGCAGGCAAAAACTCTTTTCCCGCCGCTTCAGCCAAGACTTCTTCCACATCGCTTTTCTCGTCATTCAACAGCTCGGCCGCGACTTCAACGCCTGGCTTTAAGGCAATCCACTTCAATTCCTTTGCCCAACGCAAGGCAATTGGTTTTTCCTTGGCATCCAAACCAGCTTTTTCGAGTGCTTTCTGGAGCGGCGCGCTTCCCCCCAGTTCCTTCAACGCTTTCGCGAGCCTGCGTTCCGGCGTTCCCTTCGCAGCATAAGCACTTCCTTCTACAGTGAGCTGAACAAGCGAGGAAGACTGCTTCTTGACTGCAACCAAGCCGTTTTCCTCTAAGCCGGCCAGCACGCTCATTAGCGCGTGGTAGGCCAGCCCGGCCGCCGAAGCCACTTCAGTTGCCGCGGCAAAGTCTTTTCTTTCCTCGAGCGCCTTAAGCACTCTCAACTCATTCTCGTTCAAAAGCATTTCAAGCTCACTTCTTGTAGCCGAACTTGCGCAAAAGCTGGCGGCGTTCCCTTCTTTGTTTTTCTCCTTCCACGCCCAAGGGAGTCGCGCCGTCTATCACGCCAGCCACGCCCCTTCCAGCACTCGTCTCTGCAACGATTACCTGCAAGGGGTTGGCGGTAGCACAGTAAACGCAACACACTTCGCTCACGCTCTTGATGCGGTTCAATACGTTGATGGGAAACGCGTCACGCAAGAACACCACGAAAACGTGTCCCGCGCCTATCGCGAGCGCGGCTTGTTCTGCGGCTTTCTGGAGTTCTTCGTTGTTGCCTTCGCTGCGCACGAGTCTTTCCCCGCTGGCCTCGCAGAAGGCGACGCCGAACTTGACTGACGAACTCGATTCCGCTATGGCTTCGTATAAGTCTTCCGCGCTCTTAATGAAGTGCGTCTGCCCCAAAATTACGTTGCAGTTTTCAGGCGTTTTAACTTCAACTACTTCAAATCTTGGCTCCATTAAACCCACTATTTTTTAGGCACTCATGTTTTTTAAGCGCCTCGAATTTCTTTTTTTCGTGGGCAAGATGGGCTTGAAAGAGTTTTTCGCGTTGTTGTTGTTCGCTTCACTTGCTTCAGCGACTCAAGTCACAGTGGTTTCGCCGGTTAGCGCAGTGTTCCTTTCAAGCGACTACAACCACGTCGAAGACGCTGGCACTATTTCTGCAGGCGAACCAATTGTTTTCGAGGTGGAAGCAAGCGCTTCCGCGCCAGGAGAGCCTCTCTCGCGGTGGACTTCGCTTTCCGCGGAACTAGCTTTTCTTCCTACTGGCTGGAAGCAAAATTCTTTCTCTGCGTCAGACGACAAACTTTTTTTGTCCCTCAACTCCAGCCCTCTTGCTTCCGGGCTTTTGCTATTGAAGCTGCGTGCTTCTAATGAGAACGAAAGCCAAGTAATAGCCTTCAAAGTACGCGTGAACCCAGTCTCTTCCCTTGTTGTTTCACCGCAACAGGAAAAAAGAGAGAGTGATAACGGCTTGCTTTACTGGCTTGCCGGCGGCGCCGCAGTTGCCGCCTTGCTGGTGTTAACGGTTTTTTATGCGAGGCGCAGGAAACGCAGTTACTTCGAGAGAGAACGCTTAAAGCACCGCAAGCAACAACAATCCATTTTTGAGTTGATGAAGACTGGCGAAGAAAAACCGTTGATTAAAACCGAGAAAAAATCGCTTTTTTCTTTCCTTGAAAAAAGAGAGCCGCGCTTCGAGACCCTGGAAAAACTTGAAAGGAAAGCGCGAGAATCTCGCGCTCCGCCAACGCAGGTTCCCAAGCTGGAAACGCCGGCGGCGGACTACAAGTCTGAAAGCACGCGGCAGCTGTTAAGGGAAGTCGAGCAAGCACTGCAAGAACTCAAGCCAAAGCGCGAGTGGAAGATAGGCGAAGAAAAAGAAGGGGGCAGGAAAGGAAGGGGCTAGCTTGCGAGCGCCGCCGCGATTGCGGCACCGATTTTGGCGGAGTTGTTGCAGAAAAAGTCTTCGCTGCCCTCTATTTCCACTCGCTTTTCCGCCGCAATCGTCTTGATACAGTTACACTCGCCGTGCTTCAATAAAACGTCTGCCTTCGGGCAAGCTGTTCTCGGCGTGGAGTTGTCTGCGCTTTCGAGGCAGTATTCGTTGTTTATGTTCGCGTAAACTCTTGGTTGCCCTCCTGCGCGCGACGCAGCGGCAGTGACTTCAAGCCATGCCTTCAACTCGCAGGGGCTGCTCGTGCTCTCGTCTGGGTAAAGCGCTTGAATTGACAGCTGCCTGCCACTCAAAGCAGATTTTATGGCGTTCAAGTCGCCTCCGCAAAACTTAACTTGTGTTTGAGTTGGGTTAGTGCACGCGGGCTGAGTCACGTAAGCGAACGCTACGATGCCGAGCGCTACCACGACTGCTATTGAGACGTAAACGAGTTTCTCGTTCATTTGATGCACCTCACACTGCGTAGCCCCCGTAAAGCGATGCGAAGTAAACGAAGCCAATCGCTATCAGCATGCGGAGGCTACTGCTTGGCTTTACTGTCAACAGCATTATCCACAAAAGCGCTTCCAACACAAGCATGGGAATGAAAAGAATTATTGCGCGAATCCACGACACCGCGTTCTCGCCTGGCGTGCGCAGCTTGCCGCATCGCTTTATCGCGTTCTGCAAGTCGTCGGTGCTCGGGATTGCGAACATGGTGCATGAAAGGCCGAGCCAGAAGAGCAAGAACGGCCAAAACAAGCCCTGCGTTGCCTGAGCGTAGAAGGCGCTGAAAGACCACGAGAGCAAGTAGAACGCCGGGAAGAACAAGAGAAATGGCGCGAGGCTGGTAAGCAGGACGCCTGCCTGCGGCGCGTTATAGCCTATCACGTAAGCTTTTTTTTTGTCCCACAACTTTATTTCGCGCACTCTCCCGCCGCATAACACCAGCACTACTGCGTGCGAGAGCTCGTGCAGCATCACGCCGGGCGCGAACCAGACCATGGGATTGAAGTGCAAGGCATTCAAGAAGTTTTTCTCGTAGGGCGCGTCCACGAGCCGCACTTCGCTGTCCTCCGCGTGCTCTATTTCAGTCGGCGTTGTCTCGCGGGCTTCCCTGGTTTTTTCTTTGCTCATACGAGCAACTCCATTTCTTCTTCAGCTATTATTGTTTCTGGAAAGATTGCCTTGGCTTCGTCGAGTAATGGCTTTCTGTCTTCGTAGCGGTTGCTGATGTGGGCGAGCAAGAGTTTTTTTGCGCCTGCTTTTTTCGCTGTGCGCGCCGCGTCCGCGGCAGTCGAGTGCTTTTTTTCTTGAGCGATTAAGGCATCCTTTTCTGAAAAGCAGGCATCGTGCACCAGCAAGTCAGCGCCTCTCGCTTCGCGTTCGATCGCCTTGCAGGGAAGGGAGTCGCCAGTGTAAACTATTTTTTTTCCTGGCTTGAGGAAAGTGATTTGCTCGAGCTTGACGGTCTTAGAGCGCTTGCCTGGCGCCGCGATTTTGACTGCTCCTTTGCGCTCGAGTTCCGTGAACATTTTGCGGGGCACGCCAAGCTTCTCTGCTTTTTCCAAGTCGAACTTGCGGAAGGGTCTTTCCTCTAACACGTAGCCGAGCGCGTTCGCGCCGTGTTCTACTTCGAATGCTCGAACTGAAAACAACTTGTTTTCGTATATTGGCTTGCTGGTTTCGCTTACTTCGAACACGCGGACAGTGAATTCTGGGGCGAGTTCTCTGGCTGAGAAAACGGTTTCAAAGAGTTTCTGCGTTCCTTTGGGGCCGAATACGTAGAGGGGGTCCTTGCGTCCAATAAAGTTCAGCGTCTGCACTAACCCGAACACTCCGAGAAAGTGGTCTGCGTGCAAGTGGCTCACAAAGACGCAGTTGGTTTGCGCGTAGCTGACGCCGCACCGCATCATCTGTCGTTGCGCTGCCTCGCAGCAGTCGAACAAGAAGACTCCGCCGTACTTTACAGCAAAGCAAGATGGAACGCGTTCTTTGGATGGCATGGACGCGCTTGAACCCAGGACTGCTACCCTAATCATTTAAGTCACTTCACGTTTTTCGCGTTAAACGCAGAATAATCAAGGAATTTAAAGAAGCAAACGCATAATAAAACGATTGCTTGAACTTTGTTTTGAGTGGATTTTTAGTGACTGGTAGAGCAAGGCGTTCTGGCTGGCTTCGTGCTTCAACTCAACGCGTTGGCGGGCGCGGGGGCGGCGACGAGGTTTTGCCGGAGTCGTTTTGGAGGAATTTTCGTTCTACTGCTGACGTTAAAGTCAGCGAGAGCCTCGCCGACCAAATCATTGGGCAAGACAAGGCAGTAGACATTATCAGGAAGGCGGCTCGCCAGAAGCGCCACGTGCTGCTGGCTGGCGTTCCGGGCACTGGCAAGAGCATGCTGGCGCAGGCGATGGCGGAATTGCTTCCAGTAGAACACTTGGAAGACATTCTGGTTGCCCCCAATCCGTCTGACGAGAACCAGCCGAAAGTACGCATAGTGCGCGCGGGCGAGGGAAGAAAGCTCGTCCAGCAAGCGCGAATGAATTTGCGCGTGGAAGGAAGCAATCCGGCGTTGTTGATGTTGTTGCTTGTTTTCGTGGCGTCTTTCGCGTTACTTTTTTGGGGGAGGCAGCAATTCGGGGACGTGATTACGGCTGCCATGCTCATAGGTGTTTTCTTCGTCGTCGCGGCACTGGCTTTCACGAGTGCTTTGGGGCGCCGTGCCTTGCCGGGAATGGGTGTTGAGGGCGAGCAGTTAAAGCTTTTGGTAGACAATTACGGGAGAAAGAAGGCTCCCTTCATTGACGCTACCGGCTCTCGCGCGGGCTCGCTTCTAGGCGACGTGAGGCACGACCCGTTCCAGAGCGGTGGGCTCGGCACTCCACCGCACTTGCGCGTGGAGCCCGGCGCCATTCACCGCGCCCACAAAGGCGTTTTGTTTATCGACGAGATTGCGACGCTGCGCCCGAAGAGCCAGCAAGAGCTACTGACGGCCATGCAGGAAAAAAAGTACGCGATTACTGGGCAAAGCGAGTTGTCTAGTGGCGCGCAAGTGAAGACGGAGCCGGTTCCCTGTGACTTCGTGCTCGTTGCGGCAGGCAATTACGGTGACTTGAGCCGCTTGCACCCAGCGCTTCGCTCGCGCATTCGAGGTTACGGTTACGAGGTTTACATGGAGGAAAGCATGGAAGACAACGAAGCCAACCGCGGCAAGCTAGTGCAGTTCGTGGCGCAGGAAGTGGTTAAGGACGGAAAGATTCCGCATTTTGACCGCAGCGGCGTGGAAGCCGTGATTAAGGAAGCGCGCAGGAAGGCCGGGCGCAAGGGCAGGCTTACTTTGCGGTTGCGCGAGTTGGGGGGCTTGGTGCGCGCAGCGGGAGACATTGCACGCGAGAAAGGCAAGAGCGTGGTTTCGGCTGCCGAGGTGGACGAAGCTTTGTCTGTTGCGCGCACTCTAGAGCAACAGGCTGCACAACAAATAATTGACTTGCGGAAGGACTACGAGGTGTTTATGAATCGCGGCGCTGCAGTCGGGAGGGTTAATGGTTTGGCAGTAATGGGTGATGCGGGGCTTATTCTGCCTTTGGTGGCAGAGATTGCTCCCAGTTCTTCTCGCGAAGAGGGAAGAATTATTGCTACCGGCAAGCTGGGCGAGATTGCCCGTGAGGCAGTCGAGAACGTGAGCGCTATAGTCAAGAGGCATACTGGGAAAGATGTTTCTCGTTACGACATTCACGTGCAGTTCTTGCAGACTTACGAGGGCGTGGAAGGCGACAGCGCGAGCGTGAGCGTTGCCACGGCAGTAATTTCTGCTTTAGAAGAGGTTGCAGTGCAACAGGACGTCGCAATGACTGGTTCTTTGAGCGTGCGGGGAGAGGTTTTGCCGGTGGGCGGCGTCACGCAGAAGGCAGAGGCAGCTATTGCGGCTGGAATAAAGAAACTTGTTTTGCCTGTCGCTAACGTTGGCGACTTGGTTTTGGATGCCGAGCAAAGGAAAAAGATAGTGGTAGTGCCCGCCCGCAATCTATACGACGTGTTGAGTCACTCGCTGAAGCCTTGCCAGCGCAAGAACGAGTTGCTGGCCAAGATCAAGAGAGAGTTCGAGTAAGCGCTTGCTTAGGAACAAGTTCCGCTTACTGAGTCGCAGTAACCGCTGGCGCAGTCTGCGTTGTTGTAGCATTTCCCGCCTATTGGTTGAAGGGTGGGGACAGGGATTGTGGGCAGCGAAGGCGTTGGAGAAGGCAAGACGGACAGTACTTCTCTTGCTTCTGGAGTAGGCGAGGGAGTTGGTTGCGGGGGGTTGGTCGGCGTTGCAGGCGGGAGTGCTGGCTTGATTGTGGTTGGAGTGTTTTGTTGAAGTGTTTGCGGTTGCTGTGTTGCCGCGTACAAAAGCAAGGCTAGGACCACGGCTATGGCGGCCGCGGCTGCGAGCGTCGTTGTTTGGCTGCAGCACTTGGCTTGCAGTGCTTTTCTTTGCTTCTTGTTTTTCATGTCCTGGTTGATGAAAAAGGTTTTATTAATTGTTTTCTGTTACACAGTTTGCGATGGCAAAGCGCGGCAAGGGGGTAGTGGATTCCGGGCGCTTGAAGCGCCTTTACGAGAAGTACGCGCGAGAGCCGGTAGTGGACGCCGCCGCGCTTTCAGACTTGCTGGCTTTCGCTAGGGCGCCTGAATTGAAGATAGGAATTTTCTTCGTTTTCTTGTTTTTCTTTGTTTTTGGGGCTTGCTTCGCGGTAATGCCCTTGGTTTTAGGGGGTGAGGACGCCATCATTGCTTCCTCGTTTCACTTGAAAACCATTGTTCCCATCGCGGCCTTGGTTGTCGCGTTGGTTGTGGTGTTAGGCGTTTTCCAGTTTCAGTTCGCCTTGCTTGAGCACAGGCAACAGCGGTTCGCAGAGTTCATGAAGCAAGCAAAAAATAACTCATATTTGAAGTCAAAAAAACAACAATAAAAATGTTTTTTTTGCGCGAATTTTGGATTTTCAAGCCTTGAAACCGCGTTTAAATGCTTTTTCGCCTGTCACGGATTTTTTTGGTAAGATTTAAATAGTTGTTGTTTGGTATTTATTAACTCGAATTTTGCGCGAGTGGGGCTCGAGAGACTGCAAGGCTGTTCGATTTCTCGGATTGCCTCCTTGGGATGCCTTCGTCTTCTCGGCCCACTACCCCTTTTTCCTCCTGTTCGGAACTTTTTTTCTCACCTCTCAGATTTCCCGGTTCTCGCCTTTTTAGTTGGCAAGCGTTGACGCAAAGCATTGCGGCTGCTCTAATTGTTGGTTGGTCTGCGTTTCAAGAGAGCAACGTAAAACGCGTCATCCCGTCAGCCGCGATTGCGTTTGTTTGAGCGCGCCCAGGGCACGGGTACTGCGTTGCGGCCGCTAGAGAAACAATTAGTGAACATTTGCCAAACTTGTTCTAGCGGCGACATATACTCTCAAAAACTACTGCGCGGCGGAATAAAAAGCTTGCGTTGCAAGCAGCCTTGCTGGCGCGCGTTTAGTAGTGAATGATTACTTTTTCTCCGGCGTTAACGATGTGGTCGAAGTTCAAGTCTATTTTTTGTCCTGCGCTGGTTTGAATGATGATTGTTTCGCGGCGCTTGTTGACTCCAACTATTTTTCCTAGTAGGCTGCCTATCTCGGTGTAGGCTTCTTTTCCTTCCAAGTGCATTTTTGCTATCATGCTCGACTTGAACTCTCGCGCTAAGTATATCACGAGTACCATGACGGTGATAACTAGGACGAGGGTGGCGAAGAAGTCGGAGAAGCTAACGCTTCCCAGCACCCATTCCGCGCCGTTCGTGAGTATGAGCCAGAGGAGGACGACTGCCGAGGAAGAGATGACGTAGTTTGGGAGCAAGTACTTTTTTTTCTGGTTTATTGCTTCAGCTACTTGCCCGAGTATTACGAGGAAGAGGGCGACTGGCAAGAGGATGAGCGCGTCTTTCACGAATCCGGCCGCGAGTTTGGCGAGGCTGGTGACGCCTGCTGCTTCCATGGATGAAACGCGGGAGACGCCGAGCCACAAAGAGATTGCCGCGAGCGGTATTGCAGCAAAGTAGAATATGAAGTCGAGTTTTTCGAATGAGAGCTTGAAGTTGCTTGCGCTCTTGAATATTCTTTCTTCTATGCCGAGGGCTTTTATTATGAGGTAGGTGCCGAGGAGGCCGAGGAAGAGCTTCAAGCCCATGACTTCGCTGAACGCCCAAAGCAATAACGCGAGGCCGGGCAAGCCGAATACGAGGCGCGCGTAGTGTGGTTCTTTGAGTTTTTCTAGTATAGTAAAGTAAGTTTTTTCCAGTTCCTTGGCTTGCTTTATGGTAACTGTTTTAACGCTGTTTACTTTTACGCGCGCGTGAATGATGGGCAGGACTTGCTCGTCGCTTGCGCCGTCGCTCACGAAGATGCAGGCTTCTGGCGAGAAGTCCGCTATTATTTTTTCGAGTTGCTTGACTATTTCCCTGTCAGCGTGGTATCCTAGTCTTGCGTCGCCGGTTATTGTTGCGACTTCAACTTGGTGTTCTTTGCGGAGTTCGTCGTACGTCTTTACTGCTTCGAAGATGGTGTTGGCGTCGCTGTCTTCGGGGTCGGCTATCGCGAGCTTGGTGGCGGCTTCCACGTTGGCTTGCCTGCCCACTACCGGGCCGCGTACTCTCGCTTTTTCTTGCAAGTCGTTGTCTATGTCGACTACTAGAATCAAGAGCCTCTTTGGTTCGCTCATCTTTTTTCACTGCAGTGAAGCGCTTTCTATGAATTGTGGGCAAGCTTATATAAATACGGTTGCAAAAGTTTTGTTATGAATCGTTCTGTTATAATCTTCGTTGCAATAATTGCGGCCGCCTTTGTTTTAGTGTCATTGTTTTTGACGGTGGGGAAGGCTGTTCCACTCGTTTTCTGGTTCGTGGGCTTGCTTGCTTTCGTGGTAGTCGCAGTTCTTTTTCCGAAGCTCGTAGAGTTCAGGGAGTACGAGCGGGGCGTAGTGTTTCGTTTTGGTAAAGTAAGCAAGGTGGTGGGGCCGGGGCTTGCCTGGATTTTTCCAGCGATAGAGAGCTACGCCTTAGTTGATTTGCGCACGCAAGTAATCGACATGAAGCCCCAAGAAGTAGTCACCAAGGACAACGTGCGAGTGAAAGTGGACGCCATCATTTATACGCGTACTACTGATCCAGTCAAGGCAGTAACTAAAGTCAAGGACTACAAGACCGCAATGAGCGAGCTATTGCGCGCCAACATTCGCGCCGCTGTGGCGAGGCTGTCTCTGGAGGAAGTTATTGAGAAGACTGAAGAGATAAACAACTTGCTTTTCGCTGAAGCCAAGAAAGTGGCGGACGAGTGGGGCGTCTCGGTTTTGCGCGTGGAGATTCAGAGCGTGGAGCTTCCGCCAGAGCTAATTGAAGCAATGCACAAGCGCAAGGAAGCACTCGAGTACAAGGCTAAGGCGGAAACAGAGGCGTTGGCGCGCCAGGTTTCGTTGGAAATTCTCGACAAGGCCGCGAGCAAGATGAGCGACAAGACTCTTGCTTACCTTTACTTGGACGCGCTCAAGAAGATAAGCGAGGGCCGCAGCAACAAAATTATTTTCCCGCTGGAGCTTTCTCACCTAGCGTCAATGCTTTCTGGCAAGCTTGCCGAGCAAGAGAAGAAGGGCGAGATTGAAGGCAAGCCGGACTACGAACAAATTCTCGCGGCTTTGCAGGAGGCGTACACTCAAAAGAAGAGGGAAATTCTTGACGAAGCGCCTTCTGCGGCGGCTGGCGTGCAGGAAGAAAAAAAGGTGGCGCCGCAGCCTGGTGGAGAATCGCTTGAAGACGTCAAGAGGAAGGCAGTAGCGCGCTTGCTTGCCGGCAAGAGCGAGCAATCCATTAAACCGACACAGTAACGGCCCCTATATTCCGCCCGCGATGTTGTATGCTTCTATTCCTGCGCCGATTGCGAGGACTACGACTGCCCAGGCGACGAGTTTGGCTATGTCGTAAGTGACTTTGCTGAACGTATTGTGCTCGTAGGACTTGCGTATTATTGCGCTGCTGAGTATTCCTGCGCCGAGGGCGCCCAGCAAGTAGGAAACGAGTTCGAAGGTGCCGTGTGGCACGAGGCCGAGGAAGCCCGCGCTCACGCCGGCGATGATGCTGTACTCTGGCGCGGCGTGCAAGACGAATTGTTTTGCGAAGTTGCCTATGAAGACGCCTATTATTGATGCGTTCCAAATGAGGACGAATACCGCGCCTGCGCCGTAGAGCACTGAGAACGCTATGATGAGGGCGAGGACTCCGAGGTTGTGCAAGAAAATCGTTTCAAAGGCTTGCTGGAAAGAGGCTTGCGTTGCGTATGTGGCGTAGCCGCCGAACACCCCGCTTACTGTTTTGAGTTCTTCTATTTGAGTGCCGAAGATTGAAGCCGCTTTTTGTGGGGGGAGGGCGAGGTACCAGAAAGTGAACGCGAAAATCATTCCCACGAAGAATAACACCATGGTGACGACTACTGGGAGGTGGCGGGCGAGCGTTCGGCTGCCGAGGAAGCGCTCTCCTTCTTCTATGCTGCGTTCCTCGTAGTTGAAGAGGTTGAGGATGACTGGCACTGCCGGGATTGCTATCAAGGCGTTTACGAGTATTCCTTTGCAGTTGCCTCCCAGGAAGTCGGTTGCCCACACTCCTACGGTGACGAACACGAAGGCGAGGAAGAACACTTCCCAGGGGTTGCGTTCCGCGTTTTCCGGCGAGAGAAGGGATTCCAGCACCATTAGTATAAGGTTTGCCGGAAGCCATTAATAAATGAGTTTCCCTAATTACTGGGTGGAATTAATGCGGCGACGCGGTAGTGTTTGCGGGCGGCGTGGCGGCGTCGCCTCTTTTCATTCGAGTCGGCAACCGCCTTGCGTTGCAGCGGTCATGGCGAGGGCGGAAGCAGTTCTCGGCAGGCGTCCTGAGAGCGTAGAGGAAGCAGTTTTTTTTGGTGCTGGCGCTAGGCGGGTGGAAGACGCTCGTCCTTTCTTTGAAGAGATTGCGAGGAAGGCGCACTCTAATTTGGGCAGTTCTTTTCCCGTAGAAGTTTTTCTTGAGAGGTTCGTTTCGCCTTACTTGGCTCGCTATGAAAAGTTTTTGGAGAAGAGGGCGGGGGAAGGCAAGCGCGGCGCTTGAAGTGTTTGACAAACTTATTTAAAATGCGTCGCAGTATTTCTTGAAGCGGTTGAACGTTTTTTGAGGAGTTGGTTTAAATGGGAGAAGAAGTTGCTGGAATGACTCCGGAAGAGGCTTACTTGGAGGGCAGGCTGATTGGCTTGAGCGAGCTAGTAAGCATTTTGAGTGACGCGATGAAGGACGAGGGCGCCACGCAGGGGGCTCTCGTGAAGTCGATTGTCACGCACATTTCGAGCGAGATGAACGCGATACTCGAGGAAATGAAGGAACAGCACGCGGGACACCCTGTCTTGAAGGAGGCCGCGGCTGCCGTGAAGTCAATGGCTTCCGAAGCGAAGAAGGTTGAGAAAGAGCCTGAAAAGGCGGCGCCCGTGATGAAGAAGAACGTTGAAGTCGCGGAAGACTTGATGAAGAACTTGATGGCGTTAAAGGAGAAGAGCGAAGAAGAGTGATTGGCGTTGGCTGGTTGAACGCAAGCTTAATTAGCTTGCTCGCCTATTTTTCTTTCTGCTTTTTTTATCGCTTTGTTGGAGCGTGATTGATTCAATGATTTTGCCTGGAGATTTTATGGCGACGGTGGAGGAGTCGCTGGGTGGCGAGGGCACTTTCGAGGAGGACGGAAGGGTTTACGCGGCGGTGCGCGGCAACGCAGTGTGCGACGTTCGTTCTCGCTCGGTTGCCGTGGCGGCGCCCTTGATTGCGCGTCCGTTGCGCGAGGGTGATTTGTGTTACGCGGTAGTGCACGACTTGTTTGACATGGTTGCTTTACTGAAGTTTCAGCCCGCGGACTTCAAGGGCGTGCGCGTGGCTTCTCATAACTCGTCTGCTTTTCTGAGGATTTCGGAGGTGCAGCGTGGCTATACCGAGGATTTCCGTGATTTTCTGCGTATTGGGGATGTGTTGCGGGCGAGAGTGAAGGAAATTACTTCTCTTGGAATTTATTTGACTATCGCTGACAACGACTTGGGGGTAGTGAGGGCTTTTTGTTCGAATTGCCGTCATGAAATGCAGTTGCGTGGCAGAGTGTTTGTTTGCAGTAATTGCGGGAACAGGGAGGGGCGGAAGCTCGCGCTTGCGCAGGCAAGGCTTTGAGGTGTTTTCAGTGATTGAGGTAGTTAGAGAAGCAGATGGCGAGGCAGAGTTTGCTTTAAAGGGAGAAAATCCTGGTTTTGCTTACGCGGTTGTTGAGAAGCTGCTTGAAAGCAAGGGAGTTTCTTTTGCTGCCGCGAAAGTTGACCATCCTTTGTTCAACAAGCCTTTGGTGGTTGTTCGCGCGAAAAAGCCTGCCGCTGAGCTGAAGAAGGCTTTAGAGGCTTTGGCTGACGACGCTAATGCACTGCAAAAAGAATTAAGCAAAGTAAAGTGAGCAGTTGGCCGGCAACCGGTTTTATTTCTTGGCTTCCAAGCTTTTACCTTCAAGGCTATCATTGTTTCTTTTGCTGGTTTTGTGTGGCTCTATTGCGGCCTACGCGTTGTTTAAGAGCGTTGCCGCTGGCGTGGTTGCTTTAGCGGCTTTCCTTGCCTTGGTTTTCAAGGACGTAATGCCTTCGGAGGCTGGCGGCAAGGGATTGAAGAATGCTTTGAAAGAAGTAGTAGTCGCTTTTGCTGCCGCTGTTGCCGCGTGGGTTGTTTTGTGCGTCGTCCTTCAAACTGCTTCTCCTATAGACGTCGTTACTTCTTGTTCCATGGTGCCAGTCCTCGAGCGGGGCGACTTGATTGTCTTGCAAGGCGGAACTATTTCGGTGCCCACTGTGAAGTACTCTGGGGCGCTGCCTCAAATCAAGGTGCACTCGAGTCCCTGCGTTATTTCAAAGGGCAATGAGTCGCTGCGTTCTTTCTGTGCTTCTTCGCTGGAAGTCGGCGGACAAGTTTTCAGCTTCAATTCATCTAACGATGTAGTGGTTTACGCTGCCAAGCCAGAGTCTTATGGGTTGATAGTGCACCGCGCTTGGCTGAGGCTGGAGAACGAGGAGGGGAAGGCGGTGTTGGTCACAAAGGGCGACAACAACCAGTTTTTTGACGCGCAAGCAGGAATAAGCCTTCCTTCAGACGAGGAAGTGCACGGGAAAATGATTTTGCGCGTGCCTTTCGTGGGCTTTCTGAAGCTCTTTCTTTTCGGGCAGTTTGCCGAGCCGCCTGGCTGCGACCAGCGCGTGACTTATTCTTGAAAGAGTTTTCGTTGCAGGCACGGTTTTTTAATTCGTTTCACTAAAACAATTAAGGCATTCAAGGAAAAAGCTTTTTCCTGTTTTTGAGGGGGTAGTTCAATGGAAATAGTTGCTGACGACGCCAAGGCATTCAAGCAAGCGATAGACGCGATAGTGAACTTGGTTGACGAGGGAACCTTCGAGGTTTCCGGGCAAGGCATGCACTTGCGTTCCATGGACCCGTCGCAAATCGCCATGGTTGACTTTATTTTGCCGAAAGACGCTTTTTCAAAGCTTGAAGTTCCCGGTGAGGCGGCTTCCTTGTCCGTGAACTTAGTTGACTTGTCAAAGATTTTGGCGCGAGCGCGCAGCGACGAAAAACTAGTAATTTCTTTGGACGAGAAGGAAAACAAGTTCGTCTTGGAATTCATTGGCAAGAGCAAGCGCTACTTCCGCGTTCCCTTGATGGACTTGAATGCCGCTGTTCCACGCGAGCCAAAGATTCCTTTCGACGCGTCAATAAAAATCAAGGGCGGGGCTTTCAAGGAAATGCTTAAAGACGCTGGCCTGCTGAGTTCCCATGTTATACTTCAAGCGCACGACGCAGAGTTCGTGGTGGAAGCGCACGGCGACAGCGGCGACTTGAAGATAGAAACGCCCAAGGACGGCGAAATGATTGCCGAGTTCAAGGCTTCAAGCAAGTCGCGCGCCATGTTTCCCTTCGAGTACTTGGATGACATAATGCGCAGCTGCCCAGAGGAAGAACCCGTGACGATAGAGTTGAAGACCGACGCCCCAATAAAGATTTCTTACTGTGTTGGCAAGGCCAGGCTTTCTTACTTCCTCGCGCCTCGCGTGGAGCAAGCGTGAAACGGCGCGCTTGGTTTTTTTTGCTGCCGCGCTGGCGCACAGGCTTATTTATTAGTCGCGCGCCAATTTTTTTGGTGGGTTGCTTGTTCTCAAGCGATTTTGCTTTCAAGTACCCTTTTTCTGGCGCTGCCAAGTCGTTGCTTGCAGAAGTTGGCAGGGAGGCAGTGGATGCTGCGTCGTTGAGGCGCGCGGCTTCGAGAGTGGTCGCGTTGTTGGGTGGCGCGCGGGAGTGGGGGAGTGGGAGGGAGGCGCTGGTGGACTACGCTCTCGCGAGGCTGGTTCTGGCTTGCTGGGACAAGCCGAGCGTGACTTGGAAGTTTGCGCGCAGGCTGGCGGCAAGCACTTTAAAGTCTTTGGACGACGAAGATTTAGAGGCGCTCGGCAAAGACTTTTTTTCTTCCCTTGAAGTAGGAGAAAGCGGTTACTGTGTTTCGTTGGCTGACTTCTTGTCTAACGGCGGCGAGCTTCTTTACGCGCCGCTGGAGCACGGCAGAGTTTTTCTTGACAGGCAAGAGTTCGAGTCGCTGCTGCGTTCTGCGGCTGCTCGCAGGATTGCCTTGCTTTCTTTTTCGCGCAAGGAAGTGCCTTCCCTGGTTTTTGACGTCGCGAAAGAGTTTGAGGCGCGCATTCCAAGAGAAGAGGAATCGCGTTCGCGCGCTGGAAAGTACTTGGCTTTGCCGTGCATTGCAAGAATATTGGAGGGAATGCCGGAGGGCAAGAGGTTTTACGGGGCGATGGCGTTAAGCATTGCGTGCGTGAAGGACGGCTTGCCTCGCGAGGACGCTGAAAAAGTTTTGAAGCGCTACGTTGAAAACTGCGCGAAGGGAAGCCAGCCTTACACTTGGCGTGAAGCGCTTTCCACTCTGGAGTGGGTTTACAGGCACGCCTCCATTGGTTTTTCTTGCAAGCGAATGATGGAGCAAGGAATTGTTTCCGATTGCGGGGAATGCGTTTTAGCTCGGCGGGGAAAGCACAGTGAATGAGGCTTCGTTGGTTGAGGGAGGGGAACGCGAGGGCAGTGCAAGGCGTTTCGCGCGCGAGTGCGTGGCGCGTTATTATTCGTCTGTTTCGCTTGCTCCTTCAGAGCTTGCTCGCCGCGAGTTCGGCTTTGGTTTTGCGAAGAAAATAGATTACAGGCACAAGGCTTTTTCTTCGCAGCGCGAGTTGTCTGAGTTTTTGCGCCGGGAAGCTCCTTTTTTTGTCTCGTATTCCGCGGCTCTTTATGACTTGCCTGCTGCCAAGCCAATGGAGAAGAAGGGTTTTAAGGGGGCAGACCTCGTTTTTGACTTGGACAATTCTTACTTGCATGAAAAGCACGAACACAATCCTTTGCTGTGCACGTATTGCTTGAACCGCGTCAGGGACGACGCGCTCGCCCTCGTGGAAAGGTTTTTGTTGGGCGACTTCGGTTTTTCGCGTGGCGAGGTGAGCGTCAACTATAGTGGGTCGAAGGGCTATCACGTCCACGTTTGCGGCGAGGTGGCGCGGCAGCTGTCCAGTGAAGC
This sequence comes from Candidatus Micrarchaeia archaeon, assembly GCA_039794045.1. GTDB lineage: Archaea > Micrarchaeota > Micrarchaeia > Norongarragalinales > UBA8480 > JBAMLY01. The sequence goes on along the minus strand of JBAMLY010000005.1, from coordinate 17,887 downwards.
GCGCAAGCAACTGCTTTCCTTTATTTCGGCGAAGGGAATTGATTTTTCGCGGGTGTTGCGCCGAGAGCGTTTCGGGAGGGGGAGTAACGCCTTCGTCTTGCGGGGGCCGAGCGCTTCGTCTCGGGGGTGGGCGAAGAAGTTGTTTGAGGCGGCGTCGTTGTTTGTTGAGAGAGCGGACTTGGAGCACTTCAAGGCAGAGGGCGTGCCTCCGCGGAAGGCGAGCGCCTTGATTGAGAACAGGGGGAGAGTGCTGGAGAAAATGAGGGAAGGCAACTGGGATGCGGTGAAGGGATTGGAGCTGGTTTGGGAAAAGCTTTTCCGGAAGGCGGTGGCGCTTTACTCCGTGCAAGTTGACGAGGCGGTTACTTTTGACTTGGCTCGCCTCATCAGGTTAGAGGACAGCATTCACGGCGACACAGGCTTCGTGGCGAGGAAGGTTGCGTTGCAGGAGCTTGCTGGCTTCAAGCCTTGGGAGGATGCTTTGAGTGCTCGCAGGGGAGAGACGGCGTGGGTGAAGCCCTTGGATGACTTGGCTTTCGAGTTAGGCGGTGAAAAGTACGAGTTGAAGAAGGGCAGGATCTGTGAGGTTTCCGAGGCTGCGGCTTTGTTTTTGGCGTGCAAGAAGAAAGTGGAAGTAAAGTGATTTTGGAATGGCTTGGTTTTTCTTTGTGGGGGGCTGGAATTGATTGGAGTGCGGCTTCGGTAAGGCCGGCTAGCGAGGAAGAGTTTGCTGGCTTGAAGGAAAAAATTGTTTTGCTGGCGCGACAAAAGGATTTCAAGGCAATGGACTTGATTTGACTGCAAGGAATTTTAAATCGTGTTCACACAATTTTCTTTCAAGCATTGTTTTTGGGCGTTTTTGATGGAAACGAGTTTCGAGGAACTTAGAAAGATTCACTTGCACGAGAAGAGGGTCGGCTCGCTGGCGCAGGTAAGCGAAGATTTTTTTCAGGCTTACCGTGCTCTCTTGCAGCAGCAGAAGGAAGAGTTGTGCAAGTCTTTTTCTTTGGATGGAGCGCGTTCTTACGAGAACTTGTCCAAGATGTTGAAGGAAGTAGTGGAGCTCCGCCAGAACAAGATTCTTTTGAAGGCCTTGCGTGACTTGCGCGCGGGCTCTGTTTCCAGTGAAGGCTTGGCGTCAGAGGAAAAAGAGTTATATACTTCTGCAATCAAATTGTTGAAGGACTACGAGGACTTGCTTGTCGCGCCGGTTCCCAAGCCTGTCGAACTTGAAGCTGCTTGCGTGGCTGGCGCTCTGCCTTCTGTGGTGAAGGTTCGCATTTTGTCCGACATTCCAGAGGCTTTCGTTGGCGACGACGGCAAAGACTACGGCCCGTTTTCTGCCGGGCAAGTGGTTGAGCTTTCAGGGGATCAGGCGAGCTTGCTGGTTCGCCGAAAAGTTGCTGAGTACGCCGAGCGAGTTGAAAGCGCGGCGAGAAAAAAAGTTTCCGTGATAACTGAGGGGAGAGTGGAAGGCGTTTAGGCGGCGAGCTTGCTGGTAGAAGTGATTTTTTCAGGGTGGTTTGAGTGATAGTGCCTAAGGAAGTAAAGACTTATTGCCCGTACTGCAAGAAGCACACTTTGCATAAAGTGAAGGTCAGCACGAGCAAGGCGAAGAAGGGAAGGACTCTCGCGTGGGGTAACCTTCGTCAGGAACGCAAGTTGGGCGGCTTTCACGGCAAGGTTGCTGGCAAGAAGAAAGTGAAAAAGCAAGGCATTCGCAATAAAGTAATGCTGGAGTGCTCTGCCTGCAAGAAAAAACACGAGCGCACGGTGAGCGGCAGAATGAAGAAAAAAGCGGAGACTGCGAAGTAGGTGGTTTTTAATGAGCAGGTTTTTGCATGTTCAATGCGATTGCGGCCAGGACGCCATTATATTCGGTGACAGCAAGAGCACCGTCAAGTGCAAGGCGTGCAAGAAAGTGATAGCGCGCCCGCGCGGCGGCAGGGCAGCGATCGAAGCCAAGATATTGGAGGTACTCTCTTGAGTTCCTTGCATTCGAGAAAGCCTTCGGTTGCACCAGGCGGGGGGGTGGCTTCGCAAGCGCCTGCACGAGCAGAATATCCTTCGGTGGGCGAGTACGCTGTTGGAACCATTAAGAAAATAGTTGACTACGGCGCTTTCATTAGCTTGGAAGAATACCCTGCGCACGACGCTTTCTTGCACATCAGCGAGGTAAGCAGTGGCTGGATACGCAACATTCGCGAGCACATCAAGGAAGGACAACGCGTAGTAGTTTTGGTTACGCGCGTTGACCCAGAAAAAAGGCAGGTGGACGTCAGCTTAAAGAAGGTAAGCGATGCAGACAAGAAGCGCAAACTAGAAGAAGTTCAAATGGAGAAGCGCGCTCGCAAGCTCTTGGAGCGCGCGGCAGTCAAGCTCGGCAAGACTATTGCCGTCGCAGAGCGCGAGGTCGCGCCAGTGCTCGCAGCCGAGTACGGCGACTTGTATTCTGCTTTCGAGGCTTTCGCGAAAGGCGAAGAGCCTTCCAAAAAGATTCCTGGGCAGTGGGCGCAGTGCCTCGTGGAAGTAGCTAGAGCGGAAATAAAGCAGAAGACCGTGAAAGTGCGGGCCTCGCTGAAGCTTGAAAGCTTTGCCGGAAACGGCGTGGAAGAAGTTCGCCGCATTCTTTCTTCTCTTGAAGGGCTTTCGCAGGGCAAGACGAGCGTGAAAGTTCTTTACCTCGGCGCCCCCAACTATTTCGTTGACTTTTCAGCGCCTGACTTGAAGTCGGTTGAAAAAGTTTTTTCGAGGGCTCAAGCGCTTTTGCAGCAGGCTGCGGGGAAACAAGTCGAGTTCGCTTTAGAGAAGTTGAAGTGATTCGTTGAAGTTGCGCAAGTGCGTCGCGTGCAAGGCGTACACTTTAAAGGAAGAGTGCCCCAAGTGCGGCGGGGAAACGCGCGCGGCTCACCCCCCTAAATATTCTCCGCACGACAAGTACGCGGAATACCGGCGCAAAGAAAAATTCGCTGGTTTGTTGAAGTGAGTTGTTATGGCTGGCGGTTTGCTGAGCGAGTCAACAATTAAAGTAAGGCAAAAAATTTCTGCGAAAAAAGCAGTGATGCTCGTGGGACTGCCTGGAGTGGGCTTCGTGAGCAAGCTCGCCGTCGACTCTATCGCGAAGCAATTGAATCCGACTCTTTTCGCGACGCTTTACTCCCCCCATTTTCCTAACCAGGTTCTCGCCCTCCCCAACGGCTGTCTTCGCCCGTTCACCTTGAAAATGTATTATGCGAGAGTAGGAGAAACTAACTTGGTGCTCGTGCGCGGCGGTCTCCAACCACTTACTGTGGAGGGACAGTACGAGGTTTGCGGCAAGTTACTGGATTTTTTTGCTGGTTTGGGTGGCGCTCAAGTAATAGCGATGGCGGGCTATTCCTCTGCCAAAAAGACTGGCAAGCCCCGCGTTTACTGTGCTGCCACGACGCGAAAGACTCTTGAAGAGTTTACGAGGCTGGGCGCGTTGACGCCGTCTGCGGCGGTTCCCATAGTTGGGATGGCTGGACTCGTTCCAGCGCTGGCGCCGTTGTACGGGTTGAAGGGCGCTTGCCTGCTAGCCGAGACGAGCGGCGCCGTCTTGGACGCTGGCGCGGCAGCTGCTTTGATTGAGATTGCCGGCAAGAAGTTAAAGCAAAAGTTTGACTTGAAGAGCTTGCAGTCTCAAGCGCGTCAAGCCCAGAAAATAGTGGAGCAACTGGAAGCGCAAGCGCGCGACGAAGCAGCTCGGGCGGGCGCTGCCTTGGCTGCCACAGAAGCGCAGAAGCGCGATAACCTTTCTTACATTAGGTGAACGTCGCGTTAAGTGCGCGTAAACGAAAAATGGGTGGAGAGCGTGGCATTGGTTTCGTTGAGTTTATGGGTTTTCCTGTTGCTTGCCGCAGCAGCAATAATTTGGTCGTTAGCTGCATTGCTTAAGCCGAGCGGCAAACGCGTTCACTCAATGCTTTTAATGGGGTTTTTTCTCGCGGTTTTCGACTGGTTTTTCGAGACTGGCGGCTTGCTGGCAGGATTTTGGCATAGCACTGGAAGCATTTTCGCTTTAGGGCCAACTCAGTTCTTTCCTCCAATAGAAGTGTTCTTGATTGCGTTGTGCGCCGGCGCCGCCCTTGACTTGCTTTTCCCGAAAAAATTCGAGTTGCGCGTCGCACTACCCTTGACGATGCTTGTAGCAGTTGCGGGCACCGCCATCGAAGCAGTGCTCGCAAGCGCGGGCAACCTCGTTTACTTGAGTGGCTGGACTTCCGCGCACGCCTTCGCTGCCTATTGGGCGGCTTTCCTATTGTTTTACTGGGTGGACGCCAACATCATTCGAGGCCACGCTGCAACGCAAAAGCGCGCTGGAGCTTAACGCCTAGGTGGCTGCCACGCGTTCTCCAGTCAAAGTGATTTGTTTCAGGCACTGCAACTAATTTTTATTGCGTTCCACTCAATTGATTTCATGGCTTTATTTGCTGACCTCCATATTCACTCGAAGTACGCGCGTGGCACGAGCCCAAGCATGGACTTAGAACATGTGAGCGCTGGCGCGTGCGAGAAAGGACTTGGATTGGTTGGCACCGGCGACTTCACTCACCCGTCGTGGTTCAAGGAGTTGAAGTCCAAGCTCGTCGAGTCGCCAGAAGAAAGTGGTTTTTACTCCTTGAAAGGCAGGGAAAGCGGGCCGCGGTTCATGCTGCAAGTGGAAGTGGCCACCTTCAACTCTGACGCCGCGCGCGTGCACAAAGTGCACCACGTCGTCTGCGTTTCATCGCTGGAGGAAGCCGAGCAACTAAACGACTTGTACGCGGGCTGGGGCAATCTTTCCGCGGACGGCCGCCCGACTTTCGGCAACCGCTCGTGCGCCGAACTCGTTGAGTGCACGAAGCAAGCCTGCCCGAACGCCGTAGTCTTTCCCGCCCACGTTTGGACGCCGTGGTTTGGAGTGTTCGGAAGCAAGAGCGGCTTTGACTCGCTGGAGGAAGCCTACGAAGACCAAGCAAAGCAAGTTTTTTGCTACGAGACAGGCATGTCTGCAGACCCAGCCATGTGCTGGCGAGTCAGCAAGCTTGATGCTTTCACTCCAGTTAGCTTCAGCGACTCGCACTCTTTCTGGCCTTGGCGGATCGGAAGAGAGTGCACGGCGTTCCCCGACCAAGTGAATTCATTTGAATCGCTTTGGAGAATGGTAAAAGAAAAAAGAATGCTTTTCACCGTGGAAACCGATCCCGCGTACGGCAAGTACCACTGGGACGGCCACCGCAACTGTGGCTTCTCGTGTCCTCCAAGCGAGACCAGGAAACTCAACGGAGTTTGCCCCGTGTGCGGCAAGCCCCTCACGATCGGCGTAGAGTACCGCGTCGAGCAACTGGCCGACCGCCCTCAAGGCTTTACGCCAAAAGACGCCGTGCCATTCAAGAAGCTCTTGCCCTTGCACGAGTTGATCGCAACAGTCTACTGCTCCACCCCTTCCTCAAAAAAAGTGTTGGTCGAGGGCGCGCGCCTCATCCGCGAGTTCGGATACGAGCTTGCTGTCTTGCTAGACGCGCCAAGAGAAGCACTGCTGAAAACTGCGCACCAGAAAATCGTGAGCGCAATCATGCTCAACCGCGAGGCGAGAATAAAAATAAAGCCGGGCTTTGACGGAGAATACGGCGTGCCGCAAATGCCTGAAGAAGCGCGCTTGTGCAATGAAAAAAAAGCACCGGTTGCGAAGCAGAAGAGCATCAGTGACTGGTAGCTTTATTCTTGCGGGCACTGAAAGCCTGCGGGCGCGTCAGCGCTTCAAGAGCCAGAGTAAGGTGAGAATGATTTCGAGTACTGCGAAGGCCGTCATGTCGGGTATTATACTCATTATGGTGAGAATCAAGAGAATTGCTGTGGCGAACAACCAGAAGTTGAATGGCTCTAATCCGAGTATAGTGTGGCCTCCAGCGTAAGCGGCTGGAGCGCCGCCTTGCTGTCCCGGCGCAGGCGGAGTGCCGGGGTTGAGCACCTGCGTTTCTCCAGTGTTTGGGTCGACGTGGACGGCGAAGCCGCAGTTCTTGCAGTAAACAACGCTGTTTGCAGCGTCAACGTCTAAGGGGTGGCCGCACACAGGGCAAGCGGTTTCCATTAAATCAAGAGGCGTTAGCAAACAGTCTTATTTAAATGTTGGGGAAGCGTTAAAGCATTCATGGCCTTAAATGCGCCCGAGGCACTGCTTTACGAAAAGCTGGAAGGAAAGGCTGTGCAGTGCAGGCTGTGCGCTCGCTACTGCCGCATTCCAGAAGGAGGAAGAGGTTTTTGCCTCGTGCGCTGCAACGACGGTGGAGTCCTGCGTTCTCTCTCTTGGGGCAAGGCAGCCGGACTGCAACTGGACCCCATAGAGAAAAAGCCTTTTTTTCACTTTCACCCTGGCGCCCGCAAAATTCTTTCGTTTGGCACGCCAGGATGCAACATGCGTTGCAGAGGGTGTCAGAACTGGGACTTGTCTCAGCTTCCCCGCCTCCAGAAAAACCCTTTTGAGGCAATGCCTACCCTGACGCCAAAACAAATAGTTGCTGAGGGCACGCGAGAAAAAGTTGACGGCTTTGCTTACACTTACACCGAGCCAACGATTTTTTTTGAGTACGCGCGCGACACGATTTTGGAGGCGCGCGAGAAAATGCCTGGCGCATTCCACGCGTTCGTGAGCAACGGCTATTTTTCGCGCGAGTGCTTCAAGCAAATTTTGGGGGAGCGCTTGCTTCAAGCAATCAGAATTGATTTAAAGTTCATTGACGACGACAAGTACTTGGAGTACACTTCAGCGCACTTAGAGCCAGTCCAAGAAAGCATTATTCGCGTCTACAACGCGCGCCCGAAAATCCACCTTGAAGTCATTAACTTGGTGGTGCCTGGCTGGAACGACGACGATGACTCGTTGCGCCGCACCGCTGAATGGATTGCAGGCGTCGGCAAAGACATTCCTACTCACTTTATTCGCTTCTTTCCTGCTTACGAAGCGCAAGACATTCCTGCCACGCGCGAGGAAACGCTTTTGCGCGCCAAGAAGATCGCCGAAGACGCTGGCTTGGAATACGCTTACGCGGGCAACACTCTCTTGCCTGGCGTGGAAGACACTAAGTGCCCCCAGTGCGGCAAGCTCTTGATAAAGCGCGCTGGAATGGCTGTTCTTGAAAACGTGTGGGATCACGCGAGCGCTGAAGAGAAAAAGCACCCGTCTTGTCCAGCGTGCGGCAAGAAAATCAACATAGTGCTTTGAAGAGCAAAACCAGCTTTTCCCATGCATTTAAAAGTTTTCCCGCTTATTTTTTCTTTCTCCTACTTCGGTGCATTGGTTTGCTTCAAAAACTACTGAACTTGCTTCGCGGTTTTTTCAAGCGCGAGAAGAAGCTGTCGCTCGGCTTTTACGGGCCAGTGAACGCCGGCAAGAGCACTCTCGCCAACCGCTTTTGCAGGGATTTCGTGGGCTGCGAGTTGAGCGCCGTAAGCGAGGTGCCTCACGAAACGCGTTCAGTACAACAAAAACAAGGCGTGGTAATGCGCGTGAACGGCAAGAGCTTGGTGGTAGACGTCGTTGACTTGCCTGGCGTTGCCTCTAAAATAGATTACCGAGAGTTTCAAGCATGGGGCCTCGAAAAAGAAGCCGCGCAACAACGCGCCAAGGAAGCCGCCAAAGGAGTAGTAGAAGCAATAAAGTGGTTAGACGAAGTGGACGCTGCGCTGGTAGTAATGGATTCCACTCGCGACCCAGTAACGCAAGTAAATCTAGCGTTGTTGTCCAACATTGAAGCCCGCGGCATTCCAGTCATAATCGTCGCCAACAAAGTGGACGACGACAAAGCCCGCGTGGACAAGATATGTGAGGCCTTCCCCAACCACACCGTGCTAGGCGTTTCAGCCCTGACTGGCGAGAACATGCCAAAGTTATACGAAGCCATCGCAGAAAAGTTTTGAGCGCGTTGACTCGGAGTTTGATGGAGTGCCACACAAATGTGTCAATTGCGGAAAAATTCATTCTTCTTCAAGCAAGTTGTTGAACGGCTGCGAGTGCGGCAGCAGAGTTTTCTTCTTCATTCGCGGCCCAGGAGAAAACAACGAGGGCGACAGGATAGAGCAAATCACTGCAGTAGAAAAAGGAGTCTACGAGATTGACGTGGCGCGCTTGCTTGAAGCGAGAGGCAAGAAGCCATTAATAGTAAGAGACCACCACCACACTTACTTCGTAAAGCTCCCCTCCCCGAAAACGCAAGGCTAGAACACTAAAGCGAAGACGCGCTTGACTGCCCCAACAGTCAAAAGCGAACTCCCAGCAAGCCAAGAATTATTATTAACCCCAAGCCAAGCAAGCCCAGCACAGCGCAAACCACGACGTTTGCAATGCTTACGTTTACTGGCACTCCCAACGCGCTCAAAACAAACAAGGCAGCCACGCCAAGCACGGCGTTTACGATGAAGCTCTTGAGCTTCCACAAAAGCGCCAAAGCCAAGACAACAAGCACCACGGCTATTATAATTGATTCAATCGCTCCCACTGGCGGGAAACCAAAGTTAATGTTGACGCCAGGAATCACTGAAGCGACTGCACTCGACTCGTTACCAAACCCCACAACGCCGGCCATACAACTCCATCCCAAAACACTGCAAAAAACCCAACAAATAAATACCTATCCATTCAAATAATCGTTAAACGACGAAATTCGTCAAATGACTTTAAAACAAAGCTTTCTGTCGGTGTTTGTTTCGTCTCAAGACGAAAAAAAGAAAGGTTTTTAAACGACTGTTTGTTGGTTAATACGCACACTGTCTTAGGGCAGAGTGTATACTTGCATGTTGCAAGTATGTTCTTTATGGAGACGGTGGGAGGCGGAATCGCTTCCCAAAAAGAAAAAAGCGACGTCCCGCAAGGGATTCGCGAGGTGTATCGAATGAAGTCTATAAGCGTGAAACGCATTGCTGCAGTCGCTGCAGGCGCGGCAATGATTGGAGCCGCGTTCGCGGGAGCAGTCACTCCCGAGGGACTCGGCAACTACGCGTTCTTCAGCAACGGAGAACCGCAGGTAAAAATTGTCGTGGGCTCGAAGGCAGCTGCGTCCGACGGCGTCGCTGCTGCGAACATCGCGGCAATGATAGGCAACCTTGCCTACACTTCCAAGACCATTGACGTCCTTGGAAAAGACAAGCTTTCTTGCGCAGGAGGCACGACCGGAAGCTGTGCGGTCAGCGAAGATGGAAAAAAAGCCTCTCTCGAAATTACTACGCCTGGAGTCAACCCAGCAGTGGCTTACGAGATGAAGACCTACATTGAGTCGTACTTGAAGTACAACTCTTTGCAGGACGACTCAAGCGCTAGAACCCCATGCAATGCGCCTACTTTCCCAACGGATGCGCTGGGAGGAAAGACTGGAGGCGTTAACTACTGTGCAAAGAGGGTAACCAACTCTGAAACCCCGCTTCTTTTCTCTGGCTACGTGAACGACAACACTGCCAGCAAGAAGTACAAGGAAGAGGAACGCCTTTACTTCTACACTCAAGCAACTTGGGTTAACGCGGACAAGAAAGTGGAAGCCACTCCACCACAAATAGCTTACCACATTCAATTCGTGGACCCAATCCCGTACTGCACTAACTTGAAGAACACTACCGGCACTCCCTACTGTGAAGACAGTGACTTGACCAAGAACCACCACGTGAAAATAAACTTTTTGGGTGACCCGAACTGGACCATCGTAGACATGTCTAACATTAACAGTGGTAACGAAATCGTTACTCTCGGCAAGGAAATCACTACCAACGGATTAATGCAAGTCGGGGACGTGGTAACCGACCCAACAAGCAATTATTCAGTCAAACTCGTTTCAGTGTCGCCATTCTCGACCACGACCGCCCAAGTTCGTGACGCGCAATTCCAGGCTTTTGACGGCTCAGGCAACCTCGTCGGAACCTACCGCATCGTGGAAGGCGGCACCGACACAGTCGCAGGACCAAACATCGTAATAAAAGTCAACAAGCTCTTCTCAGGCACTGGAGGAGTCGCGAACGCCGACGTAACCCTCTTCTCGCAAAAACTCGAACTCAAAACCAGTGGCAACATTGACACGCAAGAAAACAAGTACTGGCAAATGAATATCCAGTTTGCAAACTCTGGCATGGCATCCAACTACAACGACGCCCTCTCACAAATAAGGTTGACTCGCTCGGTAAGCACGGACTACCTCAAGAACGCAGGCGACTACATGAGCGTCATTGAAAAACCACAAGCATTCAAGTTCACCTACAACGGCTTGACTCAAGTAGACTACGAGCCACTAACCTTCTCAATCTTCACTAGCCCAATAAGCGTGCCTTCAAACTCAGCAGACAACACCACGATCACAAACGGCATTCAAATCAGTGCAGCAAGAAACGACGCCTTCACAGTAAGCGGAACCAACGTGAACACAGTCTACCTCTCAACTGCTCCTGAAGCCAATAATGGTCTGAAGCTCTTTTACCTCAAGTCAGACGGCTACTTCGGCAACGTGACACTCGGCCCACTCAACAGTACTGGCTCGGTAATAAACTTTACTTACTCGGGCAGCCCAGCAGTTCCAATAAACATCACTAATAGTTCCAGCATTGGTGCAACCTGGAATGGCACGATTACCATTGAAGAGCCAATAACTGCAACAGACTCTGGAGCAAAAGGCTACTTCAAGATTCCCCTCTATTACGCAAACTCTTCCAGTATTACTTTTGTGCCCAGCGGAAACACTGCATACGCGCACTACAACCAAAGCAGTGGATTCAATCAATACGACCTCGGCTACATCACGCCCCGCGGAAGCGTTTACTCCAGCCTCTCCTCGACTAGCGCCTCGATAAACTACGCGAAAACCGTTGCATACGCTGACTTCATCTTGAGTGGAGGCAGTTCGAGCGCAACAGGCAACACCGCACAAGTAACTGTCGCCAAAGGAGACTCTTACGACATTGGCAACGGCTACAAAGTCAAAGTACTAGACGTAACCGCAACCGCGACCGGTGGAGCCGGGTCAGCAGGCCAAGTCAGCGGAGTAGACCAGCTCTCGCCCAGCATTTCCAGTGCTGACAGCGTGACTGCGTTGAACACGGCAGCCAATCCACTAGTGTACCTCGACAGCGAGGCAGGCGCGTTCGCCAAGCTCATCGTCGTCGGAGGCCCCATGGTCAACACCGTGGCAGCCAGCATTGGCGGCGACGCGTTGACTCAACCAGGCCAAGCAGTAGTAAAGGCTTACGGAGACAAAATCCTCGTAGCCGGCTACACTGCAGCTGACACGAAGGACGCGGCAAACGCGTTGATAAGCTACCTCGCCAGCAAGCGCAGTGAGCTGACGAAGGGCTGAACGCGTTAAAGCCCCTCTTCTCCCTGCGGGATAAGAGGGGGGCCACCCTTTCTTTTTTTCTTTTCTCTTTTTTTCTTTTGCTTTCCTCTCCCCTCGTTTTCCCCTTTCTTTTTCTCTCCCTTCAAACAATCGTGTTTTTAAATGCTTTCAACTTAATTCTCGCATGCAATTCAAGCACTTGCTATCCGCGTCTTTCGCAGCGGTTTTGCTCGCGTTTTCCTTGCTGCCTGCGCTCGCTTGCGCGGCGTCCCTCTCAGAAGAAATAGGTTTCCACGTAGACAAAAGCGAGTCCTACTCAGTTGAAACAGTTTTGGTGGCCAACCAAAACTTTTCTTTAGTGAAAGTCGGCGGAGTCGAAACAATGGCTTTCAACCCCAACAACGAGCTAGTAACAGACAACGCTTCCTTGGACGCCATCGCTGCTTCCTACGCGTTGCAGCTCGCGACTCAGTTGAGGGAAAGCACTGCCTTCAAAAGCATTCCAACAGACTTCAACACCGTCTTTTCAGCGTGGCAGTTGTGCGAGGAAGCCTCGCGGCCAGTGCGCGAAGACTGGTTTCAAACCTACCACATTGCAGCCGAGTCAGGCAACGACCCCCAACTCAAGCCAGCCTTCGACAAACTAAACAACGGCACCAAGCAATTAAAGCAGGCAATGCCTGCCTTGAAGAACGCCGTTGACTCGTTGAACGCTTCTTTCTCTTCCCCCCAAGAGTTAAAGCAAGCGCTTGAAAACGCTTTCAACCAAGTCCAGTCAGTAAAACTCTTAGTCACGCCCTACGCTGAAGGCTACGCTTACCTTAGGACGCAGTACCCAGACGACTTCGCAATACAAGAAAAAAACATTTACCGCTTCACTTGCACGCTCGCTGCCTCGTCTTTTTCGGCGCTTGAAAACGATTTGTCGGTGCGCAGCCAAGTGCCCGACGCCGCAGCCATAAGCGCGCAACTCAAGAACAAGACCGCGCAACGCAAGATCAAAGGAGAACAAAACAAGAAGCTCGCAGCTTTCTCGAACGAGTACAACGCGTTACTACCCAAAATAGCTGAAGCGCGAGAAAAGTATCCCCTCGCGCAATCCATTATAGACCAGCGCGTCAACGACTTGTCGGCTGCTTACACTAAACTCAATTCCACTACGCCCTCCAACTTCAACGCTTACGCGGCAGACTTCGAGTCCGCCCTCCAAAACGCACGCAAGACCGTTGAAGCCTTCGCGCTAGCTTACGCGGACTACAACGCCTCAAAAACGAGTCTAGAACAACTGAACGCTGCAATAGAGAAAGCGGAAAAGCGTTTCGGCAAGAACGACGAGCGCTTGAACGACTTGAAGAAACAGGCTTTGAACTTGTCAGCGCAGTTCAGCGCCAAAGAAGAAGAACTCCGCCTTGCCTCTTCAGCTTCCCCGCAAGACTTCAAGCAAATAACTACGGCGGCATTAAACCTCACTCAAGCAGTTTCAGAACTTCAACCCCCAGAAAACACAATCGACTTAGTCACTATCGCCGTCATAGCAATCGTCGTACTAATCCTCGCAGGCTTTCTAGTGTACTTGCTGAAGTTCAGGCGCAGGCCACCAAAAATAAGCGTCACGCAGTCGCCGTCTTCCCCCCAATTCTCTTCCCTTTAAAGCATGGCACTCAAAAAACCAAATTAAAAAAGTTTAAAACTCTTGAACACCACAATAATTTGCTTTTTCTCGGCTTTAAAGCACTCCCGATTAAAGCAAAAAAAAGGTTTTTTTCATGACGCCAGAAAAACAAGGAGAACACTCCCACGAAGCGCCACGCAAAGAAAAACGCTTCAAACTCGACCGCGCCACGCTATTGCGCGCCGGAGTCATAGCAGTAATACTGTTGTTCGTCGCCGAAACCTTCGTCGTGCTAATGTACCAGCCAACAACGCCCCCCCAAACCCCAAGTCCCTCGCCCGCTCCAGCCAAGACCTTCACTGGAGCAGGACAGTCCACAGCCAAGATAATCTCTTTCACTCCCGACTTGTTCGTGTTGTGCAATGCTTCAAGCCAAGCCGACGCCGACGCTGCAGCCCTCGCCTTCGGCAACGCGTTCAACCAGCCGCCCGCCCTAGCCCTCTCCGAAACCGCGGGAGGCACGCTGTACTACGTGAAGCTCTCGAACGCCTCGCAAGCCACGCCCCAAGCACTCGACGAGTTAGAGCGGCAACTCGCGCCCCACTGCAACGGCTTAGCCACTACAATGCGGCAAGCAATCGTTTCCTTCACAAACCAAATCACTCTCGCCGACTCGAAAAACGCTTCAGAGACTGCGACGCTTTCAGCGTACGCCTTGCGCGCGGGAGCGAAAGCGTTCGTGACAGAAAAAGAGGCCGTGGAAGGCGATGAAATACCTGTACGCGTAGAAGCACGCATAGTGCAAGGACAAGTAACTCAATTCATTGCGTTCCAAGTGGGCTCGCTTGAAGACGCCAAGCCAGTAGAAACAAAGAGCGGCCTAATCACGGCCACGCTGTCACGCTGGCTGGACAAAGGACGTGCTACAATAGAAGTTCCTTGGGCGAACAGGACTTCCTTCAACGAAAACGCAGCCAAAAAACTAATCGAGAGCCTCAACTACTCAACCAACGCAACTCAGTCATTCCGCCAAGTAAACGAAGTAATAGTAAGCGGCTTCAACGCCAGCAAGGCGTTAACTCAAGCACTAAAAAACTTGTCGTTCGTAGAAAACGCAGAAGCCAAAGAAGAAAGCACTATAATCACGGTAAAACAAGACTTTGCAAGCGAAGAAAAAGCACGCGACGAAATAACGCGCGTCCTAGACTCTTTCAACGCATCAAACTACTCAATCTACTTTAATCCCTCTAAGCTCTACATCAACTTCCAGTGGAACGCCGGCAACTCTAGCTTTAACGAGGCAAGCAAGGAAATAGATGACTTGTTCCCAGGCGCTAACTTCAGGCGAACTGGTTTAATGACTCCAACGAACGAGTCCATTGCATCAAAAGAACTCGGCTTCCAAATAACGCCGACCTTCGAAGCATACCTCTACCCAAGCGAAAAAATAAATTCAACGCTCGTCGTCTACGTGCAAGCACTAGTTCAAGGAAAACGCGTGCTGGCCTTCTACGCAGAAGGCTAGACGCGGTAACAGGTGAAAAAAGGAATGGTTGTAGTCAGTCCAGGCGATTTCGTTGAAATAGAGTTTACGGGGCGAGACGCGGCAGGCCACGTCTTCGACACCACGAGCGCCGACGAAGCCCGCAAGGCAGGCATTTTCAACTCGCGCGCAAAATACGGTCCAGTCCTCGTCGTGGCAGGCAAGAACTTGTTGTTGAAAGGACTCGATGAAGCGCTTGAAGGCGCGCGAGAAGGAGAAGAAAAACAAGTAGTAGTCCCGAAAGAAAAAGCGTTCGGCGAGAGAAAAGCAGACCTCGTGCGCTTGATTCCATTAGCGCGGTTCCGCGAGCAAGGAATAGAGCCGGCGCCGGGAATGCCTTTCGAGTTGGATGGCGCGCGAGCGAGAGTGCAGAGCGTGACCGGCGGCAGGGTGCGCGTGGACTTCAACCACGAACTCGCAGGCCAAGACCTGTCTTACTCGCTGAAGGTAGTCAAGTGCTTTAAGACGCCCCAAGAAAAAATCGTTGCCCTTGCCAAGGAAACAATGGGCGTGAAAGACGCTTCAGTGAAAGACGGCGTGGCCACAGTAAAAGTAGGCGTTGACCTCAAGAAAGACTCAGAGTTTTTGGCTGGCAAGCTGCGCTTCATTGACTACGCTTTGCGGTTCGTGGACGGCGTCAACCAAGTAGTCTTCAACGAGGCTTACGCGTTGCCTGAAAAACGGGTTTAAAGCCACCCGCAAAACATTAAAAAGAGTTGAGGCACAAAATAATTCATCCCAATAAGGGGGCGCGTTTTTTTCCCTCTCTTTTAGCCTTGATTTGTTTAGTTGATGCTGCGGCGGTGATAGTTTTATGGACGGAGAACCAAAGTTTGCCAAGGGAACCACTACCGTGGGAATCGTGTTCAAAGACGGCGTAGTCGTCGCGGCAGACAAGCGCGCGACGATGGGCAACCTCGTTCAGTCTAAGACAGTAAACAAAATAATTCCAGTAAGCGACCGCATGGCGGTCACGATCGCCGGCGGCGTCGGAGACGCGCAATCGCTTTCACGCGTGCTTAAAGCTGAACTAGAGTTGTACAAGTACTCGCGCGGCGCTCCCGCGTCAGTTCAAGGCGCGGCAACGCTGCTCGCTAACATTCTCCAGGGAAGCAAGTACTTCCCATACTACGTTGGCTTGATTTTGGCGGGCTTCGACGACTCGCCAAAACTCTTTGACTTCGACCCATTTGGTGGCTTGCTGGAGCACAAGTACGTTTCAACTGGCTCTGGAAGCGTCACGGCTTACGGCGTGCTAGACGAGTACTACAAAGAGGGAATGACGCGCGACGAAGCAGTAAAGCTGGCGGCGCGCGCCGTCAACGCCGCAATCAAGCGCGACGTGTTCACCGGCGAAGGCATTGACGTGGTTTACATTACCGAGAAGGAAATGAAGCGCCTTTCGCCCCAAGAAGTAGCGGCTCTCTTGAAGTAAGTTTTGTTTCATTTTTTGGCTGCGTGTTCGGCTGAACAACTGCAAGCAATTCAGTAGTGCAAGACGAATGAATTCTTTGAAGGAAATGCAGGAAGCAGTAGAAAGCATTCTGCCGTCAAACTGTCAGCTAACCAAAGTTGAAGTTGAAGGCCCGCAAGTAGTGCTTTACTTGAAGAACTTGAACGCTTTCTACGAAGACCGCAACCTCATAACAAAAATTGCTTCCAAGGTAAGAAAAAAAATTGTTTTAAGGAGCGACGCGAGCATGCTCGTTCCCCCAGCGGAAGCTTTGAAGACGGTCAAGAAACTAGTTCCCGAGGAAGCTGGCGTGACGGACGTGCGCTTTGACTCAGTATTCCACGAAGTAAACATTGAAGCGCTGAAGCCGGGCCTCGTCATAGGAAAGGGAGGACAAATACTGAAAAGCATTATCCTCGAGACGGGGTGGGCGCCCAAAGTGCTTCGAGCTCCCACGAGTCCAAGCGAGGTAGAGCGCGCCGTGCGCAACATGCTCGTCGCGAACAGCGAGGAACGCAAGAAGTTCTTGAACCACGTGGGCAAGAACATGCTGCAGCCCACGATTGCCTGCGACTGGGTCAAGATAACCGCGTTGGGCGCGTTCCGCGAAGTAGGCAGGAGCTGCATGCTCTTACAGACTCCGAAAAGCAACGTCTTGATAGACTGTGGAATGAACACGGACACCACGGATTCCGCGCGCGCTTACCCGTACTTGAACGCGATGGGGCTCTCGCTTTCTCAAATCGATGCAGTTATCCTTACTCACGCTCACTTGGACCACTGCGGCTTTATTCCCTACCTCTACGCTTACGGTTACGAGGGACCAGTTTACTGTACTCCGCCCACGCGCGACTTAATGGTTTTGCTTCAGCAAGACTGCGTTCGCGTCATGAACAGCGAAGGCAAGGCTTGTCCCTTTTCAGAGAAAGACATCAGGAAAGAGTTAAACCACGTGATAACCCGCGAGTACGGGGAAGTAACGGACGTGACTCCCGACGTGCGCTTCACTTTCCACAACGCCGGCCACATTCTTGGTTCTTCAATGATTCACTTGCACATCGGGGAAGGGCTCCACAACATCGTGGTAACCGGCGACATAAAGTACGGCAAAACCAAGTTGTTCGACCCCGCCGACACGTTCTTTCCGCGCGTTGAAACCCTGATAATGGAGAGCACTTACGGCGCGGTCGATGACGTCATGCCTCGCGCGGAGGAAAGCGCGGCTCGGCTGGGCGCCCTCATAAGGCAAACGATTGACCGCCGCGGCAAGGTCTTGATTCCAGTTTTCGCGGTGGGGCGCGCGCAAGAAATAATGCTTGTATTGGAAGAGCTTTTCAGCGAGGGAGACGTTCTCGTTTACTTGGATGGAATGAGCAAGGAAGCTTCAGCGATTCACACGGTCTACCCGGAATACTTGCGTCACAATATTCAGCGCCGCATACTGCAAAACGATTCTCCTTTCGACAAACCGTTGTTCAAGCACGTCGTTCCAAAAGAACGCAAGGACATAGTGGAAAGCGACGAGCCAGCAGTGATTCTCGCGCCTTCTGGAATGCTTTCGGGCGGGACTTCACTTGAATTCCTTAAAATGCTTTGCGAGGACGAGAAGAACACTTTAATTTTCGTGGGCTACCAGAGTGCGACGTCGCTGGGGCGCCGCATTCAAAGCGGTCACAGGGAAGTGCCAGTCGTTAACGCGGCAAACAAGCTTGACTCACTCAAGATAAACATGCAGGTCGCGACCGTGGAAGGGTACTCTGGCCACAGTGACCGCCAACAACTTCTTTCCTTCGTTCGGTCGCTGCGCCCCAAGCCAGGCAGGGTCTTCACGGGTCACGGCGACGAAAACAAGTGCGAGGACTTGGCGCGCACGCTCAACAGAATGCTGCACGTTGAAACGCGCGCGCCAATGAACTTAGATTCAATTAGGTTGAAGTGAGTGTTTGAGTTGGCGGGGGAGTAGTATTGCTTCC
>JBAMLY010000004.1:0-6583 GCA_039794045.1 Candidatus Micrarchaeia archaeon | reverse complement strand
GCGGGCTAATAAATAATATGTTGACTGTATATTTGGTTTGATTGAAATGGATTTAGGTGCTGGGATTAGGAAGGCGCTCGCGAGAATAACTGGCGCGCCGATAGTGGACGAGAAAGCGATTAAAGAGCTAGTCAAGGAACTGCAGAAAGTCTTGATTTCTAATGACGTGAACGTGAAACTTGTTTTTGAGCTCACCAAGAAGATAGAGGAAAAAGCACTCAAGGAAAAGCAGGTGGGCGGGCTTGGTTTGCGCGAGCACATAGTGAGAATTGTTTACGATGAGCTCGTTTCAATAATGGGGGAGAAGTACGAGCCACGTATTGAGCGCCAGCGCGTGATGGTAGTGGGTTTGTTTGGCTCGGGCAAGACTACTTCTATCGCGAAGCTGGCGCGCTTTTACCAGGCGAGGGGCTTGCGAGTGGGAGTGATTGCTGGCGACGTGCACCGCCCGGCGGCAGTCGATCAGTTAGAGCAGTTGGCGAAATTGGTTCACTGCGACTTTTACGGCAATAAATTGGCTCGCCCGCCGGATGCTTCGCGCGTTGCTTTAGAGGGGCTTGACAAGCTCAGGAACTGCGACGTAATAATTCTTGACACGGCGGGGAGGAGTGCGTTTGACTCTGAGTTGGCTCATGAGTTGAAGCAAATGAGTGAAGTGTTCAAGCCTGACGAGACTTACTTGGTGGTGAGTGCTGACGTCGGGCAAGTGGCTGGCAAGCAGGCAGAGGAATTCAATCGCGCCGCGAAGATAAGCGGCGTCATAGTCACTAAAATGGATGGCAGTGGCAAGGGAGGCGGGGCGCTGAGCGCGGTTCACGCGAGCAAGAGCAGGGTGGCCTTCATTGGAACTGGCGAGAAGCCTGAAGCACTCGAGGTCTTCGATGCTAAAAAGTTTGTGGCGCGCTTGGTGGGATTTCCGGATTTGGAGTCGTTGCTTGAAAAAGTCAGGGAGGCAAGCGACGAGAAGGCGTTGCAGGAAGCCATGGAGAGCGGGGAACTCAATTACGAGACTTTCCTCGCGCAAATGCGTGCCATGAAGAAAATGGGGCCGTTGAAGCAAGTAATGCAGTTGCTTGGCGCTTACGACTTGCCTGAAGAAATGATTGGCAAGAGCGAGGAAAAACTAAGACAGTATGAGGCAGCGGTTCTGTCCATGACGAGGAAAGAGCGCTTGAACCCTGAACTGATGCGCAACAAGAGCCGGCAGGAGAGAGTGGCGCGCGGGGCGGGCTTGAAGCCAGAGGAAGTTCGCGAGCTCGTGACGAGCTTTGACAGGATGGCGAAGCTCGTGAAGGGCTTCAAGAAAAACAAGGGTTTGCTCAAGCGGTTTAGTAGAATGCCTGGGCTGGACAAGCTCGCGGCCGGAATGAAGGGCGTGGGAGGTTGAAGGATTGACTCGCCTCTTGATAACGAGGCACGGTGAAACAGAGCATAACCGGCGGGGAGCGATTCAGGGAAGAATAGATTCTGAGTTGTCGCCTGTCGGCTTGAAGCAAGCGAAAGCCCTAGCGAAACGACTTGAAAAAGAAGAATTTTCAGTGATTTACTGTAGCACGCTAAAGAGAGCAATTCAAACCGCGCAAGAAATAGCTGCTCTTCACCCTGGAGTGAAAATAGTTAGCACTCCTGCGTTGGACGAGCGAAGTTTTGGTGAACTTGAAGGAATGATGCGAGAAGAAATTTTCAAGCGCTATCCTAACTACAAGGACGCGAGAGAAGCTCACCACCCGGAAACCGCGCCGCCCGGCGGAGAAAGCAAGACTCAAATGGTGGCGCGCGTCAAACCCTTTCTCGAAAAAATAATTAGGGAACACGAGGGAGAAACAATAGTGTTAGTGTCGCACGGCGGAATGAACACTGTAATTTTGAGTTTGCTTTTGAGGCTGCCCCTCGAGAACACTTTCAACATAAAGCAAGCCAACGTCTGCGTCAACGAAGTAAGACTGCAAAAAAACGGTAAACACGAGCTGGTGAGACTAAACGACACTTCCCACTTGGAGCCGTTGCGCGACACGCTGGACAACGAAGTTATTTAAGCTGGTTTAAAATGAATTTCGAATTGCTCAGAATCGCGGTCGCACTCGCTGGAACTGGGGCAGCGGCGTGGCAAGACGCCAAAACAAGTTTCATAGACGACAAAATAGTTTATGGAATGATTGCAGTTGGACTAGCGTTGGATGCTCTCTCTTTTGACGCGGAATTCTTTTTTTACTCGGCGGGAGTCGCAGCAGCCATTCTGGTCGTGGGCTTTGCCGCCTACAAGAGCGGGCAAATAGGAGGAGGAGATGTGTTGTTGTTCGCAGCAATCCAGTTGCTGCTGCCGGCATACCCGCAGTCCTTTCTTTCCCTCCTGCCACCTGAATTAGCTGCGAGCGCGCGCCTGGCTTCAAGCGCGCAAGCCCTGCCTTTCTTTGCCACCGTGCTAGTACTCTCTTCCTTTTTTGCCACTATCGGCAGCGCAATGCTTTATGCTTGGAAGCTGCGAGGCAAGAAGCTAGAGCCTCAGCCTACTGCCGCCCTCGCGTCAATAGCACTTGCAGTCATAGTGCTTTACTTGTTCAACTTCGTGTTGCAGGCCGGCGTTATTGAAAACGCGTTCGTGGCTTGCTTGCTTGCGGCTGCGGCATTCCTTTCCACTTTCAAAGCGCAAATAATGAGGGAAGTAATAATAAAGCGCGTGCCAATCTCCGGCATTGAAGACGAAGACGTTCTCGCCATAGAAGAAATTAGTCCAGCAATCGTAAAAAAATACAAGCTCGGCAGAGTGCTTACCGCAAAAGAAGTCGCCAAGCTAAAGCTCGTAAAAAAAGAAAAAAGAATGAACCGCTTTCCAGTCTACAAAAACCTGCCTCGCTTCGGCCCCTACGTATTTGGCGGCTTGATTGCCTCCCTGCTGCTCGGCGACTTCATTTTTCTTCTCGTGGCTTGAACGCCGCGCCCTGCACTGAAACCGTGCACGGAAGCCCTTCACTCAAGCGAGTAACGGCAGGCAAAAACCGCGCTATCACTTCCGCGTTCGTCCGCAAGTGACTTGAAATCGCAGCCGTAGTAAAAATAGATTCCCCTGAGGCGAGCGCACAGTAGGGGAGAAGCTGGTCCGCCAAATGAGCGTCGCAAGCGGCGTTGCTCGAGTGAAACTCCAAGAAGTCCCTGCACGCCTTCAAAGCCACTTCCTCTGCGGGCACTCCCTTCTCGCCAACGCAGTCAAAGCCCGCAACACAACTCTCGTAATCAGCTTCAACGAAAAAGCCAGCCCCAGCACAGTCAGCCGGCGGCCTCAACTCCTCCACGGAAGCCCGAAAGCCGTTCTCCAAGAAAAACTTTGAAGAAGCAACCTTCATTCGGCGCGTCACATGCGAAGGCAACAACGACGCGGCAGCAACGCAAGACAACCCCGCGAGAGGCCCGCGCTCTAAAACACGAAAAGGCTTGACTCGCGCAACAGGCACTACTTCAAGGCACGCCACGCCACCACCTGCAGGAAACCAGCCCCACTTCTCAACGGAAAACCGCGCTGACACGCCCATGAAAGACAAGCACTTCAAGAAAACCCTTTCAAAAAACAAGTGAGGAGGAGCAAACTTGGCCCACGTGCCCCCTCGCACTACCACCCTGCTAGACTCTCGCGCGAACAACAAAGCAGGCAAAACAGTTTGCAGCACCAACATAGCCGAACCAGCAGTGCCAACGTCAAAAAAATACTCTCCCCCACGCACGCGCCCAGGCTCGAAAAAAAGCTCTTGCGAGCGAAGAACTGCACCTTCAACTCGAGCGCCGCAAACGCTTGCAGCCGCGCTGACAGCAGCCAAGTGCTGCGCCTGCAACCCGGGATTGACGCGCTTCGCCCTAACGCCGCAAACCCTGAACTTCTCGCCGGAAAGCATTGAAAGCGACAACGCCGTACGCAGGACTTGCCCCCCGCCTTCCCCCACGCTTCCATCCAACTCAATCAATTCAAGGCACCACAACCAACGCCAAGAACGCCAGCAAAGCAACAAACATGGCCGCCTTAGCACGCTTTTGCGCTTCACTGAAACGATTTCTTGCGACGAGCAAAACAACCCCGGCAAACAAAGCGTCTGCAACAACCAACAAAGCAATGAAAGCAGTGCTGCGAGTCAACCCAAGAAAAAAAGGAATCAAGCTCAACGCCACCGCGCCAGCGAAAGCCGACACCGCCACCGCCTTGGCAGCACCAGCGCCAGCAACCAAGGAAAGAGAGCGCTTGAAGCCCTCGTCCATTCGCGCGTCCTCCAAGTCCTTCACGATCTCTCTTCCAGCATTGCTCAAGCCAGCGCACAATGCAAGCCATACCACGACCGAGTAACCACCCGTTATTGCCGCGCCGTAAACATAAGTAAGAGCCACGAAGAAAGCAACCACCCAGTTTCCAACGAACTTGACTTTCCCCATGAACGCAGAGTAGCCAAACAAACTCAATGAAGCCAAAACCGCCAAGCCAAACAACAAAGCGCTCACAGCCAAACCCAACAAAGAACCGAAAACAAACAACGCAACCGCAAACCACAAGGCCGCGCGCGCCGAAACCCTGCCCGAAGGAATCGGGCGCCACCTCTTCAAGCGAGCGTCAACCCGCCGGTCAAAGTAGTCGTTCACAGCCTGCCCCCCGCCGCAAACAAGGAACGCGGAAGCCATGGCAAGGAAAACCTGCAAACCAAACTCAACGCGCCCCAAAGACAAGCAATAACCAATAAAAACAGCTAGCGCCGCCATCAAGCAATTAAAAGGCCTCAACAACTCAACGAATGCATTCAACGCCATCCACCCAACAAGAAAGGCACTAGCTTGACGAGCTCGACGCCCAGCCTCCGCTTAGGCCTAAACCCCAAAAGCTTTTGCGCCTTATCCAAAGAAAAAACCCTGTCCTCTGCAAGCACGCGCACGTACTCACGTTTTTCCGCGCTTCCAGCCAAAAGCAAGGCAAGCCACTTCGGAATCTTTTTCTGCGGTGGAAGCACTTTCAAAGCGCGCGCCAGCATCCGCAAAACCTGCTCCTGCGTCAAAACCTCGCAGCCGGCAATCAAGTAATCCTCATTCAACTTCCCCGACTTCAAAGCCAAAACAATGGCCTGCACGACGTCATCAACGTGCACCAAAGGAACCCTGTTGCTGCCGTCGCCCACTAAAAACATTTTGCCTTTCACTAAAGCCCGCGCCACTTCTCGAAAGCCAGCCGCAAACCCCGGTCCATATATCACCGTAGGCCGCAGTATCACGAAAGGAATCCTCGCGCGCTTGACGGCGTACTCAGCCAAAAGCTTGCTTCTCCCATAAGCATTGGAAGGAGAAAAACGAGTTTTCTCGGTGACTGGAAGCTCTCTCGGCCTCGCGCCGTAAACAGAAGTAGAAGAAAGAAACACGAAGCGCTTCACTCCAGCCCGCTTTGCCGCGACAACAATCCTTTCAGTGCCCCCATAGTTTAAAGCAACTAGATCGCGTTCCGACAAAGAATAATCAGCAGAACCAGCCAAGTGCACTACCGCACAACAACCCCTGCAAGCGTGCACCAAATCGTCGAACGAAGAACGCAGCAAGTCAGCTTGCACGAACTCGCAGTCCAAGCCACGAAAAAGCCTGCGAGCCCGCCCCTCGTCACGCACGAGCAAGCGCGGCTTGAAGTGCTTCGCCGCAAGCACTGGCACTAGCACAACACCAACTCTCCCCGTCGCGCCAGTAACAAGAACCCTGCAAGCCAAAAACCATTCCTCACTTGACTCGCTTTCGCCCTTCCTCTAAAACTATTTTCTTTATGGCAGAAACTTTTCTCGCGACATCAGGCCCCTCAAACGCCGTGCCTATTTGTATCGCGTGAGCACCAGCCCGAATCACTTCAGCTGCTTGCTCGCCGTTCCTAACACCTCCAGCATAAGAATAAAACACTTCGTCAGCGCATGCCTTCGCCACCGCAGCAACCAAGCCAACTGGAGCCGGGTCGGCCGCCCCACTCCCACTATCAGTAATTACAACGTGCGCGCCCATGAACTTGGCGGCAAGAGCACAAGCAAAAGCCAAGTCAGGCCTGTCACGAGGCACTAAGTTAGCGTTGCCAATCCAGCCCACCGCGCGACCCGGCTCCAAAACAACGTAGCCAGTCGGAATGACATCCACTCTCATGCGCTGCGCTACCGGCGCGCCCTGAATCTGCGCCACGCTCGTCCAGTAAACATCGCGGCTGTTCAGCATCGTCATAAAATAAGCAGCGTCAGCGAACTGGCTCAACCCACTAATATTGCCCGGAAAAAGAATTACGGGCACGCTCACCCTCTCCTTAATCATTTTAACTGTCTCGTCCAAGACAGTGCCCTGCGCTCCAATACTTCCACCAACAAGTATCGCGTCCGCCCCAGCTTCCTCGCTTGCCGCCGCCATCCTCGCCCCCTTCTCGCCCTCCATCTTGTCAGGGTCAACAAGCGAAAAAAGCATTGCTCCCTGGCGCGCTATAACGTCAGCATAATACTTTTCAGTCTTAGTCAACGGCTTCCCAAGCACAACCATTCAACCACCCACCAACGCAAGACTAACGCTTTACAAGATTAAAAACCTGCCCGCGACGGGGGACACC
>JBAMLY010000003.1:0-45549 GCA_039794045.1 Candidatus Micrarchaeia archaeon | reverse complement strand
ACGCGAAAACACACAAAGAACTCGCACAAGCAATAAAGTTCTTCAGTAAAAGCAAAAAACCAGAAGAAAAAGCATAAAAAGAAAAGAAATAAACGATGAACAAATGAAAAAAGTTTGCTACTTTTTCGCATTAATTTTGCTTTTTTCCATTTTAACTTCCGCTACCACCTTACAAGTTTGGCAATTTAACACAAGTAGTGAAGGCTGGACTCATAGCGGAACTTATTTATGGAGTTGGGAAAATAGTGTTGGAAATCCAGCCGGAAGTCTTGGAAATAATGCGTGTTTAAGAGATGGTGGGTTTTCCTCTTGGCATATTAACTATGCAGTGCCCAATTCTCAAAACAATATAAGTATATCTTTTGATGCAGGAGCAGCCAGAGTAAAGTGGGGATCTTCTTACATAACAGATGGAGGCCTTTCTTTATCCATCACTAATAGCTCTGGTTCTTATGTTATATTCAATTCAGTTATAGCAAATTACTGGAAAACATATTTTGTAGATATCTCAAACTTCAAAGGCCAAAATATAACAATTACTTTCACAAATTTTGGAGCTGGATCACTTGGAGGCGATCCAACATGCGATTACGAACATGTATTCTTAGACAACATCAAAATAAACGATTCTGCTCCTACTCAAAATCAGTTAAACTTGACTTATATAATATTACAAAATAACTATAGCGTTTGGAGTACAATAATTGCTGTTACGGGTTCTGGTGTTTGTAATTTTTCTCTTCCTCATCTTGATTTCTTGAACGGCTCTATTTCTTTGTTCAATTCTTCTAACGCGAGCGTGTTCTTTGTTTTGAATGGGAGCGCGCTTTTGTGGAATTGTTCTGACGCGGAGTCTCCTTACCGCGTCGAGTGGGCGACGCCAGGAATAAGTGCAAGCGAGTCTTGGGCCCAGAATACTTCCGCGCAAAGCAATCTGAGTACGCAGTTCCTCGCCGGAACCGTTTTGTTGTCTAATCCGTCGTTGGAAGATTATTCAAATGTTTCTTTTGCGGTTGTGCCGCCGGCGGGTTTTGTTGCTGCGTCGAATGCTTCGACTGACTTGCTTGCGGCGAATTCTAGTCAAACGATTCAAGTGAGCGCTTCTGGGGATGTGTTAGGGGAGGCTTGGAGTGGTTTTGCACAGCACGGGGGGCGGCGTACGGTGGCTGGCGGGACTGCCTGGATTGCGAATGGGTTGAGTGTAGCAAACAATGCCTCGCTTGCGTTTTCAGGCGTTGCGGTTAGCGCGCCTTCCAGGGGTGGGTGGAATTGTTCGGCGCCTTCAAGCGTTGATGTTGCGGGCGGGGGTTCTTACGTCAACGATTCGTTTGAGGAGTGCTGGGCTGACGGCGTAGTTTCGTTGAACGAGAGCGGCTGGGCTTACGATTCTACTGCGGCGAACACTGTTGACGTGCAGTATTTTACTGAAACGGTTTACGGCAGTAATTCAGAGTCGATTCCTTTTTCTGGGGTTGCTGCTTCCGTGGCCGGCCCTGGTGGGAGCCTCGTGCCTGTTGCTGGAACGAGGTGGGACGATGTTTTCGTGGCTGCGAACGGCAATTGGTCTAGGAAGGCGGTTGCTGCAGGCGATTGGATTAACGAGTCCTTCGTTGACGAAAGCAATTCTACTCACGAGTGGAGGTTGTTTAGGGCGGAAAACTTGACTGGCGGGCTTTCAAACGTGACTGCATGGATTGACTTCGGTGACGTGGAAGGGGGAAGCGATTTCTTGCAGTTAAATAAAAGCGGCAAGTGGGTTGACTTGACTCCGTTCACAGTATGCCCGGCAATGAGTTCTTTCGTGGTTGACGGCGTTGCTTGGAAGAGTTGCGGGAAAGACGTTGACGGCGACGGGGACGCCGAGCGCTTCGAGTTCGTCATACCACATTTTTCGGTTGTGGTGCTTCGCGCTGGCGGGCGCAAGGCTTTCTCGCCGGCGACTCCAACGCCTTCAAGCGGTTCTGGCGGCGCCACGCAAAAAATTGTTTCCGACTCCTGGAACTCTACTCCTTCGCCGAGTGCCTCGCCTGCACCGCTTGCGCCGCAGCCAGTAGAAATAATTGTTGCCAACGAGGTTGGCGAGGGCCTGCACACTGTGAGAGTAGACGGCGGCAAGGCTGGCGACGCAGTTAAAATAATTTCTCCGGCTGGCAAAGTATACGAACGCGTTTTGGGGGGCGATGGCTCGTTCGACTTCTTTTTCGACGAAGAAGGCGTTTGGAGAATTGATTACGGCAATCACTCAAAAGAAGTGAGGGTATCGCGAGAGAGGATTGCAGCGCCGCCAAAGAAAGAAGTTAAAGCACAAGACAAAGCTAGTGAAAGCACGGCAACTGGTTTTTTCGCTGCTGGTTTTGGTGGTGGGCTGGAATGGCTTGCGGTGTTGCTTGTCGCGGCGGCTTTGGTTGCCGCGCGGTTGCTGGCTGGAAGGAGAGGGGCTTCACTGCGCAAAAAGTTGGAGAGCGGAGTGGTTACCATCGAAGTTCGGGCTGGCTCTAAGCCGCTCAAGAACTTGGTTCTCACAGACGTGGTTCCGGAAGGGTGCGCTGCCGCGAAGGCAAGTGAGAAGGCGGCGCGCAAGGAAACCGTTCTAGGCACTGCGTTGAAGTGGAAGAAGAAAGAGCTTGGAAAAGGCGGAAAGTGGGTGGTGCGATACGACTTGATTGGAAGGCCAGAAAAGTTGAAGCACGCCGAACTGCGCGCCGAGTCAAGCGACGGAGAAGTAGTGGCTTCCAGCGGCGAAGTCGAGGTTTGAGGGGAGGGCTTGCTTCAAAGTTTTTTGTTGCCTGGTTTTTATGCGGTTATTGCTTTGCACTCAATTTTTTCCATTCCCTAGAAGTTTCTTCGAGTTCTTCCAAGGAAAGGCTGCGCACGCGTTTTTTGTTGAAGGAGAGTTTTCGCGAGGCTTGCTTGAGTTCGTTCTTGCTTTTTTTCAGTGACGCGGTCGAGTGCTTTAACGCGTTTGAAAGCGTTTGGTTCTTGTGCTGGAAAAGCGCTGTCACGAGGGCGTCGTCAAGCTTTTTTTTCTGTGACTGCTTTTTTTCTTCCAGTAGAACCACTGCAGAGCTTACTGTGGGCGGCGGCTCGAAGGCAGTTGGGGGGACTTCTGAAACTATTTTAATGCGCGCGTTGTTTTGAGCGAGAACGCTCAAGCGAGAATAGTTTTTTTCGCCGGGTTGGGCGACGAGGCGTTCAGCGAGTTCTTTTTGAAGCAGTAAAACTGCTTTGTTGAAGCGCGATTTTAAGAGCTTGACGAGGATAGGAGAAGAAATGTTATAGGGAATGTTTCCGAATACTGCGTCGTAGCCGCCGAGCTCGGTTTTCAGAGCGTCCGCGTTCACTATTTCGATGTTGTCGTAGTAAGACAATAGTTTTTGGAGTTCAGGAATTAATTCTTCATCTAATTCCACGGCGATTACTCTCTTGGCACGGGCGGCGAGGAATGCAGTTAGAGCGCCTGCGCCGGCACCAATTTCTATGACTGTCTTGCCGTTTAAGTCAATGACTTCAGCTATTTGTTCGGCTACCGAGTCATCCACGAGAAAGTGCTGGCTTAATTTTTTCTTGGCTTTCAAGTTGTTTTCTCTCCCTGCTTTTCTAGAACAACTAAAACAATGCAACAGAATCCAATCAACTCGAATAAGGTGGTGAGAACATTGAAAGTCAAGTCGAAGTTGGTGGATGGGAAGTCGTAAGGCAAGAATGGGTAGAAGAGTGGAAGAAAGCCGTACGAGTCGAGAAGCAAGTGCGTTGTGCAGCCGAAGAGCGCGGAACAAGCAAGCGGCCAGCGAAGCTTTCGAGGAGCCGCGAAGAAAACTATGAGTGAAACTGCGAACGCGAAAAAGAGAGTGTGGGCAATGAAGCGAGAAGAGGGAGTGACTCCCAATAAAAACAGTGGCTTGTCAACCAAGTCTGGAAGCAACGCGAAGAATGCTGTTGCCGCGGGCTGGAGAAGTTGAGGGCGCGTGTTTTCGGCGAAGAAAGCCGCGATGCCTGTGTGGGCCAAGGGAAGCATTTAATTCAGCGTTCTTCCGCGGAGCGCATTGGCTTCACGAAGAAATAGTACTTGGAGTCGCCGCGCACTTCCTCGAGAATGCGGTTAACGAAAATGTCTTCCACGTTTCCCAGCGTGGAAAGGCGTTCTCGAATGTCTTGAAAGCTAGTGAAAGGCTTTTTTTGTCGCTCGTCAAGAATCGCTTTCAAGTGCTTTTTGCCGATGGACGGAAGGAGTTCCAGCGTGTGAGCGCGAATGCTTATTGGGCCGGCGCGGTTGAAGAAGTTCACGAAGTCTGCTTCGCGGGCTTTGACTATGACGCGCACGGCGTGTTCGAGTTCTTTTTGGGCGCTGCTCGTCAACTGGTTGTATGAAATGCGGCCCGCGATGTGATCTATTTTTTCTCTCTCGCCGGGGCCGATATAAAGCTTTTCTCCAGCCGCTACTTTAGCGTCGCGCTTTAAAACGAGTTCCAATAGCGTGAAGTAAGCGTCTCCCACTACTTGAGCTATTGGTTCTCCCTGGGCCGCAGTAGAGCGGCCGTAAGGCAGAAAATCCAAGACTAAAGCGTGTTCCTCGCGTTTCATCACTGTGCATCTCCCCAGGTAACTAGAATTGTTTCGTTGAAGCCATTTAATTTACTTTGCTTAAGGCTTGTAAGATTTGCAGATTTTCAGTATTTCCTTGAGTTTGTCCGCGGCAGGGATTTCGCCGCTGCCGACCAGAATTGTTTTTAGTTCGTCTTCCTTAGAGGGCAGCAAATCAATTAGTTTTACTACTTGTTTTTCGGACAGCACGCCAGTGTCGAGAAGCTCTTTCTTCATTTGCTTTACTTGTTTTTCTGACAGCACGCCAAACTTCTTGCAGTACTCTAACGTGTTTTGTTGTTCGTAGCTCAAAGGAGCGCCTTTTTGTTCTTTAGCGCGTTCTTCAAGCATTTCTGCGGCTTCGGAGAGCGTAACAAATCTTTCTTTCAGTGCCTGCATTCAAATCACACTAGTATTAAGTGGTCGTTGGAGACGACGAACTTTTTAGTTTTACCCAAGTCGTTGAGTTCAACGACGTAAGCCCTGCCTTGAAGGCCAACTATTTTGCCTACTCTGTTGTTGTAACGCAGCTTGAGCGGGCAAGGCTGCCTTGGGTCGACTTTGATGCGCACTGCGGCGCCAACTGGAAGTTTTTTCAACTTCCTCGTTATCGGCGTCCTCTTCCCAGCCCTTATCCCCCGGCTTCCACCAGAATAATAACCATGCGACCTCCTCATGCTAAAACGCCCTCCAAAAGAAACTATTTTAAATTTGTTACTACAAACTAATGGTTATAAGATGGTTTCATGAATTCAGATGACTTGTCAACTCTCTTAATTGGTTTCTTGTTACTAGTATTTATACTTGTTGAACTGCATGGCTTCGGAGGCAGTGACGCTTTTTACGGCGGTTTTTACGCGTTGATTCTGGCTGTAGGGTCGGTTATTGCGGGTTTGTTCGGCTTGGCAGTGTCTGCTTTGGGCGGAATAATTGCGTTTGGCTTGCCTGGCTTGATTGCCGCGATTGCCTTAGTTCTTCTTGCGAGGAAGTCGTTGGAGTCATTCACGGCCGGAAACTTTTTGGCTGTTATCGCCGTCATAGCCGTCTTATTGCTGCTTATTTAAGGCAACAATTCTAATTTTAAAAAGATTTATTAAGGCTTTAAAACAATTTCTCTTCGTCAGGTGAGGAAATGGCTAAAGCAAAAACCGGGAAGCTAAAGAAAAAAATTGACACGAGCTTCAAGGTAGAAAATATTGTTGCAAGCGCGAACTTGAAAGTAGAACTCGACTTGTTCAACATCGCAATGGAAGTAGACAACGTGGAATACGAGCCAGAACAGTTTCCCGGCGCAATAATGCGTTTAAAAGAATTGGGTACTACCCTCTTGCTGTTCAAGAACGGCAAAGTAATCTGCAGCGGCGCCAAGAGCGAGAAACAAATAGAGCAAAGCATAAAGCGCGCCGTAGAAATCCTGCAAGACTACATCGAGTAACGAGTGCAACCGCAAGCTTTATTATTTTTGGCGCGCAAAATAATTGCGGTCAGCGGTCATAGGGGAGCACAAACACCCGTTCCCTTTTCGAACACGGAAGTGAAGCGCTCCTGCGACCTGCAGAGTACTGTTCTGGCGAACGGGAAAAGCGGTTTCCGCTGCCACTCTTTCAATAGTTTTTAGCGTGAGCCATCAAAGCGCTTTGAAGTCAACTACTACTTCGTCCACGTGCGGCGCAAAGGTAAGCACTGGCCGAGTAAAAAGCAGTTTAAACTTACGCTTGTTTTCGGCGCACGCCTGCCTCGCAAGCCTAACAGCTTCTTTTTCCGCGTTCTTGCCTTTTGGGGGAATGTAGTAAAAGTGAATCGTTCCCCCCTTCCTGCAGCACTTTACTCCGGCGGGGAGGAAGCCGTATCCGCCGTGAGGCAACGGCATTACTACTCGGTCGAACCGCTCCCAGTTTTTCTCGTTGGCAAAAAACTTTGCTGCATCGGCTTTGACTGCTTGCACGCGGTCGCCGACCTTGTTTAATTCAATGTTTTCCTTCAACAATTTCACAGCTTGGGGATTGAGTTCTACTGCGACGACGCTAGCGTTGGGTTGTTTCTTTGCTGCAACTACAGCAAAAGGACCAACGCCCGCGAAAGCAACCAAAACGTTTTCACCTGGCTTTACTTGCGCGGCGACGCGCTCGCGTTCGAAGGCGAGGCGCGGAGAAAAAAAAGCTTTGTTCAAGTCTACTTTGAAGGCGCAACCGCTTTCCTTGTGTACAGTAAAAGAACGTTTTTCGCCGCTTATCACTGAAATTTTGCGCACGCGAAACCTTCCCTTTGTTGCTCCGGCCTTGCGCGCCACTACTTTCACGTGCTTGTTTATGTTGCGAATGGCTTGCGCGAGCAAAGGAAAATATTTTCGCAGTGATGGCTCGGCTTCAAGGACTGCAATATCACCCACTAAATCATAGGCGCCCCTTACGCGCTCTATTTTTTCTCTGGGAAAGCCGAGGCGCAGCAATTCCTGCTTGAAGGCATTCATACTCAAATAAAAGAGAGAAGAAAGTAAAAAAGTTGATGGCTTCTTTCCTTGAAGAATATTTTTTGAATCCAATGCGCTACCCTGGAGAGTACGCGCCCTACAACGCAGTGAACACACTCGTTTTCGCTGCGGCCGCGCTGGTCGCTGCTTACTTGATTTACAAGCTATTAAAGTTTTGGCGAGTGGAAGTCAACGCAAAATTCGTGCTCGCAGTCACTCCATTCGTGTTGTTTGGAAGCGCGCTTAGAGTTTGCGAGGACGCAAAAATACTTCCACGCGAGACTAGCTTCTTTGGAGTTCCCTTGTTCTTATTTATAACGCCGGGAATTTATTTCCTCGTCTTCGGCGTCGTCGTCGCGAGCGTGTGGCTCGGCGGAGTCCTCGAGAGCGCGAAAAAGATTTCGCGCGAAAAATTCATGGCAGTCGTTGGAATAACTTTATTCTTGCTTGCTTTTTCAGTGACTCTGCCGCTCCAAAAGTATTGGCTGCACGCGGCCGCGATAATTGGCTTAGGGGCGCTCGGAGTTGCTTTCCTTGAAGTGATTTCGCGCGCGCTCAAGCACGAAAGCGAGTTAATCGAGCGGCTGGCGGTCTTCAGCCAGTGCCTTGACGGCGGCGCGACGTTCGTGGCCACGGCGTTCGGCACTCCTTCCGCGAATTACTTCGAGCAGCACGTTGTCGGCGGCGCGGTTATTGGCGCTGGCGGGCCGCTTGCGTTTCTTGCACTGAAAACAGTTTTCGCCCTCGCTGTAGTGCTCGTTGTGCGCAGTGAACTGAGAAAACCGAGTGAAACCCGGGTGCGCAACTACTTGCTTTTGCTTGTAACCATTTTTGGGCTTGCTCCTGGCGCGCGTGACTTGCTGCGCTTGAGCGCGGGAGTTTGACTCACAAAAGGAAGCGCGCTTTCTCTGTTTTTTCGTCTCGACACAACAAGATTACTCGCGATGGCTTGTGTTCCGCGGAGCGCTGGTAACCAGTAGCCGCTGCTAGTTCTGAAGCGAAAGCACTTATTTCCGAGTGCGCAGGCATTGCCTGCACGCCGAGGCGCTCGCGCGAAGAGCCCACTGCCATCCACGCTTTGACTTCGCAGTAGTCGCACTCGCTTTCCTTAATTATTTTGGCGTAAGCGGGCGCGTTGCAGAGGTTGTGGTTTTTGGCGAGAGTCATGCGCAGGACAGTGCGCGTTCTTCCCTTTAGTTGTGACAAGAGCTTCGCTGACTCCAAGAATTTCTGCCAAGCGCTTTCAGAGTTGTTTCCCGAGTTTTTAGCGAAGCTCGCTGCATCCCACGCGTTGAGTGAAATATAGAGTTGGGTAGGAAGCGCGCTTTTCTCTGCGAGGCCGCGCAAGACTTCGGGGTGCAAGCCGTTTGAGACCAGGAAGGAAGTCATTTCGCGCTTGCGTAGTTCTTTGATCAAGTCTGCTAAGAATGGGTAGAGAGTAGGCTCTCCCATTAAGGAAATCGCGCAGTGAATTGGTTGCTGGGCTTCCTTCCATCGCTTTAAATCAATTTTCTCGTGTCCTGGAAAGCCGTTGAGAAGCGCGCGCTGCGCCGCAATAGCTTCTTCTATTACTTGGCTCGGCTCGTCGGCTTCACTTTGCGCCGGCGCTTTGCTTGAAAGAAAGGCTGTTTCGCGCCAGCAGTGCACGCAGTTGTTGTCGCAAGCACTCCAAAAAGGTGCGAGTTGCAGGCAGCGCCACGACTGGATTCCGTAGAAGGCGTTCTTGTAGCACGCTTCTTTGCCGGTAAGCGACTTCTTCGTCCAAGAACAAACTTTTATTGCCGCGTTTTTGTTGCCGCCGATGAAGCGGTAGCCTGCTCTTTGCAGGCGGGCTTGGTAGTCGTTCATGAATGCTTTTTTCGATGAATAAGGTATTAAACCAAAAGCTTTATTCTTTGGCGCCGCCTTCTGGGGTTTGCCCGACAGGGATTTCAACGAACCTGACGTTGTTGCCGTCGGCAGCATACACTACTCTAATGACTCCCGAAACGAGTTGCGCGTCGTTGAGCTTGTCCATGAAAGCTAGCGTTGCGTCGTCTTTGACGCCTACCGCGCCCTCAAAGATTGCGTCCAAAGGGTTGAATCCCTGGGTTTTAAGGCCTTCAATGACCTTCATTACTTCTTCCTTGATTTTCATCAGTATTTTCACCTGCAAGCAAAAAGCAGGCGGCGTTTTTAAAGATTTTTAGTAGCGTAACGAAGACTATTTAAATAAGGCGGGCGTGAATATGGTTGATTTTCGCGAAGGTGATTGAATGGTTAAGTTTGCTATAGCCAAGCAGTTAGCAGGAAAAAGAATAATTACGACTGACGGAGAGGAACTCGGACGCATAATCGACTTGTACATGAACGAGTTGACCGGCAAGATTGAAAGCGTGCTCGTCGAACCAAACCCTGAGTCGAGCGTGGCAGCGCGAGCTAAAAAGGAAGGCGGACTGATTGCCTTGCCTTACTCGAGCGTTCTCGACGTCAAAGACGTGATGGTGATGGACCGCCGCGGAATCTCTACGGAGTCCGCCACGGGCTTATTGTAAGCCGATCTCTCTTTCTCTTTTTCGGCTTTATTTTTCTTCGACTACTAGTTCGTCGTGCTTGCGCATGCTGCAGCGCAGGCCGCAAGCAGCCAACACTTCGTTCACAGCGGCCTCTATCTCGCGAGCAGTTTTTTTTCCTTTCTTTAGCTTGTTCGCCAGCGCTATGGCGTGGTCTAATGTTTCGGCGTGCAATGACACGAGTTCGGCTTTCGCGCGCTCTTCAGCTTCTCTCTTCTCCAGTTCCGAGACCGCTTTTTGTTGTTGCGCTAGAGCGCTTTCAAGCTTCAGTAAGCGGATCGGCTTGGCTTTTTCTGGCTCGCGTGCACGCGCTGCCGCATAGTATTCGTCGAGGGCATCGGAAAAAGACTTGAACTCCTTAAAGGAAAAAGTTGCGTCGCCAGCGAACTTGACGAGTGGAAAGGGAGAGAAAGCGAATGGGTTTCCGTCCTTGAAGTAAACTACTGGCTTGCATTCTCCAAGCAGCGAGTGCAGGGCTTGCAGTAGCCGCGCAACCTTTTCTCGCGGCAGTTCCTCAAACTGCGCTCCAGCGTCCACGCCGGCGCGAGCACAGGCTTCATTCAAGTAAAAAGGAGAGAGCGCCACTTTCTTCGATAAGACCGCAACAACTTTTCCCTTACAGTCTGAGAAGTCGCTTTCTGTTGCCTCGCCTGGCAAGATTTTATTAGATGGAGGCAATACGTATTCGTGCCCTGGCTTAAGCGAGCGCGCGGCGTATTCCTGGCCCTCGAAAACCCCAATTATTTTCGAGTTAGCGCCCGTTAAGACTGCATTACCTTTCCCGAGCATCTCCAGGAAGAGAAAGAAAGCCTCTTTCTTGCAGAGCTTGAAGCGAATTACTCTATCGAAGTTTTGCTGCGAAACTTCTTCAACTACTGCGTTGTCTAGTTTTTTCCTCAAAAGCGAGACGAAGACAGACTGTTCGCTTGCTGCTTCTTCAACGAACTTAGTCAAGTGCGCGCGAACGCCGAGTTCTACGGCAAGGTTGCGTTCTCCTTGCTTGTGAAACTTGAAGCGCAACCTTCGCTCTCCAGTCTGGTAAGCCTTGTTGAAGCGGCCGCCCGCCAGCTCTCTATTGAGTTCGCGCGATAGAAAAAAGTAGTCGAGGTTGCTCATCTGCTGCATGAGAATTGTTTTGCTTTCCACGGTTTTAAGGGCTTGCGGGCGCGCGGGGCGCAAAGATTTTTATATTCCTGGCGTTATATATCGATACCGATATTGGTGCTTTAAGATGGCGAATGTAGTCTGCGGTCACAAGCAGTCTTTCAGGGGCCTGCTCGAGCTTTTCATCCTGGGCGAGTGTAACCGCGGCCCGTGCAGCGGCCGCGCGGTGATGGATGCGGTCGCAAGGCTGACCGAGGGCAAGTGGAAGCCGAGCCCGGGCGCGGTTTACCCCGTGCTTTCCAAGCTGGAGCGGAACGGATTCGTAAAGCCCGTGCTCTCGGGAGGCAGGGGCCGGCGCGAGATAATGTACGAAACCACCGCCAAGGGGAAGAAGGCGCTCGTCGGCGCCAAGGCGGATTTCGGGAACGGGCTTGCGCGGATGATAGCGATTGCGTGGCCTGTGATGGCGCGCGTGATGCACGAGATGGACGAGGAGGAAATAGCTTTCATGTCCGCGCACTTCAACCGCATTAACAAGGCGGCTACTGTCTTGCTCTCCCTGCCTAGGAAGAAGAGGCGCGAGGCGCTGGAAAGGCTTTCGGAAAAAATCGGTGAAACACTTGCAGAAAAAACACGCTGAAGAGATAGTGCTCAGCCTGCGCAACGTGAGCAAGACTTACCTCATGGGCGACACGAAGGTGCACGCGCTCAAGAACATAAGCCTCGATGTGGTCGAGGGCGAGTCCCTCATAATACGCGGCCCTTCGGGAAGCGGCAAAAGCACGATGCTACATATACTAGGGCTTCTTGACAGGCCGACCAGTGGCGAAGTGATGATAGGTAAAGTTAATGCTGCGCTTGCGACCGATGCGGAACTCGCGAAACTGCGCGTGCAGACAATCGGATTCGTTTTCCAGTTCTTCTTCCTCGTGCCCACCCTAAACGCGGTCGAGAACGTGGAACTGCCAATGATTTTCAACGGCCTCGGCGAAGAGGAAAGGAGGGAAAGGGCGCTCAAGCTCCTTGACAGGGTCGGCCTAGCAAACCGCGTGAGCCACATGCCCAACGAATTGAGCGGCGGGCAGAGGCAGCGCGTCGCGATAGCGCGCGCCCTTGCAAACGACCCAAAGATAATCCTGGCTGACGAGCCCACGGGAAACCTCGACTCTAAGTCGGGGGACGATATAATGAAACTGTTTCACGAGCTGCACGCCCACGAGAAGAAGACTATTATTACGGTTACTCACGACCCCGCGCGCGTCACGCACGCGGATCGCGTAATACACTTGAAGGACGGAGAGATAGAGAAAATAGAGGTATTGAAATGAATGGAACAAAACTGATGAAAAGTTTTTTCGCACTCGCATTGGTGTTCGTCGTATGCGCGGGAATGGGAAACGCGCTTACGCTGCAGACCTATTCCTTTACTCCCAGCCCGCTCAAGGCAGGCGCACGCGGCAGCATGAACCTGGTGCTGGTCGGCTCGGCGAGCGAGTACGTTTCTTCCGCAACCATTTTCGCCAGCGGCTACGGCCTCGCCTTTACGGGCAGCCAGTCGATAGGCGACCTGGGCTCGGGCGCAACCACCAACGTGGCAGTTCCCTTCATCGTGAGGAGCGACGCAAAGCCCGGCGCCTACGTGGCATCGGTTTCGATAAGCTACCTTTCCACCGCAACCGGCGCGACCGGTCCCACGCGTTCGGTGACTTTCTCCGTTCCTTACACTATAAGCGGCGTCTTGGGGCTCGAGGCGCGGCTCGTTTCCGCCTCCAAGACAAGCGTTTCGCCGGGCGAATCGTTCATTGCGACCGTGGAGTTCGAGAACAAGGGAGACGACATAAACAACCTCGTAATCACTTCTCCCTCGGCATCCAGCTTCGCCCTTGACGGAGTTTCGCAGGTTTTTGTGGGCTCGATAAAGTCCAAGGAAAAGAAGAGCGTGGAAGTGCCGCTTAAGGCTTCTTCCGCCGCGGTTGCGGGAAACCAGGCGGTTTCTCTCGCACTCGTATACGACAACGTTAACGGCGCAAGCTTTTCAGAAACCGATTCGGTTGGCTCGGTACTCGTGACGGGAACCGCGCCGAAAATAAGCGTGACACTTTCTACGGCGAACGTCTTCCCAGGCAAAACCGCGACTTTCGCGGTAACCGTAAAGAACGAGGGCGGCAACGAGATCCACAACGTGCGTGTCTCGCTTCCCGAAACCAGCACTTTCTTCACGCCCCTCGACTACTCTGAGAAGAATATCGGGTCGATTGTTGCAGGCGGGGAAGGACAGGCGATTTTCTCTGTAGGAATAAACTCAGACATCGTCTCCAAGTTTTACGGCCTGCAGATAACCGTTTCCTACGACGGCCCTGCAGGCTCGTCCACGCTCACGAAGACAGCGGGAATAGAGATTTCTGCGGCAACGCAGCTCGACGCGATGGTCACCACTTCGCCCGCGCCCGTCTCAGTCAAGGAAGGCGCTTATTCTGTTTCGATCCAAGTGTCTAACACTGGCGACACTGCGGTGCGCGCCTTATCCGTCGTGGTTGATTCCGACGCCTTCGAGTTCAACGCAGGCAACTACGGCTATATAGGAACAGTGAACGTGGACGACTACAGCACCGTTTCCTTCAACGCGATTACGAAGAAGGGTTTGCAGGAAGGAACGCATTATGTGGATGTCACGCTAAACTACAAGGACACCTTCAACGTGCCGCACTCTGAAAACAAGCGTCTCGAACTCAAAGTGGTTTCGGTTGAAAAAGCCGCGCTTTCCGCTTCCGAGAAAAAGGCGCCTTCTGGCGACAGTACGGGACCTCTGACTATAATAGTAGTCGTAGTGCTGGCAGTAGGGGCCTACTTCGGCTACAAGAAGTTCTTCAAGAAGAGGAAAGGTCCACAGCACATCAAGAGCCTCTGAGCGTAGCAGAAAATGGATCATTTCGCGCTGCTGAAGTACGTCTCGAACAACATGGCGCAGCGCAAGCTCCGCAGTTGGCTCACCGTTCTCGGCGTGGTAATAGGCATCGCGGCTATAGTGGTACTGCTCTCCATCGCAACCGGGCTTGACGTCAGCATTCGCGAGCAGTTGAACGTCCTTGGAAACAACTACATCTTCGTGGTTCCGGGCAGCTTCGAAAGCCTTAGGGGCGGAGGCTCTGCGTTCAGCAGATCCATTGTGCAAAAAGGCGTTCTTTACACGCGCGACGTGGAACTGATAAGGAAGGTTGTGGGAATAGACGTGGCTTCCGGAATGCTTGTCCAGCCGCTCGCGCCTGTCAGATACGGCGATGAAGAAATAAAGCTCCGGGTTTCGGGGCTGGATCCGATTAGCGCGGAAAAATTCCTGACAAGCGGCTGGGCCTCCGGAAAAATCTACGCCACGGGCGACCTGTCCGGCGCAGCAGTCGGCTACACCGTAGCAAACGATTATTTTGAGAAGAAGTTGCGCGTTGGCGACACCATCAATATCATGGGGCGGGACTTCAAGGTCCGCGGCATAATCAATAAGATCGGCGGCCAGGCCGGAGCCGAGATCGACAACGCGATTTACATCGACACGCAAGCAATGCGCAACCTCCTCGGCAGCACGTACCCCAAAAACCAGGTCACTGCTATACTCGCGTTGACGAAGAAGGACGCGGACAATACCGCGGTCGCGAAGGAGATTGAGCGGCTGCTGGCGAACTCCCACAAGGTAAGCCTGGACAAGAAAGACTTTACCCTGATAACCCCCGAGTTCGTGGCGCGGCAGGTCAGCCAAATCACGGGAATGCTCGCGCTCTTCCTGGGCGGAATCGCGGCAATATCGCTTATCGTGGGCGGCATAGGCATTGCGAATGCCATGTTTACTTCCGTGCTAGAGCGCACGCGCGAAATAGGCGTGCTCAAGGCCCTTGGCGCGAGCAGCCGCGCGGTCCTGGAACTATTCATAATCGAAGCAGCGGTAATAGGCTTCCTGGGCGGCGTCATAGGAGTTGCGCTCGGCCTCGCCATCTCCATGGTCGCGAGCTCCATAGGCCTGCCAAGCATAATCTCGCTCGAACTAGTGGTGTTCTCAATAATATTCTCCGTAATAATCGGCGTGGTTTCGGGCTACTTCCCCGCGCGCAGCGCAAGCCAGCTGCTTCCAGTCGAGGCGCTCCGCTACGAGTGAAAAAAACGAACGCTGAAAAGAATCAGACTCTGCGCACGACGTGCAGGGGAATCGCGCCCTTCTCGAATTCCAGCATCGCGAGCTGAAGCGCATTTGCAACGCCCGAAGTCGCCTTCACGAGGGGCGGCGCGCCCATCGCGAGTTGGCGGGCTCGCGCGCCAATCAAGCGCGCTACCTCGTACTTCGTGAAAACTTGTTTTTCTTTCTTAGTCATTGCAACCACCAAAGCATTACATTAACGCAGTCAATACTTTGAGCAGCGTGGGCCTCTTGAGCACGACTTTCGCCGCAACTGGCTTGAATTCGCCGTCAAGAATTTTTTGTACGTCTTCGGGGCTTAACTCGTTGAATATGTGGTTCCAGTCGTCGTCCGACAGCTTCTCCATTACCTTGCGTAGCTTCAAGCGCTTGGCAAGCTTTGGAGCAACTTTTTCATTGAATTCTTTCTCGTAAGATGCTAGCTGCTTGCGAGAGAAATCGCTTTTTCTGAAAGCCGCGATTGCGGCGTCAGCAGCGAAAGAGCCTGCTTGAATCGCCAGGCCTATTCCGCCGCCGTGAATTGGGTCTACTTGGTGCGCTGCAGTGCCTACCACCATTGCGTTATCTGCCACTAAGTGGTCTAGCGGCGCGCCGACGCTGATGACGCCTCCCTTGAATTCCACTGGTTCTGCTTTACCGAAGCGTTGCTTGTTCTCTGAAATGAATTGGTCCAGCAACGCTTTTGGGTTGGCGCCGCTGCTTCCCCCTATTCCTATTCCAACGTTTGCAACATCGCTTCCTTTCGGGAAGACCCACACGTATCCACGCGGGGCCAGGCGGTTAGAGAAAAACAACTCGATTAAGCGCTCGCACTCCACGTTAACCATTTCGTACTCGAAGCAAGTGTCAACATCGTAAAGGCTTGCTTTCGCGTCAAAGCCGAGTTGCCTTGCTATGCGCGCCTCCATTCCCTCGGCGCTGACTACTAGTGAGGCATGGAACTCCATTTGCTCGCCCATGTGCGTTACTTTGACGCCCGCAGGCTTGCCGTTCTTCTCGATTACTGAGTCGACTAGAGTGTGGGGCAGGAAGTGCGCGCCAGCCCTGCCAGCCTCTATTGCCAAGTGCTTGTCAAAAATCTTGCGTTCTAATACGTAGCCTTGAGTGGCTGGAGTCTTGAAGACGAGTTTCTTGTGGTTTGGCGAGTAAAGAGCAGCGCCGTCAATTGGGGAACCGATTGCTTGTGGCTTGAGTTTTATGCCTAGCTCGTCTTCAGTGTGTTCAGCGATTCCTTCGCCGCACCTAACAGGTGAGCCTATTTCTTTTTTCTTCTCGATGACTAAAACACTCATGCCTTCCTTGGCGCACTTCTTTGCGAAAGCGCTGCCGGCAGGGCCAGCGCCGATGACGACTGCATCGTAACTTGATTCAAGAGTCAAGCAAATCACTTTTCACTAATCTTAATTGCTGCGACGGGACAGACTTTCTCGCATGCCTTGCAGGAAATGCAGATTTTTTCGTCGCACTTAACGCGCGTCTCATGGAGAGTAAGCGCCAGGACCGGGCAAACGCTCACGCAGCCGCCACAGTAAATGCATTTCGATGAGTCGAGATTAAACTTCGCCAAAACAACTCCCTCTAAAAACCAGGCTCAATTATTAGGCAGTGCAAGTTTCTTAAAGATTGCTTTTCGCAGCCGACAAAGGGAAAAAGAAGCTACTCAAACTCAGTATATTCGCAGTCGTTGAACTCGAATAGCGAGCGCGCGTACTTCTTGCCTTCAAAAGAGTAAGAGGCAAGGATTTTGTCGAAGTCGCCGCAGCGGGCGAGCGCGCTGTCATCTTGGCAGGGGTCGCACAAGCATTTTTCGCTGTTCTTGCTGAAGACTACTATTGGGTGCTTTATTCCACCTTCTAATTCAACTACTCGCACCCTAGCATCAGCTCCGCCGAGCGCGATTAGGAGAGAAGCTAAAAAGATTGCGCGGTCGAATGGGTCAGCCGCGCCGAGTTCAATTATTTCTTCTGGAGAAAGCCAGTAGCTTACTGGGAGGTCGGCGTGAACTGGTTTGAGAGAGCGACAAAATGATAGCGCGGCCTCGACGGCTGCAAGAAAGTGTTTCTCGGCTGAATAAGGTTCGGAGAGGCCTAGTTTCTCAATTATCTTGGCTTTGGTGGCTTGAATTACGGCGTTGGAGGGCTTTACGAGGTCTTTGAGCTCGGGAATTGTTTTTTCTTCGCCGCGATTTATTTGTTCTGCGTAGCGTTCTATTATCTTTTTATATACCGCCGCCCTAATAGTAGTAGAGGCAAGCGCTTCTTTTTCGCTGGCGCACGAATTTTCTGCTTCAGACGTTTTGCGTTGCTCTTGCTTCTCTTTCGAAGGCCTAGTTTTCAGGAAAGGCAGTAAAGCCATTATAACTGAGAATGCTTTCAGAAAATAAAAACAATTACTTTTGAAGGTGAGAAACAAGTGAAACTAACTTTTTTGGGTGCTGCGCGAGAAGTGGGCCGCAGCGCCGTCCTCGCAGAAGGCGAGGAAAACGTGTTGCTTGACTGCGGAATAGGATTCAAGGAAAACTCGTACCCTGAAATAGATGATGTGACCGCAAGAAACTTGGACCGCGTCGTGTTAAGCCACGCACACTTAGACCACAGCGGATACGCTCCAGCGCTTTACGCTGCAGGCTATTCCGGCAAGACTACCATGACGAAGCCGACGCGGGACCTCGTGCAGCTTCTTCTCGCTGACTTTCTGCGCTTGCAGGAAAAAAGCGGTAAGCCAAAAGCTTACTCGGACAGGGATGTGCACAAGCTGCTGACCAACTGCGAGCTCTTAGAATACAATGAGTGGATGGGGCGGCGGGCGCGCGTGCGCTTTCAGGAAGCAGGCCACATTCTAGGCAGTGCAATCACTGAACTTGAGATGAACGGCAAAAAAATAATTTACTCCGGCGACATCAACTTGCGTCCTTCAAGGTTGTTGGAGGGAGCAGTGACGGAACTGAATGGCGACGTCTTAATTCTAGAAAGTACTTATGGCGGAAAAAGCGATTCCCACGCGGCTTCCAAGGACGTGGGGCGCGGCTTCATTGAAAAAATTCAGAAGACTCTCGACAAGCACGGCAAAATAATAGTGCCTACTTTCGCGATAGGGCGCGGCCAGGAAATACTGTTTACGCTGGAGAGCTACATGAAGTCCGGCCAGCTCACGAAGGCACCAATTTACTTGGATGGAATGGTTAAGAAAGTGCTCAAGATTTACAGGCACAACGCCATTTACTTGAAGAAGGAAATCCAGCGCCGCATTCTTACGAGTGACGACGACCCCTTCAAGAGCGAGCACTACGTTGTGCCAGCCGCAAAAGACAGGAGCGACGTGCTAGCGCAAGAGAAAGCAATAATTGTTACAACGAGCGGCATGTTGAACGGCGGGCCTGTGCTAACTTACTTGGAGAAACTGGGCGGCGAAAAACGCAACAAGCTCATACTAGTTGGGTACCAGGCAGAGGGAACGCGCGGCAGGGCTCTGCTGGAAGGAGCACGCGAGATAGAGATTCACGACAAGAAAATAGAGTTGAAGCTTGAAGTTGAAGTAGCGCCTTTCACGGCGCACAGCGACCACAGAGAACTCGTTAAATTCGCTAAAGGAATAAGAGGTCTCCGCAAGTGCTTCATCGTGCACGGCGAGGGAAGCAAGCCATTCGAGTTAGCTGAAGCCATAGAAGAGGCAACGAAGGGACGCGTAAAGTGCGAGGTGCCTGGGTTAGGGGAGTCCTTCCAAGTTTGAGTCACTCAAGAGCCTCAAATTTAGCGCGGGTAGAGGGCGAAAGAGTCCACTTCGTCCAGCGCAAATAATCTTTTCCGTTGCTGTTTTTGAGGACTTGCCGCACTAAGTTTTTTTCTTTGAGGAACGCAAGAACTCTTGCTACGAACTCGTTGTCGCGCGCTATCTCGTCTGCTATTTCAGTGCATGACAGCGGCGCAGGGTATTTCTCGTTCAAGAAAGCCAGGACTGACTCGGCTACTTTGTTGAATGTCTTGGGTGATACGCGAGACAAAAATTCACCGACTAATTCATGCCGCCCAAAAATAAAAACTTGTTTTTATTTGGCTGTGCTTAAAACAATTCGTGCAAACCAAGCTTGATTACAGCGAAGAAGAAAGGCCGGCGGGCAAGCTCGCCTTGTTT
The DNA here is from genome assembly GCA_039794045.1 of Candidatus Micrarchaeia archaeon. GTDB lineage: Archaea > Micrarchaeota > Micrarchaeia > Norongarragalinales > UBA8480 > JBAMLY01. The sequence continues at coordinate 26,528 of JBAMLY010000003.1, read as the reverse complement.
AGTGCTTGCTGCGATGAAGTCGGCAGGTTTTGTTCTGCTTTAAGGAAGCCGTTGGTTGTACACCATTACGATGCTGACGGACTCAGTTCTGGTGCAGTGGTTGTGGGCGCTTTGAAGAAGCTTGGGCGCGAGCCAGTTGCACTAATGCAGAAGCAGTTGGTTGAAGAAAGCCTGGAACACATAAGAAACGCCGCAAAAAAACTTGACTGTGATGGCGTGGTCTTCGTGGACTTCGGTTCCGGCTATTACTCTTTGATTGAAAAAATTTTAGGGGAAGAAAAAATTGCGGTGATAGACCACCACGAGCCCGAGAAAGCCACGCGAAGAAAAGGTTTCGCTGAAGCGAACCCTCACTTTTTCGGGGTGGATGGAGGGTCAGAAGCGAGTGCTTCAACTACTGCCTTTCTTTGCTTCAAGCAATACGCTTTCAATGAGTTGGCTGAACTCGCAATAGTTGGCGCGGTTGGAGACATGCAGGACGCTGGGGGCTTAAAGGGAGCAAACCTCGAAGTAGCGCGGGAAGCTGAAAGGAATGGGTACTGCGAGACCACGAAGGACTTGCGCTTGTTCGGGAGGGTTTCGCGTCCGCTCGCTAACTTTCTCGCCTTCTGCGACGAGCCATTCATTCCTGGATTGGCCGGAAACGAGCGGGCTGCAGCCAAGTTCTTGTTGGATAACGGGATTCCGTTATATAGAGAGGAAGGCGGCAAGAGGGTTTGGTTGCATTACTACGACTTGAGTTTGGAGCAGCGCAGGAAGTTGGCAAGCGCGGTGATAAACCACTGCTTGGCTCACGGCGTAAGCAAGGAAATCGTTGCTGAAATGATCGGCGAAGTGTATTCGCTGCCTAGGCGCCCGCGCAACACTGAATTGTACGACGCGTACGAGTTCGCGACCTTGTTGAATGCTTGCGGGAGGCACGGCCACCCAGAACAAGGCATAGCAGTTTGCTTGGGCGAGGAAAGCGCTTACGAGAAAGCAAGAGAATTGCTTGCCCTCCACCGCGCCCTCATAAGGAAAGGAATAGCCTTGGCGAGAAAGAAAGCAGTTGACTTCGGCGTTTTTTACTTCGTTGACGGCCGAAAAGAAATAAGCGATTTAGTTATTGGCACGGTGGCTAACGCGTTGAGGGCGAGCGCGTTGTTCCCAGAAGACAAGCCATTCATTGCATTGAGTTTGAGCGAGGAAGGAAAACTCAAGTTTTCCGCGCGCGCGAGCAAGGCGCTCGTAGAGAAAGGATTGAACTTGAACAAGGTAATGAGCGAGGCCGCTAAAGGGCTTGGCGTTGGCGGAGGGCACGCTGCAGCGGCTGGCGCGAACATAGAGCCCGGGAGCGAGGGAGAATTCTTGAAGCGATGCGCTAAAGCAATCGAGGCTCAAATAGCGTAAATCATTCGCGCGGCAAGCCAGACGTCTTCCTTCGTAACTTGGTTTCTTCCAGCGTGCCTCGCAAGGATTATGGCTTTCCTTATCACTTCTTTTGCGCCGTCCTCCATTAACTCGCATAATTTCTGGGAAGCGTCTTCGCCGACGCGTTCCGCTCCTGCCTTTCGCAGTATCCTGTCTGCGTCGTATAAGTGAATGGTGTTCCTTACCACTAGTCCCCACCTTCCATTCAAGCGCTTCAAGCGCTCAACGCGGCAGCCGCTCTCTTTTCCTGGTCCCCACCAGAGAAAACCGCTCAAGGAGCGCTTGCCAAAACCCTGGCGCGCCTTTCCCGAACGCGGTCCCTGCAAAGCGAGTCAGCAAGCCCGTCCACAGAGATTATGACTCTGTCTTGGCGGGCTTCAAACTTGTAAGCCGCATTGCTTGAAGCGAGTTCATCAAAAACTTGTTTCAAAGACTTCAAAACAACCAACTCTTTCAGTGAAGCGTGAACAACTGCTTTATTTTCTGGTTGACGAAGTAAATGTTTCTCTTGCGTCCTCCCACGAGCTTCTGCTTGACTTCAACCAAAGGAAAAGGAACTTCCGGCTTTCTTTTTCGCTCTGCTTCATCGTCTCCCCTCAATTGATACAAAGCATTGAAAGCAGTGTTCTGCTGCATTGACAACGCAGTCATTATTTCATGCAAAGTCATTCCAGTATCCTTGCGAACGAGCAGCTCCATCACTGCTTGCTGGGAAGGCGAAAGCATTACCCACCAGTCTGCGTGCGCCGTAGTAATTTTTTCCTGAGCGCCAGCCGCTCCGCTTGCTTCTTCAGCCATTTGCTTGGAGCGCGCGATCGCGGAAGCGATTATCGCGTCTTCAGCGTAAGGCTCTTCTTTCGGCGTCGCTGGCGCTACCTTGCCAGTAGCTATTTGTGCGAGGCGGTTGTTGAGCTCGTCAAACACGTAACGCGGAGTCAAGAGGTTTTGTTCAGTCAAGACTCCCTCTAAAAATTCGGCGTCAAACGGCTCTGTTCCCTTTCCGCCGACAGCCGCAATCCTGTGTTCTATGATGCGCAGCATTTCTTGAGCTGAAAATCCGTTACGCGAAAAAACGTTTTTTTCTCCAATTAATTGAAGCAAGGAATCGGGGAAAGGTTCTTTGCTGAGAGCAGAAAAAACTATGCGCAGGTTAGGTACTTCGTCTAACAAGTACTTGAACTCCATATACATTCCCTTGTTTTGCTCCAAGTGCGCCTCGTCCACGAACAAAACAACTTTCTTCTCCAATGACTTGAAAGCCTCTGCTACTTTTGCGCGCGAAGGCTCTTTGTGCTTCTTGCGCAAAAAAGGAAGAAAGCCGCCCAGAAAACCGGAGGAGGGAGACAAGCCAGCTTCCTTCAACAACGCCGAAAGCGTTGCGGGCGGCTCCTTGAACATGACAGAAGAAAACTCTTTTTCAGGCAAAGAATAGGCAACGAAAGTCAACGCCGACGTCTTGCCCACGCCCTTTGGGCCAAGCAGCAAGCAAGCCTTAGCATCGAAAGCCAGTCTCTCCACTATGTCTTGCGCCTCGAAAGGACAATAATACTTCTTGAAACTGTCTTTGTCGAAGACCCGCAAGTCCTTAACGAAAGGATTCTCGCTCCAGCCCAGTTGCTGCAAAAGCTTTTCCTTTGCCTCAAAAACATTGCTCACTAAAACCCACCAAAACCAAAAACCAACGTAAAAGACATATAAAAACATTTTCTGGAAGTAAGGGTCTTGTAAGATATTTGTATTAAAAATAAGGTTTGTAAAAGAGGCTTTTAAGAGAACAAGTTTAACGTGCAAGAGAATAATAAGAGACTTGTAAAAGACTTGTTAGAGTAGTTTTTAGATTTTTTCTATTTCAATGTTTTTTCTTTCAGCCCACTCGCAAATTTTGTCTTTATAAGCTTTTCGGGTGCCTTTGCAGTCTATGAAAGCAAATTCTACTGGCTCTATTGTTTTTTCAATCATTTGGTTGAAGAGGGCTTCATTAAGGCTTTCGAGGGAGTACTTAGAGCAGACGTGCGAAAAGGCGAACTCGCCGTTTTCTGCTTCGTATTCGTTGAAGGCAGGGCAGTAGTGCGGGCCACCGAAACCAATTGCTGCCTTTCTCGCTAAAGAGTGGTTTGCACTCGCAAGTACAGCGTCTGCTACTGCGCGGCAGGCTAGCTCGTCCTGCCACTCTGTTGGTGAAGAACCAACTTCTACGAACAAGCTCGGCCAAGACAAGTTAGTTGGGCCGTGGTGCGTGGCCTCCCGCGAAACTACAAAGCCAGGCACTGGGTTGCCGCGCAAGAAGTCTAGCGCTGCCCTCAAGGCGTTCGCACTCGTCTTTGAGAGTGTTGATGTGGTTCCGCCAAAGTTTTTTCCTTCCGCGCTCTCTGGCTCGCCAAAGTTGCCCGTAGCATGCGCTGTAAGGCAAGGAAGTTTTTTCTCGCTCTCGTGTTTGGAAGCGAAGACTAGGAGCTCGCAAGAAAAAGTTTTCGGAAAGCGAGACAGCCAATCTGCTTCTAATAGAGGGGTGTTGATTTCTATTAAGGAGTGAAAGGAGTTGCCCCAACAGAGGAATTCTTCCCCGTTTTCTTTCAATAGAGGGCGAGGCGAAAAACCGCGTTTTTCTTTCAGGATTCGCGCGATGTTGCCGCCTGCCGCGTCTTTTTTCGAGTAAACTATTTTCGCCACAAACAGCTTTAAAGCAGTCAAGCATAAATTTCTTCATGGAAGCAGACGACGACCGCTTCGACCGCCAGAAGAGAATTGCTGGCTGGAATCAAGAAGCAGTCGAGCAACAGAAGATAATGGTGGTTGGCGCTGGCGCGCTCGGAAACGAAGTTGTAAAGCTACTCCTCCAAATAGGAGTCAAAAAAATTGCTTTAGTTGACTACGATTCAGTAGTTAAAGCCAACTTGAATCGTTGCCTGTTCTTTTCAGAGGAAGACGCAAAGAACAGGGTTTTGAAGGTTGAAGCAATAGCGCGGGAAGCCCGCAAAATAGCTGCGGACGCGCAAATAAAGGCTATAGCGCGTAATGTGGAAGAGTTACCTGAAGACGCGTGGAATAAATTTGACTTCGTGTTCAGTTGCTTGGACAATTTAGGCGCTCGCATTCACATCAACGCCCACTCTTACGGCAAGGCGGTGCTTATAGACGGCGGCACTACGGGCTTTATGGGCAAAGTTCAAGTCGTTCGCGCTCCTTCTTCGTGCTTGGAGTGCGGCTTGTCGAAGAGAGACTACGCTTTCCTGTGGCGCAAGTACAACTGCGTAGGAGAAGTAGTGGACTGGATTGACCCAAAAATGCCTGCGCTGGCGACTACTACTAGTATAATCGCCTCAATTCAAGTAAACGAGTTCATGAAAATCTGCCACGGCTTGAAATCCCTCGAAGGCAAGTACTTGTTCTTTGACGGGTTAAGCGGGCAAAGCAAAGTATACGAAGTAATGAAGCGCAAAGACTGCCCAGCCCACCCAACTTTAAGCGCTTAACCGCCAAAAATTAGTTCGTTGTTAGTCGAAGGCGCTTTTGAGGTCTTTTAACAAGTCTACGCTGGTCTTGTCTAATACTTTTTTTAGCATCCTCCCGCAACGCACGCACTTGCCGTCGTTGTCGGTTATTGCCTCGTAGCAGTCTTTGTGGTAGGCTGCGCCGCAGAAGCAGTGCCCATACAAAGGCATGTTGTCGTTCTTGTTCGCGGATAACTTGAATGGCGCCTTGCACAACTCGCAGTGCTCGTCTGCCTTCCTCCACTCGTCGTTTATTTTCGCCATTTGCGCTTCAACTTGTTTTGACTGCGGAGCGGGCGGCGTGCTTGAAACAACCATTATTCCTGCTTCTTCTACTTCTCGCGATATTCGCTCGTCGTCTTCTTGCGTGCCTGGCTTTGCTTGCGATTGCGGCTGCACAAGCTGTTGGCTGGGGCGCGCGTAAGCAGGAATTTCGAATACTTTCGTTTCGATCAACGGTTTTTCTGTGGTTAGTGGTTTCTGTGTCAAGTCTTGTTTTTCTTGCGGTTTTTCTTGACCGCCACTGCTTTCCTTTTCCTTCTTTTTTTCGCGTTTTTTTCTTGCCTCGAGGGCGTTGAATCCCTTAATGCCGAGGACGACCTTGCCGTCTGCAGCGTAAACAAGCTTGTTCTTAGCGAGGGTTTGAAGCCTCTTGTCAAAATCTTGGCGGGCTATCTTGAACTCTTTGAATAGCTCTTCGCAGTTGCTTTCCCCTTTTTCTTCGAGTAATTTCAAGAGCTTTTTGTCAAACCGTTCTAGTTTGAGTGCCGCAACCAACCACTTCAACTCTTTTTTTCTATTACTGCGTAAGAAACTTCTTCGTAGCCGTCACCTGCGAGGCGGTAGGCACGCAACAACATTCTCCCGTTTTCCTTTTTGAGGGGGTCGCCCACCACCGCAACGTTGAATTTTTCAGGGAAATAATTTTTCTGGGTTTCCAAGTCAGTGGCAGACAAGAAGCAGCCGTAGCCTGGATGCGAGTGCATCCAACCAACCACTAACGCGTTCTCGGCCGTGGAACTTATTTGGAGCGCCAGGTCTTGAAATGCGTTACGGCTGAAGCGAACGGAAACCGCGCTCGACTCGTTTTCAGCCGTCACATAATCGTCTACCACCACAAAGTTTTTTCCGTCGCACGCATAAACGCTTCCAGTAAGCAATCCCATTGCCTCCAACTTCGCGGCAGCCTTTAGCTTGAAGTGGTCTTCTGCCTTGTCTAAGACTTCGCGTTTTAAGTAGACGGCGTACAATTTCTGCACCTTATTCAAGCTTCTAGGAGGCCGCGTTCTTGCTTTGGTTTTTTCTTGAACAGCGAGGAAAGAAAGCTGAAAAAGCTTTTCTTTCGCTTTGCTTGGTCTGACTCTATTCTCGCCCTGAGTTCTTCTTGGGTGAGTGAAGTGCTTTCCTTGGGTGGCTGTGGCGCGGCGGGGGCTTCAAGGGAACGCGGCGCGGGTTGTTGCTGTGGCGTTCTGCCCATGTCCCGCATTGCTTCTGCACGCATTTGCGCGACTAACGGGTTTTCTTCTCGGCTCGCAGTTGGTTGGGGTGGAACCAAGGCAGGTGGCTCGGCGTTCTGGGGTTGCTGGGGTTGTGGTGGTAGTTGTTGTGGGGGGGCAGGCGGTTCTGGCAACTGCGTTGGCTGAGGCAATTGAGGAGGCCTGCGTACCTCCAATATTTTTGGCTTTCCTTGACTTGAATCCATTTTTTACACCACGTTTTTTAATGCGGCACGCCTAAAAATTGTTTGGTAGGTGGTTTTATGGAGTTTAAGATAACCGTAACTCACACGACTTCAGGCAAGGAACTAGTCATTGCAGTCGAACCAGAATTCACGATTGGCTCAATCCTGGAAGTAATTGCTGAAAGCCTTCAATTGAAGGACAGGTTTGTTCTCGCAACCCAGGACAACAAGATTCTCGACGCGGCAGTCACTGTGGGAGAAGCTGGAATAACAGAGGGAAGCAAGCTCTTGCTCATGCCAGACCCGACTGGCGGGTGACTTGAGGGAACGCGAATGCCTTGGCTTCCAGAAAACATTTGGAGGAGGCGTCTCACCGTAGAATACGAGCAAATGCGCGCCAGCAACTTTAGTTTCACGGCAAGCGAGGACTACACGCGCTACAACGTGTTCTTGAAGGGTCGTGGCTTCGTGAGAGAAAACAACGTGGTAGTCCCCCGCGACTCTCACGAGGTAATGATTACTTTAAAGCGCGAGTACCCTTACGCGGGCGGCTTGGACTTGGTTTGGAGGACGCCAATTTTTCACCCTAACATCCGCGAAAGCGACGGTAGGGTATGCATTCAACTCGTCAATGAGTGGGCGGAAACGCAGACGGTTCTCCATGTAGTGCAAGCGCTGGAACGACTGTTGCGTGAACCAAACCCTGCAAGCCCATTGAACTTAGACGCAGCAGAGTACTATGTCCGCAATGGCTTAGTTGAAGCGCCGAAAGCCAAGCCAGGAAGGCCGCGCCTCGTGTTCGAGTGATTTCATTGGAAAAGCCGCGCGTCATTCAAGTAAGAGAAAAAACTTTCGAGGAAGCACTTCCGCCAGAAGAGAATGGATGGAAAATAATTTTTGCGCGCTCGCCTGAAGCTACGCCCAATGAAAAAAAGGGTTTCTTTTATTTCTTAAAGAAAATATTTGGTTAAACTATTTTCTCTCCGAATGTTTTTTATTGTTTGAATGAATTAGGTTTGAGAGGGGTTTTAATGTTCGAGAACTTGATTAAAAGCTGGGGATATGTTTCAAGGGAAGAATTCGAGCGCGCAGTAGAAGAAGCAAAAAAAATAATTCAAGAAGAACGCCAGCGCTTGCAAGAAGAGATAAGCAACACGAAGAACGAGATGGAGAAGCGTTCCATCGCAGAAAAAGCAAAGCTCGCCGCCGCGCACGAAATGCTGTTGAAGCTGCGCGAGAGCAAAGACAATGAAATAAAGAACTTAAACAAGTTGTTGCAGCGCCAGGAAGCAGAGAGGAAACAAGAAGAGCAAAGGCTGAGGCAAGAAGTAGAAAGAATAGCACGCGAAGCAGACAATGAAAAAAAGAGGTTGCTTGAAGCCAAGGCCCGCGCTGAAGCCGCGGCAAAAGAAGCACACGTTGAACTAAAGAACTTCGAGAAAACGAGCGAGCGCACCAAGAAAGAGTTGCTGAAAAAGCTTTCTTCAATGGAGAAGAAACTACAAAAAATAATTGTTAAAACGAGCGGCACAAAAAATGGCGGGCGAGTTGGCGCAGCAAAAACATCAAAGAATCCATCCCTTCCTAAAGCAGTAGTTAAGCCTGAAATAATAGTCAAGCCGAAAATGACTGTAAAGCCAATAGCCTCGGTTAAGGCGCGCGGCGCAATGAAAGCCAGGAAAAAATAATTTAGTGATTGCGCTTCATTCCATAGATTGCGCCACACTTCTTGCAGATTTTTTGCCTGTGCTTCCAGTCAATGTCGAATTCCATGCCATGACATTCAGAGCACTCTCTTTGCTCGCTAGAGTGAAAAGCAGCCCAACTTGATTTAGTCTCGCCCACTATTAACGGGTTTCTGTAAACGAATGATTTTTGCTGTGTTGACTGGCTTGATTGCTCGCCGCGCTTCGCCTCTCTTTTAATGATTATTTTCTTGCTGCTGCAGCGGGGACAGTTTTGGGTGTCTTCGCCGCTGAAAGAATACTTGCAATTGTTGCAGAAATAGTCAGTCATTAGTTCACCTTGAAAAGAAGTTGGGAAAAACAAGTTTAAAAAGAAGCAGTGCTAGTGCTGAAACAAAAAGAAAATTAAAAAACTAAATTTACTGGCGCCTGTAACGATAAGAGTAAGGCAATGGTTTTTGCGGCGCAGCAGGAGCTTCTGGTTCAGGCTCCGGTTCGGGAGTACTCATTGAAGAAATAATTATTATTTTTTCTACTGCTTTCACGTTCTTATAAAGAATTGTTTTCTCGCGGAAAATTCTTTTAGCTTCCTCTTTGCTTGAAGCACGTATTGGCTCGAGGGTGAGGCGCACTACTTTTCCTTCCTGTAAGTCAATGATGACGTCGTATACTTTGCCGACGAATTGCGCGTTGTCAGTGTAAACATCCATTCCAATGAGTTGAGACACTTTTATAGTCATTCAAAATCACCTTCTTACAAGAACATGATTAATAGAATAAAACAAGACTCTTTTTAAATCATTTTATTAAGCTACTCTCAAAGTAATTATTTTTCTTGACTCATTCAAAACATAAGCGTAGTCGTGGTAGTGCGCTATCGCGAAAATCTTTATTTTGTAGTCGCCTGCGTCCGTGCGTTGAGTGGCCCAAATAGGTATCTTAAAAGTTTTTTCTTCTCCTGCCTTAAACATTCCAATCCTTATCTCTTTTTGTGTAGAGAGCGCGCTTTGCTCGAAGCCAAGCCCCCTCGGCACTATTAAGACAAGGGAAGTTAATAGTTCTCGCTGAAAATTGTTTTTCAGTGTTATTTGTAAGTTAACGTAATCATTTTTGTGGGCGTAAAGACGGAATGGATGCAATTCTGTTTTAATAGAATAATAAGATTCATTTTGTGAAACTTCTTTTTTTCCAAACAAGTCAAAAATTCCCATGACGACCACCAAAACAACTAGAAACTAAGAACAATACAAATAACAAACTAAATATTTAAAGTATTCATTAAGCAGACAACCAATTAACTAAAGCCCCTCCCTCCTCACTTCCACTATTAATTTAGAGTGAAACCCATTTTTTCCACCAATCAGCGTAAGCGTGAAGAGAATCAGAAAAATTTTGAGATAATAAATATTTAGAGTCTTCAATTCTTTTCTCTATCAAACCAGACCTTTCAAGTGCAACGCATAAAAAGTAAAGAGTGCTCTTTTTAGCATTTAATAATAAAACTAATTCTTTGAAGCTTCTTGGTTGTTTTTTTAATTGTTCTAACAAATTTATAGTGAGTTCTTTTTTTGTTGAAGAAAAAGAAAAACTATTGTTTATAAAGTCATATATTGTGAACTTACTTTCACTTATTTTCTTTAAATCTTCTTTATTTACTTTAAAGTAAGAAAAACACTGGTTTTTTTGTTTCAAATAATGTTCTTTTGTTTTTCCACTTCTCTTGTTTTTTTCTTTTAACTCCAATCAAATCACTTAATTATTAGTGGAAGAAAGGGGTCCCTGTCTAAAGATTTATAGCGAGGGGTGGATTTGAACCACCGATCTCCGGGTTATGAGCCCAGCGGGCACTCCTGGCTACCCTACCTCGCTTTAGTAATTGATTTGAGAGTAATTCTCGTGATACTAAATTAAAATTGTTTGGAGGATGTGTTGTAAAAGTGTTTGGAATAATTTTTTGGTTCTATTATTTTCTTTAAGAGTTTCTGGGTTGCCGCTACGCCTGAAGAAGGACTGCCCGAAATTATTTTCTTGTTTGAAGCAATCATTTCGCTTATCTTGTTTAAAGCAATTATTTTTTGTTCTAGTTTAGCTAGTTCTGTGGTGCGGTCTAATTCTTTAAGCGAACCATTGCATGACTGGCACTTAAACTTGTTTTCAACTGCTTCATCGAAATTATATTGCTTGCAGTTGTTTTTGCATGCAAAAATCAACGAGTTTTCCTCGCTTGAAAGCCTTGCTTTAAGAGAAGAATACTCTTTTTGTTTTGTATAAATAAAGTTTTGAAGCGCGCGATTCGCATTTACTCTCCAAGTGTAAGTAAACCAACCCGTAGTTAAGTTTTTTTCGCGCGTGTATTCTACTATGCCATAACTGTGTAAGTGATTTAGTATAGAGCGTATTTCTGCTATCTTCAATCCAGTATTTTTTTCTATTACTTCATCTGTTGCGCCGTCTCCAATGCTCTTAATTATTTTGAGTCCTTGCACGCCGGCAACTTCGGCAATATAAGGAGAAAGGAGTTCGAGTTCGCTATCGCGCGGCGCTTCGTTTTTTTGTTTTGAGGGTAGACTCAAAACTTTTTTTTTCGCGGTTTTGGTGGCGGGCTTCATATAGCTAATAATTCGTAGAAACCTATTTAAGCGTTATTTAGGTGCTCTACTTTCTTTCCGCGCTCGCAGGGAACAATTTTTTTTCTTGCTTTCGAGAACTCTTTCTCTAGTGCCCTTGGATTCAGAGAGTAAAGAAACACTGCCAGGGCAGCAACTTCTGAGTGTGGCTGTCTTCCAACACTCAAATTCCAGTTGCTTTCAAAGTAAAATTCTCTTGGAACTTTTTCTGCGCCCACTACTACAACTATTTTTTTTGCTTTTCTTGCCTCACCCAATTTTTCCTGGAAAGGCAAGCCATACATGGTTAAGTGAACTACTTTGAAGCCTTTTTGCTTCAATTTCTTCAACTCTTTCAAGGCATTCGCTGAATAAACTGCCTTAAATTTTCCACCCCACTGCGCCGCTACTTTTTCAAGACTTTCAAGCAATGCGTCGTCTCGCTCACCGCAATAAATTATTTTGCTAGCGCCGAAGGCTCGCGCCACCAACCCAACGTGCGTGGAAACCCTTTTGTCCCTTTGCTTCCTGTGCCCAAGCCTAAGTACTATTAGCACGAGCCACACCTCAAAAGTTATTAATTCTATCACTAATTATTTTAACAAGACTTGTTAGGCGGGCTCGTAGCTCAGCTTGGCAGAGCAATCGGCTCTTAACCGATGGGTCGTGGGTTCGAAACAACCTCTTTTTTTACTGGAAAGAAAAGGAAAAAGGTTGCGTGAGTCCCACCGAGCCCGCTCGCCTTTTTTAGGTGGTGGAAGCGCCTTTTTTAAGGCGATTACATTTAAATACTCTTTTTTCTTAGTATTAAGTGCGGATTCTGTGAAGGTGGGTTGAACTGGACGCAACACCGACGTGGTCGGTCTAATTATTTTCTGGCGTCCGGTTCGTTTTTGTTGTTCTAGCCGTGGGTTTGCCTCGCAAGCTTTTTTATTGTGGCAACATATTTTGTTGCATGCGTTTTCCTTTCGGAACTATTCTATTGTGCGCTGCAGTGGCTACTGCTTACTTCTTTTTTTCTGGTGGGAGGCTATACATTCCTAGTGTTGAGTTCGAGGCGACGGCAATGCAGTTGGCTGGACAGCCTTGGGGCATTGTTTCTCACTTGTTTTCGCACACTGGCTTGCTGCACTTGATAGGCAACCTGGTTCCTTTGTTCGCTTTCGGTGTAGTTGTTGAGACGCGGCTCAAGCCAGTTGAAGTTGGAGTTGTTTTCTTTGGCGCGGGAGTTGTTGCGGCTGGCTTGTTCGCGTTATTCAATCCATCCATATTCTTGGTGGGGGCGAGCGCGGGAATTTCTGGTTTGATTGGCGCTGCAGTACTGCTTCGCCCCAAGTACGCTGTTGCGGCGCTGGTTGCTTCGCCGTTGGTTGTGGCGGCATTGTTTCCGCTTGCCGGCATACTCGTTGAATTGCAGCAGAAAGAACTTCAGTTGAAGGAAAAACAGTTAAGCCAACAAGTTCAAGAGTTGCTGGCTCAAAACAAGACCGCTGAAGCGGCAAAGGCGAGCGAAGCACTTCAAGGAGTTTCGCGTGACAAGAGTTTAATTGAGAGTGGGAGAAAGCGCGAGAGCGAGACGCCGACAGACTACTCAGTCCACGTTGTCGGCGCAGTTGTTGGCGGCGCTTATGTTTACTTGTTCAAGCGGAAGCAGTTCAAGGGCGGCGTCAAAGAATTGAATGAAGTAGGCGACTGGCTTTTGGATTTGTTCGGCTTTCAACCCAAGAGAGAGCGCGGTTCCGCCAAGAAATATAAATTGCGACGCCAATAATTTCTTGCTTTTTTTGCGGGGTTGGCAGAGCAGCTATGCATCCGCCTGCAGAGCGGAATAGGAGGGCGCGACTCCCTCACCCCGCTTTAATTCTTTTTTTTCTTGCCCAAAACGCTTAAATAGAGCCTTGACCACAACAGCTTTATTATAACCCAGTTATATTTGGTGTGTTGAGTGTATCTTCCTTGCGAGCTTTACGTCAAGAAGTATTTGCCTGTTTTGAGGGCAGAGGTGGCGCGCGCTCTCGTCGAGCAAGAGGGCTTTACTCAAGCGCAGGCTGCTTCGGCTTTGGGTGTTACTCAAGCGGCTGTGAGTAAGTACTTGTCTTTGAAGACTCCTGTTGTGGGAGGTAAGTTGAGGGGTCAGATAAGGAAGTTCGCCGTTGAAGCCGCGAAATCCATTGCTCGTGGCAAGCCAGTCAAACTCAAGATAGATTTTTGTAGTGCGTGCGGGGGGCTTGGTTTTATTGCTTGCTCGCGCGCCAAAAAAGAGGGAGGCAAGTGAGGGTTTACCTTGACCACGCCGCTACAACTCCTGTTGACGAGAGAGTAGTGGCTGAAATGAAGCCTTTTTTCTCGGTGAAGTATGGTAATGCTTCAAGCATTCACGCTTGGGGTCGCGAGGCGCGCGAAGCTGTCGAGCATGCTCGCTCTCAAGTGGCTGCCTTGATTGGCGCTCTTCCAGAAGAAATAATTTTTACTGGGGGTGGCACTGAGGCAGACAATCTCGCGATACTAGGTGGTTTTGACTTTGGGAGGGGGAGGAGGGTTGCTTGTTCTGCTATAGAGCATCCTGCGGTTTTGGAGCCGTGCGCTGAACTGGCGCGTCGTGGCTTTGAAAGGGTTTTGCTGCCAGTGGACCGCGATGGAATATTGCTTGTAGACGAGTCGCGCAAGCTGGTGAAGGGCGCGGCGCTGGTTTCAGTTATGCATGCTAATAACGAGGTGGGGACGATTCAGCCTGTAGAGGAAGCGTGCGAGGCGGCGCACGATGCTGGTGCGCTTTTTCACTGTGATGCGGTTCAGAGCGCGGGCAAGGAGAGCTTGAACGTGGAAAAAATTGGTGTTGACTTGCTTTCTCTTTCTTCGCACAAGATTTATGGGCCCAAGGGAGTGGGGGCGTTGTTTGTTCGTAGGGGAGTAAAGTTGAAGCCACTGGTTTTCGGGGGAGGTCAGGAGAGGGGTTTGCGTAGTGGCACTGAAAATGTTGCTGCTATAGTTGGGTTCGGCAAGGCGTGCGAGCTCGCGCGCAGGGAGGGAAGGAGAGAGGCAAAGCGTTTGAGGGATTTGAGGGAGCGCTTGCTTGGAAGGATTTTGAGGATTGAGGGAACCGAGCTTAATGGACACCGTTCGCAGAGGCTGCCGAACAACGCTAACGTGAGTTTTTCGGCGATTGAGGGCGAGGCTATCTTGCTTGGATTGGATGAGAGGGGGATAGCTGTTTCAACTGGTTCTGCGTGTTCTTCAAAGAAGTTGCAGCCTTCTCATGTTTTGTTGGCTATGGGGCGCAAGCCAGAGGAAGCGCACGGTAGCATTCGCTTTACTCTTGGTAGGAGCAATGACGCGCGCCAAATAGATTTTGTTGCGGAATGCGTTGCTGAGGTGGTGGAGGCGTTGAGGATGTTGTCTCCTTTTGTTCCAGGCGAGGATTTGAGTAAGTATCATTTCAGTGACGAGCACGAGGGGGGTTTTGTTGAGTGAATTTTATTCAGAGAAGGTTTTAGAGCACATGCGTCGCCCGCGCAATGTTGGAGAAATAAAGGACGCTGACGGCGTGGGGAGGGTGGGGAATCCTGTTTGTGGTGACGTAATGTTTGTTTACATTAAAGTAAAGAATGACAGGATTGCAGACATAAAGTTTAAGACGATGGGTTGTGGGTCAGCGATTGCTACGAGTAGCATGATTACCGAGCTAGCGAAGGGAAAGACTTTAGAGGAAGCCCTCAAGATTTCGAGGGATGACGTGGCGGACGCGTTGGGGGGGTTGCCTCCAATTAAAATGCATTGTTCTAATTTGGCGGCGGACGCGTTGCACTTGGCGGTGAAAGATTATTTGTCTAGGAAGCGCGGCAAGTCGGCGGCTCGCAAGAGGAGGGCAAGGAGTTGATGTTTGGCGGAACGCGTTTTTCGCGTCAGGAACTAGTGTTCGGCGCGGGGTCGCAGGAGCGTTTTTCTAGCGCAAGGGCAGTTGTGGTGGGTGTTGGTGGCACTGGTTCTTTCTCGGCTTCGTTGTTGTGCAGGGCGGGCGTGGGCGAGCTTGAATTGGTTGACCGTGACTTGGTTGAGGAAAGCAATCTTTCTCGTCAAACGTTGTTTTGCGAGGATGACGTTGGCAAGTCGAAGGCCTTGCGTGCCGCGGCTGCGTTGAAGCGTGTTAATTCAGAGTGTCGTGTTAGGGGGCGTTTTACTCAGCTTGACGGCTCTAATGCTGTGGCGCTCTTGCGTGGCGCGCGAGTTGTTTTGGATTGCACTGACAATGTTTCAGCTCGGCAAGCGATTAATTCTGCTTGCTTGGAGTTGGGGATTCCGTGGGTTTTTTGTTCTGCTCTTGGATTGCGTGCGATGGCTTCAACGATAATTCCTGGAAGGACTCCTTGTTTTGCTTGCTGGGGTGGAGGGGAGAGTCCTTCTTGTGGTGAGGGCGTAGTTGGGGCTGCGGTGCAGCTTGCTTCTGCGGTGCAGGCGAGCGAGGCGCTTGCGTTGCTTGCAGGCAGGAAGCCGTGTTTTGCTGGCTCGCTGTTTTTTGGTGACTTGGGGGACGGCTGTTTCGGGCGGGTTGGGCTTTCAAGGGAAAAGAACTGCATTTGCGGTGGCGGGCGGGGGCGCCGCGTTATTTGATTACGTCTTCTACTTTGCGGACTACTATTCCTTTGTCTGTTATTTGGAAGGGATGCATTTCAAGGCTGTGTTTCGTGCCGCGCATTTTGCGTATGTAGAGGGAGCGGGTTGTATCGCCGCCGCCGATGATGAAGTCGAGGAGTATGACGCCGTCTGCAACGTATTCTTCTACTTCGTACTTAGAGATTTGCGCGGGAAGTCCTTCTCCGTGTTCTGGGACTTCTGAAGTCATTATAGTAGTGATTCCTGCTTTGGCTACTACGTAGGCGAGCTTGAGGATTGCTTGCCTTATTTCATTTTGGTTGTTTAAGCGGAACGCCATTGCGGGAATGCTGTCTATGACTAATCGTTTAGCTTCGGTTTGCTTGCAGCAAGAGACTATGTCGAGGAGGAGGCGGTCGAAGTCTAGTTGAGTTGGGAGGATGGCGTGCTCTTCTTCTGAAGTGGTGCCAGCGCGTGCGCTCGTAGCGTCTATTATTGCCAAGTAATTGTTTTTCTCTAGTTCTGTTAGGTCCCAGCCGAAAGTACTCATGTCTTGCCTTATCTTGGAAGGCATTTCGTCGAAGGTTACGAAGACGCCTGGCTCTTCGTATTCTATGGCGCCGCGGTAGAGGAACTGCATGCTAAAGATTGACTTGCCTGTGCCGCACGCTCCGGAAACGAGTATTACTCTTTTTTTTGGGAAGCCTCCTTGAATGAGTTCGTCCAACCCGTAAACTCCAGTGGGAACGCGGTCCATTGCCATCAAACAAGGAATATTGCGCGCTAATAAAAGGCTTGCTGTCGTGGTTTGAAGTAGCCGCTTATCTTGTGTTTTTCGCTTGGCTGCGTTACTCGTTTTTGCTGGAACTTGTTGGTCACGCGTTCGCCGAATGCTTGCGCGCGCACGATTTCTTCATCGGAAATTTTTTTCTCGCCGAATAATGAGGAGCGCTTTGGGTGAAATGTTATCCAGTCTATTACGCGGATGCCTTGAGAGGAAAAAAATTCTGCGGTCTTGCGCGCGTCCACACCTTCCAAGCAGAAGATGGCTGCGGTGCTCGCGCCTGAAAACAAGAGTGCTTGCACTTGTTGTGCTGCTCTTTCGTTTTTTTCTATTCCTGCAAAATACAAGTCGGCGGCCAAAGGTTTTTCTTTGCTTGAGTCTGTGAGAGTGGCTTCAGCGCCGGCTTTCCGTGCTCCTTCGGCTATTGCTTGCGCTGCTTGCTTGAGTGGCTTGCTTTCATCAAATATTATTGTTGTCTTCATTTGTTCACTCTTTTCTTGGCGGCTTCCAGTAACGCGAGGAATGCTGGTTCTGGTTCGTCTGGCCTTGAATCGAATTCTGGGTGGAATTGCGTGCCGAAGAAAAACGGGTGGCCTGGGAGTTCTAGGACTTTCATTATCTGTCCTCTTGCGTCCGAGCCAGAGAAAACTATTCCTGCATTCTCTAACGCTTTAATGTATTTTGGGTTCATTTCGTACCTGTGCCTGAAGCGCTTTAATATGTTGTCGCTTCCGTAGATGTGGTAAGCCAGCGTGCCGGGCTTTAATCGCACTTCTCTGGCGCCGAGCCTCATTGTCGCGCCCTTGTCTGAAATGCTTTTTTGTTCGGGCAGCAAGTCTATTACTGGGTGCGTTGTTTCCTGGCTTGCTTCAGTCGTGTTTGCGTCGCTCCACCCGAGGATGTTGCGCGCGGCTTCTATTACTTGCATTTGAAAGCCGTAGCAGATGCCGAGGAGTGGAATCTTGTTTTCCCTGCAGTGCTTCACTGCCGTAATCTTGCCTTCTATTCCTCTAGCGCCGAACCCGCCGGGCACTATTACTGCATCGAAACCGTCGAGGGAGCGTGCGTTGTTTTCTTCGCTGTTCACGAGTTCGGTTTGCGCTCGCACTTCGTTTGCTGCGGCAGCGTGCGCGATTGCTTCGAAGATGCTCATGTACGCGTCTTTTGTTGCAGCGTATTTTCCTACTACTGCCACGCGGACTAAGGGTGCAGCTTCAAGGTTTTTTGTTGCGGCGTTCCATGAAGATAGGTCGGGTTCCTTTAAGGCGATGTCGAGCTTTCTAGCGACGTTTTTGTGGAGTCCTTGTTTTTTGAGTAGGGTTGGGAGCTCGTAAATGTTTTTCACTGTAGGGGAACTGAAAACGTCTTCGGGGCGCACGTTGCACTGCAAACTTATTTTTTCTATTGCGTGCTGTGATAGCGGTGAATCGCAGCGAGCGACTATCAAGTCAGGCATTATGCCACGCGAGAGCAAG
Source organism: Candidatus Micrarchaeia archaeon (assembly GCA_039794045.1). Taxonomy (GTDB): domain Archaea; phylum Micrarchaeota; class Micrarchaeia; order Norongarragalinales; family UBA8480; genus JBAMLY01. The sequence goes on along the minus strand of JBAMLY010000003.1, from coordinate 8,806 downwards.
GCTTTTACTGAGTGTTGCAAGGGCTTTGTTTTTTGCTCGCCAGTGATTATGGTTGGGAGGAGGGCGAGGTGGATTGAGAGCGTGTCTTCGCGGGGTAAGTCGCAACGCATTTGTCTTACTGCTTCCAGCACTATCTCAGATTCGATGTCGCCTACTGTGCCACCGATTTCTATTACGAGCAAGTCTGCGGCGGTGGCTTGTGCGGCTTTTTTTATGCGTTCCTTTATTTCATTCGTTGCGTGTGGAATGAGTTGAAGTGTTTTTCCCAAGTAGTCGCCGTGTCTTTCCTTCTCTATTATTGCTTTGTAGACTGAGCCCATCATGATGTTTTGCTCTTTTTTTGCGTAAATGCCTAGGAAGCGCTCGTAGTTGCCTAAGTCTAAGTCGCATTCGAAGCCGTCTCGCGTTACGAACACTTCACCGTGCTCGAAGGGGTTGAGCGTGCCGGCGTCACAGTTAAGGTAAGGGTCTATCTTCATTATTGATGCGTTGGCGCCGCCTGCTTTGAGGAGGCGCGCCAGAGAAGAAGCGAAAATTCCTTTTCCGAGAGAGCTTAGCACGCCTCCGGTGACGAAGACGTATTTTGTTTTTTCTGTGTTTTGTTTCACGGAAATAGAGTACTCTGAGAAAATTTAAAAAACAAGCTAAGGCTTAGCAAGAAAGGCCGCGAGAGGGCGCCGGGGCGAAAAATTTGCGGCGTCTTCGCGGCCGCGCTAAAGCGTGCCTGCGTTGGTTGGAGTTCCTGCGCTGCCGTTGATTGGTTAGTGTCCTATCATTACGATGCGGCTTGAACCGATTTGGTCTTTCATGTGTTCTTTGCGGCGTTCGTAGTAGAGCGAGAGAGCGAGGCAGGGTGGCGCGAGCAACGGGAAAGTGAACAAGAAAATTATTCCTGCTATGCCGAGGATGTACATGTAGCTGCGCCAGCGAATGTAGTTCTTCCACAATTTTATCTTGTCTTCCAAGTAATCCCAGCGCGTTTCTGCTTTGAGGAAAGGTGTTTTCGCGTCAGCCAGAACAGAGGTAGTTATTATTTCAGCCATTTTTTTTCACCTCACGCTGCAGACAACAGAGTTTTTCCTTTCAGCCACTGGACGTCCCATGCGACTCCAATGCATTTTTCGCTCCAAAAGTGTCCTGCAAGGTAAGCGGTTACGGCTGCGGCGTAGACGTTGAAGAAAGCCAATGCGATGGTGGCGAACAAGAACACCCAAGCTAGGAAGTAGTTGCGGTAAATATCGCTTACTGCCTTGGTTTGATTGCACATTATTTGCTTGCGGGTAAGCATTTCCATTACGTGGATAGGCTCGTTTTTTCCGGTTAGCGTGTGAATTTTTTCTTCAGCTCTTCCTGGGACGTACATTGGTATTTGTTGTTCTTTGAGGGGGGGTTGTGGGTTTTGCGTGTTCGTTGGCTTTTGGGCTTCGGCCGCCATTGGATTGAGTGGTTCTGCGGTGAGCGTGCTCTTTATTACTTTGGCCCAGAAGACTTCGTCTGGGATTGTCTCCTCTTTTTTTTGGTTGGAGGGAGCGAGCATTTGTTTCGCTTGCTGCAAATTCATTTTCTTACACCATTGTATTTATGAGGGCAACAGCTATTCCTGCTAGGACAAGGCTCCAAATTATTTCGTGTGGAACGCCGAACAGTGTTCCCTTCATCATTGCGTCTTCGAATCCGTTAATGTTTTTTCCCATTACTGGCTTTATTGGGGTGAAGTCTTCAAGCAAGCTCATTGCTTGCGTGAGCACGTCGGGCGTTGTTAATTGTTTTGTGTCGTAGCCGTCTTCATCTTTGCCTTCCTTAAAGCGTGCTTCGCCAAAACCGATGTTTAACAGGTTGGTTGGGCCGGCAGAGCGAAAGCCGATTTTTTCCCAGAAAGCATTGTCTCCGAACACTTTTATCTCCTCAGTTCATTAATACCAGCGACCTTTCCTTACCAAAGTCGTTGTAGATGAAGCGGTCCCACCATGACATGCTCTTGTACTTGGCTCCCAACGCGATCATTAATAGCGCGACTGGGGCGAACACGTTCAACAACAAAATTCCTCCTATTACGAGAATTATTGCGTATAATAGGAAGCGGTAGTGGTCGATGTAGAACCCGATGTATTCGGTTAAGTAGTCCCAGCGCGTGCTCGCGCGCATGGTTGGCCTTAGGTGGGAGTCGTACTTTAGGCCGAGCGAGGTTACGTATTTCTTGCCTTCTTTTTTTTCGCTTGGCAACTGTATTCCCTTGAACGCTGTTTGGTTTTCAATGATTTGTTGTGCCATTTTCTATCGCCTTTACGTGCCCTCCAAGAGCCATCTTTTCTTGAGAAATTTGTGGATGAAGAACCATTTCCATACGTAGTCGCCGTAATAACGTCCCGCGAGAGCGGCTGCCGCGGCGCTGATGTAAACGTTTAACGGGAACGTGAGTACTGCAACGATTCCGAGTATTATTGCGTAGATTTTGTGTAAGTGGTAAGCGCGCCACATTGGTATTGCTACGGAAAGAAATTTTTGCCTCGTCTGGATTTCCATTGCCCCTTTGCTGGCTTCCTTCGTTACTGCTATTGGCAAGAACATTGGAACGTATTGCTGCGGATAATTTTGCTTGCTGCTGGAGGAGGAGCTGACTTCTTGCGCGACCTCTGAAAGAGTGCGGTGGTACCTCATTTTTTCGCCCACAACAATTAAGCATTTAATAATTTATAAACTTATTGGTAGTGACATTTTAGGAGAGGAGTTTTTCGAGTGTCAGTCCAGCGTCGAGGTCGTTTTCGTTGAGGGTGTAGCCGCGGGGGGTTTGTTTTAGGGCTGCGAGGGGGAAGAAGCGCCATTCTTTGTGGTTTCTCTTCCACGCAATGTAGTATGGAATGCCTGCGCGTTGTTCCCATTGCTGCATTATCTCTATTTTTTTGGCGTCGAAGTGGAGGCTGCTGGCTTGCCAGGCTTTGCATTCGAGTGCGAAGCGTTTAGTGCTTCCCAGCACCACCAAGTCGGGGCTTACGCCGTCGACGCCGCTTTTGCTGCTGCGCACTACGCAGAAGCCTTTGTCTGTGAGTGCTTGCTTGAGTTGGCGCTCGAAGCGAGCTCCTCTTAGGTACGCGCCCTTGCCCATTTTGTTTCCTTAGTGTTCTTGCGTTGCAAAGTATAAATACTAGTTTTGGCTTAACAACTTCATGCAGACGGGAGTCAAGGTTGGAGATTGTATGAAGACTTCCCTGGTCACTATAAGGGACGACGCTCCGGCTTACGAGGCGGCTTCTTTAATGCGTGACAATAATGTGGGAAGCGTGCTCGTAACCAATGCTTCGAACAAGATTTATGGCATCGTGTCAGAGCGTGACTTGGTTGTGAAGGTTCTTGCCGCCAACAAGTGCGGAGCGGTGGTGAAGGAAGTTGCTTCCAAGCCGGTTTTGACTATCGCCGCTGACGCTGACTTGAGTGAAGCGGCAAGGATGATGGGCGAAAAGAACGTGAAGAGGTTGGCGGTGGCCAGGAACGGCGAAGTAATTGGAATTATTTCGCAGAAGGACATCATACGCATTTCTCCTTCTTTGTACGACTTGATCGCGGAAACGGCTAAAGCGAGGCTTAAGATGTTTTGAACGCGGTCCTACAGCGTTAGTGGATTGCGGTGGTCTGCTGCGCAATTCATTAAAAGCAGTTTAAACCCTTAAGTTTGCGCCGCACGCGGATGACTTTTCGACTGGCCGAGTGGCCGGAGTGAAAAAAAGCCAACAGCGTGCGGCTCTGGGCTTTCTTGAGTGAACTCCTTGAGCCGTAGTATTTTGGCTGAGCGGAAGAAGTTGCTTGACAAGACTTTCGAGGCGCTTTCTGGTTCGGTTGTCGTCGTTGAGGGAAAGCGTGATGCTGCTGCTCTCGCTGGCGTTGGAGTCGTGGCTCGAGTGGTTCTCGCCGTGGGGCGTTTGGAGGGCGTTGCCAGGCGGGTTGCCGGCTTGGCTGGCGGGGGGAGGGTCGTGTTGCTGACCGACTTTGACTTGGAGGGCGAGCGCAAGGCGGCGGAGTTGAAGGAGCTTCTTTCGCTTGAGGGAGTGAGGGTTGACGATCGCCTGCGCAGGGATTTTCGCCGTCTTTTTGGCGTTCGTTGCGTGGAAGAAGTCGGGACTGCTTTCGAGCGCTTGCAGGAAGAACTTGCTGGCGCAGTAAATCGCGGCGTTAAGCCGAGGAGAGTGTGACGTGAAATGGGAAAGACTTACATTGACACGGTAAAGTACTTGGTTAAAGCCAATTTTGAGGTTGACGGCATTATAGACAAGCCTGACATCGTGGGAGCTATTTTTGGCCAGACTGAAGGGCTTTTGGGTGACGAACTTGACTTGAGGGAGTTGCAGAAGAACGGCAGGCTTGGGAGAATAGAGGTTGAAACGCAGGTGCGTAACGGCAAGACGGTGGGAACGATTTTGGTTCCTTCTTCTCTTGACATGGTTGAAACCTCTATTTTGGCTGCGAGTTTGGAGGTAGTGGACCGGGTTGGTCCTTGCGAGGCGCGCATAAGCGTCGCGAAAATAGAGGACACGCGTAGCCTCAAGAGAAAGCAGGTGCTTGACCGTGCTAAGAACTTGTTGAAGACAATGATAGTTGAAGAGCTTCCTGAAAGCAAGGAGCTCTCGGAGCTCGTGCGCGAGGAAGTGCGCGTTAGCGACGTCGGCACTTATGGGGAAGACAAGTTGCCTGCTGGGCCGGCAGTCCAGTCTTCTGATTCTATTATAGTGGTAGAAGGGCGCGCTGACGTCGCCAACCTCTTGAAGAACGGCATTAAGAACGTGGTGGCCGTGGGTGGAGCGAACGTTGGCAAGACGATTGCCCAGCTTTGTCGTGAGAAAGAGACTACGGTGTTCCTTGACGGCGACCGCGGCGGAGATATTATTTTGAGGGAACTCGTGGCAGCCACTGACGTTGACTTCGTGGCGCGTGCTCCTCCTGGCAAGGAAGTAGAGGAACTCACGCGCAAGGAAATAATAATGGCTTTGCGCAAGCGTGTTCCGCTCGAGCAAGTGGAAGGGTACGCTGGAGAGAAGCGCAGCGAGGCAAAGCTTGCGAGGTTGAGTCCTGCTTCGTTTAATGAGTCGCTTTCCGCGGCGGGAGTTTCTGGTGTTCAGGCAAGGCCTCAAACCGCGCCGTCTCAACATGCTCGCTCGAGGGAGCAACGCGTTTCCGCGCCTGCGCCGCTCCACCACCAGGCCGTGGCTGTTCCGCAGGCGGTAGAGCAAAAGCCTGTGGCGGTGCCGCGCGTGGAGCCAGACCTTCCAGCGGATCCAGCGAAGGCGGCGGCTTTGAAGGCAATGCTGAAAGAACTAGAGGGTTCTTTGAAGGCCCGCGTTTTAGATGCTGACTTGGCAGTGGTGGCTGAAGTGCCCATTCGCGACGTGCTTTCAGCTATTGCTTCGGCTCCGGTGGTGGGGGCAGTTGTTTTGGATGGAATAGTCACGCAGCGCTTGGTTGACGCGGCCGAGCAAAAGAAGGTAGAGTACATTGCCGGAATTCGGGCGGGCACTATCACGCGTAAGGCGCCGTCCACGAGAATCATTCTGGCTTCGTAGTCTTTTTTATTCTTTTTTCTTTTTTTATTTTCATGGTTTTGAAGGGCTCGCGTTTTTTCGTGGAAGGGCACGAGGGACGAATTTATTTTCTTCCTGGCGGCGTTGTTTTGAAGAAGTTCGCGTCGCCGAAGGCGCGAGTAAAGGAAGAGTTTTACAAGCACGCGATAGCTTCTGCTCTTTTTCCGGGGAGTTTTCTTCACTTTTTTCGCGCGGTTTCAGCTGGGAAGCGGAAGCCCGAGCTTTACAGCAAGCGAGTGAAGCTTAGCCCGGAATACGAGGCGTTTGTCAAAAACTTTTACGAGAGGGAAAGCAGTGGGGCGGGCTGGATTCACTCACAGCGTGCTTTGAGTGCCGAGTTCAAGGAGGCAGCAAAAAAGTTTTTGGAGGCGGGCGTAGTGCCTAACCTTAATCCTGCGAATGTTGACTTTCCTTCGGGGAGGCCGGGCGAGCCGTTCTTCTTTGAAGTAAGTGATATTGATGCGGGGAAGCTTAGGGACTTCTTGAAGCGCGTCAACCACCCGAAGTCTAGAGAGGTTCTTTCCTTGTTGTCTCGCTTGCAGGAACTCAGGGGAACTGATTCAAAGGAAAAAGAGGACTTGGGGCCTCTTTTCAGGAGTCGGCGTCAGCCAAGCCCTCGGGAGTGACTCTGAAAACGCATTCTCCGTCTGGCAGGTTGGGTGAGTCAACTAGTTTTGCTATGCGCCTGTCTTCCTTGCTGCGGCGCAGGTAGACGCGGTAAGTGCTTTGGTGGGCTATCACGTTTCCGCCGACTGGCGCGGTCGGGTCGCCGAACAACACGTCGGGGCGGTCCATTACTTGGTTTGTTACGTAAACGGCTAAGTTGTACATGTCCGCCATTTTTTGGAGGGCGTGCAAGTGCTTGTTGAGTTTTTGCTGGCGTTCTGCGAGCTGTCCTCTTCCGACGTAGTCGCTCCTGAAACCAGAAGTAAGCGAGTCTACTACGATTAATTTTATTTTGTTTTCCTTGATTATTTCTTCTGCCTTGTCTATCAAGAGCATTTGGTGGTCGCTGTTGTAGGAACGCGCCACTTGAATGTTTTTCAGTACTTCTTGGGGGTCTAGTCCTTTTGCTTGCGCCATTTGTGCTATGCGCTCGGGCCTGAAAGTGTTTTCGGTGTCAACGAAGAGAACGCCGCCTTCGAGGCCGCCTTTTTCTTTTGGGAGTTGCGCGTTCACGCACAACTGGAATGCGAGCTGGCTCTTTCCAGAACCAAACTTGCCGAACGCTTCTGTGATAGCTTGAGTTTCAACTCCCCCACCCAGCAAAGCATCAAGTTCTTTGGAGCCAGTAGTAATTCTTCCAATGAGTTTCCTGCGCTCCATGACTGCGACGCCGTTCTCATAACCCATTTCGAGGGCGTCGCGCGCGGCATTAATGGCTTTTATGGCTGTGCCTTCCCCCAGTCCAGCGACTTCCACGAGCTCGCTGGGCATGCTGTAAGCAATGCTTTCAATTGAGTCGTAGCCGGCTTCCCTGAGCTTCGTTGCAGTGGAGTCCCCTATTCCGGGCAAGTCTTCAATGCAAGAGATTTTCTTTTTTGCTTCTTCCTTCGCCATTTCAAACCACCTCGCGCAAGAGCCTTCATTGGAAGGCATTTTCGCGCCTTAATCATTCACTGGAGCAACCGATTTTTTCGTTGAGACTCCAAGCAAGAAGAGTGAAACTAAAATTATTTAAAAGGCGAGATGCCAGCAGCTTTCCACTGAACAACAGTGGATTGAGTGGTTACGATGGCGCGCTTACGACGTGCTTGCAGACTCCCTCGAGCTTGCCGCTCACCAATCCTTTCTTAGCTTGAACTATTATTCTCGTGGTTTTTCCGGTCAAGCTCGGCTTCTTCAACTCTAACACTGTTTGGGGGTCTATAGTGATTGAATTCATTCCAAGAAAGTGCGCGGCTTCTCGTCCGAAGAAGATGACGCGCATTTCACTGCTTTCGTCTGCCAAAAGCGCTTCAAGCATTGCGACGTCCCTGTAATCAGTGGAGCCGCACGAGCACGTTGTTTCGTGCAAGTTAATGTTCTTGCCGCACTTTCGGCACTTGCGGAAGAACCGCGCTCCCCCCAATTCACGTATTCTCGCTTGAATTGAAGCGCTTTCCCCTTCCCTTAATTCACTAATTTTTTTTGGCGGGAAATGCGTTTCCCACAGCGCTTCCCTTTCAGCTAATCCGTGGGCTTGCGGGTTGCGCATTAACCGTGCCCTCCAACCCAAGTGTGCTTCCAAGCAGCTGACGCCTTTTTTTATGAGGGCGGACTCTATTTTTACTGCGTCGCCTGCCCGCAACAATTTTGCTGTCTCGGCGTTTTCGTCCCACAAGATGGCAGCGATTTTTCCAGTGTCGTCGGCTAACACCAAGCGCGCCACTTTCCCGGTTTCCTTGGCGCCGCTCTTCTTGTTTTGCTTCTCGAATTCCTTTACTTCGCTTGCGTCCAGCACTCGCGCGAAAAAGTCTGCTTCCTCTCCTTCTCGCAGCTCGCCAATTTTTTTTGCTTGCTTTCGCTCGCCGGTGCGCGCGTTCAACTGCGTGGCAATCGTGGCGTGAAACTCTAACGGGTTCTTGTTCTTGACTAAAGCGTTTTCGACTTCTATTTCTTGGCCGCGCTCGAATTTTTCCGCCAACGCGCAGTCTCGGTTCCATAACACAAGGGAAGCAGTCGCGCCTTTCTCGTTTTCAAGCAAGACGTTGCACACCCTGCCTTTCCTGTTTCCGCGCTCGAATTCTTTGGGCGGGAAAACGTGTTTTACGCGCGCCACGAAGCTTGCTTCCCTTCCAGCTTCTGTTTCCTCCCACGACTGAAAGTTTGCGGTTCTAGTCTTTGGGGGAAGCTCGACTTGGTTTTCTCGCGCAATCATTTCAAGCGCGCCTTCTTCAGTCAACAAGCCAGCGAATTCCTTGATTTTCGCTGCTACTTCTTGAGAGAGTTTTTGCTCGCTCCACAAAGTTTTTTCTAGAATGAGTCGCTTTGCTTCTTGCACGCAGCATTGTTGCACGCGAACAAATAAATAATACTCGTTGCGCGTGACGGAACTCGGTTTTCGCCGCGACTGCAGCCGCGTTGTCAGGTAGTGGCGAGTGGTGTCCCCCGTCGCGGGCTAGAGAATAGCTGGGGTGGAAGGGGGAACGCCGTGCCCGGGCAAGGGGGAAACTGCGAGCCACGCTGCCAAACACTGGCGAGTGGTGTCCCCCGTCGCGGGCAGGTTTTTAATCTTGTAAAGCGTTAGTCTTGCGTTG
>JBAMLY010000002.1:36030-47523 GCA_039794045.1 Candidatus Micrarchaeia archaeon | reverse complement strand
ACGAGTCAAAGAAAAGAAACAAAAACCTCCAACAAGGATTGCATCCAACCTCCCTTTCTTTTCTTGAAAAAAAGAAGAGGCTGCCGAAAATCTCCTACCCGGCGCTTTTTTATTTAACTGAAAAACTGGTTTGCATGAGCTCAATTTACGTGACGACTTCCCGAAAACCGTCTCAGCTCACGCGGCGGCTCGCGCGCTGGCTTGAACTACTGCTCGCCGCCGAGTACGAGAACCGCGGCAAGAAAAGCTTTGACGAAGTTCGCGAGCGAGCGAGAACGCTTGGCTTGAAGAAAATCTTGTTCGTTTACGAGAGGAACGGCAACCCCGACCGCATCGCGGTGTGGGACGCAGACTGGCGCGAACCAGAAATCCGCCTTCGCAGCGTCGTCTTCCCCCCAAAGTCGCGCGTTGAAGTGCCACGAGAAACTAAGGTAGTCGCAGAAGACGAGTTCGGCGAGAAGGTAGCAAAATTGCTTGACTTGAGAGAACCCGAAGGCGAGTTCGTGGAAGCACGGGTTTCATCCAAAAAAATTTGTTTTTCCTTCAACGGCGAGGAAATCGGCCCAAAAATATTTTTGCATTAAAGCCTTCACGCCAAACCTTTTTTAACGCCTGCGAGTTATTTTTGCGAGGAGATTTTTCTTGCTCGAGCTCGCAGTGCTAGTGCAAATCATTTTATTGATTCTAGCTGGGCTCACGGCCGCCAAGATAGGCAAGTACTTGCGCGTGCCAACCCCTATTCCGTTGCTGATTACTGGTTACTTGATTGGCCCCGACGTGCTGAACTTGCTTAAGCCCGCCCAGCTTGGAATTGACTTGAGCTTTATTGCAGCCGCCGCCATTCCGTTCATCTTGTTTTACGACGGCTTGAAGACCAGCCCCTCCAACTTGCGGGAAAGCTGGAAGTCAGTCGCTTCAATGATTACCATCGCCGTATTCGTTACCGTGAGCGGCATTGGCTTGTGCTTGCACTTCTTGTTTGGCTTCGACTGGGTGACGGCTTTCCTGGTTGGCGCCATTTTGTCGTCCACAGACCCGGCAGCAATAATTCCCGTCCTCCAAAAACTCAACATTTCAAAGCGGTTGTCCAGCGTGCTGGAAGCAGAAACCGCATTCAATGACGCGACGGCGATCAGCATTTTCTTGGTGTTGCTGGGATTCGCTACCGGCGCGGCCGTGAGCCTGGAAAGCGCGCTGGCAAAATTCTTGTTCTTGCTGGTTGCAAGCACTGTAGTCGGCTTCGCGGTCGGCGTGTTGTTCACTGAAGTGCTGAAGCAGTTGAAGATAGAGCACGACTTGATGTTCATTTCAATAGTGATTTTGTTGGCGGCGTACGGATTAGCGGAATACTTTGGAGCAAGCGGCGTGATAGCGTGCGTCGTCGCAGCCATAGTGTTTGGTTCTTATTTGCGCAGCCCCAAAGTAGAGTCCTTCCCGCGGCTTTACGCCTTCAACGGATGGGACGAACTCAACTTTCTCGCTATAGCAGCGATTTTCTTGTTGCTTGGCTCAAGCATTAGTTTTTCGACCATCAGCCCCTACCTGTCAATCGGCCTCTTAATCGCCCTCGCCTTCGTTTACTTGGTTCGCCCCGCCACCGTGATTTTGAGCTTGGCGCTGGAAAGAAACTTTAACTTGCGGGAAAAACTCTTCATCTCATGGGTTGGAAGCCCCCGCGGAACCGTGAGCGCGGCGCTGGCAAGCCTCCTCGTGTCAAAAGCAACTGCCGGCTTTTTCCCTGTAGGACAAGCGAACGCAATTTTCGGCATCACAATAATAGTGATAATTACCACCATAGTAATCACCTCGCTTTCGGCGAGCCGCGTCTCGAAAGCGTTGCTACATTTTACTGAAAATAGTGAGGACGAGGAATACCGGGCTTTGACGGCAGAGCTTAAAGCAATGCAGATTGCAAAGCGCAGGCTCGACGAGGAAGCAAGAGAAGGCCTGGTGCCGCAAAAGATTTACAGAGAGTTAAGCGAACGACACGGGTGCTTAATAAAAGAAATAGAGAAAGTAATGACGGACCTCGCTAAAAAGAATCCTAGCTTGGAAGAACGCAACAGAGTGTTTTTCGCAAAAAAAATGCTTACCACGGAAATGAGCGTAATAAGAGAAGCATTCGACAACAAAGAAATAAGCGAGAACATCTACAACGAGTTAATGGGCAAGTACAATTCGCTGATGACTAACTTGAACGTCGTAGAAGAACAAAGCCGAGAGTTGATGGCAAGCAAAGAAGAAAAGCGCAGCACAAAAAAGTGATTTGCAGTGAAAGCCGAGTTCTCGATAAAGTTTGGCGACGAAAAAAAAGCGCGGCGCGCCCTCAAAATATTGTCGTCGGCGAACGCGAAAGCAAGAGACGAAGAAGAAACAGGAAGGGCGGCGCTCAAGCTTGAAGCAGAAAAAGAAGAGCTTCACGCTACCGTCACCGCTGCAGACTTCGCAGCCTTGCGGGCTCGCTGCACGAGTTTCTTGCGCGACGTAAAAATTGTTTTGGACGCACAAAACGCGCTGCAAACAAAAAATAGTTAAAGGAATACAGCCAAAATTACTTTCTTTGAAAGCACGCGTATTTCGCTTTACAGCTAAGGTGGTGCCCTAAATGGAAATGAGCGAAGAACTAAAGAAAGAGTTAATGGAGTTCCAGCAACTACAGCAACAACTTCAACTCGCTTCAATGCAGAAACAACAACTCATGCTGCAGTCAGCCGAATTAGACAAGGCAATCGAGGAAGTCAAGAAAAGCGAGGGAAGCTTTTACAGGTTTACTGGAAGCGTGATAGTCCCCAAAAAAAAGGACGCGCTAGAAAAAGAGCTAGCAGAAGAAAAAGAATCGCTTGAAATGCGTAAAAACATTTTCCAGAAACAAGAAGACAAGATAAGGCAGCGCCTCGTCGAACTACAGAAAAAACTTCAATCAATGGCCTCAGCCGAGAAAAAAGGTTACACAGGCGAAGGCGCAACCGCAAAGTAATAAAACCACACCATTCCTCCCTGATTTTATGCCGGAGAAAGCACTCCAAGAATTAAAGGCCTTAAAGGGAAGAACCCTCATAAGCGCGCATTCCCTCGCGGACGCGGACGCGCTCGCAAGCGCTTTCGCGGCAGCCAAAATAGTTCCAGGCGCAGTCGTTGCTTTTCCGGACAAGCCAGCCGCGCACGCAACAAAAATAGCAGAAGCAACTGGCTTGAAAATTAGGTTGCTGAAAAAAGGAGAGCTCAACGAATTCGACAACGCCGTATTAGTGGACGTGAGCACTTCCTCGCTGCTTGGAAGCCTTGCAAGCGAATTCGAGGAGTTCGCGCACAAGAAAAAACTAGTCGTCATAGACCACCACTTGCACTCAAAGAAAATCCCTGGAGCTAAATGCCACGTCCTCCCAAACCGCTCAAGTTGCTCGGAAATACTTCACGAAATGCTGAAGAAAAACAAGACTAAAAAAGACTGGCGCACTGCATTACTGCTTGCCGCAGGCATACTAAGCGACACCGCCTTCCTGAAGAGCGCAAACTCAAGTTCCTACGCAGCGCTGGGAGAACTGCTTGCATTCCTCGAAAGCAAGGACTGGAACTACGAAAAAGTTCGCTCTCTAGTGCTCCCCCGCCCTGACTTGTCGCAACGCATTGCCGTACTTAAAGCGCTTTCTAGCGCCAGGGTTTACTCGCTTGAAGCCGGCAAGCATAAATTCGTCGCCGCCGTCGCTCAATCACACGCTTTCGAACTCCAGTGCGCTGCCGCCTTGACAGAAGCAGGAGCTGACTACGCCTTCGTGGGAAACGATCATGAAGGCAGAATTTCCGGCGTCAAGGCCGAAGGAATGCAGGGCGCGAGCATCGGGAAACTCATGGAAATCATAGGCAAAGCCATGCGGGGAAGCGGCGGCGGACACGACTTTGTCGGCGGCGCGAAAGGCTCGCCCGAACTCGTTGCAAGAGCTTTAAGCGAGTGCGTCAATGAAGCCGCAGCTTTCCACGGCGCGCGCGTCAAACAAATTTTTTGATGGCTTGAAAGCCTTCAAGCAAGCAAAACCAGTACCGCGACAGCAGCAAGGAAAAGCGCGCTCACTTCCTTTGCCCCCAATTTTTCTCCAAGGAAAACTGCCGCGATTATTGCTACTAACACGAAGGAAAGCGAGACTATAGCGCTGACCACTGAAACCGAGCTTTGAGGCGAACGCAAAGCCAGCAAGAAGAAAGCGAATGCAAGCGCGCCGGCAACCACGAAGGGAACGAGCAGCGGAATGTTTGCGGCATCCAATGGGTTAGGCGAAACCATTATTTGTTTTAAGAAAACGTTTGCCACCGCAACAAACAGCATTGAAGCCAAAGCAAAAAAAATCCAGTCCAAGCCACGCCACCTCATGCAAATATTAAGAATTGCGCCTTAATAAAAACACGCAGAAAAAGAGGTGCTGCATTGAAAATCGCTTTCCTGTCCGACTTTCACTTCGGCTTCAACGAAGACGCTACAAGGCAAGCAGGAGAAGCCCTGAAAAGCGCGAGCGAGAAAGCAGACGCCATAATTCTGGGGGGAGACTTGTTTGACTCTCGCGTGCCAAAACAAGAAGTCGTGTACGAGGCAGTCAAGCTCTTAACTCAATGCAAGGAAAAAATGCTTTCAAAGACTTCAAACAAGTTTAAAACAGTGGTGGAAAAAAGCGAGAACAAAAAAGAAATAAATGGCGTGCCACTGCTCGGCATTTACGGGACGCATGAGCGCCGTACCAAGGGCTTGGCGAACATCATTCAAGTGCTTGACTCGGCAGGCGTCATGGTGAACGTGCACGCAGCAAAAGCAGTCGTCGAAGGAGAAGGAGAAAAAGTCGCAGTTCAAGGAATGGGCGGCATTCCAGAAGAATACGCGGCAAAAGCGTTGGAAGCACTATCGTTCCAGCCAGTAAGCGGTGCCTTCAACATCTTCGTATTTCACCAGACGCTGCGCGAGCTCGTTCCAGTAGCAGAAGGAATTTCTGCGGCGGACCTTCCCAACGGCTTCGACGTATACGTGGACGGCCACATTCACTGGGCGCAAGAACTACGCGAGGCAAACAAGACGATTCTCTTGCCTGGAAGCACGGTCGTAACGCAAATGAAGCAAACGGAAATCAAGCCAAAAGGCTATTACTTGTACGACACCATCAAGCGAGTCGCGGAATTCGTGACAGTAAAAACCAGGCCCTTCGAGTTCGTTGAAGTATCTTTCTCGGAAGCAACGGCAACGCAAGTTGAAAAGCTTTGCCGCGAAGCAATAGCGAAAGCCATCGAAAAGCACGAGGGAGCCACTCCCTTAGTAAAACTCAAAGTCAAGGGAACGCTGGCGAGGGGAACGATGGCGTCCTCCATCGACTTAGCTGCGCTGGAAAAAGAATTCGCGGCAAAAGCAATTTTATATGTCGACAAAGAATTCGCGAGCGACGAGTTAAGAGAAAAAATAGAGGTTTTAAGGAAGGCGAGAAACGAACAACAGAGCGCGCGCGAGCTTGGCTTGGAAGCGCTACGGAAAAAACTGGCTCGCCTGCCACCCTCCAGGGTAGAAGAATTGTTTGCATTGCTTTCGGAAGGCGATGCAGAAAAAGCTGCAGCAAAGCTCTTGCAGGAAAAAAGTTCTGCGCAAACGATTTTAAGCAAATAACTCTTATTGGCTTTATTGGCGGTAAGTGAGGTTACGCCTTGCGCAACAACATTGCTTTATTGTTTTTTGCAGTCGTTTTTTGGGGGGCAGCGCACGCCGCGAACTGCGGAACAGGGTGGGGAACCTGCAATTGCAGCGACACCCTCGTAACAAACTATGTGTTAACCGCAGCTGACTCGATAACGAACGGAACGCCTTGCCCCAGCGACCCCAACAACCCCTCTATAGCATTGTCGGTGGACAACGGCGTCTCGCTTGACTGCGGCGGCAGGGAAATAGTTGGAGACGCAGACAACGCATCGATAGGCATTCTCGTCTTGAACGACACTCAATTATTTAATTGCAGCATCCGAAATTTCAGGGTAGGAATTGCTGCGTTAAACCCTGCCAACCACCAAAACGTAAAAAACGTGAGCATCCACGACAACAATGTTTCAGACGCTAACGTAACCCGAGAAGTTTTAAGTGGAGCAATCGGAATTTATGCTTTAATTGAAAACTCTTCCATTGCAAACAACAACGTATGGAATTACTCTACCAACACTAGTTACGGCGCTTACGGCATAGTAGTGCAAAATGCGTTCAATAACTCGGTTTACGGAAACAACGTAAGCAACATTTCAAGCTGGCACCCAACCTCAAGCAACGCTAACGGAATAGCTGTTATGGGCAGTGAAGCCAACGCATCAAAAAACAACGTTTCCTACAATAGAGTAAGCAACGTGTTCGCTAACGGCACGCAAGCCAACGCCTTTGCATTCTTTTTCCAGTCCAATGCAGGCCTCGCCTTGAACGACAACACCGCAGAATACAACGAAATTTACAACACCAGCATAGGCGAAAGCGCTTCAAGCGGCAGCGCCGGTGGAATTATTTTTTATTCCTCAGCGATCGGCTACAACAACAAAGCATGGCACAACAACGCTTCAAAAATATCTTGCCCGTCATCAATTCAATGCATTGGGTTTGCTTCTTCAGCAAACGCCTCCACTGAATTTTACTCAAACGATGCAAACGACGTGAGTGGCGCCGCGTTCTCGCACGCGGCAAACGTCCAAGCAAACTTTTCCTCCAACAAGGCTTCAAACGCCGTTGACTGCTTTGCAACAAACAGCGGCGCAGGAAATGCCACTCTCTGGAACAACTCGTTCTTCAACTGCTCCCGCTACGGCGTTCTACTCAATCAGTCAAGCTACAACAACTTAACTAACAACACGGTTTACAACGCCAGCTGGACTGGAATCTTGCTTGAAAACGCTTCCTTTAACAACGTTTCATTCAACAACGTTTCCTCGAATGCTTTGAATACTGGAGAATTAGACTACAAAGCATTGTGGAATCCCCTCCTCAACGAGAGCACTGGCACGGCCTACAACGACTCAGTCTATTACTTAGCGCCGCCCAACCTGCTCAGGCAAGCAAGCCGGCCAAACGGCGGCTTCCTCATCAACGAATTAGGCTATAACGGCACTCAAGACCTCGCAGCAGTCACTTTCACGAACAACTCCGACAACACGAACAACACCGCGTACTTCAACAACAGCGCGGTAACAAGTTGCGCGGACTTTCAAGCGTGGATGCTCGCCAACTACTCTTCCTCCGTCACCTGCACTTACTACAACGCCAAAGCCTATGCCGCCGAAAGCAACAAACAGTGCTACCATAGAGACAACGGCCTGCGCTTCACTGAAGACTCCACCAACTTTCCCGACTCATGCCCCACAGACCCTTACGGTGGAATCTCGGTGTGGGACGGCTCAAGCAACAACTCCGTAGAATACAACTTTTTTAACGGAAACGACCACAACACTATAACAGTGGGCGCCACGCTCAGCGCATCATCAGACAACAATTCAATAAAGTACAACAACATGACTTACTCCTTGTACAACGGAGTTTCCTTGACCGGCGAAAGCAACAAAATAGAATCAAACCAGTTCTTGGGATGCTCCAACATAGGCATCATAGCAAGCGGCCACACCAACACCGTAAAAAACAATTCTCTTTACGGAGTAGACACTGGATTGAGTCTCTTGGAAATTCGCGCGGAAAACAATTCCGTGCAAGCATGCGACACTGGCGTGCTCTTCTACCACTCCAGCGGAGCCGAGGCATTCAACAACACCATTGCAGACTGCAGGAACGGAATAAGAATCGCGGCAGGCTTCTTGCGCGCTAACGCCACCAACAACTCTGCTTACTACAACGTAATAAAAAACTGTAGCGCGGCAGCCATCTCCTTTGAGCACGCGGGAGTATTCACAGAATCTTACTCGGTAAACAACTCTTTCTACTACAACAACTTGAGCGACTCTTTTTACGGCATAGCAATAAGCGACGGCGTGGACGTCTCGCAAAACAATTACTTCGTGGGAAACAACGTTAACAACTGCACTACCGGCATACTCCTCAAAGGACACTACAAAAACAATGAATTCCTTTACAACAACGTGACGAGCTCAAGCGACTGGGCAATAAAAGTTCTTTCCACAAACAAGAACGACTTCCTCGGCAACGTCTTCGACTCAAACGGCAACGGAGTCTACCTCAAAAACTTGACTGAATTAAACTTCACGGCAAACAAGGTAGCCAATTGCCTGGGAACGCCTTCCTACGGAATTTCGTTGTCGCCACTCGAATACGAGAGCGCGCCCTACTATCCCATCGTTCACGATTGGGCAACAGGAAGGAATGCACTAGTAACCGAAGATGATTTCCTTCTACCCCCGCAGAACGTCAATGGCACGCAAAACTTTTCGCTCGCCTTCGTCAACATCAGTGACGGCACAAACTTAACCATGTATTTTGAATACTCTCAAACAATAAACAATTGCGCGGACGTAAACGCGTTATGTAACGGCGCTTGCTACTGCAAGGAATTCCACGCGGTGGCATTCATAGAACAAGGCTACGGCAATGACTACGCGTGGAATTCCACCATAACGTCGAGCCACCCAGTCGTGCCAGGCTTTACGTCGCCCCCCTTCCTGCGCGTTCAACCAAGCGCCGGAATAACCTTGATTGACTCAAGCGGCGCCTTGATTGAAGCAAACAACGTCACAAATTGTTCTCCGACAAACATTGCCTTCAAAAACTCTTCAAACAACTTGCTCGCCAACAACTCGTTAAGCCAGCCGAACTACGCCATGCAAACCGACGTAGCATTGCAAATAAATTCCACGAACAACACTTTCTTGAACACGACTTTCAACAAGACGAGCGCCAACTTCAGCGACGCGTGGAACAATTTGACAGTTAAATGGTTTTTAGACGTTCAAGTGCTCAACTACTCGCTGGCACCAATTGAAAACGCGAACGTCACCATAGAAGACGCGTTCCACAACGTCATCGCAAACCAGGAGCTCACGAACGCGCAAGGAAGAATAGGTTACCGCGCCGTAACAGAATACGAGCAAAACGGCTCGCAAGTTTACGGAGTAAACGCCACCATGTACTCGCCGTTCAACTTTACTGCCGCGCCGCCCACGGGAACCACTTACAGTTACAACCACTCAGTACACGAAGTAAGTTTTTCGCACACCTACCAAATCCTATTACTTTCAAGCACTCCAGACTTGGCGGTTACTGCGATTACGCCAAACCCAAACAAGCGCGTCTTCCTGTCAGGAGAAAACGTATCTTTTGACGTCACGGTATTCAACGGATGCAGAGACCCGCTTTCAACGACGCTCACTGTCACCGCAAACAATTCGGGAGCGGAATTCCACTGCAGCACCGGCGTCCTGCTGCCGTTGACGAGCAAGACGATAAAATGCGGTTATTCCACGATGAACGGCTCAACCGTAAACGTTACCGCCAGCCTGCCAGTAGTGCCAGAAGAAATCCAGACATCTAACAACGCTAAAAGCATCTTGTTGTTCGTGCAAAGCACGAGCGTAAGCTTGAGCTTGCCTGATTCTTCGCCGCTCGCCGTAGTGCTCGCAGCGCTCGCCGCGGCATTGCTGTTAGCAAGAAACCACGAAAACAAAAAGAGAAAAAATTAAAGCAAAAAACTAGGCGCTGCCTTCCTGGGCGTTGGCTGCAGTTGCTTTCTTCACTTCAACCGCGACCTCTCCAGCAAGCTTGTTTAACTCGCGCTTGCTTTCCTTCATCAACCCAGTCTTAACGAGTTTCGCCTTGTTCTCGTAAAAACTCGCAGTAAAAGCCAAAGGATATTTTTTAACGAGTTCTTTGGCAATGCGTCTTATGTGCGTTCCCTTCGTCCTACCCAAAACAACCACTTCCAGTCAAACCTTGTTTTCAAGAACGTTATAGCCCCGAGCGGAATTCCGGCAACCTTCCCCTTTTTTTCCTATTCTAGGAAAAAAGGAAAAAGAGGTTGTATTCGAACCGCTGTCAACGGGTCCAAAGCCCGCTATCCTTGGCCGCTAGACGACGGGGCTGCCTAACGCGGTTTGTACTACCTTGTTTTATGCAGTCATTATTTTTAAACTGCTTTGAAAAAAAGTTTTCGTTTCACGCAACAAAGCAGCTTTCGCGAAAGGATTTTATATCCCTTGAAATTGATGTTTTAAAGTCTAAACAGGAGAATGCAAATTCTTCTGAGAGGGTGGTAACAGTATGGCAAAGAACGAAAACGTTTGGCCGATGGTTGGCGCGTGGGCGTACATAATTGGTCTGGTTATAGCGATACTCGCGGGAGCGTTTGCTCCAAGCAATGCTGCTGTGGGCCTCGTGCTTGGCGTCATAGGCATAATAGTTGGGCTGCTCAACATTACTGATAAGGAAGTAATGCTTTTCCTGATCGCAAGCATTACGTTCGTTGTTGCCGCGTCAAGCCTTGAAGGCGTCGTAATGAGCTTGATTCCGGCGGCAGGAATTGGCGCCGCGATTGCGTCCATTCTTAACTACATCGTGATAATGGTGGCACCGGGGGCTGCCATTGTTGGCTTGAAGGCCATCTACGAAGTATCGCATTCTGCCTGAAAAACTTGCCTCCCGTCAAGGGAGGTTTTCCCCCTTTTTTTTCTCTTGCTTTCGTTTTTTAGTGGTGTCGGCAATTGAAGACTCGCCTTCCCTTTATTTCAGTCGTCGTTCCCGCGTTCAACGAAGAAAAATATATTGGTTTAACTCTTGATTCGTTGCGCCGGCAGGAATACCCGAAAGAAAAGTTCGAGTTAATTGTTTCAGACGACAAGAGCACTGACAAGACGGCAGAAGTGGCGCGCAAGTACGGCGCGAAAGTTGTTTTCTGCGGAAAGCACAGGATAGGCGCTAACCGCAACAATGGCGCGCGGGCTTCCAGCAAGCAAGCGGAAATAATTGCTTTCGTTGACGCCGACGCGGTAGTGCCGCCGCAGTGGCTTCGCGCTGTCGCGAGAGCCTTTCGAAACGAGCGCGTCGTGCTCGTGCAAGGACCAGTTCAGCCCGCCAGCAATGGAAGGCCTTGCTCTGCGTGGATGCGCTTGTTCTTGGATGCTTACTTCAAGTTAATGATTGCGTTTGGCATGCCTTCAGGGCCTGGGTCGAACTACTGCGTCAGGAAAAGCGCGTTCAATAAAGTCGGCGGGTTTCCAGAAGACGCGGTTACTGGAGAGGATTTGGCGCTCGCCAAGAAACTGTTGAAGCACGGCAAAGCAGTTTTCGCGGACGACGCCTTCCTCTACGTTTCAGACAGGCGGGTGCGCAAGTGGGGAGTCGCGAAATACTTGTGGTTTCATTTAAGTAATTCTCTGCGTTTTGCTTTGTCTGGCAAGGCAAGCGAAGAATACGAAAACGTGCGTTAGTCGCTGCCAGTCAGGCACGCCAGCCCCTGAAGAATTGGTGTAACCTGCAACTAGTAAGCCGCCATCCGAAGTCTGAATGATGGAACGCCCGTAGTCCGCGCCGGCTCCGCC
>JBAMLY010000002.1:0-35930 GCA_039794045.1 Candidatus Micrarchaeia archaeon | reverse complement strand
CTCCGCCGACTGCTTGCACCCAATCTAATGTTGGGGCTCTCGCGCACGCCGCGGAAGCGAATAAAGCAAGAAAAGCGAGGCAGGACAGGACTAGAACACGCGAAAGCATGAGTCAAACCCATGAGAATCCTTGAAACCATTTAAAAACATTGTTGCGTAGAGCGTTTGGGACGGCAAAAGCAATAAAAACGAGTTAAAACTTATTCTTCCACTTTAGAGGGAGAAGGCGCAGACAAATGATTGCAGTAATCTTTAAAGCCATCATCTCGCTCCTGGAAAACGATTCGTTTATAGAGGCGAGCTTGTTGGCAGGGGGTTTCGCTGTCGCCATAGCTTCAGCAGTCTTGGGCGTGTTCACAGTAACCGAACTGCTTCCCTTGACTGGATACGTATTGCTTGTAACTGTTCTCCCCGTTCTTTTTTACCGCATTCTCGTGCTGTTAATGCTTTCTTCTTTTGACTTGCTGATGGCTCGCTCTCCAGAAAAAACGCTGGTAATAAATTCTAATCTAGAGGTCGCGCGGGCGCGCATTACGCGCGTGTTCATAGAAAAAAAGCTTCCCACTTTTTCTTTGAGTGCTTATGGCTTGTTCTCGCTCGGAATAGAAAAGCGCTTGCTGAACTGGTTTAACCAGTTGTTCCACCAAAACCAGCCTTACGTGCTTTTCTGCAAAGATCCACTCGTAATAATTCGTTTGTGGCAAATGGCTTCGCCTGACGGAAGGCCGCAGACGCGAGCTTCGATAGCAAGCCAGGACGAAATTCGGGCGAAGACGCTCGCGAAAAGCATTGAAACGCTCGTCAAATACTGATGGGGCTCATGCAGTCTAACGCGTTAATGGTGGAGCGCCTGCGCGAACAAGGACTCCTGAAAAGCAAGCGCGCCACGAAAGCCTTCCTGAGAGTAGACCGCGCCGACTTCGTTCCAGCGTCACTGAAGGACTTAGCGTACGAGGACCGCCCCCTTCCAACCACGCAAGGACAAACCATTTCAGCTCCCTCCATAGTAGCTTTAATGACTGAAGCGTTGGACGCGCGTCCGGGAATGAAGGTACTCGAAATAGGTAGTGGAAGCGGATACCAAGCCGCCATACTCGCCCAATGTGTGGGCGGAAAAGGAAGAGTTTTCACGGTGGAAAGCAACGCCGCCTTGTACGATTACGCAAAACAAAAACTAGGAGGCTACGGCAACGTTGAAGTATTTCTCGCCGACGGTTCCCTGGGCTTAAAAAGCAAGGCGCCATTCCACAGAATAATGGTTACTGCGGCCGCGCCAGCCATTCCGCCCGCGCTCTTCGAACAGTTAATGGAAGGCGGGAAAATGGTTGCGCCGGTTGGCGCAACGCCACCACAAAAACTGTTGCTCGTGCAAAAAATTGAGGGAAAACAAGTGGTTTCGCCGCTCTCTCTCGTGCTCTTCGTTCCCCTCAAAGGCGCTCAAGGCTTCAAGCCAAGCAAAACCGCGTAAAGCGCGTCCACTCCATTCCCGCACGCCCTCCCCAAGCACACTGGAAGAAAAGCTTCACTGGAAAGCAACTCTCCTTCTCATTGCTTTTATACTCTTGTTTTTCACGCTTTAAGAGAGAGGAAGAGGTGGTTGGATTGCAGTACGACGTCACGAAAATGCCTTACAAAGAGTTAGAGCGCCTCGTGCAAATGCTTTCCTGTGAAGTAGAATACATCTCAAAAACAGGAAGAAAAGTAGTGCTTCAAGCGTGTTGAGCGCAGGAGTTGAAGGCGAAACGAAAATAGTTTGGACGAAGCACGGAAAAATTCGCATGGAGTAAAAAAAGGTGGTTTGAGAATGAGTGAAGCAAACAGCGTCTTCCAAGAAGAAGAGGCAACGCAGAAAAAACCGCAGTTCAGCGTCAAAATAGCGGGAGTGGAAGGATACGCTGGAAGCGGATGGCTGAGGGAAGGACAGTACGGCAAAAGTATTTCAGTAATAACAAGTTGCGACATTCCGCGCGGCTCGCGCTTGTACATTAACCCAACCAAGTCAGCGGGAGCCATACTCGGCTAAGCCGTAGTTATTCAAATCCTTGCCTTCTTGCGGCGCGTTTCTTTCCGCGGTTTCGCGGCAACGCCTTCCCTTGCTTTTTTCTCGTAACGCGCGACAAGCTTTTCGTAGAGGCGCTCGCTCAATCTGCCTTCCGCAACCGCTAAATCAAGTTTTTCAATCATTTGCTCTGGCGAAGTTGGCGGCGCTTGCGTTGACGCCTTCTTGTAAGCAGCCAAGCGAGCGAAAAACACAGCGAAAACTATTGCCACGCCTGCCACGATTGCAACCACTATAAATAAAACGAAAACGCCAGGCTTTTCAGGCGGCTGCAATCCAGCAGTAGCAACTACTATTTGCCGCGAAGCGTTCGACTGCGAGGGAGACGGCGAAGGCGTGGAAACAGTTTCAGAGCGCTTTGGAGGTGTGGAAGGCGAAACCAATTCAATGGCAAGCTTTTCAGAGTTTTCCTTCCAAGCCCGCGCAAGCTCAAGCAACTTCAACGCGTTCAACAAATTAGAACTGTCTCCAGTGTGATTTGCTTCCTCCGCATTGTAAAGAGAGTGAGCAAAGTAAGCCTCGGCCCACCCAGAGCCAGCAAAACCAGGCAACGCAGACTCGTTTTCAAGCAACGCCCGCAAGCGCTTGGCAGACTTCCCCTTGCCTTCCACTAACGCCTTGCAGTAAGCCAATACAAACGAAGAATCAAAAGAACTAGCAACGTAAGCCGCGTCACTAAATTCCAGGCGCGCTGCCTCCAAGTGCCACGCTATTTCGGCGTCGTCGGAAGCGTTCGCTTGCTTTACAGCATTCTCAGCATCATCCAACAGCCTGGATGCGTAATTGCGGGCGTTGAACTCGTCGTACTTTGCTCCCCCCCGAGACTTCAAAGCAGATGCAGCCATTTTCTCTGAAGCAGAAAGCCAAACGCTCGCGGTAGCCAAGTCTTTCGCGAGAAGAGACACTGGCGCTTCCTCTTCATAGAAAGAGTTTGCAACACCTTCCAGCTTCCAAGCAGCCCAATAGTAACGCAGTTGCGCTGCAGCAACCCACTCCAAATTCTCTGGAGTAAGCGCGGGAAAAGCTATGGAGTCCATGCGCGCCCGCAACGCGTCAAGCTCTCCCGCGAACTCGTCGTCGCTAGCGTTAGCCAACCGAATGGCTTGAATGCTTACCCTGGCGAGGAAAGCATTGTTTGCCGCGCTATAATAATAACCGTTCTCAAAAAGCGTTTGCGCGTTGCCCACCGAACGGTTCAACGAGCGAATCACTGCTTGCGCGGCTTCCTTGCCGCCCAGCCAGGCAGTCAAGTTCTCCAAATCCAGCAAAGCAATGGCGGAACGCGTTTCCGCAATTTCTTTCTCTGCCAACTCCCTCAAAAGAAGCTCTGACTCGGACGGAACTATTTTGCTGACGTTCAAGTCCAAGAGCGCCTTGCCGGGAACGCCTGAAATCCTCGAGCCAGTCGGAGTGAAAGCGTATTCCGCGGCTTCCTTCAAAGAAGAAACTTCTATCACCTGCATTGAACCATTGGATAAAACCCCGCCATATTCCACGTAGTCGAAATCATCTGAAGCGCTTTGCCCGCGGGCAAGCAAAAACAAGGCGATGCCGTCTGCCGCCGCAGCCTCTAGTTTTTCCCTGACTCCGCCCACTCTCCCCATCGTTCCATCGGAATCAATCGTTCCGCTCGCAGTAACGTCTGAACGCAGTTTTTTGCCTGAGAGCTCGGCGTAAGCAAGCAATGCCATCGCCGCACCCCCAGAAGGGCCGTCCACAGAAGAAGCGTCAGCGCTGATTGAGAACCGCAAGTCAAACAAAGAAAGGTTCTTGCCTGCAGTTAAAGCAGCTGCCTCCACCGCCGCACGAATTGATTCCTGCGTTTCCACGCTCACGAGCGGACTTATTTCCACTCCAATCTTTCCACTGCCAGGCTGCGCTTCAACGGAAATCAAAGTCATTATTCCCTCGCGAGAGGAACCAACCGCGGGAACCCTCATTTCACTCAAAGCCGCCGCTGGAACGCAGGAAAACAACAAAAACAATAATAGCACTGTACTAGAATGCCTCAACTTGTCTCGCCTCCCGCTTACTTGCCGAAAAGTTTTTTGAGAGCGCGAAAGTCAGCTTCGCTTGTCACGAAAGAAACGCTTTCGCGGTTGCCGAACATGTCGTAGTAATACAAAACGGCCGCCACTCTACCCAAAGCGAGGTCCGAAGTCTTTTCAAGCGAGGCAACGTAATTGCGCTTGATGTTCACGGTTCCGTCCAACTTCAGCGTAATAGTTTCATCGCTTACTTCAAGGCACCCTGTGCTCTCATTGTTGCGAACTACAAACGAATGCTTGTCAGCCACTCTAAAACCCTGAAAAAGAAAAAGGAAAAGCGATTTAAAAATAGTTTTGCTTCAATAGTTGAAAGGTGATTCTTTTTTTGACTGAAAAACACGAGCGCTTGAACCCGTGGGGAAACGAGTTACCCAAAGACTACGAGGGCTTGTTCAATGAGTTCGGGCTCCAGCACGTCAACGAAAAAATTTTGGGGCGCTTGCCCTTCCAAAACAGACTCTGGCGCCGCGGCATAATATTCGCGCACAGGGACTTCGACAAGTTCTTGGACGCGCACGAGAAAAACAAGAAGCTCGCGATAATGAGTGGTATAAAGCCAAGCGGCGACTTTCACTTGGGAAGCAAGCTCACAGCAGAACAAATAGTTTTCGCGCAAAAAGCATTTAAGGCTAGAGTGTTCTACTGCATCGCTGACTTAGAAGCCCTCGCGGACAACAACCAGTCACTGGAAGACAGCCACGCATTCGCAGCAGAAAACATTGCTGACTTGCTTGCCCTTGGCTTAGACGAAGACAACGCACTAATTTACAAGCAAAGCGAGAACAAGAACGTCTCCAACCTAGCTTTTCTCGCCGCAAGGAAAACCACTATGGCTACCCTTGAAGCCTTATACGGACACCAAAACCTTGGGCTTTACTTCGCTGCGTTCACTCAAGTAGGAGACATTCTCCAACCACAGTTAAGCGAGTTCGGAGGCCCAAAAAACGTGTGGGTGCCAGTCGGCGCAGACCAAGACCCCCACATTAGGCTCACCAGAGACTTAACCCAAAAAATCAATTCATCGTTTGTTTTGCCTTGCGCGACGTACCACCGCTTCTTCCGCAGCCTCGACGGCACCACTAAAATGAGCAAGCGCGACCCAATGAATGTCATCTCCCTCAGAGACGACCCAGAACTGGTAAAGAAAAAAATAAAGCGCGCGCTCACCGGAGGCAGGGCCACGGCCGAAGAACAACGCCGCCTCGGCGGAGAAATACAGAAGTGCGTCGTGCACGAGCTGATGTACTTTCACTTCGAGGAAGACGACAAGGCGCTCCACGACTTCCAGCAACGCTGCCTGAGCGGCGCCATAAGCTGCGGAGCCTGCAAGGAAGAAGTCGCAGAAAAAGTTGTTTCCTACCTTAAAAACTTCCAGGAAAAAAAGAAGAAGACCCTGCCACGCGCAAAAAAAATTCTCTCAGAGAAAACTTGGAGCCTCTAAAAACGCCAATTGCTATTCTTGTTGCGAGCTTCCCTTTTTTTCCTTCAAGAGCTTGATAGCATCCCTTGGATTGAATGCCCGACGAGCCGCGTAACGCTCTATGTACCACTCCCCGAAAGCAGTAATAGCATAAAAAACTATGGAAATTCCAGTAAACATGTAAAAAATCGTGAAAATCTTCGTCGCCTCATGCGTTGGACGCAAGTCGCCAAAACCGACAGTGGTAACCGTCGCTGAAGCAAAGTAAAAAGAATCAATCCAACTCCACTGCTCGAGAGCATGGTACACGAAGCCGCCCCCCAGCACCACCAACACAGCGAGAAGCAAAGCCGTAAACAATTTCTTCTCTAAAACTTGCATGACTAACCACAACCCAATAAAAGCAACGGCAATTAAAAATGATTTCAGGTCACGCCCTCCAATAACGCCGCGTGCGCACGAACGTCTTCTGCGACTCAAGCAAGTCCCTGTAAAAATCTTCTTCTGAGCGCCTCATTTTCTTCAGCACTCGGGCTGCGCCCTCGGGGCCAACCCCGTAAGTCTCCAAAGCCAACAACGCCTTTCTCCCGTACGCCGAAACCAAGGAGGCCACGCGCAACGCCTCCCGCAAGCAGGCCTTCTCGCGCGCATTCAACTTGCGGCGTTCCCTAGCCCGCGCCACTACCGCTCCCCCGTACCTTTCCAGCGAAAGCTGGTCAGAACCACAGTAAGGACACAAAGGCTTTTCATTCAAAGACGCCAGCCGAACGGAAAACTGTTTCGCGCAATTAGTGCAAACCAATGAAACCGTTTTCTCCAACAAATTGTCCTTAAAGATTTGAACTAGTTGCGCAGTAGGCTCAGGCGGCGCGAAAAGCTCGGCAAAGCCACCGAACTCCATGAACTCGCGCCCGAGAGGAGAAAGCCCCCTCGCGTCAGCGTCCCACACCTGCAAGTGAATCCTACGCCCTTGAATGTCTGAAAGAATTTGCTTGAGGTCGCTCAAAGCCAGTTTCTCGTGCAGCACTTCAGCCACCGCCTCTTCCATGACCGGAGAGTTCTTGTGCAACTCGAAGAGGCGCTTTAAGCTGACTGCTCTCGCATCAAAATTTTTTCTCAGAAGCCCAAAGCGTTTTGCGACGTGAACGAAGCGAAAACGAAGCATGGAAGAGTTGGCAAGCGAAGCTAGGAGAACGCGGGAAGCCGCTTCAGGAGAAATACCTTCAAGAACTGCGAGAAACTTTTCGGCGGAAAACTTTTTCGAGAACTCAAACAATATTGCGTAAGCTGAAGGGCGGGCGCGCACGGGAGCGCCTAACTGGGAAGTAAGCAGTGCAGAAAGAATTCGGGCGAGAGAGTCATTCGCCTTCGTTCCAGCAAACGAGTGCAAGACTATGAAGCGCTCGAATTCCTCGGCAACCATTATCCTCGCGGAAGGAAGAAAAAACTGTTTTTGCTTGTAAGCAAAGCGCCGCATTCTATCTGCTGCCTCCTCGGAAGCACAAAAAGAACGCTTTAATTCTGCATTTGAAGTGTTCAACAACAAGTAAATAAGTTCTCCTGCCTCTCGCGCAACCTCGCCTGGAACAGGAATTTGCTCGCCCTCCCACTCAGGAATGGCTGCCGCCAAGTCCTCGCTTGGCTCAACCACTACTCGGTCTTCCGAGACGCTTAAAACCCTCCAAGGCCTGCCGCGCGCGATGAAAACCGAGCCTTCTCGCAAGTCAGCCACGAATTCCTCGTGCAGGATTCCAACGTTCTTGCGCGCGCCAGCATCGAAAACGAAGAACCGCTTCTCGTCGGGAATCATGCTCAAGTTTTCGTAGTAGTACAACAGCGTGCGCAAGCTCTTGAAAATGCGTCCATCACGCAACGATATCGTGCGCTGCAATGAAAGCTGACTCAAAACGCGGTCGAAGTTGCTCCTCGAAAGCGACGAAAAAGCCCAAGCCTTGCGCGCGAGAGAAAATACTTCTTCGACTGAAACTCCTGGCTTGTCGAGCGCGCAGCCCGCAATGAAGTGCGCCAAAACATCTAAGGCGTTCGCGCGCAATGAAAGCGGCTCCAAAAGTCCTTCCCGCGCCCTCTTCGCGATAACGCAGCACTCCACGCAGTCCATGAAGTCAACTGCGACGAGTTCTCCCACGGGAACCAAGTGCGTCCTGTGCCCGCTGCGTCCCACACGCTGCAGAAAACGACTCACCTGGCGAGGCGAAACGTATTGAACCACCAAGTCCACGTCTCCAACGTCAATGCCTAACTCAAGAGAAGAAGTGCAAATGATTGCCTTCAAGTTACCGGCCTTAAACTTTTCCTCGGTTTCAATGCGCGCTTCCTTTGAAAGCGAAGAGTGATGCACTGCCACCAAGTCCTTCAAATCAGGACAACGCATCAAAAGCGAACCAAGGCTTTCAGCAAAAGAACGAGTGTTCACGAACACGAGCGTCTTCTTGTGCGACAAAATAAGTTGCTTGATTCGCTGCACTTTAGCGCTCGCCACCTCTCCCTCGCTTTCCGCTGGAAACTCAACGGAAAGATGCAGTTCGCGAGCGCGCTCGTCCTTCACCACCACCGCATCGCCAGAAAGAAAGCGCGCGGCTTCTCCCTCGCTTCCCACCGTGGCGCTCAAGCCAATGACTTGAAATCCGCCGCAACGCTCTCGCAAACGCTCCAAAGAAAGCGCGAGTTGGAGGCCGCGCTTGCTTTCAACGAGCTCGTGAACCTCGTCAACTATAACGCTGCGAACCAAGGAAAGCGCGTCCCTGAGCTTGGGCGCGACGAGCATTGAAGCAAGCGTTTCAGGAGTAGTAATCACGAGCATGGGCGGGTTGTCCCTCTGCTTGGCGCGCTGGCTCGCTGGAGTGTCACCGTGCCGCACGCCCAACGAAACCCCCAACTCGCTGCACCATGCCGACAAGCGCGAGAGCATGTCACGGTTCAAGCTCTTGAGGGGAGTAATGTAAAGAGCTTGAATGCCGGCTGTGTTGCCAAGCTTTTTTTGGGCAACAAGTTTTGAAAGAACCGGAAAAAAAGCGGCTTCGGTCTTGCCATGGCCAGTCGGCGCTATCACGAGCAAGTTCCTTCCTTCAGCCGCCAGCGGAACCGCCTTCTTCTGTATTTCAGTGAATTTCTCGAAGCCGCGGCTCCTGATGAGTTCAACAACTTCAGGTTCAAGCAACAAAGACAATCACCAGCTTTACTCAAGCGCTTGCGCGTAAAGCAAGTCAGCCCGAGTTATCACGCCGCTCACGCGCCCCTCGTCAGCTACGAGCACGAGCGGACAGTGTTTCAGCATCAGCGCCACCACGCGAGTAGAAGTTCCAAGCGAAACAATAGGCGGCGCTTCCTCCATGACCTCGCGCACGGTCTTGGCGTTGCTGCCGCGCCAGAAAGCATCCAAAACGCTTGCCTCGGAAACCATTCCAACGACCCTCTCGCCATCCATTACTGGAAGCTGCGAGAATTCATTCGCCCGCATTTTTTCTACGGCAACCCTCAAATTATCCGAGCAAGAAACGCATACCACCTTCTTGTTCATGACCTCGCCAGCCGTCCTCTCGCTTTCTCCTCCAACCTCTTCCAAAACAGAAAACAACTTCAAGGCAATCAAGTAGCTCGGGTGAAGCCGGCCTCCCTCAACTTTCGCGACTAGCGACTGAGAAACGCCTGCCCGCCGCGCCAACTCGCTTTGAGTCAATCCCAGCCTCCTGCGCAAGCGCCTTATCTCTGACAAGGAAGGAAGAACCAAAACCAAGCAAAACAACCAGTTATTCTTTTAGGAATAATCTTAACACAAAATATTATTAAAACCAACGCCGAACTTTGTTGGCTTCTTCGGCTTCAAAGCGCGAAAAAAACTACTGAAAAAAAGCAACGAGGTGTTCTAATGGCAGTAGAATTCGGGAAAGGCAGCTACATCTTTACTTCGGAATCAGTTACGGAGGGCCACCCCGACAAAGTATGCGACCGCATAAGCGACAGCATACTGGACGCGATATACGCGAAAGACCCCAAAGCACGCGTCGCCGTTGAAACACTAGTGAGCACCGGCCTCGTCATAGTAGCTGGTGAAGTAACAACTAACTGCTACATTGACGTGCAAGAAACCATTCGCGGAGCAATAAAAGACATTGGCTACACCAAACCAGAATACCACTTTAACTTCGACTCAGCCGCAGTCCTCGTCGCCATACACGAGCAATCCCCAGACATCGCAATAGGAGTAGTGAAAAAAAACGAGGAAGAACAAGGCGCAGGCGACCAAGGACTAATGTTCGGCTACGCCACAAACGAAACACCTGAATTCATGCCGCTTCCAATAACGCTTGCCCACAAACTCACCTACCGCCTCGCCGAATGCAGGAAAAAGAAAATAATTCCATGGCTTAGGCCAGACGGCAAATCACAGGTTTCAGTAGAATACGTGGACGGAAAACCAAAGAGGGTGCACGCGATAGTAATAGCAGCACAACACGACCCCGAGCCCTCAAACGAAGAAATCAGGCGCGAAATAATAGAGAAAGTAATCAAGCCAGTATGCGGCAAATGGATTGACGAGAAAACGCAGTACCACATTAACGCCACCGGAAGGTTCGTGCTCGGAGGACCAGCAGCAGACACCGGCGTAACCGGACGCAAAATAATAGTCGACACTTACGGCGGAGTCGGCTCGCATGGAGGCGGGTGCTTCAGCGGAAAAGACCCCAGCAAAGTAGACCGCAGCGCGGCCTACATGGCGCGCTACATCGCAAAAAACATCGTAGCAGCAGGTATTGCCGACAAATGCGAAGTGCAAATCGCTTACTGCATCGGAGTAGCCGACCCAGTCTCATTAATGGTAAACTGCCAGGGAACCAACAAAATCCCTGAGAAAAAAATAGAGGAACTCATAAGAAAACACTTCAAACTCCGCCCCGCTCAAATAATCAAAGAATTAAACCTGCGCCGCCCAATCTACAGCAAAACATCGGCGTACGGCCACTTCGGGCGAGACGACCCAGACTTCACGTGGGAAAAAACAGACAAAGCCGAAGAACTAAGGAAGGAAGCAGGACTATAAAAACAACCTTTTTATGAGCGACCGCAAAATAATTATGCGGAAAAATGAAGCGCTCCACCCAAACAAGAAAAGAAAAACTCGACGGCAACGCCAATGCGTGGTTCCTAGCACTAACCGCAATCGCTGCAGTCGCGCTGGCAACAGCGTTACTGCTAACGCAAAACCAGTTAGCCCAACAAAAGCCAACCGAGACAACACCGCAAGCCACGCAAGAAAAAGCGCTCCAACAAGAAACTCACTCGCCTCCCCCCTCCAGCCAAGCAGAACTCGCCGCCGACTTCATAATCAACAACTCGTTCGTGCAAGCTAGTTCCAAGACCGGATTCCGGGAAGGTGCTTACTACGACTCAGTCTCATTCGAAAACAAGGGCGAACGCCAAGCCTCTTTCCGCGTCCTCGAAGCAATACCCAAAAAACTTGCTTCCACTACCGAAGAAGCAACGCTAGAAGGCTACGACTTAGACAACTTCGAAATAATCTTAGAAGACCCAGTCCTCTTAGTCGCAGAAAAACTGAATGCAGGCGGGAAAGTCCAGCGTACCATAATATTCAAAAACGGTAAAAGCAGCTCGGCAGTAATCCGCTTAGTCATTCCCGAACCAGTAAGCCGCGAGCAAATAGAGCAACTCGCCAACGCATTGTCACAAGCAGCCAACGCGCCAGGCATGACGCCACCAAACGCCTTCAACGCGCAAACACAATTAAACAACGCCTGGCAATCCCAAAAAGAAGTCGAACAAAAAATCAGTGCCGTCCTAGAGTGCGCTGCAGTACTCAGCAAAGGCGAATTCAATTGTGGGAAAAAAATTCTTCCACAACAACTCCCTGAAACGGTTTTCGCGCTCGCAGTAGTTTCCAACGTCAACCCCCTCGCTTCAGAAAGCGTAACCATCGAGTCCGACGTCCTTGAAAAGCCACTCACGCTCTTGAAAGGAGAACTAGCAAAATATGCTTCAATAACTCTCTCAAAGAAAGAAAACGCTTCAAAACAATTCGAGGCAACAATAACCGTTGATGCAAGCAAGCTGCCACGCAAGGCAGGAATGCTTTGGAATTCGTCGTCAAACCAGCCAATCATCGAAGTAAGCGGGGAACTCCGTTACTCGCCGGACGGAATAAACTCTTTCGCAATACCTGCCTCAATAATCGTGTTCCAGCAACCCCCGCAAGCTACTGGCAACGCGTTAGACGACGTAATCACTTCCCCGCGCACTCTGTCGTTCTACTCGAATTCAAACACCAAAAAACCATTCATAGCAATAAATAACTACCCGTTTCCCTTGACCGTGGAAGGATGCGGCTTTCCCACCAAAACAATTCTCCCGCCTTTCTCGGCAACGAAATCGCTTGCCGCCCTCGGCTTAAACGACTTCACCAACAGGTCCTGCGTCGTGTCAGACGACGGAGTGCCCGTAGCTACTTTAAGCGCTCAAGAAAAGCAAGCAGACGAAACAATGTACGCCACAGAAAGCGAGAGCGGCTCGTTCCAGAAAGACCCAAGCAAAGACAGCCTCGCACTCTACGCAGATACTCCTGCAGGCTCGTACGACTCAATGCTCTGCTCCGACAATTACTGTTCGTGCGACGCCCTCAAAGCATCCCTGGAAGCATTCAACCAAGAATTCAGTGCAGCCGCCAAATTGTTTGCTTCAAAGTTTTCTTCAGCCGAGCAATACGCGCAGCTCTACCCCCAACACCACGGGAACTACAAGCGCACTCAAATCTTTAGAACGGCAGACTATTCATACGAATGCGACTTAAGCGGCTTGGCGCCACCCCTCGCCGCATTGAGACTCGAAGGCGGCGAAGTCTACGCAGTAACCCTCTCCGCTCCACTGAACGACTACGGAGTTAATGCTTCCACTGAAACCGCTTCCGCCACAAAACTAGAAGAAAAGTGGGCTTACGCAACAAGCGCGGGCACTAAAAACGACAGGCAGGAATTCAATTCGTTGCTGCAGCAACCACAGTACGGGTAACTATAATGAAGCAAAAAAAACTCGCAATGGTTTTCGCGTTCTTTGCCTTCCTGGCGCTAGCAGTCCAACCAGCCACAGCCTCGATTGACTCAATAAAGCTCGCAGACGATGCTTCAACGCAGTTCGTCGCGACGGGCGCCACTCTTAAAGCGCAGGCCACAATCACCGCAACAACTGGAACAACCGCTAACGTGAGCGCCTACCTTTTAAAAGTTTCTTCTTCCGACCTCGCCAAACCCGAAGCATTTGACCCGCGACCCTTCCTCGCGGCGAGCCAAACAGTTTTCCTCCAACAAGGAAAGAAACTGACTGCGACTGCCTCGCTCTCCATTCCCTTCACAAAGCCAGGAATCTACAAAGTGCTGGTGACTTACTCAACCGACGCAGGCGACGCAGAAGCACGCTTTTGGTTCGAGGGATACAAGTACTACTTGTTGGACGGCTCGGTGGTGGTGACGCCAAAGAAATACTCTGCCAAGGAATACATTGAAAAATACGAGGACGAACTCCTGGAAATAGCTTACGGCAAAGACGCCTCAAAAATCAAGCAACAAAGAAAAAAAATAGAGGAGCTGTCGTCAAAGGCTTTCTTGAATGATGAAGAAAAAGAAGCTTACGCGAAGGCTTACGCGGAACTAATAAACGTTACTTCCAGGCACTACGGCGTATTCGAAGACGAAAAGCAAAGGCAGGCCACAATAAAGCAAGTATTGAACGCCTTCAACGAAGAAGCCGTAAAAGAAAAAGTGTTTAAACTCTTAAACGACGATCTCGCCTCGCTAACTAACCTCGTAATCTACTGTAACTCAGACCCCCTGAAAACGTCGTTGTTTGAAACAGTTTCCACGCTCGGCTGCGACTCTTACGCTTACGCCTACCAACGCGACTTCACTGCCTTTGTTCTCCAACGCATTCAAGAGCAACAAGCAAGCGGAAGCGAAGACGTCATGGTTCGTCTCGCTAGAGGCGATTCCTCGCTGCGCGAAGAACTTGAAAGCGAGTTCAAAGAAAGAGTGTTGAGCGCCGCGAACGACTTGCAAGCAAAACTCTTTGAAGGACAAGGAAAAATCTTTGCCCCGAAAAGCGAGTTAATCAACTTAGCGGTTCCAGGCCAAACCCTGCCACAACTCAACATCCCAAAAGTAATCGAGGAACAAGACTTGAACTCGCCTTTCAGCGAGAGAATGGCGTTCTACGGCACCCCCCAAACCACTATAAACAAAGAAAACTGCCTTCAAGTGCTTCAAAGCAACTTCTACAAGGGCTCCCCTGAAGCAACTTATTGTTCTTACTACGTAGCGCTGCTCAACCTACGGGAAGACCTTCCAGCACTGGACAAGAAAACACCGCCTAGCCCAGTAGTAACCGCTTTAATAGAGAAAGGCGGCTCTCCAGAGGGACTCGTTCAAGCCTTGAACGCTTTAAGGGAGAGAGCAGAAAAGCTTTACGCCTTCAATTCAGCGCTAGACTACGCCAACCAAACAATTGAGTTAAGCGCTAAATACGGTTTAAGCAACAACGCAGTCAAGGCCGCGCAAAGAGTTATTTCGTCGCAGTACTCAACAGAAAAAACTAAGACAAAAATAATTAATTGCCTCGCCCCATTCGCCATGCCGGAGTTCATAGCAACGATGGCGGGAGCAATGGCTTTAAGTGCCTTGACGGGCGGCGCTGGCGCGGCAGTTCTGGGCTACGCGGGAGACGCAGCAACCGCTTACTCTGTGTACTCCATCGCGAAAAACTCGATTGAAAAAGGCGAGCTAGAAGTGACTCCCTGCGAAATCGCTTTCATTGCATTCGGCGTAAAAACTTCTACTACTCTCTCAAAGCTCAAGAATGGCGCGAAGAAACTCGCCGTGGAAGGCGTCAAGCCAGCAACAGAGTCACTGGCAATCAAGCTAGGCAAAGCCATTGACTCGCTTGAAGCGAGCTGGCCGAAAACAAAGGCATCTTTCTTGTCGCGCACGCCCAAAAAAATTGCGGCTACTGCTAGGACGCCAATAAAAAAAATGCTTGGCGCAGCCGTGGAAGCAAAAAACAGGGACAAAGCACTGAAAGCCCTGGAAAGCCCGTTTTACTGCGGCGAAATCTTTTGCAGTTCAACTCCCCAGATTGGAACCGCGCCAAGAAAGCAAGTCGACTCAGCCACCACAGTAGTAAAACCACTGCCTTCAGAAATTCAAACCAGCGTCGTCAAAGAAATGCCGAAACTCATTACTTCCGAGCCCACCGTCCCCCAACTCATCAGGAAGTACGTTAAAGAAAACAAGGACCTAATTGCAGCTGAAATATCCCGAGCGACAGGCAAGAAAGTCACTAAAGTCGAGGAGCCGGTCTTGCTGGGCAAGGGACGCTTTAAGACGGCCCTCGAAATCACTTACAAGACGGCAGACGGCGAAAAAAACGCCGTAGTTGTTTCAGCTTTGAGCCGCCTGGACGACTTCATGCCTTTAAGCGATCAAATAGAAGAAATCAATAGCTTGAAGAATTTAAACGAAAAAGGAATAGGCGCGAAAACATTTTTTGCAGAAAACCCGCCAATCATTGAAGTAGAGGGCTTCCCGCGCCTGCTCTACTTTACTGAGTACGTGCCACGAGAAGTGCCCGTCCGCGGCTTGAAGTGGAGCGAGCGAGACAAATTGTTCGGCAAGGTGGCCGCGAGAGAGTGGGAAAGCGGAGGAGCAGTGGCAGACCCACACGGTGGAAACTTGTACGTGCAAGAAACCAAGTCCAAAGAGTTAGTCGCGAAATACATTGACGCGGGCGGCTACGGCGAAGCGCTAAAGCCCTGGCAACAAATAATTTTAAGGTACGCGTCAGGAGAACTCTACTTCTTTGACGCTTACATCAAAAGCTTTGAAGACTTTTTTGAAGGATTTGCTTCAGTGGCAGGCGAGACAAAAACCAAGCAGTTCTTGAAGGACGCAGTCAAGGGCTTTAAAGAAGAAGTTCTGCCGCAGTCTTGGTACCAGCAGCCGCGAGCAGACAAAGTATTATGGGTTTTGCACGACGGAAAAGGATTTGCTGGCAACTGCTTTAACTGTAACGAAGTAATCTCGCTTTCGGCCAGCGACCACGCCCTACTTGAAACTGCATTGACTGACGCGGAAGCTAGGACGGGAATGTTTGAAGAAATCGCAGAAAAAGTTTTCGGAAGGCTGGCCAAAAAATACGGCGGGCGTTACACTGCATTCAGCCACGCGACTGCCATCTCAACAGAAGAAGACGCCGCAAAGTATACTCAAATAATTCTCGAACAAATAAAGAGTTTTGCTGAAAAAAAGGGATGGAAAGAAGTTTTGGAGGAGATGCCCCAGTGATGGAAGAAGGAATAAACGTCATGCTCAACGACTCACGCAAGCAACTCGCAAAAAAACACCCTGATTACAGAGTGTTCGGAATCCACCGCGTAATAAAATTCAATGAATTAAACAAGGAACTCAGGGAACTCGTGAAAAAAGACCCTTCAACGACTCACGTCGTGCTCTTGAAGTTCGCGAACAACAACGCACCCGAAAAAGGAATTCGCCTCGCAGTACTGCAATACGAAGTCAGCGAAAAAACTGCTGAGTTCAAGAAGTTCGACGAGCCGCCGCTCACCAACGAACTCAGAAAAAAACTAGACGAAGACTTCAAGAAAGACTCAGAAAAAAAACGCGCAACCATTGAAAAAGCAATCGCTGCACTCCGCCGCAAAAACAATTAAGCACCCACGCCGGATACACTCGCAATACATTAAAAATACTTTAACACGAAAATTATTTCAGAATGACCCGTCGGACCCCTCAAAGGGCGCACACGGTGACCGCAAAAAGAGAACAAAAATAAACTCGCGTTAATGGACCCGTAGCTCAGCCTGGTTGGAGCACTCGACTGATAATCGAGCGGTCGTGCGTTCAAATCGCACCGGGTCCATATTCGTTTTCTAAGCAACCAATAATTCAAAGGCGAAACGACTTGCACTTCCGCAAAACTAAGATAGTCTGCACGATCGGCCCCGCGTGCGAAAACCAATTAGATAAAATGATTGCGGCAGGAATGGACGTCGCGCGCTTCAACATGTCGCACGGCACGCATGAAGACCACCTGCACCGCCTCAAGCTCTTGCGCGCGGCAGCTGAAAAAGCGGGCAAGAGAATAGCGGTTGTAGCCGATATTCAAGGCCCAAAAATACGCGTCGGCATATTTCCGAACGGCGGCATCGAGCTGCGCGAAGGAGAATTAATCAACCTCGTTGCAGGAAGAGGCGAGGGCGGCGCGATGCCGCAAGGTAAAAACATTTACATAAACTATCCCCGCCTTTTGGAGACGCTCGCGCAGCACAAGCTCGTCTATTTCTCGGACGGCCTCCTAGAAGTCAAAGTCGAGAAAATAGAGAAGGACCACGCAGTCGCCCGCGTTGTCACTGGCGGAACGCTCAGCGACCTCAAGGGAGTAAGCATTCCGAACGCGCGCCTCGACCAGCCAACCTTCGGCGGCAAAGACTGGAAAGACGTCGAATGGGCGGTAGCGAACGACGTCGACTATATTGCGCAGAGCTTCGTGCGCACAGCCAAGGACGTCACAAAACTGCGCAAGCTCTTGCAGTACTACAACGGCGAGAAAACAAAAATCATCGCCAAGATAGAAGACGCAACCGGCCTAGAGAATATAGAGGCAATAATTGCAGAGGCAGACGCTGTAATGGTCGCGCGCGGCGACCTCGGCGTGCAAATTCCGTTCGAGGACGTGCCGCGCGCTCAAAAAACAATAATCGCCAAATGCGGTGCAGCAGGCAAGCCAGTAATAACGGCAACGCAAATGCTCGAGTCAATGACTGCAAGCCCTTCCCCGACGCGCGCGGAAGTAAGCGACGTCGCCAACGCCATTCTCGACGGCAGCGACGCAGTAATGCTATCCGGAGAAACCGCATTCGGCAAGTATCCTGTACGCGCGGTCGAGGCAATGGCGAAAATCGCGGCGCACGTCGAACAACGCCTTCTCCAGTATTCCCGTCAGAACAACTACTGCCCACCATCGAAAAACCCGATTCCCCGCGCAATCGCGAGCGCGGTGTGCGCAACAGCAGAAAGAATCTCGGCCACGGCAATAGCTGCGTTTACTGAAACCGGCAGCACTGCTTTTCTAATCTCATCGCTAAGGCCACGCACTAGCATAATTGCAGTAACTCCATCCGAGAAAACGGCGAGGCAGCTTGCGCTTTGCTGGGGAACGCAAACGCTAGTCGTAAAAGAACCGCGAAACGCCGACGAAGCCGCGCAATACGCCTCACGAGCGCTGTTGGAAAACAAGCTCGTCGCGAAAAACGACCTTGTAATAATTGCGGCCGGCCTGCCGTTCGGAGGCCCTAGGAACACAAACTTCATAAAAATAGTGCGCGCACAATAACTGCTAACGCGTTAAATTCGCAGCTGCGAATTGCGCGCCAACGACTGACCAGGCAGAGGAACGCGCAACTCCCGCATGAGAAACGCTTTTTAAAATTGTAAATCAAATGACTTAGTCGGATTCGGTTGCTCGGGTTTGAATGGCTTACTAGCTGCTTGCCGTGCTCCGATCGTCTAGCTCGGTCAAGAAACCCTTTTTCTCCGTTCCTCGCTCGGCGCGCGCTGGCTCGCTTCGGCGCTCGAAAAGCGTTTACGGAAAAGGAAAGGGCTTCCGCCGAAAGGACACAGGCCTCTCAAGTCTGTAACTCGGGTTCAAATCCCGATCGGAGCACTTTCTTCTTTCTTTTTTCTTCGCGTTCACGTAGTCCGCGCGCTTCAAGCCGTAGTCTGGCATGAAGGCGTGCTCGTCTTGCTTGGCGGCGGCCGCGAGCGCATCAGAGAGCTTGTTCCTCGAAGCTATTCTTTGACATCTCAAGAAAACAATTGAAGGCGAGTTTTTTATTTTTGTTGCTCGTTAAAGTATTGATGAAATGGATGCCGGCGACTTGTTTAAGTTGTTGATTTTGTTGATTGTTTGCGGCATATTGGCTTATGCGTTGTTTGCAGTGTTCTTGCCTGCCTTGTCTCAAGTTCAAAGTCGTGCGAGCGCCGTCGGCGAAGGCGTGGGCGGCGCGGTTAACGTAATTCAGTCAATGAAAAACTTCAGCAATTTTACTGCCGGCGATTTTCCAGTGGTGCCTTAAAGGATTGAATTAGTGAAAAAATGGTTTTAAAACTGGTTTTAGTGAGGCACGCAGAGTCAGCCGATAATTCTGGGGGGCGCGTTGCTGGAAGCGAGCGCGACAATGGCTTGAGCGCGCGGGGGGAGAGGCAGGCGAAGGAATTGGCGCGAAGGCTAGCGCGGGAAAGGATAAGAGTGGTTTACTGTAGTCCGTTGAAGCGCGCGCTCGAGACCGCTGTTTTTCTTGGGAGAAAAATTGTTGTCGTGCCGGAACTGAGGGAAATAGACTTCGGCAAGTTGACTGGCTTGAGCCAGGAAGAAATTGACGCGCGCTTTCCTGGGAGGATAAACAAGCTTTTCACTTCTCCGAACTACAGGCTGCCCGGCGGCGAGAGCACTGCGGCTTTGAGGAAGCGATTGCAGCCGTTCGTTTCAAGGCTTTTGCGTGAGCGAGAGGGCACAGTCGTGGTAGTGGCGCATAACGTCGTCAATCGCGTCATCATAGCGTGCTTGCTTGGCTTGCCTTTGTCTAAGTGCAGGCGCGTAAAGCAAAAGAATTGCGCTATTACTACTTTCTTTGTGGGCGAGCGCGTGGAATTGTTTGGGTTAGACAATTCCGTGCATTTAGTGAAGTAACTGCGAGGGTCTTAAAAAGAGCGAGTGCTTAATTGTGGTTGGATGAATGGTTTAATTCCAAGAAAGGTAAAACGAGACAAGGTTTACACTAAGCTCAAGCTCTTGGCGTTAATGATTATTGTCTTGTTTGCGGTGGGAACTCTTGGTTACGCGTTCCTCAAGCAAACCAGCTTGCAGGACGGCTTTGTCTTGACAGTGGAAACGTTGGCTTTAGAACACCAAAACGAAACTGGGGCGAACCGCGTTCTGCAGTTGTCGTTGTTATTGTTTGGGGTATTCATTTTCTGGTTTGTTTTGTGGACTTTTTTTGATTTGATTCTTGAAGGAAAACTCGGAGATTTT
The DNA here is from genome assembly GCA_039794045.1 of Candidatus Micrarchaeia archaeon. Lineage (GTDB taxonomy): Archaea > Micrarchaeota > Micrarchaeia > Norongarragalinales > UBA8480 > JBAMLY01. The sequence goes on along the minus strand of JBAMLY010000002.1, from coordinate 16,279 downwards.
TGGAGGGATTTCATGACGACAGTGAAGGCAGAGCAGTTGAAGGACCACTACATTATTTGCGGTGCTGGAAGAGTGGGCATTCACGTTGCTGAATTGTTGCAGCAGAAAAACATTCCTTACGTTATTATAGAGAAAGACAAGGCGCTAGTGGATTCTTTGACCAAGAAAGGCTTCTTAGTTCTCAACGGCGATGCTTTAGAGGAAGACTCATTGAAGAGCGCCGACATAGAGAAAGCGAAGGCGGTAGTGGCAGTGATTCCTGAAACAGAGAAGAACGTGTTGATTGCGTTGATTGCAAGGCACTTGAACCCAAACATAATGGCTTACGCTCGCGCGGAAAAAGAGGAACTCATCAAACAACTTCACCACGCAGGAGTAAAGCACGTGGTAACGCCTGAAGTGGCTGGAGCGCGCGAACTTGTCTCGCTTATTTCGCGAGAGGAAGCCTCTCAAGCAGTTCAAACGGCTTCAAAGAAAGTGGTTGCTTGAAAATAGGTTTCGTTGACTGTATAACGAATGACTACGACGTTTACGGCATCGCAGTAGACGTTGCCGCCAAGACTGCAAGCAATGTTAGCCTCTCGCGCTTTACTGCGCCAGACATTTTGAAAGTACCTGTTTGCTGTAAAAAGCTTTTGGAGGCTGGCGCAGACGTTGGCTTGGTGTTCCTTAACTTGGAAGACGAAGACGCTGACTCGTTCAACTTGCTGCTCGAAAAAAATGTTGACGTCGAACTTGAGACAGGCAAATTCGTTTTCTTTTGCGTGGTGAACCGCGCAGACTACCGCACTCCAGAACAATTAGGTGAAATTGCTGCGAAAAAGCTTGCTGCCTTTATTGAATTGATAGTGAAACTCGAACTCAACCCAAACGAGATATCAAAGCAAATAGGTTCGGAGCTGCCTCCCGAGCTCGCTGGGCTCGGCGCGGGCATTGCTTCATTGACTGGCGGGCAGGCAAGCGAAACGCAGACGCCAATCGAGGTAGCCGAAAACACGGTGTTCGGCGAGCAAGCCCCCAGGCCATTGTTTTAAGCAGCCGATGTAACTGTTACTTTAACTTCTTGTTTCTTGCCGCGCTTTGCCTTAAGCTTGATTGATTTTTTCGCGGCTTTCTTTGCTTGCTTGCCACGATTTTTGTTGGCTGCCCTAACTATTGGCTTGACAGTCATTTTAGGCTTGACTACTACTTCTGGCTTTATCACGATTTTCTTTGAGACCGAGCGCTTCGCAGTTCTAGTCTTGGTCGGCTTTCCGCCCCCGGCTTTCCCTGGTTTCCCGCGCGCCTTCCTTTCTTTGCTTGACTTGACTTGTTTGGCTGCCTTGGCAGACGCTTTGGCTGCGCCAGCGCGAGGCAACAAAAGGCGAGCGATTTTGTCATTCAAAGCACTTATTTTTTCAACTGCTTCTTTCACCAGCTTATTCATTTCTTCTCGCGCTTCCATTTCACTGGCACGCAATTGGGCGAGCTCGTCCCTCGCGTGTTTCTCGAACGCTTCCAGCTTCTCTATTTTTTCAGTCAACTCGCGCGTCTTTTCCTTGACTGCCTTTTCAACTAATTCCTCTGCCTTCGAGGGAATGCTTGACTCATCCATTCAAATTACCTCTCACTTCTCTTGCTTTCTTTTTGCGCCTTTTTGGCGGCGCGAGAAATTTTTTCAATGCTTTCCTCTAGCTCGAAAACCGAGCGAGCTAACTCAGCACCACGCAATTCCTTGGCGTACAAGCCGCGCAAGGCATGCTTCAAAGACTCTATCTCGGTTTTCAACGCGGAAAACTCAACCAAGTCGTTGGAGCGAGCCGCGGCGAGAGAATCAATTTTTTCCCCGAGGCAGCGCAGTTCGCTTGCGCAAGCGTTCCCCGCTGAAGCCCTTGCCTGCTCCTGCAACTCCTGCAATTGCTGCTTCAACTCGACGACGTCTTCGTCAAGCCCAGTTGAATAAAGATGCGGCCCCGCAGCGGCGTGCGCGCTTGAAAGCAAGGCGAGAGGTTGAGCCTCTGCTTTGATTGCCTTAAGACTTTCCGTTTCTGGAACCTTCCGTGTGTCCGCAGCGGCAACAGGTGTGCGCGTCCTTCGCACGCGTTCCTCAAGCCACGAAAACTCAGCGAAAAGCAACACATCTACAACGAAAACCACTACTGTAAGCGCTATTAAAGCCAAGCTAGCCAAAAGCCCACCTCACGAAGTTGCAGCAAAAAAATTCTGAAAAAACACGTATTTAAAATAGTCGCATTAACGAGTAGTAACAAATTTTACGTGCTTGTAGGCTGAGAGCGCCGCAACCGCTCCTGTTGCCGCGGCAGTTATTATCTGCATTCCCCAACCAGTTATGTCGCCTGCCGCGAAAACGCCTGGAACGCTGGTGGCACACTCAGAGTCTGTCTTGACAAAGCCTTTTTCGTCCAAGGCAACGCCGACTGACTGCGCTAGCACGCTTAAAGGCATTCCGCCTAAGTAAACGAATAGTCCTTCCACGCTTATTTCAGTAAGCTGCTTTGACTCTGTGTCTTCTAAAACGATTTTTTCAAGCAATCCCTTCGCGTTTGTCTTGAGTTCCTTCACAACCTTGCCTGAAAGGATTTCTACCTTGCCTTCCGCAGCTTTCGCTTTCAATTGTTTTTGTAGGAGCTCAACTGCCTTGAACTCGGCGCGGCGGTGAACCAAATACGTTTTCTCGGCTAATTCACTTAAGTAAAGCGCAGAAGAAAAAGCGCTGTCCCCGCCGCCCACTACTGCAACTCGTTTTCCTTTAAACATTGGGCCATCGCAGGTTGCGCAGTAGCTCACGCCTCTTCCCACGAGGTCCTCCTCTCCTGTCACACCCAGGGAAGCAAAGCGCATGCCGGTAGCCAGAATTACGGCGCGCGCCTCGTACTCGCCCGAGGAAGTCGAGAGCCTGAAAAAACCTTCTTCCACTTTCTTTATAGAATCTATTTTCTCGAATTCCTTGAACTCCACGGGAAACTGTTTAGCGTGCTCGACGAAAGCACTCGCTAACTCGGCGCCCTTTCTTTTGCCGAACCCCAAATAATTTTCTACTTCCCACGCCTCTGAAACCGCTCCCCCTAAAATTTCCTCCTCGAAGAGAATGGTTTTCAAGTTCTTTCGTGAAGCGTAAATTGCCGCGCTCAAACCCGCTGGCCCCCCTCCAATTATTGCAACGTCGTACAATCAAACCACCAAAATATTTTTCGCCCTCCATGCTTTTTAAGACGCGCTCACTAATCGCTGCATGCTCTACCGAAAGGGCTCTAAAACAATTCTAGAAGCAAGTGGGAGGCGCATCGCCCTTGATTGCGCTGCGAAAGGCGCGCTGGCCTCATTCGTTTCGCACGCGCACTCCGACCATGCTCAAGCACGAAAAGCCGCCAAGCTGCTCGCCACCCCAGCCACCATAGACTTAATGAAGGCAAGGAATTACGACTCGCCAGCGCAAGCAACTCAAGAACTCGTAGAAGGAGAGTTTAAGGCGCGGCTCGAAAACGCTGGGCACGTGCTCGGCTCGGCGCAGCTTTACGCGGAATGGGACGGCACCAGCTTTGGTTACACTGCAGACTTCAAGCTCTCTCCTTCCCTCACGTGCAAGCCAGCCACAGTAATGCACTCTGAAGTACTATTAATGGAGGCTACTTATGGTTCACCGGAATTCGTTTTCCCCGACCGCGAAAAGACGGCACGCGAAATAGCAGCGTGGACTAAAAAACACTTCGAGAAAGGCGAGATAACCATTCTCGGCGGCTATGCGCTAGGGAAAGCCCAAGAACTAATAAAAATCTTGAATGAATGCGGCATAACCCCCATAGTAAACAACGCAGTTGAAAGAATTTGCCGCGTTTACGTCAAGCACGGCGTAAGCCTGGACTTCGTGCCAAGCGAGAGCAGCGAAGGAGAACAAGCCATCGCGAGAGGAAAAAAATTTGTTGCAGTACTAAACTTCAACGAAGTCACTCCCGTGCTCGCCCAGCGGCTCACCGAACTGCACGGAAGAAGAGTCGCATGCGCTACTGCAACGGGTTGGGCGCTTGGCTCTCGCAGCACCGACTACTTCAAAGGATTTTGCTTGAGCGACCACGCCGACTTCAACGAACTAACGCGTTACGCCGAGGAAAGCGGCGCAAAAAAAATTTTTACTACTCACGGCTTCGCTGAAGAACTGGCGGCGGCGCTGCGCAAAAAAGGATTGAATGCGTCGCCCCTACCAGAATTCCAGGAAAGCCTCTCGAACTGGTGCTGAAAATGAAGGAGTTATTAGTAACCTGCAAGAACGAAGGCGAGGCACGCAAAATCGCGTTGGCAACAGTGAGCGGCCGCCTTGCCGCGTGCGTGAACTACTGGCCGGTCAAATCCATTTACCGCTGGAGGGGCAAAGTATTCCGAGAGCGTGAATGGATGCTGTCCTTGAAGACCACCACAAAAAAAGCGGCTGCGCTCAACAAAAAAATCCGTGCCCTCCACTCTTATGAACTGCCAGCCATAATCGTTTTAAGCGCTCGCGCTTCCAAGCAAGTCGAGCACTGGATCGCGGAAAGCACGCGGTAAGCCTTGTTCTTCAGCGCTTGCGAGCGCAACTGCAGTGATAGAAAACCGCGGCAGTAAAAGTAGCAGCCAAACCCAAAATAATTGATTGAACTGGCAACGATAACGCCAACACAGCGCATGAAAGCAGGCCAAGCAAGGGAACCAGTTTAGGCAAACGCGTATGCCTGAGCTTCAACACAGAATAGTTTGCTGCCCCGTAGTATGCCAGCATCGCAAAACTGCTGACGGACGCTACGAAGAAGAGGTCGCCACTCAACGAAATTACTCCCGCAACAAGCCCAACAAATAAAACGGCTTTGCTTGGAACTCTAGTCGAGCTCACTTCAAAAAGTATTTGCGGTGCTTCACGGTTTCTAGCCATCGCGTAAAGCACGCGAGACGCGCCAAGGATTGTGGTTAACAACACGCTTGCAATTGCCGCAAGCGCACCAATAGACACTACCTCAAAAGCACCGCTTATTCCAGTCGAACTTATTTCTTGCGCGAGAAAACCCGAACTAGTGCTCATTCCAGGCCGCGAGAGGCCCACGGCCACCACTGCCACTGCGAAGTACAACACAAAAGATATTCCTAGAGAAAACAAGATCGCCTTTGGAACGTTTTCCCTCGCATTTTTAACTTCTTGGGAGGCAGTGGTTATTCTCGCGAAACCACCAAAAGCAAAAAAGAAAATAGCGGCTCCAGTCAATACGCCCGGCAACCCGTTTGGAGCAAAGGGAGTAAAGCGACTCACATTAAAGGAGAGCAACCCAACGACAACGAAAAAAAAGAGGGTTAACAGCTTCACGCCCACTAAAGCGTTGTTCAACGCAGCAACTCTCTTTACTTCAGCAAGGTTGACGAGAGTAAGCGCGCAACAAATAGCGAAAGCTACCACGTTTGCGGGCAACGGAACGAGCGCAGACAAATACGAAGAAAAGCCTAGCGCTAGGACTGCGCAGGCAACAATGTTTGAAAAAAGCCACAAAAAGCCAGTCACAAAGCCTGCAAAAGGCCCAACAAGCTCGTGCGCGAACTCGTACGCTCCCCCCTCACGCGGCAGGAAAACGCTAAGCTCACTGAAAGACAATGCCGTCAACGCAGCGACAAAAAATCCGACGACAATCGAAAGCATTGCAGCGGGCCCGGCAAGATCAATTGTATTCCCAAGCAACACGAATACGCCGGCGCCAATGATTGCCCCCAAGCTAATCGCAGTAGCGTCAACGAGAGACAAACTCTTCTTCAAACTCAGTTTAGCCACGAAAAAATTATTGCTTCAGCAATAAAAGCTAGCACTTTTTGCTTCGGCTGCTCCTCGCAAGGCCGTCGCACCCCCCGCAAAAACCCGCGCTAAAAAACGCTTGAAGTGGTCGCGTCAACAAGTTGGCGAGCCAAAAAAAGTGTTTGGTGACGGGAAAGGAAACGAGTCGGCTCAAGGAAGCGACTTTCTTTCCTGCTGCCGTGAGTGGGCCCGCGGAGAGTCGAACTCCGCATCTCCTGTGTGTGAGACAGGCGTCTTAGCCGATCGACTACGGGCCCACTAACTTGAATGCTTTTTTGCTCTTGGCAGCCAGCCAGCGCTGCCGTGCGGCCAGCTCATTGTTGCTGTGCTTGCTGCTGCGACTGTTGTTGTGCTGGCTTGGCTTCCGCTTCACTTTTTTGTTCTTGTTGCTGGCTTGACGCGGGCTCGCGGTAGCCGCCAGAGCGGTTGTGCATTGAACTGCGGGGCCGCCTTGGAAAGATTCTCTCGCGTTCTCGCTGGCGTTGGCGTTGTTCTTGCTTGCGCTTGTAAACGCTTAAGTGCTTACCGCACCCGGGACAGTAAGCGAGTTCGCGGTAGAACGCGCGAGTGTACTGCTCGTCCGCGGTGTCCTTCCTGTCAACTGGGTTAGTGAAAACCGCTTTCTCAATAAACACTGCCTTGTCGCGCCTTACCTGCCTGCCGCACGAAGCACAAATTACTTGGCGTTCTCTTCCTCTTGCCATTTAAAAAATCACCTGCCGCAATAAGCGGTTTGCATAAAAGCAGTCGCACCAAGTATTTTTGCCGGAAACAGTATTTAAAGCCTACCGCGGCTCAGTAAAGCGACGCAGCAAGGCAATCCTGCCCAGGGAAACGCCGTTCAAGAGCCTGGCTTCAGCGTTGCGCAAGTCAAATAACTCGTTCTCGAAAATTGGGCCGAGGAGTTGAGTGCAGGAAAAGCGGTTGAACACCAGGCCGCCACTCAAAGCATTGAAGGCAGGAAAAACCACTGTTTTTTGTGCGGGAAAGCCGGCCGGCTTGTTGGGTTTAGTGGAACCAATTATCCACGCAGGCTCGCTCCACTTGAAGCCCATGGGCTCCGACAACTCTATTAAAGGGTGGTTGTGACCCATCAACAGCCAATCGCAGTCCATCAACTCCCGGGCCGGCCACGCGTGCCCGTGAAAAACGCCGTAAGACGCTCTCCCGCTCTCGAGAACAAAGCCTTGCGGGCCAACCAACTCAATCAAGCCCTCTCCCGCGAGTTCTTGCAGTTGCCCGTCGTGGTTTCCCTTGCAAACAACTATTTTCTTGGCGCCGTTGGCCAGCAAATGACGGAAAAAGTCGCGCATCATTCGTTTCTCGCGTTCCTCGAAGCCGCGAATGTCGTGCTTCGCATCGCCAATAATCAAGAGTTGAGTGCACTTAGTCTGCTTCAGCAACGCTTCCAGTGTTTTAGCCGCCGCAGGCCACTGAAGCCCCACGTTGACGCCGCCGCGCTCGAGCTCGAACTCGATGCCCAAGTGCAAGTCAGCGCAGAGCAACGTCTTACTTATTACGGCAACAGGATAGTTTGAGACAAACTTCATTCAGCGTTCAACAATTTCTTTGAAGGAAAAACAATTAAAATTGCTTTAGGGCTACAGGAAAAGCCATTCAATACTGTCGCGCGACATAAACAACGTGCTCTGCGTGCTTGCCGCAGACGAGGCACTTGGCGTTCTGTGGAACTTTTTCTTCTTGCGGGAAGAGCGTGCCGCGCACTTTGCCGCCCCTCGTCTCGCTTTGCAGGATGTCGGCGCAGGGCTTGCCGTCCATTTGCGTGGAACAAAAGAAGATGCGCGCGTAACCGCCACCATCCAACACCTTCTTCGTTTCCTCTACCGAGGAAGCTTGTTGAATTGCTTGCTGGAACTCTCGTTGAGCGCGTTCCCTCAAAGACTCTTGGTATAGGAAAGCAAGCTCCAATACTGCCTTCAACAACTCCGAGCGCTTTACAGTGGTTTTCACGCCGTTGTCGCGGCGGCACAACGTAATCGTTTCCTCTCGCGTCTCGCGTTCGCCGACCTCTATTCTGAGGGGCACTCCCTTCATTTCCCAGAAATTGTATTTGAAGCCCGGCGTCTTGTCGCCTGCGTCAACGCGGCAGCGCACGCCGGCTTCGTCGAGGTCTGCCGCAATTGATTCAGCGTATTCCATGACTGCCTTTGAATCTCCTTTAAAGATTGGAATGATGACGACTTGCAATGGCGCGATGGGCCAAGGCCAGCACAAGCCCTTGTTGTCTCCGTGCACGGCAATTACGGCGCCGAGAATGCGCCAAATGCCTATTCCGAAAGTAGTCTGCCACGCTTCGCGCTTCTCGCCGGCCTCGTCCGCGAACGTTATCCCGAAAGCCTTGGAAAAGTTTTGTCCCAAGTCGTGCGTCGTGCTTATTTGGAATGCCTTGCCGTCCGGCATGCGCGTGTCGAAAGCAAAGGTGTCCACTGCGCCCGCGAACTTGTCCCACTGCGGGCGCTTGAAAACCATTAAGGGAATGCAGAGCTGGCGCGCAATGACTTCCACGGCGACTTCAACGTCGCTGCGTAGTTGCGCGCGGGCTTCCTGCTGCGAAGCGAAAGCGTCGTGCGCTTCAATCCACAAGAACTCTCTTCCTCGCAGGAACGGATTGGTTTCGCTTTCGTTGCGGAACACGCTGCAAGACTGGTAGAGCTTGAGCGGCAAGTCAGACTTGCTTTTCACCCACAAGGCGTACAAGGGGTATATTGCGGCTTCGCTGGTGGGACGCAACGCGAGGCGCCGCGAGAGCTGTTCGTCGCCACGGTGAGTAATCCAGAACACTTCGGGGGCAAAGCCTTCAGCGTGTTCTTTCTCGCGCTCGAAGTTGTCTTCAAGGATTACGGTTGGAAACAAGCAAGGCTGGTGGCCGCGTTCTTCTAGTTGTTCCTCGAACAATGAATACATTTTCTTTATTGCAGTCATGCTCCACGGCTTGTGCACTATGAAGCCTTGAACGTTGTAGCGGATGTCCGCCATGTCCGCTGCATAAATTATGGCGTTATACCAAGCGCTGAAGTCTTTTTTCTTGTCGTAGTCGAACTCGCGTTTAGCCATCATTCCAGTCATTTGAAAACACCTTTGGCGACCGCCAACAAATCATAGAGTAGAGTAGGAGAGAGAAAAATAAAAAATGGCGAGTTGGGGTTTGTTAGGAGACGACGGTGACGCGCGCGGATTCACTGGCGTAAGAGTGAATGCCGCAAACGTAGTCAAAAACTCCTTCCTCGTTGAAGGAGTAGTTGAATGATTGGCCGGGGTTGATGGGACCAGAATCGATTTGGGGAAGCACTATGCTGTGAGGCTTTGAGTCCTCGTTAGTCCATACCACGGTAGTGCCTCTCGCGACAGTCAAGTACTGCGGAGAAAAAGCGTCGCCAGCAATTCTTACGTGAGCGACTCCCGGCTGCTGGACTGCAACCGACGCTGTTGCTGCAGGCGTTGGCGACGGCGCTGCTGGTTGTTGAATGCAGCCAAATAATAGCAACGCAAGAACTGCCACTGCCGCGAAAAACACTTGCTTACTCACTTGAAACCACCATTAGCGCTTGACTTCAGTCAAAACTATCGTGCCGAAGTCAATTTTATTGTTTTTGTTTAGCGCCACGCGCTCGGAGTAATACAGCACGGCGTCAACTGGTTTCTCGCCTGCCTGGAACGACTTCTCTGAAGCCCAGCCAGTTGCCTTGAAAGTTATTTTTGATAGAGCCAAGGCGTTGGCTGGAACGCTTAGAGTTACTGCGAGTGGCGCGCCAGAAGATGGAATGCTTGTCTCGTCGCTAGCTATTTCCGCGCGCGCGCAACCGTTCTCGTCGCAGGCCTCGCCTGCTTCAACTGAAGCTACTCCTGCATAAAAAGATGCTGGGAAGGCGAGTTTGGCGCTGGCTGCCAAGAGCGGGCGGAAGAGCAACGTGATTTTCTTGGTGGCTTGGCTTGCTTGTTGCTTGGTTTGCTGGGGGGCTTGTTGTTCTGCAGTGCTTGCAGGCTGTTGCTCGACTTCTAAAGAGACAACGCTCACCTGGCCTAAATCAATGGTGTCGCCGTCGCCTGCTTTCGTTAAGTCGATAACGCCTGCATCGTAATAACCTGTCTTGATTTGAGTGGAGGATAAAATTTCGCCAGCCACTTTTATTGTGAGTTTGGCCAAGGCAAGATTGTAGGGTACCACGAACTTTGCGACGCAGCGTGGGTGCTCGCGGGGTTCGATGTCGCATTGCTCGGTTAAGTCATTCAACGAAACTTCGCTCAAGCCCTTGTAGTACTTGTTTTCCACTTCAAAGTTTTTGTTGAAGGGAACGAATACCACGTAAATGACCTTGTTTGCTGGCGCTGGAGTTGACGGCACGAGGGGCAGCAAGTCTGGTTGAGGGTCGAACACTACCTCGCCTAAGTCAACTTCTCCGCCTTGCTTTGGAAGCAGGGCTGATGCGAGAGCGCTTGCCTCGCGTTGTTTGCCGCTAGCGTCCTTGAACCTGGCTTTGAGAGCAAATTCCACTAGAGAGCCAGCGAGTTCCTTTTCTAGACTTACTGGAACACTGAATTCCGCGTTTGCGCCAGCGAAAGCGCTTGCAGTGGGATCGGCTGCTAGTAAAACTGTTGCGCCAGGCAACGGCGTTTCAGTGTTGAGCCACGACGCCCTGCCTTTTAAAGTGAACGAGAGCGTGTCTTCTTTTTTTGATTGCTTCACTGGTTCTTTTTTGGGTGCTTTAGCTTGCGAGGAATACATGGCTCCCTCGGACGACTTGAATTCCAGTGTTTCGAAGTTGACGCCGAACTCTCCTAGTTCAACGCAAGACTTGGTCGAGCCATCAAAGAATGAGCCGTCTTTCAAGGCGCCTCTCACTCTAGCCGTCAAGCACTTTTGCTTGCCTAAGTCTTCCTTGCTTGCGTAGAGCTTGAAAGAGAAAAAGTTGTTGTCTACTCTTCCCTCGCCGAGGCGAGCGCCGTTTTCGTCGAAAAACGCTATGTCTCCAGTCAGTATTTCCTTGCCGTCTACTGCGGGACTGCCTGTAACGAATACTTGGGCTGGGCTGGGCTGCGCGGCAGCGCCTTCTTGTCTTGCCTTGGGTTTGAACACGACTGCCTTCAAGTCGTTGAACGCTAGAATGGCGCGCTCTGAGAGCGTGACCTTGCCTTTCACTGCGTAAGCGCCTTTGCGTCCGTCAACGTAGAGCGTGAGCTTGAACGACTTCTTGTAGTCTTCTCTCGCTACATAAGTTTGAATGGTGAAACCACCGTTTTCTCCAATGAATGCCTTGTGGTCTTCGTCGCCTTCAATCCAGATTTGACCGCTTGAAAACGCGTTTTCTGGAGTCGCTTCAAAAACGTAGGCAGTTCCTGAAAACTCTACGCCAACGTAGTCTGCCTTGCGTTGCTGCTTCGTGGCGTGGGCGTTGCCTTCATTGAATTCTAGTGCACCAAAGTCCATTGCTTCTGCCGGCGTTCTGAAGCCAAGAGAAGTAGTTCCCTGGACTAGGGTTTGCTCGTCTGCGAGCCACCCGCTTACCTCGAGTGCGAAGTGCTTTGCCTGAATTCTTTCCTCATTCTTGAAAGCCCAGGCAACGCATTGAAATCTTCCGGCGCTCAACTGCCCTGAACACACTTCAGCGTTGTCGGCAATCACTTTGAATGAGCCGCTCTCTATTTTTTGGGCTGGGTTGTCGTAGTAAGCTTCTCCAAAGAAAGTCGTCTTGAAGTACTCGCTTGCGAGCGCGTCTTTTTGCGGTGCAGGCTTTTCCACTGTGTTTATTATTATTGTTCCAGCGTCAGCTTCCTGCGAGAGCGTGAGTTCGGCGTAAGTGCATCCTGAAACTTTTTCGCCTGCGGCAGTAGTTCCGCCAATGCAGAAGCTCAGCGTCTGCTTGGTGTCGAGTTCTTCTGGCTGAATTTCGTGGCGCAAGCCAGTGAAAAAGCCGTCTTTCAAGGCTACCGCGTTCTTGCTCTCGCCTTGCACTGCAATGCTTCCCTGCACTGCGTTCTCGGCGGCAACGAATCCATTGTAGACTCGACCCTTCAAGGTTATCGTGACTGGTTTTGCTTGAGCGCCGACGACGTCTTGGTCGGAGAACATTACTGGCCTGAGGTTGAGTCCCTCTGTTTTAATGGCGTCGCTTACTTGGTAGCCGTAAATGGTTTTCTCGCCGCCAACGATTCTGCCGTCCGGCAACTTGAACCGCGCTCGCACTTTGAAGTTGGTGGTGCTGCCAATTAGTTTGGACAGCGTTTCAGACTTGAACTCGTAGGCGCCGTCAGCAGTTATGCGGGCTTCTCCTACTTCGGTCGCGCCAGCCGTTACTACCGCGTTTCCAATGAAGCCGTCTCCCGAGAGAAGGAGTCCTTGGAAGGCAACGCTTCCGCGTACTTCTACCGATGAAGAAAAGCGTTTTTCTATGGGGCAGACTACCGCTGTTTGTTCCCCGTTTTCTTCCGTGAAGCCAAGCACCATTGAATCGTACGAGTCGAAGTTGAAGCCCTTGAAGGCGTTCAAGTTGTTCCACTCGAAGTGGTTGGCGAAGAGCTTGGCGTCAAGGTTGGGGTGAAACAATTGAATGAAGTCGGCGACGTCGCAAGCTGGGTTTGAAAGGCAGGCATTCAATTGCTGGGCGCTCGCCGTAGAAAAGTAGGCGTTGTAGGAAGCATAGTTGCCTTCTGGGGGCGTCAAGCGCAGTGAAAGCGAGCGGCTTCCGTCAAGGCAGGCAAAGTAAATTGCTTTGCACTCGCCTGGCTGCAACGACTTTATCTTGCTTGTTTTTTCTTTGTTGTCGCGGGCGCGCTCGCTTGAATAGGTTGCGCCGCCGCCTGCCTCGTTGCGGCACTGCACCATTTGGGGGCTGGCGTGCGGTGAGAGAGAGTAACCGAATTGGTAGGAAAGCGAGGGCTGTACTGCAAAGCCCTTGAATTCGCTGAATTCTACTTCTTCGTCTGCCTGCACGCCTTCAGGCAACTCGAATTGCTTGGTGCGGGGGCTCACGCGACTGCCTTTTATTGCCATGGTGGCGTAAATCGTGCCCTGGGGCGGGCTTTTGAACTTGACTTTGAAGGCTATCTGGTTTGCCGCGTAAGTTGCCGGGTTCTTTGGGTCGACGGCTGGCGCGGTGTTTGACACGGAGCATGAAATGCTTGGTTGTGGCGCGCTCTTCTGCGGCGTTGGAGTGCTGGGCTTCTCGCTTAAGTCTGTTATCGTTACTACGAGTTGTCCGGCGCTGTCTTTAGAGAAGACGAGGGCGTACTTTCCGTCCGCCGTTGTTTTAACGTGAAACTCTTTTTCGGAAGAGAAGGGCGTGGGGTTGGCTACCGTGGTTTCCGTGGCGGTAGTGTAGGCGACGCCTTTCTCGCTTGCAATGAAAGTGAATTCCGTGTCCTTGAACTTGAGTTTCTGGTTTGGTTGGAAAACGTATTGGCCGACGCCCTTGCCGTTGGTTGCTGCAAAGCTGAGCTTGGAAGCGTCTTCTGGAACGAACTTGTTTGTGGTCTCACCGTCCACGCTTTCAGTGCGGGCAGCCACGGTGTAAACGCCGTTTATTGAAGTCGCCAACTTCACTGAAAAGCCTGTCAAGAAAGCGTGGCTTGCGTCAGAACCTTTTTCGTGGAGCCGCGAGCCTTGTTGGAGGACGTGGAAGACAAAAGAGGGCAGTTCGTCGTAGTAATCGCTTACTTGTTTTTCTACGTTGTCGCTTACTTGCTTGCCGGAAAAGCCGGCGTAGCCCTGCGACACTGCCTGCGCGTAAGAAGGCGCGCCTTCTCTTAACGCGTTTATTGACTGCAGGAAGCGCACGAAACCAAAAATCTTTGGGGACGGCAAAGTGTTTTTCTCGAGCTTGATTGCCACGCGCGTGTCAGCGGCAGGCGAGGAAGAAAGCTCGTAGACCAGGTCTTGGTTGGCGTTGAACGAGTCACCGATTACTTCTTTCTTGAGTGGGGGGTCAAAGTAAAGTGATTTGATTGAAGCGATTTCTGTTGGCTTAGTGTTTGACTCGCTTACTGTAGCGTAACTCAATTCTATTTCAGGGTACTTTGAGGGGTTTTTGGGGTCGTACTTGAATTTAATGCCGCCGTATTTTGAGTATGTTTCGCCCAACTCTCCGGACACGTCTGTCCAGTCGCACAAGTATTTTGCCTTGTTTTTTTCCTTGAAATTGATTTTGAGGTTTTCGAAAGACTGCGGGTAATCAATGGTTGAAACGTTGGAAACCACTATTTTTGTCGCGAAAACAGTCTTGATTGGCTTACTGTCGTAGTAGGAGGCGTTCAAGAGCGTGACTGGAACGAGGGCGTCGCCGAAGTCTATGGCGAGCTTTACTCCTTCAAGGGAAGTCTTTGCTTGCTTGCACGCGTCCTCATACAGCGGAATGTAGGCGCCGTAAACGCCTTTCTGGGTGGACTTGACGAGGGTGTTAGTAGTGTCGCTTACCTCGAATTGCGTGTCAGCGCCGACTTTCAGTGAGTTGTTTGAAGGGGTTAGCTTGTCTTGCACTTTTTTTTTGATCGTTAGCTTGGAAGAGTAGAAACTGAGTTCGTAGTCTTTGGCGCCGCCGAAGTTTGCCTTGACTTTGACGAGTAATGGCGAGCTGAATTGGTAGGTTGTTGTGTCGTCTTTTACTGCTGGCGTTACGGTGGCGGTGAGCCCGTTCACTGAAATGGTTTCAACGCCGGCAACTGAAATTGTTCTCGCGCTAGCGAGCGAGGAAAAAACCATTAAAAACAATAAGGCGGCAACAGTGGCTTTAACGATTTCAGGACAGCTACTCATTCGGCTCACCAATAAAAGTAGTGCTTTGAATAATTAAAAACTGTTTTGGTGAGCAAGCGTTGTTCGAGGGTTTTACTTGCGTTGGGAGGGCTTAGCGTATGCGGCGTCGCGAGCCATTCTTTGTTGGAGGTTCTTTAAAAACTCGGTGAAGCGCGCCGTGTGTCCGTACTTTGAAGCGAAAGCGTGCAGTACGCGGAACTCGTTGGAGGGACTGTAAATGGGTTTGTATGAGTACCTGCCGCTCTCGGTTTTCTCGTAGGTTATTGGGGTTGTGGGGTTGTCCATCGTGATTATTTTGTTTGAGTCCACTTGCGAGGCAACGCCTTCGTCTTTCAGCTTTGCGTAGCCGAGAGTGGTAACGAAGTTGTCTATTCCGTGCAACCCTATTAGTTTGAAGCGCACGCATGAATTATATTTGCTGTTTCGGTGCGCTACGAGGCGAATTAGTTGCTTGAGTTTTTCGAGTTCTTGTTGGTTCGGCTTTTTTTTCGCGAACTGGTTGGCTATCTCGTTGCGAAGGAACGCTAAGTAGTACTGCATTGCCTGCTTCTCTTCTTCTGCTTTATCGCGCGAGGCTTCAATAAGTCTCTTAACCACTCTTTCGATGACTTGTGGCCCGAATTGGCTGCGGCCGCTCGCTTTCCGCACTGCCTCGAGTAAGACATTCAAGCGGTAGTTGGCGAGTGTGGCGAAGGCTGCTTCGTAAACGCTTTTGTTGGCTGTAATGCGGGGGTGAGTTTCAGGGTTTGGCTGGACGTGCGCGTGAAAGTTTACTAGTTCCTTGTTTTTTATGTCATCGAATTTTTCTACGTAATAGGGTTCCAGCAACGGAAATATTTGTTTTAAGTTTTGGGGCGCGTGGAGGGGCTTGTCTAGCCGTGCTTTAGTGCGGGATAGCACTCTCGCGCCTTCTTCTCCTGAGAGCGTCATGGATCCCTTGAAGCGGGGGTTTAAGGCTGCCGCGAGTTTTTGTTCTACGAGGAGGCGGTGACTGAACAAGTTTTCAGCGTCTTCGTACTCAATGAAGCCGTATTTCTTTAGTGCCGCAAATAATGCCGCGCCAGCTGGAGTGAAGTCGCCGTTTTGTTCTACGAGCTTCAAGTTTTCTTCGTTTAAAATCTGCTTTAAAGAGTTTTCTTCTTCTTTTTGCTCGAACTGAATTTTTTTCTCTGCTTTTTTCTTTAACTCGCCTATTTCGTCTAGTTTTTTCTCGTTGAATATTTTGTTGACTTGTTCTTCTGCATCGCGGCGCGCGAGGTCTTCCTGGACTTCCTTGAACTTCTTGTAGAGCGTGTACGCCGCCCGCCCGCTCTTGGCTTCGTCGAGCAACACGATGGAGAGGGGAGCGCGTGCTTTCTTTAGTTTTTCTTGGAGGTAGTTGCGGAGTGACCGGCGGACTACTTGCCCGAAGTCCATTATGAAGCCGCTTGCTGGAATGAAAGTGAATTGTTTTCTGTCGAGTTCTTTTCGGTGCGAGTAAAGGCATGCTGCTGGAATGAAAGCACCGCGGAGGGGAACGATGAAGTGCGCGTCGCTGGAAACGAATGGGTGGAAAGCAATTTTCTTGTTGGCTTCAAAGAATGATTTCGCGTCGGCTTCGTTGTACTTGAATTTCTGGCTTAAGGGCATGAAATTATTGTGAGCGAACTCAAATAAAATCCCTGTCTTGAAGGGCTAGCGTTGAGCGAGTGGTGTCCCCCGTCGCGGGC
>JBAMLY010000001.1:0-66458 GCA_039794045.1 Candidatus Micrarchaeia archaeon | reverse complement strand
AGCGAAGCGTAGTGACGAGCAAAAAAGTGCTGGGATTCAATTAGGTTGAAGTGAGCGTTTTTGCGTCTCGTGGTTACTGGGACTCCTTGTACTGGAAAGACTACTCTGGCTGAAGCGTTGGCGCGCGAGAAAGGCTGGCCGTTAATTGACTTGAATTTCCTCGTGAAGCGCGGCGGGCTTTGCTTGCGCTGCGAAGGAAGAGAGTTCGTGGCAGACGTTGGTAGGCTGCGTTCAAAGGTGTTGTCCCTCACTCGCGGAAAAAAAGATTTCGTGGTGGAGGGGCACTTGGCTTGCGAGTTCGGCTTTCCTTGCGATGCTGTGGCCGTCTTGCGCTGCAATCCCTTCATCCTTGAAAAGCGTTTGAGGGAGAGAGGCTATGCGGCTAAGAAAGTGGACGACAATTTGTTGTGCGAGTTTCTCGACTATTGTGGGGCGAGGGCTGCGTTGAACTTCAAGCACTGCCGCGTCGTGGAAGTGGATGCTTCAAAGCCTCTCTCGCCGAAAAAGTTTCTTGCCTTGGTTGCGAGGCCGCGCAAGGAACCTGACTGGATGCCGTTGCTTTCAGGCAAGCGTTTCGCCAGGCTTTTAAGGTGAAGGAAAAGGTTTTAAACTTGTTTTGCAGTTAATTTGCAACTGTTCCCGTGTTTTTGAGGTGTTAACTGAATGCCTGAAAAGAAGAAGAAAAAACCTAATGAACTCGACGAAGAGGAAGAAGAACTCTGGGAAGAAGACGAAGACTTCGAGGACTTCGGCGAGGAAGAAGAAGAGTAAGCGTTTTTTCTTTTTTGTTTTTATTTTTCTTGGCGCGACATTATTAGTTGCAGAGTGGTAACATCGGTGGGGATGACTTCTTCTTTGCTGACTCCTATTTTTTCGAAGAGCTTCAAAGCAGTTTTTTCTAGTGCTTCCCGTGCTTTAGCTATTTTAGTGGCTGGAACTGCTACTTCCAGGAAGCAGCCGAATCCTGCGACGTCGTAAACTACTGCGGTTAAGGTGCCGTACTTGAAGCGCCACTCAGTAAAATCGCGCGAAAACGCTTCCTCGTAACCCATTTGTTTCAGGCTTTCACGCATTCTGTAACCGCTTTCCACGGACAAGTTCAGTTGTTCTTCTTCTTCCAGCATGTAGCCCTCGAAGACGAGTTTTTCTTCCTGGGTTTTCGCGTCGGTTCTCACGAAAAAGTAAGCGAAAACGTTTTCCCCGAATTCCTTAACGTAAACGACGTCATTGAATTGCCCGCCGCCGGTGAAGACCGCGCTTTTCTTTAGTGCTGCGATTGCTGGCGCCGCGTCTTCGAGGGGGGCAATGAAACGCGCTTCAGGAATCTTCCATTTCAGGACGTGGACTTTGGGTTTTGGCGCGAAAATCTTGAGCAGCGCGGGAGCAAGCTTGTTCTTTTTTTCGTTCATTAAATCGACTGCTCTTTTTGTTTGTTTTATTTCTCACTCAAAACTCTTTTAATTCTCTTTCCTTTTTTCTAGACAAAAACAAGTAAAGCAAGCCGATTATGGCGAGGCCTGCCACGCCAAGCGCCCAAGAAGCGAAGCCGCTTGCTTCAGCTTCGGCGGTGGCTGGCGAGGGAACTCCCGCGAGTTGAGAGTTTAGTTTGCTTGCTTTAAGCAAGGCGGCCAGAAACTCTTGTTGTGTGAAAGCGTCTTGTGCTTCCTCTAGCAACGCTTGAGAGGCTGCATTCCCAAACTCTTTTTGCCTTGCTTCAGCGACTGCAAGCTCTGCCTTGGCTTGCTCTCTTACTTCAGTGATTGCTTCCTCCATTAACGCGCGCGCTTCCTCTAAGTCTCGCGCTTTTTGTTTCGCGTACTCCACTGAATACTTTGGCGGCGAGGCAATGACTTTTTCGGCTTCAACCCAAGTTTTTTCAGCGTTTTTTCTTGCCGTGGCGCCTCGTTGTTCAGCGAGTGACTTAGAGTGCTTCATTCCTTCTGGCGCCAGGAACGCGGAATCGAAGACTTTAGCGGTCTCTCTCGCCGCGCCAACTGCTTTCTCCAAGTCTTGCGCGGCTTGGTTCTTCAATGCTTCGCCGGTGTCTTCCTTGAGTGCGTCGCCAGTGTCTTTCGTATTTAATGCAAGCATTGAATACGGCTCGGTAGAGTTGGCGCCTTGAGTTGCTCTGGTTTCTTGAGTTTCTTGACGGTATTGAGTGTAAGATGCGCTTTCAGTTTCTTGGCTCGCGTTAAAGTATGGCAGGGGCTGAACGTGCGCCGGGCAAGCTATTGAGACAACTGCCTTTTTTTCTTCTCCTTCCTTCCAGCTTCCAACCAGCTCCACCGCCAGAATTCCTTCTGCAAGAAAGTGAGTTTCGCGCAACTCGCTTTCCACCCGCACTGGCCCCGCGCAACCGCTGAATTGCTCGCGTAAGGCAAGGCGCGCGCCGGCAAGTTCTGCGGAGCTCTTGAAAGAGTATTCGATGGCGACCGCGTCCGCTTCACTGTGTTCTTGACGTGTGACGGCGAACGGCTCGGCAATAGAGTAACTTATTTCGATTTTGTTGGCTCCAGGCAAGCAGTACGCTCTCGCTCCCACCGTGCTTGTTTTGCTTTGCGAGTCAAAAAAAGCCGTGGCGCCAAAGGAAGCCCAAGCACCAGAAACGCGTCCCGCCACTCTTCTCGCTAGCACGACTTCTCCTGCTGCCGCGCAAGTGAAGCCCCACGTTATTTTTTTCCTGGCCTCAGACAACGAAGCCCACTCAGTGCTTTCAGTAAAAGAAATCGTTTTCGCTGCCACTGACGCGTAACGCAAGTGCAAGAAGTATTCCCCACCCGCCCTCACGCTCTCCAAAACAATTTTTTCATCGTTCAAGCTCACTCCCTCGCTCGCGTTAACTATTATGACGTAAGCCGCGCCAGCCAATGGCTTCAACTCGTCCAACTCAACTTCCACTGCCTCGTTCACGGCAACGCTTAACGGGTTCCGCAAAACTATTTTCACGTCAACTTCGGTGGCGTTATCAACCCAGTTCTCTCTTTTTTCCTGGGTTACCACCGCATTTTGAGCGAGGAGGCGCGCAACCAATTGAGGAAGCCTGCTTTCAGCGAGAGCCTTTTCTCTTTCAACTACTTTCGCTGTTTCCTGCAACTCCCCCAAAGCAGCTTCCACATTCAAGCCGCCCCAAAAATACTGTGCCTTGGAAGAAAGTTTTTCTTGCTCTGATACTTGCAGTGCTTCCCTTGCTTCCTCCAAGAACTTCCAGTCCCCTTCCAGCCACGAATACTTTTCCAGCGCCGCCCCGTAAACGCTTTTCACTATAGCGTCCACTTCCCTTTCAAGTTCCACGAGGGCGGCCACGCCCTTCTCGTCCGAAGAAATGCCTTCCGCCGCGGCTTCAACTGACTTCAACTGCGCTTTCTGGAAGTCTACGACCACGCCGTCTTTCTCGGCTTTTTCCAGTATTTGTTGCGCCCAATTTATTTTGGTGTTGACTTTGTTCCTCAACAACGGCTCTTGTTGCGGCGCGGCAGCCACTGCAAGCACGCCGTTAAGCAACGTCAAGTGCCTGCAAAGAAAAGCGATTCTCTCGCCGCGAGCGCTCGGCTGCTTCTCCAACTCCTTCCGCACTTGCTCGAGCAACGAAGACGCCCTGCCTGCGCTCTCGGGAGCACTCGTCAAACGCTTTGAAACAACCGACGAAACTTCTGCGTAGCGCTCGGCCACCGCTGCGTCAAGTTTTTGCTCTAGTTTCTCGGCTCGCTTCATTGTTTCCTCCAGCAAGGAAGCCGCGGAAGAAAACCTTTCCTGCGACTGGCGCAAGGCTTTAATGGCGTCGCCCAAGAAGCCCTTGTTCTTTGCCGCCCCAGTCTTGCGCGCCAGAGACAATAGCGCGCTCCCCTCTTCTTCCTCCCACTTAGCGCGCGCCACGGCCTCCCCGAAAGTCTCCGTGTTCCCCCCTTCAAGCAAGAGCGCGCCCCCACCCATAGCGAGTGCTGCCGAGGCTTCGCTTGCCAAGTAAAGCTTTTGCTCCACGGCTTCAGACAACCGAGTTTCAGTTATTGCTTGAAGCCTTTCCGCTTCTTCTTCTGCTGTTGCCCTCTCCCTCTCCAACTCGTATTCGGCTTCGACTATCTTGCGCGCCAAAATCATTTCCTCGGAGAGAAGAGAAGACGTTGATACGAGAGAAGCTGCCGCGAAAGTGAAGGCAGGCGCACTGGGACGCGTTGCAAGGGACTGCCACGCCGCACTCGCCGCAGTTGAAGCCTTGTTAAACGATTCAGCGAACCTGCCTGAAAAGTTTTTTTCATTCAACTTTTTTTCTGCTTCTCTTGCTTCCGCGATGACGCCGCCAGCCATTCCAGAATAATTTTCTCCTGCCGCGTACTCCAACTGCGCAAGCGCCTCGTCCACCACGTTCAAGCCCGACCGCGCCGCAGAAGAACAGTAATTCAAGCCCGTTGCCGCGTCATAAAAGCAGAAAAACGCTCCCATCAACATTGAACCCCAACCAAAAAGCGTATGAGACTGGTAATGCGCTATCCACTGAGCTGACTTCATGTTGTTCTTGCACTGCGCGGCCAACTGCAGCGAGTCAGCGAAAAGCTTTTCCGTTTCCAAGTCCGAGGAAGCCAACAAGAATTCGCCGTTCATGCCAACACAACTGCTTGCCTGAGAGAAGGCGTTGAATGCCGCGTACTCGCTTCCCTGCGGAATGAGTTGCGCGAACTCATGGAAGGCAGCAGCTTGCGCTGTAAAGACAGCCAACAAGAAAGAGAACAACGCCGCAGCTCTCATGCCAAAATAAATAAACCCTCCTTTTTAAGTATGGTTATGCTCTCACTTGAACAAGGACGGTTCCTGGTTTCTCTTGCCCGTGCTTCCCTCAAACACTTCTTCAACCAAGGAAAAGAGTTTTCCAAAGAGGAAGTGAAGAAGCTGCGCGAAAAAGAACTAGGCAAGAACGCATCGCTCGAAGCGCTCGGAGCATTTGTGACGCTGCGCTCTCTCGCAAGCGGTTTGAGGGGCTGCATAGGTTATCCCTTGCCTGTTTCGGCGGTGGACGAGGAAGTCTCAGAACTCGCGCTTCAAGCAGCATTCGCTGACCCCCGCTTTCCCCCCCTCTCGCGCAGCGAGCTAGACAAAGTAATAGTGGAAGTAAGCGTTTTGACTAAGCCAAAGCAAGTGCTGGCACGCAAGCCTGAAGACTTCGTGGAAGCAGTCAAAGTAGGCAGGGACGGCTTGATTATAGAGGTGGGAGGAGCAAGCGGCTTGCTCTTGCCTCAAGTCGCCGTAGAAGAAGGTTTTGACGCTGAAAAGTTCCTGGACTGCGTTTGCTTGAAGGCAGGCCTGCCTGCGCGCGCTTGGCGCGCCGAGAGAAACGGAAAGCCAGTAGCCCGCGTTTACGTTTTTCAAGCGCAAGTATTCTGCGAAGAAAAGCCAGGCGGCAAAGTCACTGAAAAGCCGCTAGGAAAAGCAATTTAACTTGCTTGCGTTTTCTTTTGAGGGAAGAAAAAATGCGTTTTTTCAAGCACGGGGACAGCCTCGCCATAGTCTTGCCCGAGCCGCTGCGCAAGAGCAGCAGCGTACACGAGAACGACGAGTACGAGTTCTTCGAGGTAGAACCAGGAGTTTTCGTGCTCGTGAGCCGCTTCAAACTCGCCGAAGACTCCAAGAAAAGCGTTTTCGCCGAGTTGCTGTCGCGCTGCGTTGCTCAAGAAACCCCGCAAGCGCGGCCACAGCAAGCGCTTCAAACGCCTTCAACTCCTTTGCGGGCGCGCGCGAACTCTCCCTTAAATCAATTAGATGCCAAGGGCTTCATCGTAATAGAAAACGAGGAGGACGCCAAAGCGCTTTCCAGGCTTCTCGAGCGCGACATAAAAGCGGGAAGCGTGCGCGGCGTGAGAGGCTTCGATAAAAAGTTTTACGTGGTTTCTTCTTCTTTCCTCGAGAAAGCGTCCTCCAAGCTGTTGCCCGTCTTGTCAGGCAAGGAACCACTGACTGCCTCCCGCATTTCCGCTTCAACTGGATTGGAAGAAGCGGCGTGCATTGCCGCCCTCCAAGTATTAAAGGAAGACGGGGAAGTCCTAGAAAAAAAGAAGGGCTTCTTCGTCGCAGTCAAGTAACATACTTCTTTAATTTTTGCTGCTAAATTAGTTTCATGAAACACGTTTTCTTGATTGCCACCGGCGACGAGGACACGTTCTTGGCTGAAAACTATTCAGGAGAAGAACTAATCATTTTGGTTGTCGCGCCCAAGCACGGTTTGGCTGGCGAGCTTGAATCCCGCCTCGAGAAAATGAGGGGGAAAGCCGAGGAACTCAGCTTGAAGCTCGCCCCTCGAGGCGTTCCCAACAGAGTATTGCTAGAGTGGGGCGACCCACGAGAAGCACTGGAAAACTGCTTGAACAGAGAAGGAGCAATACCGCTCGAGTGAAGCCTTAGTGCAGCAAGCCAAGAAATATTTCGAGTAGTATGAACGCAACGCACGCTCCCACGACGAGCTTGGGACCCAATTGTATCTTGCTTGCGCTGACATCATAAAAACGCATTAGTCCAGTCGATGAAGACGGCATTGAAAGCTTTTCGCCCATTCTCTTGCACCCTCCAAAAACACTGTAAGATTTCTTGTTTAACTCAATATTTAAAAGTTGGTTTTACTAAATCACTTCATGTACGCTCCTCCTTCGCAGGCTTCCAGCAAGGGAAAACAATTAGTGAACGTCGTCGTCCTCTTTGTTCTCGTCATCGCCTTGCTCGTCGTCCTAACAAAGTTTCACTTCATTCACCCCCGCGACATTCCAGGATGGCAAGGGTTTTACTGTGGAGTAATAGAGCGCGCTCCGTCTAGAATAGCTATAGTTTACGGCGACGACGGTGCAGGAGACCCAGAAAAACTTGAAAACTTGATTGCTCACGCGAAACCCAACAGCGCTCCCACCCGCATTCCCTTGCAGGAAATCAGCGCTGGCTTGCTGAAAAACTATGACGTCGTGTTCTTAGACCGCGCGCGCACGATTACTTTCGCGCAAGCCGCGGCGCTGCAGTCATTCTTGGACGGCGGCGGAAACCTCGTCTGGCAAGCCGACTCAGCATCTAATTACGCGGTGACGCCAGAAGAACTCGCTGAAGCCCTCTCCTTAAACGCATCAAAGCCAGGATACTACGAGAAGTTCTTGAAGAAAGTCAACAACACGAAGGGCTTCGGCGAACTCGGCTCGCTTTACGCAGGAATTTCCTTCGTGCGCGCGGAAACGGCTTCCCCCAACCTTGTATTACGCGTGGTAGACTCAGGCAGCTTACTGGGAAGCGGCGTGGGCTTCGCTCCAGAAGGCTCTGCACCTGGAATGCCGCGCGAACTGCCTCTCGGCAGCATGTCGCCTGGCTTGCCTTACGCGGTAGTGAACGAGAAGCCAAGCGGCGCCGTCGCAGGCTCCACTAAAGTGGCAGTCCTAGTGCTTGGAGGCAACCAATCCTATCCAGCAATCATAGACACGAAATACGTTTCGCGAATTGTTTACGTTGCCTTCCCCTTGGAAATGATTTCAGACAAGATGACTGGCTTGCTCAACAACGTTTTAGATTACTTGGTGGCATGCTAAGCCAAGCGCTTGATTTGGTTGTCCTTCCAGCATAGCTTTTTATAAGCGACGCGTAAGTTTATTAACGTTTGAAACCCAAAAAACTATTGCGGGTGATTTGTTTGAAGCGAGGACAAAAAGGCGGTACCGAGGGAGCCATTCCAGTAATCTTGCTTATTATTCTAGCCGTGTTCATTGGAGCAAAGTTTGGTTTGATTCCAGTGCAAGGCATACCCATTCTCGAAAACTTGGTTGGCGGCGCGACCACGAAAGTCGCGGTAGTCGGCCACTTGTCGCCTGAAATGAACGAGATTCTCTCAAGCGAGCAAATAGCTGTGATAAAGAAAGTCACCACCGTTCCAGACATTAGCCCAGACGATGTCGGACGCGGTTTTTCCTTGAAGAACTACGACGTAGTCATACTGCAGGGAAGGCGTGACTGCAGTTTCGCTGCGCGCGAGAAACTCGCCGACTTCGTTAACGGCGGAGGCAAACTGATCGTAATCGGTGACGCGTGCACTACCGTGCGCGAGGACCCAACAGTGTACGGATGGAAGATTGGCGTTCACACTCTCGGAGACGTCATGCCAGTAGAGATAGGAAAGCTAAGCCGAAACTTCGCTGAAGGCAGGCTCCGCGTCTACAACTGGGACCACCCAATATTTAATGGCTTGACTGGCGCTCAACAACGCGGCTACGTTGACTTCAGCGGCGACATCGTCAAAGTAACTCCCACGAAAGGCGAAGTGCTTGCCGCAGTGGACACCGGTGATTCCACACAAGTTTATTACGGCATAATAGAAAGCAAGGGACTAGGCTTAGGCAAAGTAATCTATTTTGCGTTCGACCCAGCTAAAAGCACTCAAAGCTATTCCCTTGTTTACAACACTCTCCTCTACATTACGTCACGCAAAGGCTGATTGCAAGCCATTTCATTCTTTTCTTTATTTCTTTTAGTTTTTCGTTTTTTTAGTGCAAGCCACTGGAGGCGTTGCGAAATAATTGTGGGAGTTGACGGGGGCGCTACAAGCGCGGTTGCAATACTCGACTACGACGGAAGAATAGTTGCGCTGGAAAGCAAGAAGAACTGGAGCGCTTCGGAAATAATTGGGGAAGTAATGAGTGTTGCTGCCGACTCGCCTCTTTTGGTCGCGTCCGACGTCAACCCTGCAAGCAAGCTGGCGAGGCAAGTGAAAGCGGCCTTCAACGCAAAGCTCTTCAAGCCCACGCACTCGCTGGGCCAGCTCGAGAAAACGCGTTTGGTTGAAAAGCACTTGCGCGTCACTGCTTCGCGGCTCGAGCCCGCTAACGCGCACGAGCGAGACGCGCTTGCTGCGGCAGTGAAAGCATTTCACTCTATACAAAACAAGATGCGCCAAGTTCGCGCGAAAGCCGCCGGCTTTCAAGAACAGCGAGTGAAAAGCTTTCAAGCAGAAGTTTTGCGTGGCAAGAAAATGGCGTCAACAATAAAAAAATAAATTTCGTTTTATGCCGAATTGGAGAACCTTTTTAAGTGTTGCAGAGTTTATTTGTGGGAGGTAATTGCTTTATGGCTAACGTGATTTCAAAGGGACCAATTACAGTAGACTTAGACAAGTGCACTGGCTGCGGCACGTGCGTGAAAGTGTGCCCCATGAGTTGTTACGCGTTGAACGGGAAAAAAACCAGCATCAGGCCAGGCGCTGAAGACGACTGCATTCAATGCCACGCCTGCGAAGTAAACTGTCCAGTGAAAGCAATAAAAATAGACTAGCCTCGCTTTCTTGCTTTTCCTTGTGCTGCTACTCTAGCTAGCGCCTTCCTTAACTCTTTTTGGCTCGCCAAGTAATACTTTTTAATCGGCTTCAACCGCGAGTCGAACTCGTAGACTAATGGAATGCCGGTTGGAATGTTTAGTTCCACTACCTCTTTTTCCGAGAGCTTGTCCAAGTACTTGACTATGGCGCGAATGCTGTTCCCGCTCGCGGAAATCAAGATTTTTTTCTTCTTCTTCAGCAACGGAACAACTTTCTCGCGCCAGAAAGGCAGCACTCGTTTTACGGTGTCCGCCAGCGATTCAGTCAAAGGCAAAAACTTTTTCGGCACTCCTGCGTACAAGGGGTCTTTGGCTGGATTGCGGGGGTCGCTTGCCTGCAACGCAGGCGGCCGCACCGAATAACTGCGCCGCCACAACTTCACTTGCGCTTCGCCGTACTTAACGGCAGTCTCTGCCTTGTTGAGTCCTTGAAGCGCGCCGTAGTGCCTCTCGTTCAAACGCCAGGTTTTTTCTCGTCTTGGGTTAATGCGCATTTCCTTTAAAACCAAGTCAGTGGTTTGATGCGTGCGCTTCAAGAAAGACTCGAACACAACGTCAAACGAGAATCCCGCCCGCGAAAGCTTTTTGCCTGCCTTAACTGCCTCTTTCTTGCCTCGTGCGCTCAAGCCCACGTCAGTCCAGCCAGTGAACTTGTTTTGCTTGTTCCACTCGCTTTCACCGTGGCGCAACAACACAAGCTTGACTGTTTCAGCCATGTTTCAAGGCACTCAACTAAAATATAATAAGGCTGCGCTTGGTTTGACGTTTTTTAGTGCAGGTTTTTGCGAGGAATGAAGCGAAGCGTAGTGACGAGCAAAAAAGTGCAGTGGGCCCGCGGAGATGTTCGCGAGCAGGCGAGCAGTTGCAAGGCTTTTGCTTGCTCGAATCGAACTCCGAGTCTCCCGCATGTCAAGCGGACGTCTTAACCATTCGACTACGGGCCCAACAATACTTTTTTGTGGTGCGGTTATTAAATTAGTTTTGTCTGGCTCGCGGTATCGCTTGGCGTTTGATTGAGCTTGAATTGTTTTTGTTTGAGGGCGCGCCTTATTTTTTCTGCGGTTTCCTCTAGCTCGTGTTCGGTTGGCTTCAAGCGCGTGGATGGATTGCGCCACAGCGCGTCGTTTTTCTCGCGTGGCACTAAGTGGAAGTGCACGTGGTCTAAGCGATACTCGTTTTCTGGAATGAACGGGTAATAGTTTTGGCGCAGCTCGATGCCGCCGCAGTGTAACGCTGAAAGAATTGCTTCCTCGAGGCGGCACGCTAAGTCGATGGCGTCGTGCAGTTCCTCGCCAGGCATTTCAGTGATTTTCTTGTAGTGTTTTTTCGTGATGACGAGCGAGTGCCCAACCGCTTTCGGGTGAATGTCGAGGACGGCTATGCAGTGCGTGCTTTCGCCTAGCTTGAATGCCTTCTCGGCTCCTCGGACGACGGAGCAGAACCTGCACTCCATAAATAATTGTTTTGACGGCAAAGTAGAAAAAGGGAGTGGACCTGGCGGGATTCGAACCCACAACCTCATGCATGCCATGCATGCGATCTTTAACGCGCTCTCGAGAGCGAACCGTTGATCTACAGGCCCACGTGAAGCTATTGCTAATCTATTCTGCCGCGAATGCTTAAAATGGATTGCGCTCAAGCCGGCGAAACGAAGACGACTGTGTCGCCGCGCAACAAGACGGTGCCAAGCTTGCGCTTGAGTTCTCCGCCTTTCATTTCCTGCGCGTTTTCTAAGACGAGGTTCATGTGCACGTCAAAGCTTGCCAGCGTTCCTTGTATTTCCACGTCTCCCTTGAGTTTTATTAGCACGCTTTTCTCAAGCGCGTTGTTCAAGACGTCGAACGGTCTTTTTTCAGTCATCTTTCGCACCTCACAAAAAAAGGATTTAAAACAAAATTTTCAAGCACTACTCTTTTTTTTTCTTGAATAACGAAGCCAAGGCGGCGGCAATGCCAGAGAAAACGCTTTTCTTTTTTGGCTTGGCTTCCACTTTGAGTTCCACGCCGTGAAGGGCACCTGCCACGTCTAGCACGCCGTGCGCGAAATCCGATTCCGGGGCTCGCAGTACTACTGGTTGCTGCAGCGCGGCGCTCCTGCGTGCTTCCAAGTCCTCAGGTATTTCCGCGATTACCCTCAAGCCGAGAAGCGTTTCAAGATCTTGCCTTTTAATCTCGCTCTTGTCGTGAGTAACGAAATTCATTACGAGCCCAATTATTTTCACGTTGTTTCTTTCCGCTACGCTCTTTATTTTGAGGGCGTCGGCAAGCGAAGCGGGTTCCGGAGTTACGACCATAATCATTTCTTTTGCCGAGCGAATTGCGGCGAGAGCGTCTTGCGATAGTCCAGGAGGGCTGTCGATTATGACGAAATCGTTTTCTGTTTCGAGTTCTGCTATTGCTGTCCTCAGCTTCTCGTACTCTACTTTCTTGAGGCGCTCCAAAGACAAACTTGAAGGCACGTACTTCAACCCTTTTGGTCCCTCGTAAACCGCGTCCTTGACTTCGACTTCGCCCATTAACACGTTGTGCAACGAGATTGGGGCGCGCTCTATTCCAAGCATTATGCCTACGCTCGCCATTGCTATGTCTGCGTCAACGACGACGGTTTTCTTGCCTGCCTGCGCGAGCACTATTCCTAAGTTGACTGCGAGACTAGTTTTTCCGACGCCGCCTTTTCCTGAAGACACTACTATTGAAGTCATTTAAGTCATCTTTTTTCAACGAGGGATTCGAGTTCCCCCAAAGGAATTTCTTCGCTTGACTCTTTCTTTTCTTCCCTTACTTCGCCGAGCTTGTATTTCTTCAAGAGTTCTGCCTCGGTTTCGGCTTTGGCTTGCTCTCTAACTTGCTCTTCGAAAGCTGGATTGAATCGGTCCAGCTTCACTGACTTGAAGTCTTTTTCGGTGGGAATAGAAATTGCTTGCTCGTTGAAGGCGAGAATCAACTGCACTTGCTCGTTGCTTAACTGGTACAAATCTATGACGCCGTGCTTGGCTGCGCTCGCGTTAAGCACTCTGAAGAATGCTTGGTCTCCGAGAATGGTTTTGTTGTACTTGAAGTACTCGTAAACGCTTGCAACGATTTTGCCGTTGTCGAATACCATTACGCCTTCCTCTAGTCCTCCCACTCCCTTCACGGTAATGCACAAGTAGCCGTTAAACATCTTGGCTTGAAGTTCGCGGAGTAGCGCGAGGAAGTCCACGCTGGCAGCATCTATGCCTGTTTTTACTGGGTTGCCGTAAGGAAAGTTCAAATTTTTCACCGCAAAACAAGAAAGAATACCGAATAGGACTTAAAAATACTTGCTTCCACTGCCTATTCCTTTTCACCGAGTGAGTCGGTGGCCAGATTGTTTTTTGAGGCGTTCTATTGCTTGAAGGCGCGCTGCCCTAATGATTTCCTTCATTGCCTGACGGTCTCCCAAGTCAAGCTTCTTCAACGGCTTCTGCTTTTGCTGGCGAGTGTCAAGCGCTTTCGCGCCACCGAATTCTTTTTCTTCAAGCACTGCCTTGCGGGCGAGCGCAATTCTTGCGTCGAAGTCTTTCCTGGCTGGCAAGCTCTCACTCTCTTATGTCGACGGTGTGGTCTGCGCTGTTGCGAAGGGCAGTGCTGAAGTCGGGTTCGCACCCTGCCACAACAGTTTCTTTTCCGTGCGCCTTCGCTTTAGTTATGAGAGGCTTGAAGTCGCTGTCGCGCGACACCACCACGATTATGTCTATGTGCGGGTTGAAAACGTATTCTGTTGCGTCTACAGCAAGCGCTACGTCAACGTCACTGGGAACAATTACTGCCTCGAATCCTTGGTTGGTGACTGCTTCGATGAGCTTGTCTGAAGCGAACTGGTCCAAGAAAACTTTTGCTACCTTGATTTTACCGAATTTGGAGAGCTTCTTTTTTATTTTGTCCAAGTCTGTGCCGAGTTCTTTGCGGAGAATGTTTGGGCCGTCCACGAACACTGCCATGTTCTTGTCAACGGCTTTCTTGCCAAGCATTTCCTTCAAGCCACGCAAAACCAAGCCAATCACCGGAAAAAACGCTTCAAGTTCAAGTAAATTTTTTCGGCGCACTCGCTTAAACTAATTCCTTTGACTACGGCGACCGCCTCGTAAGCAGCAACCACGTTCGCGGGCTCGTTTCTCTTTCCCTTCTCCGGCGAGAGAAAAGGTGAGTCAGTCTCGCAGCAAAGGCTTTCCAGCGGAGTTTCAGCGATAATCTTCTGTCTTTCGCGGCTTTTAAGCGTTGACACTGAAACCAAGTAGCCGCGCTGCGCTCCCTCTCTTGCGAGCAAGGCGTCGTTGCAGCAGTGCAGCATCACCTTGCCGTTGAATCCAGCCAGCTCGTCAAGGGTTTCCTTGGTTGCTTTCCTCGAGTGAACCACGACGGCCTTGCCCAGCTGCTCAGCCAGCTCGAGTTGCGCGCGAAAAATTTTGCGTTGCGCTTCACGCTCAGCTTCTCCCTTGAAGTAGTGAAATTCGAAGCCGATCTCGCCAACTGCAGCGATTTGTTCCTTGTTTTCTTCAACGCGCGCCAGCTCGGCCTTCAGTTGCTCGTCGCTAGTCTTTGGCGCGTCGTGAGGGCTAACGCCTAAAACTGGGAATACGAAGCCAGGATGTCGCGCGGCAAGGTCGAGCACTCTCTCGTCGTGTCCCGCCATTCCGGAAACGCAGTAAACTTTTTCCACTCCGGCTTTTCTCGCTCTTTCAAGCACTTCCGGCAAGTCAGCCGCGAAAAGCTCGTGCGTCAAGTGGCAGTGCGCGTCGACAAACGAACTCATTTTATTTCCTCTAGCACGCGCTGCAAGCTCTCAAAAGACAAGAGCTTCAAAGCCGTTTTTTTGGGTGCCCACTTAAAAGAATCGTGTTCCTTGACTGGAAAACGGCCGAGCCTTACTCTCGCTCGCGGCCTTACTTTAACTAAGAAAACCTTGTTGGAGTAAAACTTTTTCTTGCGTGATTCGTTTTCCTTGCTTTCGAATTCGAGCCGCAACCTCGTTGGCTTAACGTATTCCACGTCCCGCGCTTGAATCCCTGTTTCTTCTGCGAGTTCTCTCTTCAGGGCGCGAGCCGCGCTTTCCCTACCCTCAATGCCGCCCTTCGGAAACTCCCACCCCCTCCAATTAAGAGTCCGGTGCAGCAAGAGAAAGCGCTTGCGGCTTCCAGTGCCCTTGAACACTACGGCGGCAACGCCTTTCCTTAAAACTCTTTCTTTTTGCGTCGCGTTTTTTTTCATGCGGCTCCCTTGCTTGCAAGCTGGCTTTAACGCCGCTAATTATCGTGTCGTGCAAAGGGTTTAAATGTGTTTTTTGCCTACTAAATGAGTTTTTGCGTTAAATTTGGGAGGGCGTTAGTGGAATGGCTGTTGACAGAATGTTTGCAACGATGAACGACTTACGCGAAGGGCGCTACGTAATAATAGACGAACACCCCTGTCGCGTGATGAGCATAAGCCACAGCAAGACAGGCAAGCACGGCGCAGGCAAGATAAACGTCGTCGCAATAAGCATCGTGGACGGCAGCAAGCACACCCTCATGGCTCCCTCTGACGCTGACGTTGAAGTGCCCGTGGTGGAGAGAAAGCGCGCGCAAGTAGTGAGTGTAAGCGGCAGCACCGCGCAACTCATGGACTCGCAGACTTTTGAAACATTCGAGCTAGAAATACCTGCCGAGTTTCAAGCACAAGTGGAAGCAGGAAAAGAAGTAGAGTACATTGAAGCCATGGGAAAGAAAATCTGGGCCCGCGTTTCAAGCGAGTAAAAACTCTTTTTTTTGCAGCGCTTTGTTTACAAGCCCACTTGCTTTAACACGAAGCCTACAAGAAAGAAAAACATTATTACTACGAGCAATAACGTCAAGTAAGCTACTACTCGTAAGTCGTACAACCTGTTGGCAATCGCTCTGTCAACGTGTTGCTCGAATGCCTCGAACTTCTGCAGTTGCTCTTTCAAGCCATCCATTTTAGCGTCCAGCACCTCGAAGGCTTCAGACGCTTCCTTATTCAAAGCCACGAGAAACACCCCTGTATTCCACTATTCTCCAAATCAGTTAAATAAAAGTTATTAATAAGTTGTTGGAAGCGCGGCAACCAAACCAGTTGTGGCACGCAGTGGAAAACTGGTGGCTTGCGCCTTTAAATTTGTTTCAATTCAAGAGCTATTTCGCCGGTGAAAAACTTGAGCGAACAAAGCGAGGAACCAATTGACGCCATAGCCTCCTTCGAGGAATTCTTTTCAGCCAAGATGCAGAAGCAGATAGCCGAGCTCGCCGCAGTCTTCCCTGAAAAACGCAGTCTTGAAGTTGACTTCGCTGAAATAGAGAAATACAATTTGTCGCTCGCCGAAGGCTTGCTGGAAGAAAGCGATGCTTACCTGCAGGCAGCTGAAGATGCCATAGCCAAAATGAATGTGCCAGTCGCTTTGCCTTCAGTCAAGAAATTCGTTCCCCACGTGCGCGTGTACAACTTGCCTGAAGCACTGCAAGCGCAAGTGCAGTCGCTCGGCAGCGAGCATTTGGACAAACTAATTCGCGTGGACGGCGTTTTCTCGTGGGTGACTGGAATAAACCCGCGCATGAAGAAAGCCGCGTGGCAGTGTCTCCACTGCGACAACGTCATGAAGTTGGAGACAGACAAGTACGCGTTGAAGCCACCGCGCGCTTGCTCCGCCAAGGACTGTGGGCGCCAGGATTTCAGGTTGCTGGAGTCGGAGAGCGAGTTCGTTAACGTGCAACGCGCCCAGTTGCAAGATTTGGTTGAAAACTTGAGGGGCAACGCGCCAACCTCTCACGTTGAAGTCTGGATGGAAGACGACATAGTTAACTTAGTCAACCCAGGCGACAAGGTGACGCTGACTGGAATCCTTCGCTTGAAGCCAGTGCGAGACGGAAAGACGAGGTCAAGCGTTTACGCCAAGTGCTTTGACGTAATACACTTGCAAAAGAAAGAACAAGATTTTGAAGCTCTCAAGATTTCCGCTGAAGAAGAGGCAGCAATAATTGCTTTATCCAAAGACCCCCTCCTCTACGAAAAAATAGTGAAAAGCATTGCGCCAAGCATTTGGGGCTACAACGAAATGAAGGAAGCCATTGCTCTCCAGTTGTTCGGCGGCACTCCAAACAAGTTTCTTCCAGACGGCCAGCGCGTGAGAAGCGACATTCACGTTCTCCTCATCGGCGACCCAGGCACAGCCAAGAGTTCGTTGCTGTCCTATGTTTCGCGCTTGGCTCCAAAATGCATTTACGTCAGCGGCAAAAGCACTTCCTCTGTCGGCCTGACTGCCGCGGCAGAGAAAGACGAAGTGGGAGGCGGCTGGATACTCAAAGCTGGTGCAATGGTTCTCGCGAGCGGAGGGCAAGTAAACGTCGACGAACTCGACAAAATGGACGAGGAAGACAGGAGCGCAATGCACCAAGCAATGGAACAACAAGTAATAAGTATCGCGAAAGCAGGAATAATTACTCAGTTCAATTCGCAGACCGCCGTCCTCGCAGCCGCCAACCCCAAAATGGGGAGGTTCGACCCCAACGCCTTACCAGCCCAACAGTTCAACATTTCGCCTACCCTGCTCTCGCGTTTTGACTTGATTTTCCCCATTCGCGACGCGCTGGACGAAACGCAGGACAAGAAAATTGCGGAACACATTATAGTGGGCCACAGGCTCGCCGCTTCAAAGCAGAAACCAGAATCCGACAGCCCAGTAACGCCAGTAATAGACTTGGAGCTCCTCCGCAAATACGTTGCTTACGCCCGCAAAAACGTTTTCCCGGTCCTTTCCCCTGAAGCCGCCGACAAAATAAAAGACTTTTACATTGAAATGCGGCGCATGGGCCGCCAGCAAAACAACTTCCCAATCACGGCGCGCTACATTGAAGGCATAATTCGCCTCGCAGAAGCAAGCGCGAAAATGCGTTTAAGCAATACAGTGCAAGTTATTGACGCCGAGCGCGCGATAGCCTTACAGAAATTCGTTTTGCGCGAAGTATTCATGGACAAGGAAACAGGCAGGATAGACTCCGATATTATCAACATCGGCCAACCCAAGAGCAAAATAGACAAGCAGCGCTCTCTACTCGGCATCATCTCGCAGCTTGAAAAGAAGTTTGACTTAGTGAGCGTGGACGACGTAGTCAAGGAAGCAGCTTCCCTCGGCATAGACGAGCCTAGCGCGCGCCGCATGGTTTCCGAACTCCAGCGCATCGGAGAACTTTATTCGCCGAAGACCGGCTACGTGAAGAGCGCCACTCGCAACAAGGAATGGTAGTCTGCGGGAGAGGCACTAGCGCCCTGCCTTTTAGCAGTTGCACTCGGTGGGTTTGAGCGTTTTCTCTTCCGCTACCTTCTTTATTTAATATTTTGCGTGCGTGAGTACTGCATGAAGCTCAAACCAGTTTTCGTCCTCGTAGTGCTCGGCTTCGCCTTCGTGCAGTTGCTGGCGCTCGCCAACGGCGCCGCGTTCACGCAAATGATTCAAAGTGGCGCGCTCGAGCCAGTGTTCCCTAACCCAGCCGAGCCAGCCAATGCGTTCCTCTTATTCGCTTACGTGTTGTTCGGCGCCGTTGCAATGCTGCTGTTGTTGAAGTACTACAAGGGAATAAAGCTTTTCTTGCTGGTCGAGTTATTCCTCTTATTTGCTTCCTTTCAAGTCTTGTTCGCTTTTTTTGCTGGCGAGCCGGCTTCAACGGCTTTGGCGGCTTTGGTTGCCGGGCTGCGGTTGTGGAAGCCAGCCACTAAAAACTTTTTGTTGCTTGTAGTGGCGGGAGTGGTGGGTGGCTTGCTTGGCGCGAACCTTGGCTTGCTTCCTGCCCTCCTTCTAGCGGTTTTGCTCGCGTTTTACGACGTCGTAGCCGTTTTTTTCACGAAGCACATGGTAGTGCTTGCAAAAGGTTTCGCTGAGCGAGGCGGTTCTTTCAGCGTGACTTTCGCGTTGCCTGGCCTTTCTCGCGCTCGCCCCCAAAAAGAGGCTGGAGAACGCGCTGGAAAAGTTTTCGCGGAGCGCGAGAGCTTAGAAGTGGGAACCGGCGACTTCGTGATTCCGGCCCTCGTTACTGCTTCTGCTTGTGGCGCTGACTCTTCACTCGGCGTTTTCGTGGACGGCTTGTGGGTGGGCGGAGCTGGTGTGGCTTCAGCGGTGGGAGTAGTTGCTGGCGCAGTGCTGTTGCTTGCCTTGATTCAAAAACGCAGAGGGTATTTTCCTGCTCTTCCGCCCCTCGTTTTCTGTTCTCTTGCCGCGCTCGCGGCTTACGCGTTGTTTTAGCGCTGGCGAGCTTGCTTGGCGCAGGCAAGTTATTATTATGCTTTCTCTCTCCATATTAAGGATGGTTTGAATGCCTGGATACGAAGAACTGTTAGACAACATTTACCGCAGCGTCACGAAAAAAGATTCCGGCGAGCGCTTCGAGTGCCCAGTCGCCGAGACCATGGTTCAAGGAAACAAGACTTTCGTGAAAAACTTTGAAGCTGTCTGTGCGAAGTTGAGGCGCTCTCCTGCAGAGCTCAGCAAGTACTTGTTTCGCGAGCTCGCCGTGCCCGGCGAGGTCGAGGGCGGTCGTCTCGTCTTGAACGGCAAGTTCAGCTTCAAGCAAGTGAACGACAAAATACAGGATTACTGTGGCTTGGCAGTCATTTGCAGGGAGTGCGGCAAGCCAGACACTCACATTGAAGTAATGCCGGAGTCAGGTATTCGCGTGCTCGTGTGCGAGGCGTGCGGCGCCAAGCACCCAATAAGAAAGTAGGCTTTCGAGTGGAAGTGGTTTCTTGAGTTACAACGCAAGCGCGGGAAGGAAAACGGCTGGCAATGCCTTGCCTTCCGAGGTGAGAGTCCGCATGCCCAGGCCAGGCGAGTTGATGGGCATAGTGGTAAGCTTGAGCGGCGGCAGTCGCATGGTTGTTCAATGCGAGGACGGCAAGGAGAGAATAGCACGCATTCCAGGCAAGATAAGGAACAAGATTTGGGTGAGGGAAGGAGACTACGTGCTACTAGTGCCTTGGAGCGTGGAAGGAGACAAGAAGTGCGACATAGTCTTCCGTTATACTTCAGTTCAGTCAGATATTCTCAAGCAAAAAGGAGTAATTAGAATGTGACGAGCTGGTTCTGGTGGCGTTTCACGCGTCAAAGCGAAAGCTTCCTCCCCGCGAGCTAAAGCCATTCAAGGAAAAATTCAGCAAGACTGCAGAGCGCGTGCTTGACGACAAGACAGTGGAAGTCCTCCTGCGTTTCTTGAACGCGGGCGTAATAAAGAGCTTGGACTACCCAATAGCTCAAGGCAAGGAAGCAATGGTTTTTCGAGCCACTTGGGTGGACAGGGATTCAGGCGAAAAAGGTTTTCGTGCAGTCAAAGTATTCAAGTACGAGACTTCTTCTTTTTCAAAGAGCATGATGGACTACTTGTGGGGTGACCCTCGCTTTAATGCGCGCGGCTCGCGCCGGGAAATAGTCAAGGTTTGGGCGCGCAAGGAATTCGCTAACCTTCGCTTGTGCTTCGACGCTGGAGTGCGCGTGCCAGAACCAATCGCTTGGAAGGAAAACGTTTTGGTGATGGAGTTCTTGGGCGAGCAAGGAATTCCGTCGCCTCTCTTGGAGCACGCAGTTTTAAGCGACCCCCAAAAAGTTCTGGAAATGCTTTTGGAGGACGTGCGCAAAATGCTGCGCGCTGGCTTGGTTCACGCGGACTTGAGTAGCTTCAACGTAATAATGCATAAAGGAGAGCCCTACATAATAGACTTGGGGCAAGCGGTTTTGCTCGAGCACCCGAAAGCACGCGAGTTATTGGAGCGCGACGTCCACAACCTCGTAAACTTTTTCGCCAAGCGCGGCGCGACAAAATCCTTCCAGGAAGCGCTTTCCTTTGTGGAGAGTTAAACGAAAACTATTAATTGGGGGGAAGGCTTTAAAGCAAGTAAATGCGGAAAACTTTTCTTGCTTTTGCCTTGCTTTGCCTGGCCTGCCTTGCTAGCGCTTACGACTGGTACAATTTTTCTTCTTGGGGTGGCGTGGACACCGTAATCACGGCAGAGAACACTTCCAACCTCGAAAAATACTTCGTGAAGAGCGGCGGCGCGCAGGTGAGCACGGAATACGAAAAGCTATTGTTCGCTTCAGGGAAGCCATCCCAGGAAAACTTTTACGGAGTCTTTTTCGACCCCCCGTTGAACCAAAGCATTTTAAGCGACTTGCGCAACCGAACTCTCTTTAAGTGGAAGGGCGCGCAGTACGTCTTGCTCTACTTTAACGCCAACGAGAAAAAAGTGGTTTTCGGCATTGAAACAAATTACACTAACGAGAGCACCACAATAGCCTGCAATTGGACTATGGGCGACTACGTCGTAAACGTTTCACAGCTTGAACAAAACCTTTCAGTCGGACAATCGAGGCTGAGAACGCAACTTGACTTTTTGAGGGGAAGCTCGGTTTTCAGTAGCGTTTTGCTCGCAGAACGACAGTTCAAGCAAGACCTCCTTACAAATTACATCATTGGAGTACTCAAGATAGTGCCTGGAACCCAGCAAAACAATACTTTCCTGACGAGCGCTTTCTATTCCCAGGTTTACACAGTGCAGCCGGACGCATGGGGACGGTATTACTGCAGCGGCTTCGGGCAAAGCGCTTGCGACATTCAAGGCGTTGAGTTTACTTCAAGCGGTGAACTCGCTGGCTTTACTGGTTCTTATTCGAGCGTCATGGAAGGCTCTAATCCGTTGTTCGCTTTGACTCAAGACTGTGCTTACCTGCCTCAACTCACTTGCAATAACGCGTTGAAGCGCTTGGTGGAGCCGTCTTCCTGGAGTTCTACTGTTTTGGCTGTGAACTGCCCGCCAGGAAGTGGAGCGAACAACGCAACCAACAACACTTCACCAAAATACATTTACTGCTTCGTTGACTCGCATTGCAACAGAGGCAACCCCTGCGAAGGCTTTTCCTGCAGCGGCACTGGCAACGAGACCGTCAACATCACGATAGGAAACTATTCCGGCAACACGAGCAAGGTATGCGTGTTCACTAACTTGACTGGCTGCGTTTACGAGGGCGCCTGCATTTCAACTGGAACGCGGGTGACCGATCCAAGCAACTACTTTTACTGCAACGGCTCAATACTCTTGCCCCAAAAAGAAGGCGGAATGACTTGCTCGGCTAACTACGAGTGCAAAAGCAATTCGTGTGCTTCTGGTTATTGCACGTCATTTTCAACGCCAACCCCAATAGTTTATCCTACGCTGTCGCCTTCTCCTTCGCCTTCCCCGCCGGAAGCCACGCCCACTCCATTAGCGGAGTGCACTGAAAGCTCACAGTGCGACGACGGCAATCCCTGCACGGAAGACTACTGCCTTTCCGGCGCTTGCAAGCACAAGCAGCTTTCAGGCTGCGCTTTCGGTTTATCGTGCCGCGAGTTCGGTTCCCTAGAAGTAGTTAACGGCAAGCCATCTTACTGCGCGCCAGACGGGCAATGGAACCACCAGAAGAACGCAGGCGAAAAATGCGCGCAAAACTACGAGTGCAAGACATACTATTGCTTGAACGCCGTCTGCACCGCCGCCTCGCCTTCCCCGGCAATGCAACCCATGCCAATAGACTTTTTAGTGCAAGCGCTTCAAGCAGCATACGATTTCGTGGCAGGCTTGCTGGGACTCAAATAAAACGCTTCTGCAAGCCACGAAAATATTTAAAGGGGGGACGAGATAAATAGTTTGCAGAAACCTATTTTGAAAATCACTGGTTTTTCTGGAGCCTAGCGCGCTCTCTCTTGGTTGATGCGAATGAGGGTAATCGCGGTTGAAAGAAAAGTCTTGAACGCGTTGCAGAAGAACGACCGCAAGGCATGGAAGGAAATAGAGCGAAAGGGAGGCGTGCGGCTTTCATTGGCGGGCGAGGAAAGCATTTCAGTTGAAGCGACAGACCCACAACAACAGGGCGCCGAGTGGATGGCAGAAAAAGTTTTGGAAGCCCTCTCGCTTGGCTTTCCTTGTTCTCGGGCAATAAAGCTCTTCAATGACGACTACTACTTAGAAGTGCTGGACTTGGACCTTATAATGCGCCGCAACGCAAAGCAAATAACTCGCTATAAAGCGAGAGTAATCGGTTCCGGCGGCAAAGCCAAGTCAAAAATAGAAGAACTCACTGGCGCCTTCCTTTCCGTGGCTGACGACAAAATAGGACTCATCGGCAAATACGACGAGCTAAGCCAAGCCAAGGAAGCAGTGACTCGCTTGCTTGAAGGCTCCACGCACTCTTCTGTTTACAGTTTCCTTGAACGAAAGCGCAAGACAAGTTTTTAAGGGGAGGTTTGCATGGCAGAACAACCGATTTCAGAGGAACAACTCAGCAAGGAATTCAAGGAATACTCGGTTGCAGAGTTCTTCAAGCGAAACAGGCAAATGCTTGGCTACTCCGGCAAAGTGCGTTCCCTGACGACTATAGTCCACGAGGCAGTCACTAACTCGCTTGACGCGTGCGAGGAAGCCGAAATACTGCCAGACATTTACGTGGAAATACAAGAGCTCCCAAACGAGCACTTGAAAGTAATAGTTCAAGACAACGGCACAGGAGTTCCAAAGAAAAACGTGGGGCAAGCCTTCGCCAAACTCTTGGCCGGCACGAAGTTCCACCAACGCAAGCAAAAGCGCGGCCAGCAAGGAATCGGGGTAAGCTACGCCGTCCTCTTCTCGCAGATCACTACAGGCAAGCCAACGCACGTGAAAACTGGCTTAGGCGACCACAAAGTCTACGAGTGCGACGTCAGCATAGACGTTAAAAAGAACGAGCCACTAATTTCAAACGAGAAAGAATACTCTCAAAACTTTCGCGGCGTGCGCCTGGAATTCGAGTTCGCCGAAGTAAGCTACAACCGAAGCGAGTACAGCGTCTACGAGTACTTGCGCCGCACCGCCCTCGCTAACCCGCACGCGCAAATAACGCTCGTGGAGCCATCAAAGCAAATAATTGTTTTTCCCCGCGCAACCAAAGAAATTCCGCCCCGACCAAAAGCGGCTTTGCCTCACCCCCTCGGCATAACCACGAACGACTTAATAGAAATGGCTCACTCTTCCAAGAGCCGGAAAATAAGCTCTTTTCTTTCAAGCGAGTTCTCGCGCTTCAGCTCAGACAAAGTAAAAGAACTCGCCGCCCTCTGCCCCAACATCAACTTTGAACGCGCTCCCTCAGCGCTCGCGTGGCCGGAAGCGGAAAGCATCGTCGCCGCAATACAAAAAATGAAGTGGATTGCGCCAGAGACGGATACTCTTTGCCCAATCGGGGAAAACCAAATAGAAAAGTCGCTTAAGAACTTGATTCAGCCCGAGCACATGAAGGTAGTCCAACGCAAGCCAAAAGTTTTCCGCGGCGGAATTCCTTTCCTCGTCGAAGCCGCCATAGCTTACGGCGGGAAAGCCGGCGGCAACTACTCCGAAGAAGAACCAAAGAAAAAGAAAGCCAAAGTAGAAGCGAAAACCGTGGAAGAAGAGAGAGCAGAAGCGGAAGCCAAGAGCGCGAAATACGAGTTGCTTCGCTACGCCAACCGCACGCCCCTCCTCTTCGACGCCGGCAACTGCGCCATTACTGAAGCCGTTAAAAGCATTGACTGGAGCCGTTATGACTTAAAGAACATCGAAGA
The DNA here is from genome assembly GCA_039794045.1 of Candidatus Micrarchaeia archaeon. Taxonomy (GTDB): domain Archaea; phylum Micrarchaeota; class Micrarchaeia; order Norongarragalinales; family UBA8480; genus JBAMLY01. The sequence goes on along the minus strand of JBAMLY010000001.1, from coordinate 42,544 downwards.
ACAACCAGTAAGCATCTTCGTCAACTTCGTCAGCGTCTACGTTCCCTACACCGGTGCAGGCAAGCTCGCCATAAGCGCGGAAGAAGAAATCGTTGAAGAAATTCGCTTCGCATTAATGGAGTGCGCGCGCGAAATAGGGGTCTACATTCACTCCCTCCAGCACGCACAAGAACAAGAACAACGCCGCAGCATCTTCATTCGCTACGTAGGAGAAGTTGCAGCGGCACTACACGAGATTACCGGCAAGCCAAAAGCAGTCATTGAAGAAAAACTCAAGGCGCTCGCTAAAGAAAGAACCGTCGTAGAAACAAAAGAAGAAGAAAAAGAGTTAGCGGAAATGGAGGAAAAAGCCGAAAAAGAAATAGAAGAAGAAGGCGAGGCTCCAGCGGAGTAGGTGGTGCTTAATGACCGAAAAAGAAAAAACACTGAAAAAAGAAGGCGAGTCCCTGTCAGCCGCTGAAGAAGAAGTCAAAAAAAAGCTCGTCGAACTAGGAGAAAAAATAATCAAGCAAATCGAGTCAAAAGAAAACCCAAGCATAGAAATTCCGGTGCGCGGCTCAGCTAACGTCTTGTTCGACGAGAAAGAAAAAAAGATAGTGCTCGGCGAAAAAGTAGCTCACAGGTACTTGTTCAACGTCGCGCACGCTCGCCGCTTCATGCAAACCATGCTGGTCGGCTCTTACGTGAAAAAAGACTTGCTTGAAAACAACTTGACTGCAACTCTTCGTGACCTCTACTACGCTAAAAAGCACACGATTGCGGGTACCAAAGAAGACACGATAGACGAACAAAAAGAATCCGACTTGGCGATAGTAGACTTGGAAGTAGCGCTTGACACTTTCCGCGAACGCCTTCACTTGCGCGCCGAGCCAAAGGGACGCATGGCAGGCGAAGTAATCGTGGAAGACCGCGTGAAAAACAAGGTTGACTTGATTGACTTGTCTAAAATGGGTTCAGGCGGGTGGGCCGTTCCTTCCATCGTCGAACAAATAGAGTTCAAGAAAGTAGACGTTGACTACGTACTCGTCGCAGAAAAAAATGCGATCTTCGACCGCTTGAACGAAGATGCTTACTGGAAGAAAAACCATTGCCTTATAATGACCACCGCCGGCCAAGCAGCGCGCGGCGCGCGCCGCCTCCTCCAGCGCTTGAGCACCGAATTAAAACTCCCAATCTACGTCCTCACCGACGCGGACCCATACGGCTGGTACATTTATTCTACGATGAAGTACGGCTCCATGGCTCTAGCGCACGAAAGCGACAGGCTAGGCTGCAAGGAAGCCAAGTTTCTTGGAATGAGCATTTCCGACATAGAACACTACGACTTGCGCGGCGTCACCATAAAAGCGAAGGACGTGGACATAAAGCGCGCCAACGAAATGAAGGAATACGAGTGGTTCAAGTCAAAGGAATGGCAACGCGAAATCAACAAGTTCCTCGAGAAAAAAATCAAGGCGGAAATTCAGTCGCTCAGCAGCAAAAACCTTCAATACATTTCAAACGTTTACTTGCCAGAAAAAATCAACAACAAAGACTTCCTGCCCTGAAAATCAATGCTTTCTTTTTTGCGCGAGCAATAACTCAAGCAGTCTCTCGCCGCGCCACACTGCTTCAGGCAAGTCCGCTTGCCCGAAAATGCAGAACTTGATTTCTTGCTCTAAGTCGTCCATGGAAGTAAAAATTTCTTGCAGCTTAGCTGAAGCCGCTTCAGCGCGCGCTTCAGCGATTGCAATGTGCAAGTCCTTGAGCGACGGCTTTTGTTTTGCGAGTTCTTCGACGCGCTTCAAGAAATTCAGCCACTTGCTGCCGTCACCGTAAGCCTCGTGGAAAGACTTGCGCAAGCGAGCTAGGAAAAGAGCGGCCACAGGCTTCTCGTGGTTTTTCAAGCCAAGCGTTTTAGCTGCGCTCGCACCAGCAAACAAGTCCTCCTCCGTCAAGCCTCCGTCAACAAAAGAGCCGTGCAATCTAACCAACGCCGTGGCTCTCTCGCTTTCCGCCACGCCGAAAAACTTTTTCAAGTAATCAAAGTTTTTCTCGGCTTTCGCTGCCATCTCGCGCGCTTTCTCCTCACCTAACACGCGCTTCAAGCCCTCTATGTAACTGTTCTTCAACTTTAAGTACTCCGCCAACTCGCTGCTTCCCTGCGGAGCGAAAGCCCACAACCTCTTGACAACCATGATAAGATTTGCTTCAAACAACATTAATAAAAGTTGGCACCCAGAAAATAATTTTCCTTGGTTTTTAACCAGAAAGCCCTGGTAGCTCAGTCGGCAGAGCACCTGACTGTTAATCAGGGGGTCGCAGGTTCAAATCCTGCCCAGGGCGCTGTGCTTACTTCCAGTACTTGTACTCGCGCAAATGCGTTTGAAGCGCGCGCACAATGGTTTTCTCTTCTGCTGGCGAGAGGGTTGGAAGAGGCGCGCTCACTGTTTTTCCGCACACGCCTAAATAGTTTAAAGCGGTTTTAATGCCTGCTATTGCCTTGCTTTTTTGCGGGCCGTAAACGAATTGTAGTTCAATAATTTTCTCTTGCGCTGCGTGCACGGCTTTGAAGTCCATTTTTTTGAAGGCGTTCCAGAGGTCGGCGCACTCGCGTGGGAAGACGTTGGCAAGCGACGGCACTCCTCCCGCGCAGCCCATTACGAGTGCTTGCCCTAACGCGTTCTCGTTTCCCTGAAATACTTTAAAGTGCGAGTCTTGGAACTCGTTTGCTACCGCCGTCAAATAGTTTTCGTCGCCGCTGCTGTCCTTCAAGCCAATAAAGCACGAGTTGCTTGAAAGTTTTTTTAGGGTGGCTACTTCCAAAGCGTTTTTAGTTGTTTGCGGGAAGTTGTAAGCGATTACGGGGAGGTTAGTCGCTTTCGCGACTGCCTGGAAGTGCTCGATTATTTTTTCTTGCGGCAATTGGTAGTAATAGGGTGGCGCGCAGACTACAGCGTCGGCGCCCGCTTTTTCTGCGTCTCTCGCTAGCTGCACTGCTTTCTTGGTAGAGCAAGCCGTTACGCCGGCCAGGACTGGAAGTTTTTCTTCGTTAGCGTCAACGACTGCTTCTACTGCCTTCCTTTTTTGCTTCGAGTCCAAGCACGCGAACTCGCCTGTTGAGCCGAGAACGAACAAAGCGTTTGCCCCGCCCCTGGAAACGTGGCGGACGAGTCGCCTCATTCCAGCTTGGTCTACTTCTTCTCTTGGAGTGAGAGGCGTTGCTAGGGGCACTATGATTCCCTGCAATGCTTTCATGGAGTAGTTCATTCTCCTAAAAGAGTTTTTTCTATCGCTTTTCTTACTTTGGGGGCGTCGTAGCTCAAGCGCAAGAGAGTCGCGTGCCCGCGGATTCCCTTGCCGCTCTCAGTGCTGCGCACCAAGCCTAGGTTTTCTAGGTCGTGCAAGTACTCTCGGTACCAACGAGAAGTGCGGGGCTCGAAACCCATTTTTTTCGCCATCGAGCAATAGCGTTCGTATACCTCTCCCGAGAAATAAAATTTTTCTCCGTCGTCTTCCACGAGGCGCTTGTAGTGAACATCTTCGCTTACTATTGCTAGGGCGTATAGAACTAGTTGCTGGTGTTCGGGGAGCGTCGAGATTACTTCGAAGGCCTTGTCTTCATCTGCCGCCTTGCGGGCTTCCTCTACTTCTTTCTCGCTTACTTTGCTTGACTTCTTTTTCTCGGCGACTTCGCCGGCGCGCAGAATGAGGGACAACGCGTAGCGCGCGTCGCCATTTTCGCTTGCTGCTATTGCTGCGGCGAGGTTGACGGCCGCGTTGGTTACGGTGTCAGCGTGGAAGGCTTGTCGTATTCTTTGTTCTAGAATGCCTTTGAGTTGGTCGGCGTTGTAGGGTTGGAACACTATTTCTTCTTCGCATAGCGAGCTCTTGCTTCGCGCGTCAAGGCGTTGCTTGAAGTTCACTCGGTTGGATATTCCGATGATTGAAACGCTTCCTTTCTTTAAGTCGTCGTTGGCGCGCGTGAGCGTGTAAATGAGGTTGTCTAAGTCTTTTACTACATCGATTTCGTCGAGAAATAAAATCAAGTGTTTTTCTTTTTCGCCGTCTTCTATCCAGTCAAGCATTTTCTCGTAAAGCAAGGCGAACGAGTAACCTGTTTTCGCGCTTTCGGGGTGGAAGTCGCTGATTATTTTCTGTATTATTTTGTAGCGCGAGTCGTAGACGCGGCAGTTCAAGTAAATGCTTTTCACTTGCTCGTTTTTTTCTTCCGCGAGTTTTTCTATTACGTGCTTGCACGTTGCAGTTTTTCCAGTTCCGCTTTTGCCGTACAAGAAGAGGTTGCGTGGCTTTAGTCCTTTGAGGGCTGGAGCGATGGCGCGCATCACGTGCCTTATTTCGTCGTCTCGGTAGAGCAGGATTGGGGGAAGATAGTGCGGGGAGAGGACGGCTTTGTTGGAGAAAATGCTTTTTTCGTTTAGTATTTCTGAAAAGCTCGGCAAGACGCCCACCTTTTCTTATTAGGGGAATTGCGGTTTAAATGTTTTTGTGACGCGCGCTGCGCTAAAATTTTTCTTTGCTTGCCTTCAAGCAATTAATGGAAAAGCTTTATAAGATTGCTTCGTTAATCAACGCAAGAGAAACTGCTTATGCTGTAAGAGGGTGAGATTAATGGGAGTTTTTTCAGGGCTTTCAAAAGCGCTCGGCATTTCCAAGGAAATGTCGTTGGACGAGTTCATGACCGCCCAAGAAGCAGAAGACGTTGACGTTTTGCACAAGCAAGCGGATTACTACGTGAAACCCATTTCGCTTCAAATGGAGAGCGACGCCAAGCTCGTGGAAGAAGAGCTCAAGCAACGCAATCACGTTATCCTCAACATAGCGCCAATGGCGCGCAACCCTCAAAAGCTCAAGTCAGCCATTAACGACATCAAGGCCTTCGTGAACGGCATAAACGGCGACATGGCGCGCTTGGACGAAGACAAGATTTTACTCACTCCCCAGAACGTGAAGATAGTGAAGCGCCGCAAGCAGTAAAGCGCTTTCTTTTTTATTTTTCCTTTATTTTTTCAAAGACTTCGCTAAGACTTATTTTCTTTTTTGTTAATGCGTTGCTTTCTTTGAGTGGCGTTGCTCGCAATGTTTTTAACGAGTGGAGTCGTTGTTGTAGCAGGAAGATTTAATGTTGCTTGACGCTCCTGCTTTCGAGTTGAGCCTAACCCCTGAAATAGCTTTGAGCATCATACAAAAAGGGATAGCCTCCAAGGGGTGGAAGAACTACGAGGTTGCCAGCATAAAACTGGTTTACACTCCCTTCTACGTTTTTTCGTTTGACATAGCCTCGGAGCAAGGGCAAGCGCCTTCAGGGAAAGCAGCTTTGAATGCTTACACTGGCGAGCTCAACGACTTTGTTCCCGTGCTGTTAGACAAGCCGTTGAAGCGCTCCAACTCAACTCCAGAAAAAACAGAAGCTGAAGTAGAGCAAACCACTATTTCTTTAAGCGAAGTAAAAGATGTTGCGTGCGTTAAAGTCGCTGGGTTCGCGGGAGTCGCGAAAGAAAAAGTAGCGATTTCTGCGGTAAGCAAGTACTATGTTCCATTTTACCGCGTTTGGGTTAACGTTGCCGGCGACACTTTCAAGATAGATGTTGACGCTTCCTTGGGCGCGCCAGTAGGCTTGGACGACATTCCGCGCAAGGAAAAAGGGTGGGAGGAAGCCACTCAGGAAACCATCGAGAAAATGAAGACGCCCGGCGGCTGGGTAGAGTTGGGAAGCAAGACGGTTTCCGAGGCAGGAAAGGCCGTGGGCGGGGGGTTGTTCAGCGGCAAAAACATTCAAGGAATAATAGTTTTAGTCGTGGTGGCGTTGTTTGCTTACGTGCTGCTTTTCAAGGGAGGAATTCCTGGCTTTGGCGGCACGGCTTCATTCGCTTGCGCGCCAGATCCTTCCAACGTGGCGCCGCCTTCCCTGTTTAAGCCACCGTCTTTAGTTCCAGACGAGGTTGGAAACGGCGTTTCAAGCGTTAAAGGCTACTGCAACTTCACGAACCCCTCCTCGCAAGACGAGTTCGTTTGCGTCAAAATAGAGTTGAAGGCGGACGGCAAGCCCACCAACGCGTACACTATACTCAACAAGCGCGTTGGAGCAGGCCAGAACGCGCCGCGAGTAGAACCATTTGAATTGAATTGGACGAGCGACAAAGTGCAAGGCAATTACTTTGAGCTTGTCTTCAGCAAGTGCTGAGCTTTTTCCCACACTTCTCCATTTTCGTGAGTGCAGCCAGCAACGCTTGCGCTTCGTCGTCTTCCACGCGCGAGCGATGCAACAAGTTCTTGAATGCGCGTACTACTTTTTCTTTGTCGCGTACTCTCGCGCCCGTCTGCTTAGTCTTGTTCGCGGCCGAGAGGGCGGCTGCAAACTTTTCTTCTAGGAGGCGCTTCTTGGTTTCGGGGGCCTCCGTTACTTGCGGGGCGGGACTGCGTTGAGCTAGCCAGAACTCGTAAAGCATGACTGCGGCGGCGTGCGACAAGTTGAGTATTGGGTGTTGCGGGTTTGCTGGAATCGAGGCGACCAAGTCGCAGGCTTGAATGTCTGCAGCGCTCAAGCCAGTTGCTTCGCTGCCGAACACTAGCGCTGCCTTCCTTCCCTTGCATAGCCTTGCAGCATGGCGTGGCGAAATGATTTTCTTTAGTCTGTCGTTGTACCTGCGCGCTGCTCCAGTGGTTCCTACTACGATGCTGCAGCCGCGCGCCGCCTCAGAAATAGAGTTGAAAGTTTTTGCTTTCGCGAGCACTTCTTCGGCGTGCTTTGCGAAGATGCGGGCGGTGAAGCCAATCCTTGTTTTTGGGCGCACGAGGAAAAGCTCGCTGCACCCAAAGTTTTTGCACGCGCGCGCCACGGCGCCAACATTTATTTGATATCGCGGTTCGACGAGTATTACTCGCGGTGGCTTGAAGGCGTTCATTATTGTTTTTAAACGACGGCGATTTATTATTTGTTATGATTTCAAGCCGCTTATTCGCCTGCGTTTTCTCGTTGCTTTTTCTGGCTTCGTTTTCTCACGCGATAATTTCAAGCGAAGCAGCATTGTCAAAAGCGCAGTTTTACTTGAAGAGTGGAGAGAAAGCCAGCATACTAGATTCCAAGTTTTCGGTTGACGGCAGCAATTACTGGATAGTTTACTTCACTCCGGAAAACGAGCCAAACATAAAAAATTTGGTGGTAGCGGTAAGCGCTGACGCAGGCGAAATCGTTTCGGACGAAGACTTGCTTCACAAAATTCACTTGCTTGACTTTAGGCAATCGCGCTTGAATTCTTTTACTAAAGACTCTCTTTCAGTGAGCGACTTGTCCGCTTGGTTTGGCAAGTACAAGGCAGTGATAGATAACTTGAACAATCCCTCCAGCAAGACGAGCATGGTTTTCGTTGGGTACTCTTTACAGGAAAACTATTCTGTTGACTTGGTTAAAGTGCAGCAGGCTCTCGACTCCTTGTCGGCAAAGAATTCTGCAGTCGAAGAAAAAATCGAGAAAGCCACGCAAGCCCAGCAGGCTTTCGAGTCAGAGAAGTCTCTTTCAGCGCTTAACTCGTTGATTTCGAACTACAACAAGACTTTAATCGAGCTCGCTAAACTCAGGGACGCGAATGATGCTTACGCGTCAGCGCTCTTGGAAGCCGTTTTGTCTGTTGACGCTTCAAAGAGGGCAATAGTTTCAAGCTATCTTCAAGTGATTCAAGTTCCTGATGCGTTGTCGCAGGAACTGGCGCGAATTTCGTTGAAAGCACAGGCTTTCAACCGGCTTTTCGATGGAGAAGATGAATTAGTTAACGACAGCGTCAAGAGTTTTTTCTACCGCAAGGAAGTCATTGAAAAACAGAAGGCCGCGAAAAGCTTTTTCGAGGTGCTAAGTTCTCGCGTTCAACCAGTTTTGAACGCTTACCAGTTGAGGCAAGCTTACTCTGAATGCGGCGTTGACGTCAAGAAAATAGAGGACTCGTGGAAGTCAGTGCAAGGCGTGGCGGGCACTCCTGTTTTTTCCGCGCTGGCCACGCCAGCTGAATACGATCAAGCAATTTCTTCAATGAATGTGTTGCAGAAGCTGTTGGACGCCGCTGACGCGAAATACTCTTCTTGTGCTTCTGCTTCCTCAAAGAAAGCAGAAAAAGAGTTTGACTACTCCCAGCTCATGTTTCCTGCTTTAGTTGTTGTGGGGCTTGCGGCGTTATTGTTTTTCTTGAAAAAGAGAGAGAAAGCCGAGACCGCGCCAGAGAGGGAAGACGAGCCCGCTGAGCCGAAGAGCTTGTGGGGATGAATGTGAGGATTTCAACTCAATACCAAATAGTTTCCGTTGCCATGGCTCTCGCAGTGCTTGCCTTGATAGCTTTTTTTGCTTTGGCGTTGTTTGGTGACTAGGATTGCTTCAAGTGAAGCTCGAAAACGTCTCCGTCTTGCAATACGTACTCCGCGCTTACTCTTTGCCCGGGAAAACGCGTTGAGCCCCACACTCGCGCAAAATCAAGTTGTCTCGCGAAGTCCTTGTGTATTTCTTTTGCAGCGTCAGCGACAGTGGCTCCTTTTTTGAGCACTATTGGCTTCTCAGTTTCTGCTTTTTCTCTTGGGGCTTTAGTGAAAACCCGTATTATTTCGAGGGCGTCGTAGAGGCGTTTTTTTAAGTTATTTACTGATTCAGGATCGCATGCGTCGTAGTCTACGCGCTGGCGCAACACGATTTTGCGTGTTTCCTTCAAGAATATTGGCAAGTTGTGTTCCCAGAACGTTTTTTCATCGCTTTCCTTCTCGGGAGTGGTTATTACTACTACTAAATCAGCATTGCGTGCCAACGCGAAAATGCGTGCTTTGTCTGACTCAGTAATGCTTGGAGTATCAATAACTTGTATTTGGACTTTATTGTAGTTCATCATTCCTGGTTCTGGCTTAACTGTTTCAAAGGGAGTGTGAGTGGAGGGCGCGCTGAGTCCAGTCAAGACGTTGAACAAGGCGGTCTTGCCTGCGTTAGCAAACCCAATCAAAACTATTTGCGCGCCGCCTTGCTTGCGCACGAACTCTCCGCCAGTCTTGCGTGCTGCCTTCTTTTTTGCTTCGGTTTCGCGTTCTTTGCGCAAGCGCGCCATCTTGTCGCGAATCTCGCTTAAGATGCTTTGGCTGCCCTTGTGCTTTGGGCAGTGCCGCAGCATTTCCTCGAGCGCCGCCATTTTCTCTTCGTAAGTCTTGGCTTGTTGGTAGCGCGCCTCAGCCGCGTAATACTCTGGTCCAGCATTCAGGGAAGCCAAATTCTCACCAGACAACCAAAGGAGTTCAAAGTAAATGAGTTTTTTTGCTTGCTTTTAATACCCTCAACCGCTCGAAAAAAAAGGACTGAGTTTCAAGCACGCTGAATTCAAAGCCTTGCCGTGATAGGGCTTGCTCTGTTTTCTTCGAGTCATTTAAGGAGCAGTCAACAAGCAACAACACGCCGTTTTCCTTCAGGTGCTCTGGAAACTGTGCAAGAAAAAGATCTATCACGCTGCGGCCGTCGGCTCCGCCGTCCCACGCTAGCTTCAGCTCTGTGGGCGAGCAGTCTTCAGGATCGCTTGGCAGGTAAGGCGGGTTGAAGCAAATACAGTCAAACTCTTCTTTTTCTAGTGCAGAGAACAAGTTTGTTTTGACAAAGCGCGCACGCCTCACGCCATTCGCTTTCGCATTTTCTTTCGCGCATTTCACTGCTTCTAGGTTGCAGTCAGCGAAAACTATTTCGGTTACTGCGGGGTTGCGCGTCGCGTTAATGCCCACGATTCCGGTGCCGCACCCCATGTCGAGTACTTTTCCGAAGGCGTGGTTGGCTGCGGCGCGCGCTAAGAGTTCAGAGTCTTCTCGTGGGAAATAAACTTGTGGAGTGCAGCAAAGCGTCATTCCCTTCAGCCCACTATTCCTTTTTGAATCATTGAAACGGCTATCGCCGTCAACAGCAAACCCATTATGCGCGTTAAGACCTGCATTCCCTGACTTCCAAGCAGTCGCGCGAAAAAGTTTGCGCTGCGGAGGACCCCCCAAACTACTGCGAGGGCTAGTGCGGCCGCAGCGATGGTGGCGAGCACGCCAACTTGTTGCGAGAAGATTATGGTGCTCGTTATCACTGCCGGGCCAGTTATTAGTGGCACTCCTATTATTACTCCTGCCGCGCTGCCGTCCCTTACTTTTTCTTGGTGCACGGAAATAGATAGCACCAACTGGATTCCCATCAGGGCAAGCACTATTCCGCCAGCTATCCTGAATGCTGGCAAGCTGATGCCGAGGAGGCTAAGAATAGTTGTTCCAGTTAAAGCAAAAACAATTATGGGGAGCGCAGCCACAAGCACGGCTTTGTCTGCCGCTCGTTTTCGTTCCGACAGCTTGAACTTCCTCGTCAGCGCAAGAAAGACGGGCAGGCTGGAAAATGGATCCATTATTACTAGAAAGACTATGAATGACTCGACTATTTTTTCAATCATTTCTTGCATCACTTTAAAGTTGCTGTCTCGCGCGGGCTTTTATTGCTTTCGCGCGTTGCGTTTGCTGAAGTACTTGCTTGCCTGGTCGGCTTCTTGTTGAGAGTGCACGTGAAACCAGGCGCCAGAGTAAACGTATCCGAACAGTTTTTCTTTCGCTGCTATTTTGGGTAGCACGTCTTTCTCGAAGCTGCTGGGAATTTGTTTAATTACTGCGAGAACGGCGGGCTCGCACATGAAGAGTCCAGCGTTTACCAAGTGGCTTTTCGCTGTGGATGGCTTTTCAGTAAAGCTTATTATGCGTGCTCCAGTCATTCTCGCCACTCCAAGTCCTCGCGGGTTGTCCACGCTTGCTAGAACCATGGTGCAGGCACTGTTGTGGGAGCGGTGGAAGTCAATCAAGTCATTCAAGTTCAAGTCGTCGTAGATGACGTCAGAGTAAGCGAGAATGAATGGCTCGTGAAAGTATTGCTTGGCTAGCATCATTGCCCCAGCGCTGCCCGTCGCTTGAGAGTCCCAAACATATTGAATTCGCATTCCGAGTTCTTCGCCGTTCTTGAGCTTACTTATTATTTTGTCTCCACCATTGTCGACGAGTATCACTGCTTCTTCAATGCCTTGTTTTCTAAGCAGGGAAAGCAGTAACTCTATTACGGTCTTCCCATTTACTTTAAGCAGTGAGCGCGGAATGTTGTTGCCTGGCGCGATTGTTTTGTGTCTCCCGCCGCCCGCCAGAATCATTGCTTTTCGCGGCCTCGTGGACTCAATGGCTTTGTTGAGCAATAGGCTTACCGCTTGAGAACGGCTTTTGACGCGCTCGCCGTCCACCATTCCGTCCAGGAAGGCGAGGAGCTTATTGTCTATGGTGATGCTTACTCTTTCCACTGAAATAAATTGTTTCAAGAATTATTTAAATGATTGTTGGGCGGTCGGCGAAACATTATTATAAAATCTCAGGCAACAAAATTTGATTTTGATGGAAGAGTTAAAAGTAAGGATTGCCGGCGAGATAACTGTTTCGCCTAATCCTGGCGCTGCAATGAAGAAGTGGCGTGAAGTATTCAACATTTCTCAAACCGAGTTAAGCGAGTTCCTGAAAATTTCTCCTTCCACTATAAGCGACTACGAAGGCAACCGCCGCAAGAGTCCAGGTATCGGCGTGATAAACCGTTTCGTGAATGCTTTGTTCGAGTTGGACGAGAAACGCGGCGGGGAATTCGTCAAGCGAATGAAGGAAGCTGAGAAGTCGCCGCAAGAGTACTTCGAGGTATTCAACTTCCAAAAAGGAATTTCTGGGTTAGAACTGGCAAAAGCCTTGGACGCCAAGTGCGTTGCGTGTGGGGAGCGCTTGAATGAGTTGACCATCTTTGGCGCAACAATACTTGACAGCTTGAAAGTCATTCTTGAGCTTCCCTACGACAGCTTCGTAAAAATATATTCTACTACTTCCCAGCGCGCGCTCTTGTTCACGCGCGTGGAAACGGGGAGGAGTCCATTGGTTGCTGTGCGCGTTTCTCCGATAAAGCCTTCCCTTGTAATTCTTCATGGTATAGAGATAGTGGACAAGCTCGCAATCAAAATCGCTGAAAGCGAGGGAATTCCCTTGCTTGCTACGAAAATACCTTTAGATGAAGCGCGCAAGGCGTTGAAGCAGTTTTGAAGCTTTACGTAATTCAAATTCTGACGCAGAAGGTAGTGCGGTAAACTTCTCTTCCTTGCTTTCTTCCCGCAAGCGTCTTGCTGGCTTCAAAGCCCTTGCTTAGTTCTTCTAACGCGCTTCTCGCGGCTGGGGCGCTGCCAACGTATAAATCGATTCCCTCTTTTTTTTCTTCTACTCTGCTCACGAAAGAAGTTTTTTCGAGTTTTCTCCTCAGCTTTTCCGCGGCGCGTGCTAGTTTTTCTTGTGGCGTGGCTGGCGAGGAGCGCCTGACTTGAATTACTGCTTCGTAGTAGCCAGCAGATCGGCGCGAGCACTCGGGGCACTGGGTGTTGACGAGGTTTATTCGCGTGCTGCACTCTCTCTCGATTTTCTTGTCTCCTGCTTGAAGAACGAAAACGAGTGAGGCAATCCAGTGGTCTTCAAAGCGCTGAATTCTGGTTTTGAGTGGCTTTACTTCTTTTGCCTTGCTTTTCGCGAGCAGCCACTGCGTTACGTTGTAGTCGGTGGCAGCACTCCAGTCTCCCATTCTCGCGCGCCCGCACGAGGCGCAGTACTCTAGACTTATTTTTCTAGGAGTGCTGCAAGAAAAACGCGTTTCAGCTAAGCACTGGACGCAGAACGCGCCAACAAATTCTATTTGACCTTCCGTTTTACCGCAGCGCGGGCAAATTTTGCCTTGAATTGCGTTCATTCAAACAATTTCTGCGCTTGGTTTTTTAATCAGCACGCCTTAATTTTGGTGAGGTAATTCTTTTGAAGAGAGAGGAAGAAATTGAAGGCGGGCAGGAATCCGAGGAAGCGGTAATAAACTCTGAGTTGCGTTTTATTACTTTGGAGTTAATGAAGATCGCTGCACTGCGCGGCTGCAGTTTCTCGGAAGTCGCCAAGGAATTCTTTGCGAATGCATCGCGTCTTCACTCTGCCTTGCGCGGCAACAACGGGAAAGGCGGTGCGCGTAACAACAGAATTCGTTGAATCAAATGAGCCAATTAAAGAAAAAAGCAGTTAAGGTAACCGAGTTTGCTTTCTCGCTTCCTTCTTATCGCTTGACGATAGTTTACTTGCTCGCCTACTCTTTTTTGGCGGGCGTAATCGGGTTTGTTTGCAGTAACGGGTGGGACAAGCCCGCAGACGCGTTCTTCTTGGGGGGCGCAGAAGGAATAATCCTGGTCGCCTTGCCTGCCGTTGCTTCAGCAGCTTTAGCGGCTTCAATTGTTTCACGCCAGAACTTTAGGTTGGGGTTCAAGCGCTTTGTTTTCGTGGGCTTTCTTGCCTCGCTTATTTACGGGTTAACTGTTTTTGCTGGCTTCATTGTTTCCTGGACTGGAATCGCGCCAAGCTTTTTCGCGGTGCAGTCTTTCGTGTTGGTTGCCAACGCCTTAGTGCTTGCAACGTGGTTTGTGGCGGCTTTTCTGGCGTTGAACTACGGCGTGAAGGCTTTCCTTGTTTCAGCGTTTCATCCTTTGTTTAACTTGTCTTTCCTCGTCATCTGGAGCGGCTACGGCAGGATAGCTCCAGCGATAGAATTCGGTTCGCCTTGGCTCGTCTTCGTTAGAATGGCTTTGGCTGCCGCGGTCATACTGCTTGCTTTGTGGAGCATTTTCTTCCTTATCAACGCTCCAGCGAAACGCAACTTCGGGATTTCGGCAGTGCAGTCTACCGCGCTTTTTTTCGCGCAGCTTCACAGCGGAACGAAAGGACTGGAAGAAGTAATGGCTGAAATGAGCGAGCGAGTGCGCACGCAAGTTAGCGTGGTGGCTTTCAGGACGAGGAAGGGAAGGCTCAAGGCTTCCTTTGTCATTCCAATGATTCACTTCGGGCCCTTTGGCAACCTTGGAGGAAGCGAGTTTCCTGCCTTGCTGGGAAGCGAAATAGAGGAAAGAACTGGCGCTCCTTCCCTCGTATTTCACGGGACTGCCTACCATGACTTCAACCCCGTTTACTCTTCAAGCGCTTCAAGGCTCTCGCGCGAGGTGGCGTCCATGGTTTCTTCCGCAAAGCAAGGCGCTTCTTCTGCCGTGATTCTTCGCGCTTCCAAGGACTCTTGCGGGGTTGCGGGACTGGCTTTTGGCAGCAATGCTTTCCTGACGCTTTCGCGTGCTCCCAAGGGAACAGAGGATATTGATGTTTCCGTGGGATTGGCGCTCGCCAACAGGGTTTTGGCTAGGGGTTTTTCTGAAGCAGTGCTGGTAGACCGCCACAACTCGAAGACGCAAATAGGCGTTCTCGACGCGGGAAGCAGGCTTTTCTACGACTACGAGGACGTCATAGACTTGTTGAAGCCAGTGCCTGTTCAACGCCAGCAAGCTTTCAAGCTCGGCGTAGCCTGCGACTCGTTGTCTGACTTCAAGCCAGAACAAGGCATAGGACGGGCGGGCTTAAAGGTAGCAGTTTTCGAGGTTGGCGGAAAGCGTTTTTGCATTCTCCTTTTTGACGCGAACAATTGCCTTCCGTCTTTCAGGGAAGAAATTCTGTCTTCTCTTTCGCGTTTCGGCTTTGATTTCGTTGACGTGATGACGACAGACACGCACGCCGTAAACAATCTTTACAGCGTCCACAATCCGCTGGGCTTGCGTGCCAACCGCTTTGAGTTGGTTGAGAGAACCGTGAAAGCAGTTGAGGAAGCGTTGCGCGACTGCGAGTATTGCTCGGCTTCTTTCGCGACGCGGCGCATTGAAATAGATGTGTTGGGCAGCAACCGCGCTTCCGAGTTATTGAGCACGATAAACTCAGTTGTGGCAGTGCTGAAGATAATGGCGCCCACCATTTTCTTTTTATCTATCGCGTTAGCTTTTCTTGCGTTGTTTATTATAAAGTAGTTTATAGTAGTTATTGCATGCGAATAAGTTTTTTTACTGACACTTATTTTCCTAACTTGGACGGCGTCGTGGTAGCTATTCAAAACTACCGACGCGAACTGGAAAGGCGCGGGCACGAAATAGAAGTGTTTGCGGCTGGCAGTGCTGAAGCCGCGAGGTTAAACGAAGACCCTCACGTCCACTTTTTTGAAGGTTTTTCTTTTCCTTCCTATCCTCAATACAAGATAGCCTTCAATCCCTTCGCGGCAAAAAAAATAGTGCGCGATCGCGGCTTTGACTTGGTTCACTGCCATGCAATGGCTTCGATGGGTTTTGCTGCGATAAAGACGGCACGCGACTTGCGGCTTCCATTGGTGGGAACTTTTCACACCCTGCTTCCCGCGGGAACGCACTATATTACTCACAACAAGCGCGGACAAGAAATAATTTCGCGGATTGCGTGGCATTCAATAAAACACTTTTACAAGCCGTTCGACGTGGTCACCGCGCCATCTAAAGTGATAGTTGAAATGCTTGCCGAGCACGGCGTGGACGAGGACAAGCTTCGCGTGGTGCCCAACGGCATTGACTTGAAGAGTTTTCGCTGCAAGCACGACCACGCTAAAGCACGGAAGGCGCTTGGCTTCAGGGCAAGAGACAAAGTCGTATTGTTCGCGGGGCGTGTTACAGAAGAAAAACATGTTGACTTGATAGTGCGTTCAGCTAAGCAGGTAATACGTTCAGTGCCCTCGGTTAAATTCTTGATAGTGGGTGATGGCCCCTTCAAGTCAACCGTGGAAGTTCTCGTGGCAGAAAACGGTTTGAATGACAGGTTCGTCTTCAAAGGCGCGGTTCCTCACTCGCGAATGCCTTTCTTTTTCTCTGTCGCGGACGTGAACGTTTGCCCAAGCACTTTTGATACTTATGGCTTGTCGATCGTAGAAGGAATGGCTTGCGGCGTGCCCTGCGTCGGCGCAAGAGCTTACGCAATTCCAGAGATAGTGCGCGATGGTTGCAACGGCTTCTTGTTCGAGCCAAACAACCCCAAAGACTTCGCTGACAAGCTAACGCGTCTTCTCTTAATGCCTTCTCGCCAAGCGAGGAAGATGAGGGAGCAAGCAGTTGCTACTGCCAGACTACATTCTCTTTCGAAGGCGGTTGACTTGCTTGAAGGCGTTTACGAAAGCGTTTCAAGAAAGAAGTTCTTTTAACGCCACGGTAGCGTAAGAGCCTGCCGGCAACGAAAACCTTAGCTTGAGTGGGTTTCGCGAGAGAATCTGAAAGTCTTTGAGGGGAACAAACAATGGCCTGAACGCTCCCTTGCTGCTGAGCTCGGGCAGGCTCTTGAGAACGAATTCATTTTGGGTTACTCCTTCTTCTTCCAGCAATTTTTGTTCTTCGTCAGTCAGCTCAGACTCGCTTCCAACGAGGTTTCCGAGGAGGAAGGCCTTCCTTTCTTTCACTAATTTCTGCACTTTTTTCGCTTCTGTTGTTGAACAAATTTTTTTGGGTTTCTTTTTTTCCATGCGGTTTTCTTCTTTCAGCAACGGAAAATTGTTTTCGTCTGCCTCGCACCACCAGTCTCCAACAACGGGCGTGAAGAGTTTTCCTTCGTTCGTCCTGCGCTGCAACAACGAGTTGAAGAGGAACGACTGGTAAGCGTGAATGAACATGAGCAGAGTAGGGCGCGGCAGCTTGCGGAGCGCTCCAACGAAGTCGTTTTTGTGTTGGCTTAAGTGCGCCAACACCGTGCGCTCGTATTTGAGGTAGGAGGGAAAGTACTCTAGTGCTTTAGCGAAATCGCCTTCGCTCGCGAGTTTTTCCCGTGCTTTTCTTCCCTCGCCTTTTTCTCTCTCGTCCGTGTAAGAGAGAAAGTTCAAGACGGCTTCCTTGTAAAGCCCTTTCAAGAGAAGTTTGCCGACCAAGTGAGTATTCAGCCGCAGCGAACCAAAACGTTGTTCTCCGAAATAGTTTGGAATGCAGTAACCTAGTTTTTCAGCTTTTTCTTCTACTTGGCTCGCGTTTACTTTCACGCCGCAATTTTTTTTGTTGAGGGTGATAGTGAAGCGATTGCCAAGCAGTTCCCCCATCCTTACTTTTTCTGGTGCGTTCCAAGCCCCCAAGACTTTAATGTCTTTCACGTTTACCGCCATCAGTTTTTGTGGCGCGATCGAGAAGGCACTGCATAATTGCACGGTAGTCGCGTTCCTGTCCTTTGTTCCCGCGCAGTTGAATCGCTTGTGGCTGGTGTGAAGCGCTCTTGCTATGGCGTTCAAAGCCTGCGACGTATTCCACTGCCTTTTCTGCATTACGAAGTGACAGAATTTTCCTTCGCCTTGCTCGGCTACGAATGGCTTGTCTACCTCCATTACTCTGCCGTCGGGAAAGATTTCTTCTACCACGAATTCTTCTGGCTTGAACGCAAACTTTACCATTGGCCCACTTCAAGCATTATTCTTATGGCGGCGAGGCCGTGCCTTTTAAGTGGTTCTTTCGCGGAAGCATTGAAAAAAATTCTTTTGTTGAAGCGCGAAATCTTTTCGTCTCCCTCTATTTTTTCCTGCGTTTTCACGTAGTTCTGGTCTTCCAAGCTCTTCAACTCGTGTTCTTCTTCTTCAACGGCAAGGTGGGAGTGCAGCACGTTCATTTTCTGCTTTAACGCGATTGCCTTCAGTATTTCTTGGACGTCTTCCATCAACTGCTTTGCGTGCTCAAAGTTTCCAGCCCTCAACCCCGAAGTGATAACGTTTATTTCTCGCGTCTCTTCGTTGACACCTAAATTGTGGAAATTAAGACTTGCGAGTGGTTTCTTCGTGCGCGCGTCGCTCAACACGAGCAAGCATTCTCTGGATAAGAAGGGCTTTTTTACCTCTAAATCGTGCTCGAACTTTTTTTCCTGCATTTTCATCACTTTCCTGCCGCGTTACTTGTAGCGTAGGAAAGCACCCATGCCATGGAATGTTGCGCGGAATTGCGAGCCTTCCATTGTTTCAGTTGAAACGAGTTCTATTGGAATGCTTTGTTCTTCCGCGAGGCGCTGGATTTCTTCCACTAAGTCTGTTTCTGAGACTACCTTGGGTTTGCCGCCGCACTCGCATTCTTCTTCAGGCGGTTTTTCTCCCACGCGCGTAAACTCTTTACCGCACTTGTCGCACTTCATCTTGAATTCTTTTAGTTCAAGTCCCTCGCTGACCAACAACTTGGAAACCTTGCGGGTGGCGAGGGCTTCACGAATGTCGTCTATGCCGTAAACTGCGAGTCCGCCCTTCACGATTTCTCGCATGAACTCGTCCAACAACTTTTTTTCTTTCACTGCTTCTTGTTCCGCGATTATTTCACTGCTTTTTTCCAGCACTTCACGCAAGCCGTACTCATCCGTGTAGCCGGTGTCGACTACGCCGAGTATTTTTATTTGGTAGTTGAACGGCTTTAACCTCAAAAAGTTTTCTTTCGCTGGGCCGGGCCCGCCAACTATTACTCCTTTGAGGCCTTTAACTCCCACGAAAGCGTCCATTGCCTCGCCTATGCGTTGATAGTACTTTTCTACTGTTTCTTCGTGAATTCGGCCGAATCTTGCAGCACTTTGGCCGCCCTTGCTAAATTTTTGGTGGGCAGTGCTGTGAAGCTTCTTTATTACTTTGATGCTGGTTCCCTTGAGGAGCGCTACGGTGGCTTCCTTTCCGTCCATTACCACGAGTCCGTAGCTCCCAGTTTGTGCTAGCATGTCTTCAAGCGGTTCGGTTACGAAGGCGCTCTCGCAACGGTAAAACTGTACTTTCAATGGAGTTGGCGGAACGACGTAAAACAACCTCACGTCAGTCTTGCCCTCTGTTTCGCTGACGTTTCCAGCGAATATGGCTATGCCGTTTTCTGGCGGCTTGTTCATGGTCTTAAGGAAGGCGAGAATTTTTTCTATTGCGGCTTGCACGTTCAAGCGCGTGCTTTTGCTCTTGATGTTCGAAGCTTGTCCGTACTCGTCGCGTAGTTTGGCGGCAACGTCGCTGATTGGGTAGCCTGGCGTAATGTATACGCTAATAAGTTCAGTGCCGTGGCCCTTGAACTCCTGCAATTCCTTGATTTTCTGCTTGAACTCGTAAACTTCTTTTGTTTGAATTCCCATCCGCGTTTCACTTCTTCCGCGAAATTCGTTCTATGCCGTTCATGTAAGGGCGCAGTGCTTTTGGAATGATTACGCTGCCGTCGTCCTGCTGGTGGTTCTCCATTATTGCGACCATCGCGCGGCCCGTGGCAACCATTGTCGAGTTAAGCGTGTGCACTAGCTCTTTTTCTTCTTCTCCTTTAGCGTTCTTTTTTCCTGTTCTGTAGCGTAGGCCAAGGCGCGCTGCTTGGTAGGAAGTGCAGTTGCTTGCGCTGACGACTTCGCGGTATTTTTGTTGGGCGGGCATCCAGGCTTCGATGTCATACTTTTTTGCCGCCACGGTTCCAATGTCGCCAGTGCAAATGTTTACGACGCGGTAGGGAATCTCTATTTTCTTGAAGAATTCTTCTGCGTTTGCAAGCAGTTCCTCGTGCAACTGCCAGGACTCTTCTGGCTTGCAGAACACGATTTGTTCGACTTTGTTGAACTGGTGCGTGCGGAAAATACCTTTCGTGTCCTTCCCGTGCGCTCCGGCTTCCTTGCGGTAGCAAGGGCTTATTCCCGCGTACTTTATTGGCAACTCTTCAGCCTCAAGAATTTCGTTCCAATGCATTGACACGAGGGGGTGCTCGCTTGTCGCGATTAAGTACAAGTCTTCTTCTTCAACTTTGTACATGACTTCCTTGAAGTCATTCAAGTCTGTGACGCCCTCGTATGGCTTGCGCGCCATCATGTGCGGCGGCTCGACTAACGTGAAGCCTTTCTTGAAAAGCATTTCTAGCGCCAGCCTCTGCAGCGCCAAGTCCAGCAAGACTAGCTCGTTCTTCAAGTAATAGAAGCGGGCTCCGGAAATTTTTGCAGCGCGCTCTAAGTCGCCCACGTCAAGTTGTGCTAGGAGGTCAACGTGGCTTTTTGGGTCGTCGCACGGGATTTTTTTGCCGCCCCACTCGCGGACTACCTCGTTTTCAGACTCGTCTTTTCCGGTTGGAACGCTTTCGTGAAGCAGGTTCGGCAGCCGCATCAAGTAATTCTTCATTCGCTGGGCGAGCTTTTCTTGTTGTTCTTCTACTGCTTTTATTTTTTGTGGGAGCTGCGCGGCTTCATTGAGTAGCGCGGAAGCGTCTTCGCCTGTTTTCTTGAGTTCCTTGATTTTTTCAGTCAACTGGTTGCGCGTGGCGCGCAGTTGCTCGAGTTCTTGGAGGAGGCGCCTTTGTTCTGCGTCTACGACTAGCAAGTCGTCGAACCACTCCAGGAAGACAGGGTTGTTGCGGCGGGCTAGGTTGGCGCGTACTGCTTCCGGGTTTTTGCGTATTAACTTTATTTCAAGCACTTAAACCACCGTTGAAAGCGTTTGAAGGCAACGCTTTTTTTCACGAGAACCTCAAGATTTCGCTTCTGGCTTGCTCTACTTGAGAGCGCACGACGTCTTGCTTGTGCTTCAGCCCGCCCACAAGTGAAGACGAGTATTTTACGAGCATTAGGTTGTCGTATATTTCATTCATTTTCTGGAACAAGTACTTCGCTTGTTCTTTGTCGCCGCTTGAAAGAGCAAGTTGGAGGGCGCGTCTTAGTTCGCCTGCGCAGTCCGCTAATCCATTCATCCAAGAAATGGCGTCAATGCCGAGTTCGTCGTAGTCTGGAATTTCTTTTTTCTTGGTGATGGCTTCCAAGCACTTTATTTCCGCGTATTCTTGGTAGCACTGCTGGGAAACGTGTTCTAGTCCCTCGTCCAAGGAATGCATTTTCTTTATTTTCGGCGTTATTTCGGCTAGTTTTTTTTCTGCTTCCTTCCACTCGTTTTGGTGGACTGCTTTTATGGCGAGGGCGCAGTCGCGCACTATTTCGCGAGAGAGCGCTATTGCTGCGTCCTGTCTTTTTTCTTTTTCGCTGAGTTCGGCTATGGCGCGGTTTATTGCTTTGCTTAACTTGTCGGTCATGAAATTGTTTTGTTGGCGTTTCTATAAAAACCCGTGCACTTTTTTTCTTGCGTGTTGCGCTCACTCGGGATGGCGCGTTCATTGGCGGCAGCATAAAATAAATACTTCGCTTTCGTGGTTTTCTTCATGGCTTTAAACTCGGAAAGGAAGTTCGTGGGCTTGACTGGCACTTTCGCTTCAGGCAAGGGGACTGTGATAGAGGTTGCGCGAGAGCTTTACGGCGACCGCGTGGCCTCGGTTAGCACGAGCGACATCGTTCGCGAGGAGACGGCGAGGCGTGGCTTGAGCTTGGAGAGGGAGAACTTGCAGAGGGTTGCGAATGAGTTGCGCGCCGAGAAAGGCACTGGCGTTCTTGCTGAAATGGCTTTAGAGCGCGCGTCTGAGTTGCCGGAGAAAGTGAAAATTGTTTTCGTTGACGGCATTCGCAACGTCGGCGAAGTCAATTTTTTGAGGCGCCTTGGAAGGAACTTCGTGTTGTGGGCGGTTGATGCGCCGTTGGAGTTAAGGTACGAGCGCGTCAAGCAACGCAAGCGCGCTAAAGAAAACCTTCTTTCTTTTGAAGAGTTCAAGGAAAGCGATGCGAGGGAGAGGGCGGGAATGATTTCGTCGGCGCAAATGGTTGGCGCTTGTATGGACTTGGCTGACGAAAAGATAGTGAACGACGGCTCCCGCGACCAACTGAAGGAGAGAGTGGCTTTCTTGTTGAAGGCCTTCATTTGATTTTTCTTTCTGCGGCCTTCCTTTTTGCTCCCTTTTTTTCCCACAAATTGTACTTGGTAATTAGTTTCCTGGTTTCTTGCACGAGGGGAGCGTCTATTGGCACCATTTTGCCGTTCTTGGTGTCGCGGTAGAACTCTATTTCGTCGCCGTCTTTTATTCTGGCGGAGAGGGGGGCTGGCTTGCCGTTTATTTTAGCTGCCAATGGAAACATGTCTTTGACTTTTTCTCCGTAGTGCAGCACCGCGGCTTCTACGATGGGCGCGTCGCAAATCAAGTGCAGTTTGCCGTTTACGCGGACTTGGTTGAGGACGACTGCTTGCTTGCTTAAGTGTGCTTCGCTTACTCCTAGTTTTTTCTTTATTTCGTCGAAGAATTCTCTTGGCATGACGGGCAAGCGCTTGATTTCTCCGGAGGGAAGCGCGCGAGTTTTTTCTGTCTTGTAGAGGTAGTGCGATGCTTTTCCTTTTTCTGCGACTTCATGCATTTTTCTTGTTCTTATCTGTAATTCTATTGGGTGCGCTTCAGGGTTTTTGAATTTGATTATGGCGTGAAGTGACTCGTAACCGTTTGGTTTTTTTCTGGGGCCGAGCCTGTCCTCGACGTCTGTTACTTCGCTGACTCCCTCGTGTTTTTGGAGGCGTTGCAGGAACTCGTATAAGAGTTTGGGGTCGTTTTTTTCTATTATTACGCGCATTCTTATGATGTCTGGGAGTTCGTAGGCGTACTTGATGTTTTTCTTTTTTTCTTCTGAAGAGTTCCTGTATTCCTCGAGTTTGTAGTGAATGCTGGGAATGCTTTTTACTTCGGGGCCTTGGATTTCGTATTCAATTAATTGATTGTTTTTTTTCGCTTTCTCATTCATTTGGTTGAGAATGTCTTTCGCGACTACTTGCGCTGTTCCAATCGAGTTTTGAACCCAATTTATTTTGTACATGTCTTCAATGTCTTTTTTTATTTCGTTGTAGTATTTGGGGTACAAGTACTTGAAAGCGTTTTCCTCTATTTTTTTGTGGGCGTCGTAGAGGCCGTGGCGCGCTACTGTGCTGTGAACGAACAACGCGTAGCGAGCAAGCGTTTCCTTCAAGTGCGCTGGTTCTTTTTCAAGGTTTTCCATGGCGTCCGCCATCGCAAGCGTTTCAATTAGGGGCGCGCCGCGGTGTACGACGAGTTCTTCAAGGACTTCTTTTTCTGGCTTATGTTGCAGAATCATTTGTCTTACCTTGCTGGTTGACTCTACTATTGGCTTGACGACTGAGGGCACGGCTTTGAGTTTGTCTTTGGGCACGCCGTAGTAGGCCGCCGCTATTACTACATCGCGTTGTTCTTTGTGGTTGGGGTCTGGCAGGGCTTCGATTACTTTGCGGACTAGCCGTAGGTTGCGTTGAAAGGCGTCTTCGCCGGTTGTCGTCTTGACTCCTTCAAGCAATAACTTAGAGCGTTTCAAGTGGCTGTTGAGCCAAGGGTATTTTGCTTGCAAGCTCTTCATTCGCGTTTTGCGCCTCCTTAATACTATTGTTTTTACTCAAATAAAAACGAGGGGGGTGGCGGGGAGGCTGAGAAAATTTTTAGGGGGCTTGCTGGCGTCTCGCGCCTTCCAGCAGAATTCTTTTTTCTGCGCTTGCGATGGTGCGACGCGTTTTTTCTATGACGTCGGGGTTTACGCTTATGCTGTCTATGCCGTAGCGCACTAGCGCTTCAGCGAATTCAGGGTAGACTGAAGGGGCTTGGCCGCAGCAGCTTACTTTGACTCCGTATTTGTGGCACGTTTCTATTACGTGCTTAATGCTTCGCAGGATTGCGGGGTCGCGTTCGTCGAATTCCTCGGCTACTATTGGGTTGTCGCGGTCTATTCCGAGCGTTAGTTGAGTTAAGTCGTTTGAGCCGATGCTGAAGAAGTCCGCGCCTGCGCGACAGAATTCTTCTGCGAGGATTACGGTGGAAGGCACTTCACACATTATTCCGAGCTTGAAGTCGTAGCTCTTGTGCAAGCCAGTTTCTTCAATTATTTCTTTTACTAGCTTGAATTCGCGCACGGTTCTCACTACTGGAATCATTAGCCACAAGTTTTTCATGCCGTATTGTTCTCGGACGCGCTTTATTGCTTCCAGTTCTAGTTTGAATACTTCTGGGTCTTTGATGTAGCGGAAGCAGCCCCTGTAGCCAATCATTGGGTTTTCTTCGTGTGGCTCGAACTCTGCCCCGCCTTCCAGGCTCTTGTACTCGTTGGTTTTGAAGTCCGTGGCCCTGTATATTACTGGGCGGTCGCCGAACGCAGCGCATACTTTGCGGAGTCCTTTTGCGAGGGCGTCAACGAATTCTTGTCCTCTTCCTTGCTTTAATAGCCACTTTGGGTGCTTGCCGATGCCTGCGATCATGAATTCTGCGCGCAGTAATCCGACGCCGTCAACGTTTTCGGCTGCGACTTTTTCGGCGAGTTCTGGTTCAGCGAGGTTAACGTAAATCTTGGTGCCGGTAACGAGGATTGATTGCTGGAGTGCTATCTTGCCTGTTGTTGTTTGTGGGGCGGCTTTTTCTTGCGCAACTGCCTCTACTTTTCCTTGGTAGACTACGCCGTGGAACGCGTCCACTGTCACGGTTTCTCCTTCTTCCAGCAACGCCGTTGCCTTACGGGTTCCGACAATGCATGGAATGCCGAGTTCCCTGCTTACTATGCTTGCGTGGCAAGTGCTTCCTCCTTCGTCAGTCACTATGGCTGCGGCGCGCTTCATTGCAGGCACGAAGTCAGGAGTAGTCATTTGCGTTACTAGGACGTCGCCTTTTCTTACTTTGTAGAGTTCCTTTAAGTCGGTTACTATGCGCACTTGCCCGGACGCAATTCCAGGTGATGCGCCGAGTCCTTGAATTATTACTTTCGCGTTCTCGGGTGTTTGCGGCTGGCTTTCGGTTGGCTGTGTAGTTTTTTCAACAGCTTTTTTCTTTGTGGTGGTGACTGCGCGCGATTGGACTATGTAAATGTTTTCTCCCTCGATTGCCCACTCTATGTCTTGCGGGAAGCCGTAGTGTTCTTCGATGGCTTTCGCGTAGCGCGCTAACCTCACTATTTCGTCGTCTGAGAGTTTTTGGATTGACTGTATTTCTTCAGGGACTGGCTGCCACTCGTTGTGGTCTCCTACTCGCGTAATCATCTGCGTTTGCGTGTTAATTTTTTTTTCAACGATTTCAAACGAGTTCTTGTCTACGGCGTAGTGGTCTGGCGTGATTGAACCACTCACTACAGCCTCGCCCAATCCAAGCCCGCCTTCTATCACTATTTTTGTTGAGTCGTTGGTTACTGGGTCTATGGAGAACATTACGCCGCTTTTGTCGCTTTGCACCATGCGCTGGACTGGAACCGCGATTCCTACTTTTAAGTGGTCGAAATGCTGTTGTTCCCTGTAGTAGATGGCGCGCGCTCCAAACAATGAAGCCCAGCATTTCTTGACTGCTTCTATTAAGGCGTCGCTTCCTTTCACGTTCAAGAAAGTTTCTTGTTGTCCTGCAAAACTTGCTTCAGGCAAGTCTTCTGCGGTAGCGCTAGAGCGGACTGCAACGTAGACTTCCTGTGAGGGGGCAGGCATTAATTCTGTTCCGCACAACTTGTTGTAAGCACGCACTATATCCGCGCGGATTTCTTGCGGGATCTCGCCTGCGAGAATGGCTTTCTTTATAGCGTCCGAGGCCGCGTTTAAGGCGAGAGTGTTTTGCACGTCTAAGTTACTGGTTTGCGCGCGAATTACTTCTCCCAAGTTGTTTACGCGCACGAACTCGAAGTAAGCCTCGCTTGCTACGACGAAGCCCTCTGGCACCGGCAAGCCAGCGTTAATCATTTCCCCCAAGTTTGCGCCTTTGCCGCCGGCAACTGCCAGGCTTTCCTTGGTGAGTTCTTGAAACCAGTAAATGTTTTTAGCCATCGCCAACTCCTCTCCCACTCATTACTGCACTTGATTTAAAACCCTTTCAGCTTCCTCAGTTTTTTCTTGTGGATGGGAAGCGTGGCTAGAACGCGTGAAAAAAAAGATTTGGCGCGTAAGAGAAAAGGAAGAAAAGTTTTTATGGCGTGAAGCTTACGAGCTCGCCCGTCGTGGAACCTCCTTCGCTGCTTGAAGTAATCCATTTGACTGGAACTGGCACGTTGTCTGCCTTCCAGTACTTGCTTGTCATAACCGTTTTTCCGTCGTTGGTTATTGTGTTAGAGTAGATTGTCGCAGTAAAAGTTCCCGCGGGCACGGTAACGCTTTCTGCTCCGGTGCTCGTAAAGTAAGTCGTTCCTTCGGGGACGCCCGCGCCATCGTTTGCTTGCGAGCAATCGGATTCCATGAGTTGTCCTTCAAATTCCATTTCTGTTTTCAAGCACTTGTTGGTTTCCTTTTCTCTCCAAATATGGTAAACTAGTGTTTTCCCGCCCATTGCTTCCCCACTGATGGACACTTGCTCGTGTTTTGCCGTTACTCCGTCAACGTTTTCTATTCCCTTCATGGCGGTGCTCATGGTGGTGGTCGTAGTTTGGCCGTACGCAGTAAATGTTATTTTGTAAGTGTACGAAAGAGTGTTGCTGTACTTAAACAATTCCGCGCCAGTAACTGAGGACTGGCTTGCAGTGCTTGCTGGTGAAGTGTTTGCTTGTTGGGCGCTTTACGTTGAAGCTGCTGGCGTAGCAGTAACTACGCCACCTGCTGAAGGCGCAGTGCCTGTATTTTCGCTTGCTTGCTGGGTGCATCCAATCAGGAAAAGCGCTGCCACTAAAAACAGCGTCATTAATCCTTTGTTCAACTAAACCATCTTCTTTTCTTCTTTTGCCGGCGTTGTTGCCTTGCTTGCTTCGGCTGGCGTTGCTGTCGCAGGCGCCGCCGCGGCTGCAGGCTTTTCTTCCTCTTTTTTCTTGAATGCTCTTCCTTCAATGCTCCTGCGAAGGTTGGCTGGGTCGTTCGTGATGTCTCTTACTTCGAGTTTGTAGTCGCCGCTGAGTTTTAGTCTCGCGCGCTTTATTGCCTCGCGCACTATTGGGAGTCCTGCCTTGAAGCAGCGGACGCGGAAAATCGCTTCTCCTTTGTAAAGCCCAGCCATTCTTCCTTTTGGCCTGCCGAACGCGAGCTTCATTCCCTTAGAAATGCGGTCCGCGCCTGCGACGCCGAGCGCGCTGTGCTCGCGGATAACGTAGTGGGGGTACTTCAACACTTTAAAGTAGTAGTTGGAGAGAAGGTTTTTTTCGAGGTACTTGTTTGCTATTTGGCGCGCCGCTTCAATGCAGTTGTCGCGCAAGAAAACGTCTTTGGTTGCCACTAAGTCGCACTCGAGTTCGAAGCGCTTGTCGACTCCCATGTCGTACTGGCGTACTTTGGGGCGCGGAGCGCCTTTGACGTAGCTCTTGCGTGGCGTGCGCTGCGAGATGCGAGCCCACACTTGTCCTTGCGGATTGCGAACGGTTTTGGCTGGCCTCAAACCCATTTCAAATCAACTCTCTGGCAATAGAATTGGAGTGCAACCTTTGCGTAAAAGGAGCGAGTAAAATATTGGGCGCATCTTATAAAAAGCTTTTTTTTCAGTTGAGTCCTGCAATGAGTTCGCAGGCTTTGCATGTTTTTTTCGAGGAAGGAGCGCCGCACTCTACGCATTTCCTGACTTTGGGGAGGCTTTCTTGCTTTAATGTCTTGCTTACTTTCAGGAACGAGCGAACGAAGTTGAGCTTGACGCCGGGGTACTGTGCTTCTGCGTTGTTGAAGAAGTCTTTCGCGATTCCACGGAATGCTTCAGCAGCGTAAGGACACTCGTCCAAGTGAAAAGGAATGCTGTTTAGCATGCAGTATAGTGCGTTCTCGCGCTCTAGGCAGTACGCGAGGGGGCGCACGCGTGGTACGAACTCTTCTTCGCACGCGTCTTCGTCTAGCGTGAAGCGCGCCACGCGCATGGGCTCGCCTCGCATCAAGTTCATTAAAAACGTTTGCGCTAAGTCGTCTGCGTTGTGGCCGACTGCGAGCTTGTTGGCGCCCATTTCTAGTGCGGCGTCGTTTAGGCTGCGCTTGCGAAGCACTCCGCAGTACGAGCAGGCTTTAGTGCGCTTGCCTTCGTCCTTCCACTTGTGGTTGCGCGCCGCAATTATCTCGTCCAAGGTTTTACCGTATTTTTCCTTGAAGGAAACAATTGTTAGGTGTAGGCCGAGCTGGTCGCATAGTTTTTCGGCTTTCTTTATTGCTTCGTTTCTATAGCCGGCTATTCCTTCATCAATCAAAAGGGGTGCGAGTTCTACTGCGCCTATCTTGCGCGCTAGAGCGTTGAGCGAGTAAAGCATTGCCGCGCTGTCTTTACCGCCGCTCACTGCAACAGCTATTTTGTCGCCTCTCCTGAGCACCGAGAATTCCTTGTTTGCCTTGCGGACTTTGGACTCGAAGAACTCATTGAAGTGCTTCGCGCACAAACTTGTTGCTGCGTACTCTACGTCGGCTACCGCGCGTTTCCCGCATTTCGTGCAGTGAACGAAAGACATTGAATTAGTTCGCCTCAAGCGCTTCTCACTGATACTTTTTACACTTAATGATACCTTTATATTTTGTAAAGCAAAACATTAATGTTACTAGTTGTAAAGCAAACAAGTTAGTTGAAGGTGGTTTGGTTGACTGAAGAACATCATCACGAGCACGAAGCGCACCATGAGACGCACCATGCAGAGCACTCAGAGTCTCACCGTGGGCTGCACGAGCATGCTGTTTCCGCTCCAGCAAAGGGAGTCTCCAACAAGGCATTGATTTTTATTGCGACCGCCCTCGTGGCAGGAATAGTCATCGGCTTTGCTTTCGCTGCGCTTTCGGCGCCTGCGCCGGCAGCATTGCAATACAATTCCAGTGCGAGCTCCGCGGTTGCATTAGCGGCGCAAAGCAAGATTTCTCAGGAAGCTGCTTCAGCGAAGGCGATTGCTTATATTAACGACAACTTCTTGTCGCCGCGCGGCTTGACTGCGGTGTTGTCTAATGTCAGCGAGAAATCAGGAATGTACGTGATTTCCTTCAAAATAATGCAGGGCAACGAGACGCTGCAGCCTGCCGAGGCGTATGTTTCGTTTGACGGAAACACTTTGCTGGTTGGCACTGCTTTCGACTTGAACAAGAAGCTGGAGCTTCCGACGCCCACGCCTTCCAAGCCAGCGGAAATACCGAAGTCGGACAAGCCTGACGTCAAGCTATTTGTGATGAGCTTCTGTCCTTATGGTAGCCAGGCACAGCAGATAATGTATCCTGTTGCGAAGGCGCTTGCTTCCGCGGTTAAAGTAGAGCCTAGGTTCGTGATTTACTCTGACTACTGCGCTGGCAACCGTTGTAACGCCGCGGACTACTGCATCGCTAACGGGACTCTTTGCTCCATGCACGGAATAAACGAGGTCAGGGAGGACGTGCGCCAGCTCTGCATTTGGAAGTACCAGGAAAGCAAGTGGCTTGAATACAATAATTACGTGAACACTAAGTGCTCGCTGCAAAACATTGAGTCGTGTTGGAAGGACGCTGCCAAGGCGGCGGGCATTGACGTTGAAAACGTGACGAAGTGCTTTGAAAGCGAGGCAGAATCTTTGTTGAAGGCCGAGCAAAGCTTGGATGAAGAGTTCGGCGTGGTTGGTTCGCCTACGCTGGTAATCAATGGCGTGCAGTACGAGGGCGCGCGCTCGGCGTCAGCTTTCAAGGACGCGATTTGCAGTGCTTTTAATAAGCCGCCAGCCGAGTGCAGCGCGGAAGTGAACGCTTCCGTTCCTGCCGCGTCTTCAGGTGCTTGCCAATAACTTTTTTCTTTTTTCTTCTTTTTTGTGGCGAGTTGTTATGATAGACTTTTTCTTCAGCGTTTTCAAGGGCTTTCAGGAGTGGGGTGTGAGCACTGCAAACGGCTTCATGGCTTCTTTTGGTGGTTTCGGCATTGCTCTCGGCATGTTCTTGGAGTCTTCTTTCGTCCCCATTCCTTCGGAGCTCGTCCTAGTGACTGCGGGAGCGCTTGGCTTTGATCCTTTGACTGTCGCGTTATGGGGAGCCCTTGGTTCCACTCTTGGCTCGGTGATTGGTTATGGAATCGGTTTTTGGGGCGGGCGCCCGGTGGTGAAACGCGTTGGGCCTTACTTGCTCGTCACTCCTGAGAGAGTGGAGCGCGCTGAACAAAAGTTTGCAAGGTACGGGGGAGTCGCTATACTAGTTGCGCGCTTGATTCCTTTCATTCCTTACAAGGTTTTCTCTATAGCTAGCGGCGTCCTCAAGTTTGACTTGAAGCAGTTCGTGGTTTTTACTTTCGTTGGGACTCTGCCGCGTGCTTTCTTGCTTGCTTGGCTTGGCTTGGTAGCAGCGCGTTACGCGAGCGCTTTCTACGTGGTTGCTGGGCTCGTGGCTGGCGTGGCAATGATTGTTTTCGCGTTGCATCGCCTTCGCTGGTTTGAGGCGGGTGCGGCGTTGCTCTCCAGGAAAGCGGGGTAGGTTTGGCTGGGCGGCTTTGCTGGAAAGCGACTGCAGTGGGAGCCAGCATTACTTATTTATTTTGTTGCGCAGTAACGAACGAGATTGGTTTTCATGCTCGCACTAGAAAAACGCAGAGTCAAAGAGTTCTTGAGCGCGTTGCGTGTTTCGCCTACGCCGAGGCAAGTTATTGCTCCCGCGAGGGAAGGCGGCGTCACCAAGTTTTCTTTGTGGAGGCCAGGAAAAGAGGTTTTCACTGCTCATAATACTTATTACTCGCACAAGAAGTTCTTGCTTCCTCCTCACGAGCCGCTCCTCGAGTTTTCTTTGGGTGGAGAGGGCGCGGTCACGAAATCTGTTTCCAGTGACTTCGAGCAAGTGATTTTCGGTGTTCGCCCCTGCGACTTGGCCGCGATTGCGGTTACAGACGCGTTTTTTTCTCGGGGTTTTGAAGACAAGTATTACTTGAATCGCAGGAGCAAGACTGCCTTGATTGGAATGAATTGCGTGGTTCCTTCAAAGAATTGTTTTTGTGACTCTATGGGCACTCGCAACGCGCGTGCTGGCGCTGACTTGTTTCTCGTGGATGCTGGCGAGGAGTGGCTCGTTGAAGTTCATTCTTTCAAGGGCGAGCAGATGGTGAGCGCCGCGATGCACGTGTTGCGGGAGTCCAGCGAGGAGCCCTTGGTTCAAGTTGCGTGCAAGAGAAAAGCTGACTTGAAGAAGTTGGGCGCTGCTCCAGACATTGTTTTTCATTGGCAGGACTGGGCTGAAAAGTGCTTGAGTTGCGGGATGTGTACCACGATTTGCCCGACGTGCACGTGCTTTGACGTGGAAGACGAGCTTGACTTGAGTGGGGTTAGGGGTCAGCGGGCGCGGCGTTGGAGTGGGTGTCCTTTTACTGGCTTTACTCGAGTGGCTGGCGGCTTTGTTTTTCGCGCTGGGCAAGTAGAGCGTACTCGTTGCCGCATTCAACACAAGTTTTCGTGGTACGAGAAGGAATTCGGCTTCAACGCTTGCACTGGGTGTGGCAGGTGCGCTGCAGTGTGTCCAACTAGTGTGAGCGCGGCTGACTATGCTTTCAAGACTGGTGAGAGAAGGTGAGGAACTCGTTTCTGCCATTGTCTTGTGTTGTTTCCTCGGTTCGCGTTGAAGCAGGCGGTTTGAAGACTTTCGAGTTGAAGTTCAAGTCGCCGCGCGACGAGCGAGTTTTTTCTTTTTCTCCTGGGCAGTTTGTGGAGGTTTCCGTGCCTGGCTTTGGCGAGGCGCCTTTCTCTGTTTCTAGCGCGCCGCACGAGGGCTTATGGGTTACTGTCAAGGCTGTAGGCAACGTGTCTCGTGCTCTGCATTCCTTGGGTGTTGGAAGCGAGGTTGGCTTGCGTGGTCCTTTTGGGAAAGGTTATCCTTTGAGTGCTTTCAAGGGGAAAAGCGTTGTCTTCGTTGCGGGGGGGTTTGGAATGGCTTCCTTGCGTTCTGCGATTGCGTGCAGTGTTCACTTGAAGCTCTTCGACGAGGTTTTCTTGTATTACGGAGCGCATTCTCCTTCCGACTTTCTCTTTGAGGATGACTTGAGGAAATGGAGCGAGGAGGGAGTGCGCGTGGTAAAGTCGGTGGACGTTTCTTGCGTGGGGTGGACTGGCTGTGTTGGCTTTGTTTCGTCTGCTCTTTCAGCAAAGCCTCCCTCGTCTTTTGCTTCGGCTGCGTTCTTGTGTGGGCCGCCTAAAATGATGGACGTGGTTGCCGAGCAACTGGTTTCGCGTGGAATGAAGGCTGACAATGTTTTCGTTTCTCTTGAGAGGTTGATGCACTGCGGGGTAGGCAAGTGCGGGCACTGCATGGTTCACGGCAGGTACGTTTGCGTTGACGGCCCTGTTTTTTCTTTTGCTGAGAGAAAGAAGTTGTCTGCGGAGTGAGGAAGTCAAATGAATAAAGCGGCAAGCAACGGCAAGCTCGTGGCGGGTGTGTTCGGTTTCGGTGGGTGCTTCGGGTGCCAACTGCAGTTGTTGAAGCTTGAAGACTTTCCAGAGGTTTGCGAGCGAGTCGAGTTCAAGGAATTTGCTTTGACTAATGAGGAAGGAGGGGGCGTTGAGGGCTTGGACGTGGCTTTCGTTGAAGGCGGGGTTTTGCGGAGAGAGCACGAGAAGGAATTGAAGCTCGTGCGCGAGGGCTCTAAGTTCTTGGTTGCCTTGGGTTCTTGTTCTTGCGATGGCGGCATTCCAGCTCAGAAGTCTTTTTTGGACGAGGGTGAAGTTGAGCGCCTGGCTTTCGGTGGCAAGGCAAGGGAATTAAATGCGGTGAGCCCGCGCCCAATAGACGAGTTCGTTGTAGTCGACTATTATTTGCGGGGTTGTCCTGTGGAGCGCACGGAGTTGCATCGCGTCTTGAAGGACTTAGTGCACGGAAAGACTCCGAAGCCGAAATACGTTTCAGTTTGCATGGAGTGCAAGATTAAAGAGAACGCGTGTTTTCTTGACAAGGGGATTCCTTGCATGGGTCCTGTCAGCGCGGGGGGATGCAATGCTTTGTGTCCTTCGCACAACATGCCTTGCGAGAATTGCCGCGGGCCTTTCGACGATGCTAACCTTGAAGCTTTTGAGCTAGTGCTGCGTAATTGTGGGTTGAGTGAAGAGCAAGTAAAACAGAAAATAATTCGTTTTGCTGGGCGCTCGAAGCGCTTCAAAGACTATTGCCGTTTAAAGGGCTGGATTAAATGACTGAAATAAGGATTGAAAAGCTTTCCAAGATAGAGGGTCACGCGCGTTTGGTGGTGACTATTTCCAAGAACGAAGTGAAAGATGTAAAGCTTGACGTCACTGAAGGCGCGCGTTTTTTTGAGTCGCTTGTGAGAGGGCATTCTTGCACTGAAATACCGATTACTGCCGCGCGCATTTGCGGTTTTTGTTCTCAAGCCCACCAAGTAACCGCGATTAACGCGGTCGAAGACGCGCTCGGGCTCAGTGTTTCAGAGCAGTCTTTGAAGTTGCGCGAGCTCCTTCAAATAGCGCAAATAATTTCAAGTCACGCGCTTCACTTGTATTTTCTGGCGTTGCCTGACTACCTTGGCTTTGCTAGCGCTATTGAAATGGCGCCGGCTCGGCCTGCTGACTTCAAGCGAGCCATGGCGTTGAAGCGAGTTTCGACCGAGCTTTGCTTGTCGGTGGGCGGGCGAGAAATAAATGCTGTGACTGCGGCGGTGGGTGGTTTCAGGAGCGTTCCAACAAAAGCGAGGCTTGAAGCGCTGCTTGACTCTGTCAAGAACGCTAAAGCTGACGCCGTGGAAACCGCTCGCTTGTTTGGCTCTCTTGATTACCCTGCGTTCGAGAGGCGCACGCAATACTTTTCGCTGAAAAACTATTTGGTGAGTGGAAAGGAAGTAGTGTTGAACTCGTTTGGCAGGAACGCAAAGACTTGGAAGGCGAGCGGCAAAAAGTTTTTCGAGGAAGTTTCAGAGGAAGTGGTAGATGGTTCCACTGCCAAAAAACACGCTTTCGGCGGCAAGCCTTACTTGACCGGTGCTCTGGCGCGCGTAAACAACAATTTCTCTTTCTTGTCTGACGATGCGAGGGAAGTGGCTCTAGAGTCAAGCATTCGTTTTCCGAGCTTTACTCCTTTTGCGAACAACTTCGCTCAAGCAATTGAATTAGTTCACTTTCTTGACGAAGCAACTGAATTGATTGAGGAACTCATTCCCAAAATTCGCGTCGAGCCATTGCACGCGCTGGAGTTCAGGAAGGCTACTGGACGCGCTTTGAGCGAGGCACCTCGCGGCGTGCTTTACCACGAGTACTCTTTGGACGAGCGCGGCATGGTGCGCGATGCTAGAATTATTACTCCTACGCAGCAAAACGTTCGCAACATCGAGGAAGACTTGAAGGCGCTGCTGCGAGAATTGATAGCTTCAGCGTCTGCTCAGCGGGCGGGTGGGCCACCGAACCAAGTTCGGCGCTCTTTGCCGAAGCAAAAACTTGTTGCAGAGATAGAGAAGCTCGTGCGCGCTTACGACCCGTGCTTTTCTTGTGCCGCGCACTTTTTAGAGTTGAAACTCAATAAAATCAAGTAGGTGAACTGGTTTGCTGAAGAGCAAGAAACTGCGACGGAAGAGAAAAGAGAGAAGGAAGCTGAGAAAGCCTTCTTTTAAGCAGAGGGTCTAGCGCTTTTTGGGGTGCTTTCCGCCCGCAGCTTTTAAAACCGCGTGCACGGCATCGTCTAAGGAAGAGTTTTCAGGCAAGGCAAGCACTTTCACGCCGCGCGCGGCTCCTGCGGCTTCAGCCAAGCGGAGAAAGAAGCCAGCGTCGAAGGAGTGCGCTCCAACAACTGGCTCTGCCTTCAGCGCCTTTAGTTTAACGAGGCGTGGCTTGCTTATTCCTTTGGCGGCGTCAACGACTATTTTTTTGCCTCCCCTTGCAGAGAGTTCTTCCATCAAGTCGTCCAAGCTCTCGCAGAAAACAAAGGAAGCACTGCTTTTTTTTGAAGCGCGCTTGCAGGCCGCGAGCGCAAGCGAGTCTCCTTCCAGCAAGGGGTTTCCGACGGCCAAGAAAGTTGGCGTGGCGTCAAGCGTCACTTTCTTGAGGAACACTGAATTTCCTTTCACTGCTTGTGGGGCCGCGCCGCACTTCGGGCAAGCAAACAACACTAAGTCGTGTTCCCGCGCCAGTATTTTTGGCTTGCCTTTGAAGCCGCACGCGCAGGCTACGACGCCTTTCCTGTAGAAAATGCGGACCTTCCAGTTAACGTGCTGCTTCAATGACTTCATTAACTCTGAGGGTGTGATGGTGGAGAGTTCGCCTACTTCTACTTCGATTGCTTTTGGCTCTCCTTTTTTTCTTGCTTTCTCAATTATTTCGTGTGCTATCGCGTGGCCGTGCAAAGTTACCCACCGTAAATGATGTGAATTAATTCGATTTCATCTTCGTCGCCGAGCTCTTCAGAGAGAGAGCAAACCTCGCCGTTGAGTTTTGGGACGAGTGTTTCCTTGTTCAAGCCAAGCAAAGCAATCGCTTGCGCTACCGTGCGCGCGCGCCGCAAGACTCGTTCTTCCTGCGAGCCGTTTTTAATTATTTTCACTCTAACCAATTGCGACCACGATGGTTTTAGGCAACCAAATATTATTATTTGCTTGCACTCAAAACAATTCTGTTATTCAGAAAGTTCACTGGAAAACTATTAACACAAAACAAGCGAAAAAGGGTGGAAAAACATGGAGCAACCAATGGAACAAGAACAGCCTGTAGGGCAGCCAATGCAGCGCGTGCCACGCCACGAGGTGGGCCCACGTGATCCAAACACGATTTACGTCGGCAAAAAGAACACAATGGCATACGTTTTAGCCGCCGTAACGCAGTTCAACACTGGCTCGCCTGAAGTCAAACTCAAGGCGCGCGGGCGATCTATAAGCACTGCCTTCGACGTGGAAGAAATAGTGAAAAACCGTTTCTTTCCAGCCCTGCAAATAAAGTCGGTCAACGTTTCAACTGAGGACGTCACCTCAATGGACGGACGCGCTACGAAGGTTACTTCCGTCGAGATAGTGCTGCAAAAGTAGGAAAAGCTTTTTCCAATTTTTTTTCAAGTTTTTTCTTTTCATGAAGAGAGTTGGTTGAATAATGAAGTGCGAAAGATGTGGTTCTGACGCTCACGTCATAGAAGCCTGCGATTACTGTGGCAGGAAAGTGTGCCGCGCCTGCATTAAGAGCTCGCGCACCGTCGCCAAAACAATTCGCCGCGTAATCTGCAAGGACTGCTGGACGAACACGAAGAAAAGAAAGGAGTTCAAGTCAGAACAAAACCCTGCCCGAGCCAAAAAACAGTTCGGGGAATAATTTTTTTCGCGGATGTAGGAAGATAACGACGCTGCGGGCGCCCGGCAAGCAGCGCGGCCCTGAACGCGTTAACTGGTGATAAACAAGATGGGAATGTATAAGTACGTGCAAAAAACTTTTCAGCAACAATACAAGGAACGCGCGCCAGAATACCGCGCCCGCCTTTCAGTGTGGCGCAACCAACCAGTAATCACTCGCATTGAGAAGCCAACCAACATAGCGCGAGCGAGGAGCCTCGGCTTCAAAGCCAAGAAGGAATTCGTGGTTGCCCGCGTTCGCGTGAAGAAAGGCAAGCGCGTCCGCAAGAAAGCAGACCAGGGAAGAAAGCCGGGCCGCAACCGCAAGCGCGAAAACCCAAGCAAGTCCTGGCAGTGGTTCGCTGAACAAAAAGTCGCGCGCAGGTACCCTAACCTCGACGTCGTCGGCTCGTACTATGTTGGAGAAGACGGTCAAAACACGTTCTACGAAGTCGTCCTCAAAAACAACTGCTCTTCAAAGCCAGCCCGCTCGCAAGCCAAGCCCGCCGCACCCGCGGCAACTGCGGCAGGAGAAGCGGTGACGGCGAAGAAGTAACTCGTTTTTATTCTTCTTTTTATTTTATTTCTTTTGGGTTTTCATGAATTACTACGACTTATGCGTTGCGGACGCCAAGCTTGTCTCGAAGGCGGTGGAGCTCGGTTTTTCCAAAGCAATAGCTGCGCGCGTCGTGAGTTTAAGGAAGAGCGTGGACGTTCCCACGCGGGAGGACAATGAGCTCGTGATTGTCGAGTCGGAGAACTTGAGTTTGTTGGTTGAGGCGTGCAGGCGGGGCCGCTTTGCCTTGCTTAACCCTACTCGCTTTCCTTATTATTACAAGGACGACGAGCTCCTCGCTGCTGCGAAGGACAAGAAGCGCGTCTTCGAAATTCCGTTGCGTCCGCTGCTGCACGCGAGTTTCGTGAACCGCGCGAAGGCGTTGAATCAACTGCGTTTTTTCTTGCGTCGGTGTGTCAAGCGCGGTGTTCCTTTTGTTTTCACTTCGCGTGCTGAGGACGAGTTTGACTTGAAGTCTCCACGGGAAGTTGCCGCGATTGGTTTCTTGGTTGGCTTGTCGCGCGAGCAAGCGTCTGCAGCGGTCGGCTTTGTTGCGGAAGAGGTTTTGGGTGGCTTGCAGTGAGGGAGAAGAAGCGTTACTTGGTTGTTCGCTTGTTTGCGCGCAAGGAGTTTGACGAGGTTCTCGCGAAGCGCTTGGTTTACGAAGCGGTTTTCCAGTTGCTTGGCGAGTTCGGGGCTTCTCGTGCGGCGGTGCAATTGAAGGGGTTTGACGCTGGCAGGCAAGAGTTGTTATTGAAGTGCGCGGCTTCCGAGTTGGAGGGCGTGGTTGCGGCTTTGGCTTTAAAGCGTTTTTTTGGTGGTGAGGGAGTTGCTTTGCGCGTTTCGCGCGTGAGCGGGTCGGTGGCGGGCACTGGCTTCGCTGGGCGGGGCTCGGAAAAGCAGTTTTAT
Organism: Candidatus Micrarchaeia archaeon; assembly: GCA_039794045.1. Taxonomy (GTDB): domain Archaea; phylum Micrarchaeota; class Micrarchaeia; order Norongarragalinales; family UBA8480; genus JBAMLY01. The sequence goes on along the minus strand of JBAMLY010000001.1, from coordinate 5,185 downwards.
AAATGAAGCCCGACAAAATAATTGCTGGAAAAATAAAGGGAAGTTCTCGGTTTCAAGACGCCCGCCGTTGAGCGGCTCCTGAACCGCTTCTTTGTGTTTTCTGGTCGAGTTGGTTTTCAAGTCAAGTTTTTGCTCGGACAAGCAAAAATTGGGAGGCTGGTTGAAAATGTATCCGCCGCAACAAAGTGCTTACGACCGCGCTATCACGGTGTTCTCGCCTGATGGCAGGCTTTTTCAAGTGGAGTACGCGCGCGAGGCAGTGCGCACTGGCAGTACTAGTGCTGGCGTGGTAAACAAGGATGGCGTTGTTCTCGTGGCGCACAAGCGCATTTCCAGCCCGTTAGTGGTTGGGGACTCTCACGAGAAGATTTTTCAGATTGACCAGCACATTGCGACTGCTTCTTCTGGGCTGGTGGCTGACGCGCGCAAGCTCGTTGAATTTGCGAGGGTTGAGGCGCAGAAGCACCGTTTGACGTTCGACGAAGATATTCCTGTGGAGCTTCTTTCCAAGAGAGTGGGGGACCATATACAGTTTTTCACTCAGTATGCTGGTGTGAGGCCTTACGGGGTTTCGTTGTTGTTGGCTGGAGTGTCCAGTGAGGCGGCGCGGTTGTTTGAAACTGACCCAAGCGGCGCGCTTTTCGAGTACAAGGCGACCGCGATTGGGTCTGGCAAGAAGGTAGTGGAAGAGTTTTTCGAGAAAGAGTACGAGGAAGGGCTTTCCATGCAGGAGGCTGCAAAGCTTGCTTTGAGGGCTTTGCGGAAGGCGGTGGAGGAAAAGCTTTCTTCCAGCAACGTAGACATTGCTTTCGTTGAAAAAGCTGGCAAGAGGACGCGGTTGCTTTCGCGTGGCGAGGTTTCTGCTTTGATTTCAGAGAAGTGACGAGATGGCAGGTATTGAGAACACTATTATTGCTCGGTTGGAGAAGGGAGGCGAGAAGTTCGAGTTGTTGGTGGACGCGAGGCTGGCTTACGATTACAAGACTGGCGCTAAGAAGGACTTGAACAACGTGTTGGTCGCTGAAGAGGTTTTCAAGGACGCCCGCAAGGGCGACAGGCAGACTTCAACTGCTTTGATGAAGGCGTTTGGGACCACGGACGTTTTCAAGGTAGCTGAAGTGATTTTTCGTGACGGCGAGGTTCAGCTTACCACTGAACAACGCCGTAAGTTGTTGGAGGAGAAGAGGCTCAAGATAATAAACTGGATTGCGCGCAACTGCGTCAACCCGCGCGACAAGCTTCCTCACCCACCTCAGCGCATTGAAGCGGCAATGGAGCAGGCGAAGGTTCACGTTGACGCGTTCAAGCCAGCCGAGGAACAGGTTGGCGCAGTCATTGAAAAGATTAGGGAAATTATTCCGATAAGCTTGGAGAAAGTGCGCTTGGCAGTCAAGGTTCCCGCAGTTTTTTCGGCGCGCGCTTACGGAGTGCTGAAGGAGTACGGCATTCAGCGGGAGGAGTGGGCGAATGACGGCTCGCTTGTTTGCGTGGTTGAAATTCCTGCCGGCGTTCAGTCAGAGTTGTACGACCGGTTGAACCGCCTGACGAGTGGCCAGGTTCAGTCAAGGGTTTTGAATTGATTTTTTGAATGGTTTGAGTGAAGTGGTTTGAAATGGATAAGAGGATTGTTTTGCCTGGTGAAATGGTTTTGGACAAGCCGTTGCGGGCGGAGGGCACTTTCGTTGAGGGTGGAAAGACTTTTGCTTCTGTTCTGAGCTTGTTTTCCGGCGATAAAGTAATTCCTTTGAAGGGGAAGTACGTGCCTAACTACGGCGATTACGTGGTTGGCATAGTGAAGGAAGAGTTGTTTAGTGGTTACGTTATTGACTTGAATTCTCCTTACGAGGGAAAGCTGAGCACGAAGGACACGCGAGAAGAGTTTCGCGTTGGCGACGTTGTTTCCGTGAAGATAATGGCTGTAGACGAAGTGAACAACGCCATGGTCGTTGAGCCGCGCCGGCTCGTGGGTGGAGAAATTCTTGAGATTGAGAGCGTCAAGGTTCCACGCGTTATAGGGCGGAACGGCAGCATGCTTCAAATGTTGCAGGAAGCGACTGGCTCCGAAATTTTCGTTGGAAAGAATGGAAGGATTTACTTGAAGGGAGGCAATTCTCATTTGGCGTCGCTTGCGATAATGAAGATTTGCAGGGAAGCGCACACTTCTGGCTTGACGGACCGCATTCAAGCGTTCTTGCGGGCGGAAGCCGCTTCCGGTAATGGTTTCAGGAAGTGATTAAAGTATGGGTTCTGCATTGAACAAGCCAAAGCTTTTTATTGACGGCAAGCGCTTGAGCGGCCGCGGCAAAATGGATTTGAGGAACTTAAAGATAACGGCTGGCGTGCTCAGGCAAGCTAATGGTTCTGCCTTGATAGAGTGGGGCAACAACCGCATTCTTGTTGGCGTTTACGGGCCGCGAGAGGTTTTTCCGAAGCACTTGACTGACCCGTACAAGGCTATTATTAACGCGCGGTACGTGATGGCGCCGTTTTCGTCGCTTGAAGAGCACGGGCGCAGTGGCCCCAACCGCCGCAGCATAGAAATCAGTAAGGTTGCAAAACACGTTTTCGAGAACAATGTTTTAGTGGAGCGTTTTCCGAAGACTGCGATAGACATTGACATGGAGGTTCTCCAGAGTGATGGGGGGACGCGCGTTGCCGCTATTACTGCTGCGAGCGTGGCGTTGGTGGACGCGGGAATTCCAGTCAAGGACTTGGTGCAGGGCGTTTCTGTTGGAAAGATTGACGGCGAGCAAGTGGTTGACTTGGACAAGCTTGAAGACAATTACGGCGAGTCAGACATGCCTGCCATTGTTTCGCTTCGCACTGGCGAGGTTTTGCTTTACCAGATGGATGGAAAGCTTACTCGCGAAGAGGTTTCTAACGCGTTGGACATGATTTTTGAGGCGGCGAAGGCCGTGCGCGAAAAACAAGTAGCTGCCCTAGTGGAGAAGTACTCGCGCGCCGAAGTAGAAGAAGGAGAATAGGGTGGTTTAAGTGATTTTGGACGAGGTTAAAGAGGCTTACGTTAAGGACTTGATGGCTCACGGAAGGCGCGCTGACGGGCGCCAAATGCTTCAGTACCGGCCGATTAAGGTAGAGAAAAGCGTTTACTCTAACTGCGAGGGAAGCGCTATCGCTTTTGTTGGCGACACTAAAGTGCTTGCCGGCGTGAAGGTTGACGCCGTAGAGCCTTTCTCGGACAGGCCGGGGGAAGGCGTTTTGTCGGTGAACGCGGAGTTCGCTCCGCTTGCGCACCCTGGCTTTACTGCGGGCCCGCCCAACGAGGACTCAATTGAGTTGGCTCGCGTGGTGGACCGCGGTATTAGGGCGGCGGGCACAATTGACTTGGCTAAGCTCGCGCTTCCAGACGGCAAAGTGTGGGGAGTCTTCGTTGACTTATACGTTTTGGATCACTGCGGCAACTTGACTGATGCTGCGGCCTTGGCTGCGATGGCGGCTTTGAGTTGCACGAAGCTTCCTTCTTACTCGCCGGGCAATAGTGAAAGCGAGGGCGTAGTGGACAGGGAAAACCGCGTTTCTCCTCTTCCGTTGCTCAACAAGGTTTTGACGGTTACCTTCGAAAAGATTTCTGGCAAGATCGTGGTGGACGCCACCGAGGAAGAAGAAGTTGCTTCAGACGGGCGGCTAACTATAGCTGTTTGTGATGGCCAGTTCATGGTAGCTGGCCAGAAGAGCGGACGCGCTGGTTTTTCAAAGCGCGAAATGATGGAGTTACTGGACATTGCGTTAGGCAAGTTCGGCGAACTTGCTGTACTAGTTTAAGTGAGTTGATGCAGGAATGAGTTCAAGGTATGGAGTCAGGATAAGGAAAGCTGAAGCAGAGGTTTTGAAGCAGTCGCGCGTCAAGTACGAGTGCCCAAAGTGCGGCAAGAAAGCCGTGAAACGCAAGGCCAACTCTTTGTGGGAGTGCCGGGCTTGCGGGGCAGTAGTGGCCGGCGGTGCGTACTCTCTTTCCACGCAAGTAGGCGTTGCCGCCAACAAGGTGGTGGACGTCTTAAGGCAAGCCAAGAAAGAATAAAAGCGAGTTTCATGGAAGAATTCGTGTTGTTTGCTTCTGCTTTTCCAGACTTTCCTGCTTTCGAGAAATTGTCTGGAGCGGACGAGCGCGGGCTGGCTTCGTTGTTGTCTCGCGCGTTAGAGCTCGTCGCCTTAAAAGAATTCGAGTACGCGCCAATAGAGTGCGGGAAGTTGTCGCGGCTAGCCGAAGGCGTTCGCGCAAACGGCTTGGAAGACTTTTTTTCTTCCCTGAAGCCGGCCAGGCTTGAAGCTTCGCTGGAAGCAGCTGTAACAGTTCCGCCACGGGAAGTGGAGGACGACGAACGCAAGAAGTACGAGTGCCAGCGCAAGGCTTTCCGCGCCATTGCCTTGGCTTTCTACGTCAAAAAAGTGTTCGACCGCGTTCTGCCTTTCGACGCCCCAGTTTTTTCTGGAAAGCATTCAAAGAACGAAGTGCGGCTTGCTTCGAGTTTGCCCGAGTGGACGGTGGTGAAAAAGGCTTCGCTTGAAGGCGAGCGCAAGGAGGCCTTCGTTGGCTTGGTGGGAATTCATTTTACTCTCTACAGGAAGACTGGTTCGCTGCTTGGCGTGAACGCGTTAGCTGAAGAGTTTCTTTCACGCTTTCCTCACAGAAAGTCTGCCGCGCGCGTGACGGAAATGCTTGCTGCTGCGCGCGAGTCCCACGTGGACGAGGAAATCGAGCGTGCTGCTGGTGCGCAAAACATTAAAGAAGGCAAGCGCTTCTTTTACTCCAGGGTATTAGAGCACGGGGGTTTTCCGCCCTTCGTTTCAGTGGAGGTGGCAAACGACGCCTACCCTGAACTAAAGATTCCCAAGCCAAGAGGAAATTTCGGGGGAGAAAGGAAATGAAGTTAGACAAAGCAATTGAAGTAGTTTTAGCTGCTTGCCTCGTATTGTTCGTCTTGCAACTCGTAGGGTATTCTTTTGGCGCGTACTCTCTTGAAGCACTCGTTTACGTTCTCTCGCTGGCTTTCGCGGTTTACGCTGCTTACTTCCTGTGGAAGTTAAGCGGTTTAGAGCGCACGCCACCAAAACGCGGCTAAAACCAGGACAGCAAGCGAATGCATTGCTTTACTGCCCGCGCTTATTACTGGCGCGCGAAAAATGTTTTTTGGCAGGCTTTGGCAAGCGGGGAGGTGGGCCAACC